>JBHIXX010000028.1:0-33046 GCA_041984585.1 Pseudolysinimonas sp. | reverse complement strand
GACCGATCTGCAGATTTCGAGGCTCAACTTGCCCCGCCACACGCAGATTGCCGCGGAGACGACGACGCCGAGCGCGGCCGCCTCCGTGGGCGTCGCAAGCCCTGCATAGATCGAGCCGATAATCGAGATGAAAACGGCAAGCGGAGGCAACAGCGCCGGCAATCCGCGCCAGGCCTCACGCCAAACGAACCGGATCCGGCGTCCGCCCATGGCCGGACGCGCCACGCAGACCGCGACCAGCATCAGCGAAAACAGGGCCGCCATCAAAAGTCCCGGAACGACCGCGGACAAATAAAGCCGGGTGACCGAAGTGTTGGTGATCACGGCGTAAAGGATGAGGTTGATCGACGGCGGGATGAGAATGCCGAGCGTTCCGCCGGCAGCCAGCGTGCCGGTGAAGAGCCTTTCATTGTACCCGTTGGCCTCGGCTTCCGGGAGGGCGACCGTGGTCAATGTCGCGGCCGTGGCGACACTCGACCCGGACGTCGCCGCGAACATCGCCGACGATCCGATATTGGCATGCATCAGTCCGCCAGGCAGCCAGCCGAGCCAGTTGCGCATCGAGCGGTACATGTCCGAAGCCATGCCCGAATGCAGCATGAGCTGGCCGAGCAGAATGAACAGCGGGATGGCGACCATCGTCGAGGCGGTGCTCGAGGACCAGGCGATTTCACCCAGCGCCCGGCTGAGCGGGAAGAAGGCATAAAGCTGATCGAGCGTGAAGGCGAGCACGCCCAACACCGCGGCGACCGGAATGCTGATCGCCATCAGCGCGAGAAGCAGCACCAGGGTTACGACAATCATTCGCCACGCCCCCGATCGCGGGCTGCAACGCCGCGCATTTCGTGGTCGACGATCTCTTTCGTGTTGGGCGGCGACAGATGCAGGCCGATCCACTCGCGCCCGCCCCCGACGAACCTCCGGATCGCGATGACGCAGTAGAACAGCAGGACCGCGCAGAATATCGCGAGCCCGGCCAGCCACACGCCCTGCGGAATGACAAGCGGCAGGCCGAGCGTCGAGTTGGAGCGCGACCCGGACGTCCAGGAAATGGCGAACACGCTCCAGCCCCGCATCAGTAACGCGCCCGCGAAAAGGAAGAGCGACACAAGGGCGAGAAGATCGAGGACGTCGCGCCAGAAGCGCGGCAGGATTCCATAGAGAATGTCGATGCGAATATGCGCGCGCTGGACGAACGCATAGGCAAACGACATCGAGACTCCCGCGGCGAACAGATAGGCGGAGATTTCATGCACCGGGCCGATCGAACGTCCCAACAGCCGCCTTGTCAGGATTTCGGCGACTGTCAGGACGACGATGGAAACGAGGCACAGCCCGCCCAGCAGGGCGCCTGCCCTGCTGGCCCTTGTCACAAACCCGTGCATGGGCGGAACTAGTCCAGCTTCACGCCGACGATGTCGGCGAGCTTGTCGTTCCAGGCGGTGGCGCAGCCCTCGCCGCAACGCCCGGCCCAGGCGGGGACGACCGCCTCTCCGAGTTTCTCGGCCAGAAGCGCCTTGTCCGCCTCCGTGGCCACGATCAGCGTCATGCTCGCCGGATCGCCGAAGGTGCATGCGGCCCGACCGGTCAGGCAGTCGAAACCGGCCTCGGTCTGCTCGGCCACGTCGCGGTAGAGGTCGAGGCGGGGCCCGCCGTCGTCGACGCTCATCGAGCCCGCCCCAGCACGGCATCCGCCACCGGGTGCAGCTCGGCACGGAGCGCGGCCGGGATGTGCGGCTCGACCAGGCGCGCCAGGGCGCGGTTGGCGTGGTAGCGCGCGAGTCCCTGCGCGAACGACTTCGCTCCGCAGTCGATCATGTGGTGGCGGAGGGCGGCGGCGCCCATCTCGTCGAGGTCGGGGTCGCCGAAGCCGCCCGCCACCTCGTCCCAGCCGGGCGCGGACGCGGCGTACGCGGCGATCACGGTGCGCTTGCCCTCGCGCAGGTCGCCGATCGTGGTCTTGCCGGTCTCGTCCTCCTGCCCGAAGACCCCCAGCAGGTCGTCGACGAGCTGGTAGGCGATGCCGATGTCGCGGCCGAACTCGCCGAGCGTGGTGACCGTCTCATCCGGCGCCTTCGCCAGCAGCGCGCCCGCCTGCAGCGGGGCCTCGAACGAGTAGACGGCCGTCTTCAGCCGTTCCATCGCCAGGATGTCGTCCACCCGCGGCACCTCCGGGATGAGCGAGAAGTCGACGTCGATCAGCTCGCCGGCCGCGGCGGTGAACAGCGCCTCGTCCATCACCTCGAGCAACCGCTCCCGCATCCCGCCCCCGACGCCGGAGCGGTCGATCAGTCGGTACGAGTTGAACAGCGCGAGGTCGCCGGCGATGACCGCCGCCGAGAGCCCGAGGTGCTCGGCCTCCCGATCGCCCACCCCGCGCTCACGCGCCCGGTCGCGGAAACTGCCCGCCAGGTTGGGTGCGCCGCGGCGCACGAAGTCGCGGTCGATGACGTCGTCGTGCAGAAGCAGCGCGGTGTGCAACAGCTCGAAGGCCGCGCCGACGTAGGCGGCGGCGTCGAGGTCGCGCCCGCCGAGCGCGCCGTAGGCGGCGAATACCATGCGCGGACGGAACCGCTTGCCGCCCACCGTGTTCGCCTCGATGCGGTCCCAGAGCTCGACGACCTCGGCGCCCAGGGGCTCCGCGCGCTTGCGGGCTAGGGTGAACATGCGACCCAGAACGGCGTCGACCTGGGCCAGCCGATCCTTCTCGGCTGCGCGGGTCGGGCGCACGGCGTCCACGAGAGAAGACTACCGCCCCCATGTCGAGCACCCCCGGGACCACCCAGGCGGAGCAGGTCGTGCTCCTCGGGTCGGACGGCGCTCCCATCGGCGTTGCCGACAAGGCGACGGTGCACGACGCCGACACCCCGCTGCACCTGGCGTTCTCGTGCCACGTGGTGCGCGACGACGGCCGGGTGCTCGTCACCCGCCGTGCACTCGGCAAGGCGACCTGGCCGGGCGTGTGGACCAACTCGTTCTGCGGGCACCCCGCTCCGGGCGAGGCGATGGACGACGCGATCCGCCGCCGCGCGCAACGCGAACTCGGCCTCGAGGTGGGCGCCATCGAGCCCGTGCTCCCCGACTTCCGCTACCGGGCGGTCGACGCATCCGGCGTCGTCGAGAACGAGGTGTGCCCGGTGTTCCGCGCGACCGCGGTCGGCGACCCCGTGCCCGCCGCCGACGAGGTGGCGGAGTGGGAGTGGGTCGAGCCCGAGGCCCTGCGCGCCGCGGTCACGGCGACGCCGTTCGCGTTCAGCCCGTGGCTGGTGCTGCAGCTGGCTGAGTGGGAGCAGACCTCCCGCTGAGAGCCGGTCAGACCGACGCGGGCTCCAGCGGCACCGCGTGCGGCAGGATCGCCACCGCCGTGGTGCCGGTCGAGCCGTCGGACTCGAGCCAGACGGTGCCGCCGACCCGCTCGGCGAGCGACCGCACGATCGGCAGCCCGAGCCCCGTGCCGGCGACGGCGTCCGCCCCGGTGGAGGCCGACCGGTAGAACCGCTCGAACACGCGATCCAGCTCGTCGGGCGCGATCCCGCGGCCGGTGTCGACGACGGTGAGCCGGATGCCGTCCCCCTCCGGCTGCGCGCTGACGGTGACGCTCCCGCCGCGCGGCGTGAACTTGAGCGCGTTGGTCACGAGGTTCGCGACGATCCGGTCGAGGTCGCTGCGCGATCCGGTCAGCTCGAGCGGACGCACCGGCAGGTCGACGGTCAGCTCGACACCCTGCTGCGCGGCGGTGAGGCGCAGCTCGCCGACCGCGGTGTCGATCAGGTCGGCGGCGTCGAAGGTGTGCGCGGTGGCGAGCGGACGGGTCGCCGACATCTCGGAGATGTGCAGCAGATCCTCGACCAGCGAGCCGAGGCGCCGGGCGTTGCGCATGACCACCTCGAGGTAGCCGCGGTCGCGGCGAGTGAGCCGGGCCTCGTCTTCGAGCAGCTCCGCGTAGCCGAGGATGCTCGTGATCGGGGTGCGCAGCTCGTGGCTCACCGACGACACGAAGTCGTCCTTCTGGCGGTTCAGCTCGCGCAGCCGGTCGGCGCTCAGCTGCTCGTTCTGCAGCGCGCGGGCGAGCGCCTCCTCGGCGAGCACGCGCTCGGTGAGGTCGAGCGACTGGATGACGAACACGCTCGGGAAGCCCGGGCGGTCGATGCGCACGACCTGCACCTCGAGTCGTCGGCCGTCGGCGATCTCGATCTCGCCGCGCCACTCCGACTCGTCGCGCCCCATGACCACGTCGAGCCCCTCGGCGAGCACGCCGTCGCGCGGCAGGTAGAAGGCGAATTCGGGCGCCCCGTGCTCCCAGCCGAGGAACGTCTCGCGCGCGGTGGGGTTCGCCTCGAGCACCCGCAGTCGGCCGCGCTCGTCCTCGTCGACGATCATGAAGCCGGCCAGGGCGCGCACGATGCCGCCGCGCAACAGGGCCTCACGCGCCTGGTGCCGGGCGAGCAGGTCGCGGCGCTCCTCGTGCAGGCCGGCGAAGACGAGCATCGAGGCGGCCATCGTGACCAGGTAGAGCTGCGACATCGGCGCCTGCAGCTCCGCCGCGATCGGCGCGAACGAGTTGCCGAAGGGCCCTCCGCCGTTGGTGATCAGCACGCCGGCGAGCAGGGTCGTCGCGAGCACCTCGGCGACCACCACTCCCGTGCCGAACCGGAAGGCGGCCCAGGCGAGAACCGGGAACGGCAGGTAGGCGAGCGGCAGCACCTGCCCGGGGAAGAAGGCGACGGTGACGACCACGACCAGGGTGGCGAGCTGCACCACCAGTTCGAGCGGGTGCGGGGGCAGGAACGAGCGCCGCGGCACGAGGCCGATCGGCACGAGCAGGATGACGGCGCTCAGATGCGAGGCCGCGACCGCGGGAGCGGTCACCGGCCACGATCCGCCCGCGAGCAGCGCGACGGTGGCCCCCGCGAGCACTCCGGCGACGACGGCCCCGGAGGCGGCGGCCAGCAGGAAGCGCAGGGTGTCGCGCAGCTCCAGCTCGACACTCGGCCGGCGGCGGCGCAACGCGATGGTGGCCACCACCCACGCCTCGCCGGCGTTGGCGAGGCCGAAGCCGAGGGAGACGATGGGATCGGTCCCGCCGACCCAGTTCGCGACGCCCGACACGACGAGGACGAGCACCGCGATGAGCACCCGACGGCCGCGTGCGGCCAGCACCGCCACGACGGCGACCGCCGCGGCCGGCCACCAGACGGCGGTGGAGTGACCCGGGAGGCGCAGGAACACCCCGCCGAGCGAGGCGCCGAAGAGCAGCGCCATCAGCACGCCCTGCGCGATGACGTACCGCGGCATCCGGGCGTGCCGGATGGAGGCGGTCAGACTGCGCTGATGCACGACGGGACCCCCTCCCAGCGGAAATACCCTGCCCCGGGCCGCACTGCCACTAGCGTCGATGCTAGGGGACCGGAGGGAACATTCGAGGATGGCACGCATCGTGGTCGTGGAGGACGACCAGGACGTCCTGGCGCTGGTCGAGCACAAGCTCAGCCGCGACGGGCATGAGGTGACGACCGCGTCCGACGGCATGAGCGGTCTGGCGGTGGTCGAGTCGGAGCGTCCCGAGCTGGTGATCCTGGACTGGATGATGCCCCGGATGAACGGGCTCGAGGTGTGTCAGGCGGTGCGCGCGAACGGCGACCTCGACGCGACGCGGGTGATGATGCTCACCGCGAAGGCGCAGGAGCAGGATGTGGTGCGCGCGTTCGCGAGCGGGGCCGACGACTATCTCTCCAAGCCGTTCAGCCCCGCCGAACTGGTGGTGCGCGTGACCGCGCTGCTCGCCCGCAGTCGTTGAGCCGGATGCCGTCGCTCCGCGCCTCTCGACCTTCCCGACCGTCGGACCCGCGCCGATGATCCCGGCCTCCCCCGTCGCCCTCGTGATCGCCGCGGTCGCGCTCGGCGCGGTCGTCCTCGGCCTCCTCGTTCTGCTGCTCGTCGTCGCCGTCGACTCGGCGCGGCGGGCCGCGCGCGCGCGGCGCACGCGTCGGCTGACGCCGCGGCTGCACGAGATCCTCGACGGCGACCCGGTTCCCCGCCCCCGGGGCCGCGCCGACGCGGTGCGCCTCGGCGAGATGGCCGCGGAGATGGCGATGAAGGTGCGCGGCACCGACCGGGAGGCGCTCGCCGACTGGCTGCGGCCATCCGGATACGCCGACCGGGCGGAGCGCGCGATGTCGTCGTCGCGTCCGACCCGCCGCGCGGAGGGCATCGCGCTCGCCCTCGCGCTGGCCGACGACGGCAAGCCGAGCCGCATCATCGGACTGCTGCGCGATCCGCACCCCCGAGTGCGCGCCGCCGCCGCCCGCGGGCTCGGGCTGCTCGGCCGCACCGACGCGGTCGCCGACATCCTGCGGGCCGCCCTCGGCTTCGGGCGCGCGGTCACCCTGAGCGCCGCGTCGATGGCCATCGTGCGCGCCCGGCCGCGCTCCGCCCTGGTGCTCGAGCCGGCCTGGGACTCGGGCGATCCGCGCGTGGTGCGGCTCGCCGTCGAGGTGGCCGGGCACCTCGGGCTGGTGCACGCCCGCGAGCGCATCGAGGAGGCGCTCGGCTCGCGTGACCCGGCGCTGCGTGCGGCCGCGATCCCGGCGCTGCGCCGGCTCGGCGACGAGCGCTCGATCCCGGCCCTGACCCGCGCCGGACGCGCCACGACCGACGAACGCGAGCGCGAGCTGGTGCTCGCGGCACTCAGCTCGCTCGGCACGGAGCCGGCCGCGCCGCCGACGCCTCCCGCGGACTCCGCGCCGCCCGCCGCGGCGTCCCCCTCCCCGCCCGCACCGCCCTCCTGGCCGGCCCCGCCTCCCCTGTCGGAGGACGCCCCGTGACCCCCGGCCTGCTGCTCGACGCCCTCGCCGTGTGCGCCGGAGTCGTCGCGCTGGTTCTGCTGGTGCGCCTCCTTCGCGCGCTCGGATCCACGGTGCGCGACGTCCGCGCCGCCGCGTGGGCCGACGGCGTCGCCCACCGCGATACCTTCGCCAACCCGCTCGCCCCGGGCATCGCGGTCGTCATCCCGGCGGCCGGCCCGACCGGGGTGGGCGACACCGTGTCGTCGGCGCAGAACGTGCGCTACCCCGACGTGCGCATCGTGATCGTCGATGGCACCGCCGACGGCTCGGTGACGGATGCCACCCGCGCCGCGACCGACCTCGGACCGGCCCGCTCGGTGCCGGTCGGCGTCCCCGACGGGGACGACGTGGTGGAGTCGCCCGACGGCATGATCGCGATCGGCCGACCCGGCGAGCACTGGACCGGCGCGGCGCGCGGCGTGGAGCTGGCGCGCCGCGAGCTGCTGCTCGTCGCCCCGCCGGGGATGCTGTTCGACGCGGAGGCGCTGCTCTGGGCGGCGACCCCGTTCATCGACGACGCCGCCGTCACCTCGGTGCGCGGCGCCGTGCTCCCGGTGGAGCCGGGCGCGATCGAGCGCGGACGCCTCGTCGGCTCGCCGCTGCCGCGGCACCCGTACGCCCTGCTGCAGGTGCCCACCCGGCTGCGCGAGGCGACTCGGCCGTGGGGTCCCGGCGCGGTCGCGCGGTCGTTCGCCGTGGTGCGGTCGGATGTGGTGCACCCGCGCGACGCCGCCGTCCCGGATGCGACCACGGGCCTCGCCCGCGGCGCCCGACGCGGGACGACCGAGTTCCTCGCCCGCCGCCGCCGCGTGCCGACGGCCGTGGCGTGGGGCGCCGCGCCGCGCTCGCTCGGCGGGCTGCTCGCCGCGACCGCGCGGGCGGCCTCGGCGCGGGTCGCGACACTGCGCGCCGTCCGGGCCCGCGGTGCGGTGCTCGCAGCCCTGATCGCCGACGTGCTGGTGCCACTCGCCGCCGTCGGCGCCCTCGCGCTCGGGGCGACGACCGCGGCCGTCGGCGTGATCGAGCCGTCCGTGCTGCTGGCGGGGGTCGCGGTGGCGTGGGCGCTGCCGGTGCTCGCGTCGCTCGTCGTGCTCGGCGGCGAGGTGATCGCGCTGCGCCGCTACGGGGGCGCCGGACCGACGATCCTCCTGGCGCTCGCGGCGCTCGCGGCGCCGCTGCTCGTCGACCCGGTCGAGGCGCTCGGCCGCCTCGGCGGCACCCTGCGCGGGATGACGCGCCGCGTGACCCACCACGCCGACCACCGCGCGCGCTGACCGCCCGCGGCGGGCGGTGCCGGTGGGTGGCGGATCAGCCGCCGACGGAGCCCGCGTCGGTCGTGCTGACGTCGGTGCGGTGGAACGACTGCCACGACCGCGACGCCGTCGGCCCGCGCTGGCCCTGGTACCGGTTGCCGTACGGGCCCGAGCCGTAGGGGTTCTCGGCCGGCGAGCTGGTGCGGAAGAAGCAGAGCTGGCCGATCTTCATCCCCGGCCACAGCTTGATGGGCAGCGTCGCGACGTTGCTCAGTTCGAGCGTCACGTGGCCCGAGAAGCCGGGGTCGACGAAGCCGGCCGTCGAGTGGGTGAGCAGGCCGAGGCGACCGAGCGAGCTCTTGCCCTCCAGCCGCGCCGCGACGTCGTCGGGCAGGCTGACCAGTTCGAACGTCGACCCGAGCACGAACTCCCCCGGATGCAGGATGAACGCGTCGTCGTCCTTCGTCTCGATCAGCCGCGTCAGCTCGGGCTGCTCCTCCGCGGGGTCGATGTAGGGGTACTTGTGGTTGTCGAACAGCCGGAAGAACCGGTCGAGCCGCACGTCGATGCTCGACGGCTGGATCATGTCGCGGTCGAGCGGGTCGAGGGCGATCCGCCCGGCGTCCAGTTCGGCGCGGATGTCGCGGTCGCTCAGCAGCATGGTCGCCAGGCTAGCGCCCGGGCTTCGGTTCGACGGCGTCGAGCGGCGCGGGGTACGCTGTGTGCCGCGGGATCCGTCCCGCGTCCGGACGGCCCAGCCGTCGCTCCGGGGATGTAGTTCAATGGCAGAACCTCAGCTTCCCAAGCTGATGGCGCGGGTTCGATTCCCGTCATCCCCTCCGATTGAAACTCGCCGCCCCGCGGCTCAGCCGTCAGTCTGGGCCTTGAGGAACTCGTAGAGCATCGCGGGGAGCGCCTTGCCGATTTCCTTGTAGAGCGCGTTGTCGCCGAGCACGTCATCGACGAACCGTGGCGTCTCCTCTCGCACCTCCAGGATCGCCTTCGTAAACGACTTGAGGAGCGCTGGCGACTCCTTGAACTGCTCCGGAGTGTTCACCTCGGCCTGGTGCACGAGTTCGGCGTCGGCCGCGAGCTTGCCGACCACGAGGCCGAGGTTGTGTCCCATCGAAGCCTGCGTGTACTTGTCGCCGAAGCGGTCGTTGAGCTTCTCGATGATCTCTTCGAGGGCGGTGCGGTGCTTCTCGTGCACGGCACCGGAGCCGATTGCGGAGATGGGGTCGAGCCCGGGGCCCTGCCCGAGCTGGAGCTGTGCGGCTTCGCCTGCGCTGATCTTGTAGTCCACGAGCGTGACCATAGAAATGTCGACCGGCTCGGTGATCGTTGCGGTCGAGAGCTGTGGATAGATCCGCCGGAAGAAGTAGTGGCGGCGGGGGAGGTCGGTGTCTCCGAGGTTCCGCGCCTGGGAGATGAAGTCGTAGAACTTCACGAACGCGGCGACGTCGCTCTTGAACAGCTTGAGCTCGTCCTGCTCGGCGGTGTCCTCGTCGAGGACGGCGTTCATCCAGCGCTTCGAGAAGCGATCCACGGCGGGCGCGGTGGCCGCCGACACCTTCGAGTTGACGTTCGTGCCGCCGGCGAGCGCGGCGTCGAACGCCTGCTCGACCTCCTGGAGCGTGTAGATGCCTGACGCGTCGAGCTTCGTGACGAGGTCGTAGATGAGATTGGGGTCGGTCGGCGCGGTGAGCTCGGCCTTGCGGTAGTAGGGCAGGAACGCGTCGAGGATGTCGCCGGGCTCGTTGACGAAGTCGAGCACGAACGTGGTGTCCTTGCCCGGGTGCGTGCGGTTGAGCCGGGACAGGGTCTGCACCGCCTGCACGCCGCCGAGGCGCTTGTCGACGTACATGGCGACGAGACGGGGCTGGTCGAAGCCGGTCTGGAACTTCTCGGCGACGATCATCACGTTGAAGGTCGACGGCTTGAACGCCTGCGCCAGGTCGGCCTGCACGCCGGGGTTCTGCGAGCGCTCGGTCAGCCCCTCGCCGACGTCGTCGGGGTCATCCACGGTGCCCGAGAACGCGACGAGCGACTTCACGCCCGCGATCTTGGCGTCGGCGATGTAGGCGTCGAGGTACTTCTTCCAGCGCACCGCTTCGATGCGGGATCCGGTGACGACCATCGCCTTGGCCTTGCCGTCGAGCAGCGGCTGCACGAACGCGCGGAAGTGGTCGACGACGATCTTCGCCTTCTGGCTGATGTTCGTCGGGTGCAGGCGTACGTACTGCACGAGCGCCTTGACGGCGGTGGACTCGTCGACCTCACCCGGGTCGTCGTACTCGCTGCCGGGGTGCTGCAGCTTCCACGCGACCTTGTAGGGCGTGTAGTTGCGCAGCACGTCGAGGATGAACCCCTCCTCGATCGCCTGCTGCATCGAGTAGAGGTCGAACGGCTCGGGGAGTTCCCCGCCGTCGGGCACCCGCCCGAAGAGTTCGAGCGTCTTCGCCTTCGGGGTGGCGGTGAACGCGAAGTAGGAGATGTTGGGCGCCTTGGCGGTGACCTCCATCGCCCACTGCAGGTAGGCATCCGAGTCGATGGGGGCGCCCTCGGCGACGGCGGCCTGCTCGTCGGGCGACAGGATCTTGGTCAGCGCACCCGCGGTGGAGCCGGTCTGCGAGGAGTGGGCCTCATCCGCGATGACGGCGAAGCGGCGCCCCTTCAGCTCGGGCACCTCCTGCATGACGTTGATGAGAGCTTCGAACGACTGGATGGTGACGATGACGATGTTCTTGCCCCCGCCGAGCGCGGCGGCGAGCTGCGCCCGCTTCGGCTCTCCGCCGTCGCGGGTGATCGACTGGACGACGCCGGCCTGCTTCTCGAACTGGGCGATGGCGTCTTGCAGCTGCTTGTCGAGGACCGTGCGGTCGGTGACGACGACGACAGTGTCGAACACGCGCTCGTTGTCGTCGTCGTGGAGCTGCGACAGCCGGTGGGCGAGCCACGAGATCGAGTTGGTCTTGCCGGACCCTGCCGAGTGCTGCACCAGGTAGCGGTTGCCGGGCCCCTCCTCGCGCGCGGCTTCGACGAGCCGGGTGACGGCCCGCCACTGGTGGTAGCGGGGGAACAGCACGGTCTCCGACCGGCTCTTCTTGCCGGTGTCGGGGTCGACGTCCACGTCGACCTGCAGGTGCACGAACGACCCGAGCAGCTGCAGCCAGGTGTCGCGCTGCAGGATCTGCTCCCAGAAGTACGACGACGCCGACCCGTCGGGGTTGGGCGGGTTGCCCGCCCCGTGGTCGGCGCCGAGGTTGAACGGCAGGAACCGGGTGGTCGGGCCGGCGAGCTTCGTCGTCATCCGCACTTCGGAGTTCGACACGACGAAGTGCACGAGCGAGCGCTTCGCGAACGCGAACAGCGGCTCCCCGGCGGGGTTGCGGTCGAACTGGTACTGCTTGACCGCGTTGTCGATGGACTGGGTGAAGTCGGTCTTCAGCTCGATCGTCGCGACTGGGATGCCGTTGACGAACAGCACCAGGTCGAGCGCCTTGTTCGGATGCTTCACCGAGTAGCGCACCTGCCGCATCACCCGTACGCGCATCTTCGCGTAGGCGGCGAGCGTGTCGGGGTTGTTCGTCGTCGCCGGCCGGAACTGAGCCAGGGAGAACCTCACCGCTCCGCCATGCTGCGGCACCATCGAGAACCCGTCATGCAGGATGCGGATCGTCCCGCCGTTCTTCAGCGGGTCGTTATCGAGCGCCTTCGCCAGCCGTTCGACGATGCTCCGCGCGGCCGACGCCTGCTTCTCGGGCGAGTCGGCGGGGCGAACCACCTTTTCGAACTCGGTCGGCTGCGAATCGGCGAGCCAACCAAGCACGTCGTCCGGTAACAGTGCGAGGTCGCGATAATAGCCTGCGTCCGTGGGCGAATAGAGCCACCCGTTGGCTGCGAGATGCTCCGCGATCCCGGTCTCGAGAGTCGACTCGAGGTGTGCCCCAGCGAGGTTGTTCACGCGGCCACCCTCACGTCGATCTTCCCTGTCACGGCGGCCGAGATCAGCGCAGCACGGCGCTGACGCGCGAGCTCCATACTGTGCTGAGCAGTAAGAATCGCCTCGTCAATTTGTAGCGTCATCGCATCAAGCTGATCCGCCACGTCGCGCGCCACATCGGGGTCGACCTTCGGCACGCGCAACGCCTTGATGTCGTCGACGTTGATCCGCTTGAACGTGCTGCCGATTGCGGCCTTCTCAAAGCCGTCTACCCCGATAGCAGAGGTCAGTGCGTAGTACATGAATCGCGCGATGTCGGGGTTGGAGTCCGGCGTGCGGATGAGCGAGACATCCTGGCCCATGACGGTCGGCTCGATGTTGGGCGGCACGATCGATACCTTTCCGACGCTCGTGTTGCGGCAGACGAGAAGATCCCACGCCCTGAGCGTCCGACCCCCCTCGCCGAGGCGGCTGAAGGAATCGGCTGTGGTTCGGCGAGCACCGTCAACGCTTACCCAGCGGCCGGCAACCTCGCGGACAGAAGCTACGGCAAACGACCCGTCGCCCTCACTCGGCTCTGCGGTCACGTGCTTGCAGTCGAGCACGGATGTGAGGTGCCGAAGCGCGACCCGGGATCCGACGCCGACCGCCCCCACGACGGCCGAGGTGATTGACGCAGAACGGCGTTCGGCAAGTAGTGCGATGAGTTCCTCGTTCTGCGCGATGAACTCGTCGATCCGCGTCGTCTCCCGATCCAGATAGTCCGCAATGGCACGCTGCTCTGTCGGCTCGGGAACATAAGCATCGATCGTTCTCAGGACGCGGAATGGTACTTCCGTTGTCCTGACTGCCCCGCTGTCGTCTCCGGCAGCGATCCCGCGCTCACGCCTGATCATCTCGGCGGCGAAGGCGTCCGACTTCATCAGGTAGACGACGTAGCGCGGGTCGACCCCAGCCCGCGGGCGCATGACCTCATAGTGATATGTCACAAGCCCCGGCTCCTGTGCCACCCCCATGGCGCCCGCGCGAATACTCATCTTGTTGAACACGACGTCGCCTGCGTGACAAGTCTTGTAGTGATCAAGCGACTCTGCTCGCGGGGGACTGGCGGTCAGCTCGCTCCGCCGTATGACTCCAAGCGTCTGCGACACCGAAAGCAGCGGAAGCCCCGACCCCGGGATGCGCTTGTCAACACGCTCAACCAGAGCACCGAAGCGTGTCATCGCTCTACCTGCGCGAGCATTGTGCGGAGTCGATCCATGACCGCGTAGAGGTCGCGGTCGATTTCGTCGAGTGAACGCGGCGGGACGTACCTGTAGAAGTGGCGGGTGAAGGGGATCTCCGCACCTTCCTTGGTCTTGGCGTGGTCGATCCACGCGTCGGGCGCGTACGGGAGTATTTCGCGGGCGAAGTAGGGGTCGATTTCCTCCCCCCACGCAACGTTCTCCGTGTCCCGGAACGAGGCGTCCGCCTCGGGGTTGCCCTTCGCATCCGTGCAGATGTCAGCGGCGTCGTCTTGCTCGCCGAGTTCCGTCGTCACGGCCTTGAGGAGCGGTGCCGGGAGTGCGAGTCCCTCCGCCTTCGCCGCCTCCTTCAGCGCCTTGTGGAACTCGGCACGGTTCGTCCACACCGTTTCGGCGCCGAGGCGTTCGAGCGTGGCGCGCAGAGCAGCGGCATCCGTCTCGTTCAACCTCTGGGTCGCCTTCGCCTCGAAGACCGCCTCGACGCGCTCCGGGGTCGCCTGCCAGTTGAGTCTGAGCGGTCGCTCGACGGTGATGGTGCGGTACAGGAAGTCCTCGTTGCGGAAGATCTTCGAGTTCTCGCCGTCCTCGAACCTCGCATAGAGGCCCACGATGGTCTCGATGTTCTCGCCGGAGAGCTCGTTGCGCTTCGAGCCGAGGCCTTTGCGCAGCTTGGTGAAATGCTCGCGGCCGTCGATGAGCTGCACGCGACCCTTGCGGTCGTCGGTCTTGCGGTTGGTGAGCACCCAGATGTAGGTCGAGATGCCGGTGTTGTAGAACATGTCCTTCGGCAGCCCGACGATCGCCTCGACGAGGTCGTTGTCGAGCAGCCACTTGCGGATGTTCGACTCGCCGCTGCCGGCGCCGCCGGAGAACAGGGGCGACCCGTTGAGGACGATCGCCATCCGGGATCCGCCATCTTCGGGCTTGCGCATCTTCGACACCAGGTGCAGCAGGAACAGCATCGCCCCGTCGCTCACCGTCGGGGTGCCCGGGCCGAAACGGCCGGTGAACCCGAGCTTCGCGTGCTCGTCGTCGACGAACTCGCGCTGGTCCTTCCAGTCGACCCCGAACGGCGGATTCGACAGCCCGTAGTCGAACCGCTTGTCGTCGAACGCGTCCTCGGTGAGGGTGTCGCCGAGCGCGATGTTGTCGACATCCTGGCCCTTGATGACCATGTCGGCCTTACAGATCGCGTACGACGCGTCGTTGTAGTCCTGCCCGTAGAGGCTGAGCTGGATGCCCGGGTTCATCGCGCGCAGGAACTCGTCGGCGACCGACAGCATCCCGCCCGTGCCGGTCGCGGGATCGTAGATGGAGCGCACGATTCCCGTCTTCGACAGCGCGTCGTCGTCGAGGGCGAACAGCAGCTGCACCATGAGCTGGATCACCTCGCGCGGCGTGTAATGGTCGCCCGCGGTCTCGTTCGACCGCTCGTTCGCCCACCGGATGAGCTCCTCGAAGACGAGCCCCATCTGGATGTTGTCCACCGTGCGCGGGTGGAAGTCCGCCTGGGCGAACTTCTCGGTCACCGCGAAGAGCTTGTTCTTCTCGGCGAGCTTGTTGAGCGTCTTGTCGAACTCGAACCGCTCGAAGATGTCGCGAACGTTCGGAGAGAACCCCGCCAGGTAGGCGGCGAGGTTCGACCGCAGGTCCTGCGGGTCGGCGACGAGCTTCGCCATCGTGAAACTGCTCGTGTTGTAGAACTCGTGGCCCGATGCCTCGCGCAGCTTCATGTCCTGCAGCGCCTCCGGCATCCCGCCGACGCCCTTCGCCGCGTCGAGCACTTGGGACTTCGTGTCGGCCAGCACCGCGTCGAGGCGGCGGAGCACAGTGAACGGGAGCACCACCGAGCCGTACTCGGCCGGCTTGAACGGGCCGCGCAGCGACTCCGCGATGTTCCAGATGAAGCTGACGTGGTTCACCGGTGGGGCACTCCTGGTCGTGGCGGCGGCATCCCGCGACCCCGTGTGGCGCCGGGGTCGCACACACGTCGACCGTAGCGGGAACCGCCGGATGAGGTGAGGCAGACTCGGGGGTCGGTCGCCCCCGATAGCCTCGCCCCATGTCGCCCGAAGAGCAGTGGCAAGCGGTCGCCCGACTCGCAGATTGGAGTGCGTGGGCGGCGTTCTCCCAGGTCGCGCTCACTGCGCCGAAGTTGCCGGGGGTCTACATGTTCCGCGACCCGCGCTCCCGGATGATCGTCTACGTAGGGATGGCAGGTGAGCGGGCCGGGTCGGGGGCGGCGAAGGGGCTGTGGGGGCGACTGGGGGTCTATCGGATTGGCAAGGGCGCTACCTCGGGATTCGGCGAAGCGGCGCTCGATCGAGCCCTCAACGACGAACGCTTCCTCGAGTCACAATTGCGCCGTGTCCGCGCCGGTGAGACCCAACGGGCCAAGACCTGGGCCATTGACGCGATCGAGTGGTGGGCGCCCGAGATCTGTTGGAGCGTGCAGGATTCGAAGGCGGACGCGCTGGCTCTCGAAGCCCGCATCGTGAGCGCGCTGCATGGGACAGGACTCAAGAACCGCGGGCCATCCCGCGCGCGCTAGCCCTCGACGTGCCTGCGGCTTTCCGCGACCTCGCCCCGCCCGCTCGGGTTACGGTGAACGCATGCCCGTCTTCTCCTCCGACGTCGTGGATGCCGTGCTGCACCACATGAACGACGACCACACCGACGACAGCGTGCTGATCGTGCGCGCCTTCGCCGAGCGCGACGACGTGACCGGGGCGGTGATGACCGGGCTCGACGAGCGCGGCGGCGACTGGCGGTACACGGCCGACGGGATCGAGCACGACATCCGGGTGCCCTGGTCGACCGAGATCAGTGAGCGTCCCGAGATCCGGCGCGAGGTCGTGGTGCTCTACGACGCCGCCTGCGCGAAGCTCGGCATCGAGCCGCGGCCGCACTGACCGACGCCGATCGGGACCTCGGTCCTGGCGCGTCCGCGCGCCCGCGCCCTAAGCTGAGGCTCGCCTAACCACGAGAAGGAAGCCCCGCCATGACCGTCATCCCGTTCTCCCAAGCGCTCCGCGAGCGGACGTGGACCGGCCACGGCGAGAGCGAGGGCGCCGGGTTCATGCACGACCTGATGACCGGTGAGGGCACTCGCGAGGACTACATCGCGCTCGTGGTGCAGCACTACTACGTCTACGAGGCGCTCGAGCGCGTCGTCGAGGGCTTCCGCGACGACCCGGTGGCCGCGCCGTTCCTCAGCGACGCCCTCACCCGGATGCCGGCGCTCGAGGCCGACCTGGAGTATCTGCTCGGATCGGACTGGCGCACCGAGATCGCCCCGTTGCCGACCACCGAGCGCTACGTCGCGCGGATCGAGGAGGTCGGCGCGCAGGGATGGGCCGGCGGCGTGGTCGCGCACCACTACACGCGCTACCTCGGCGACCTCTCGGGCGGCCAGGCGATCCGGAAGCTCATGCAGCGCCACTTCGGCTTCGAGACCAACGGCGTCGGCTTCTACCTGTTCGACCAGATCGCCGACCCGCGTGAGTTCAAGACCACCTACCGCGAGCAGCTCGACGCGGCCCCCTGGGACGAGGCCGAGCGCGACCGCGTGATCGACGAGGTGCTGCTGGCCTACCGGTTCAACACCGAGCTGTTCGAGGACCTCTCCCGCGCCAAGGCCGCCGCGTAGGCGACCGCGCCGCCGGGCGACCGAGCTGAGCCGCTACCAGCCGACCGCCGTCGCGGCCAGCGTCGCCGCGAGATCCGCGACCCGCTCGCGGTCGGCATCCGTCGGCGCGCCCGTGACGACGACCGGCTCCGCCACCGCGCGCCAGCCGAGCGCGTCGGTGATGCGCTGCACCGATCGGACCGCGCCGGTGGCGTCGTAGCCGCCGTGCACGTACAGCCCGAGCGGCAGACGGGCGGGCCCCGCGGCCGCGGCCGCGCGCCCGTCGGGCTCGAGCGAACCCCCGACGTCGAGGAAGACCCGGTCGAAGAAGTGCTTGAGCGCCCCGCTCATGTAGCCGAAGTTGGCCGGGGTGCCCAGCAGGATGCCGTCGGCGGCGAGCACGTCGGCGGCCTCCGCCGCGAGCGCCTCGCGCACGACCACCTCGACGCCCTCGAGTTCGGGCTGCCGCATCCCGCCGAGTGCCGCGTCGAGCAGTTGCGGTGGGGCGCTCCCGGGCGAGTGGTGCACGACCAGCACGCGGGTCATGCGGAGGCGGCCTCGATCCCGGGCACGGCGGTCGCCCGCGACATGAACCGGCGCACGTTCTCGTCGACGATCACGTCGCTCGGCCGCAGCGGTCGCGTCAGGTGCAGTCCGTCGAGTGCGGTGATCCGGCTGAGCGCCACGTAGGTCTGCCCGGGGGCGAAACTGCGCGGACCCAGGTCGACGATGGCGCGCTCGTAGCTCTTGCCCTGCGACTTGTGGATGGTGACCGCCCAGGCGAGACGCAGCGGGAACTGGGTGAACTCGGCGACGACGTCTTTGCTGAGCTTCTTGGTGGCGGCGGAATAGGTGTACTTGTAGCGCTCCCAGACGGCGGGGGTCACCTCGTGCCGATCGCCGTCCACGTCGACGGTGACGTTCTCGCCGATCTTCACCACCTCGCCGATGGTGCCGTTGACCCAGCGGCCGTCGGCGCCGGTGTCGTTGCGCAGGAACATCACCTGCGCGCCGACCTTCAGTTCGAGCCGCTCGTCGGCCGGGTAGGCGCGCTGCCCGAAGTCGCCGTTCACCTCGGCCACGGCGGTGAGTCCCCGGCCGGGCAGCCCGGCGAGCGCCTGGGCGTTGATGCGGGTCACCGCGGCGTTCGTCGTCGCGAGGGTGATGGTGCCGTCGGGCGCGGGGCGGGCGCCGACGTCGTTGAGCCGGTGCGCCATCTCGGCGGTCACCTCGCCGTGCCGCACCGCGGTGAGCAGCCGCTTGAACTCGAGCTCGTGCTGACGGTGGATGGTCGTCAGCTCGAAGATGCGCAGCTCCGCCTCGTCCCAGACCCGCGCGTCGAAGAACCACATCGAGGCGTAGCGGTCGGCGAAGTAGGCCCGCTCCTCCGGGTCGCCCGGCACCGGGGCGAGCTGGAACGGGTCGCCGAACAGCACGAGCTGCACGCCGCCGAACGGCTCGGCGGGCTTCTGCCGCGCCTGCCGCAGGCTGCGGTCCATCGCGTCGAGCAGGTCGGCGTTCACCATCGACACCTCGTCGACGACGAGCGTGTCGATCGCGTTCAGGAGCTTGCGCAGCTCCGGCGGCTGGTCGAGTTCGTGGTCGGCGATCACGCCGATCGGCAGCCGGAACAGCGAGTGGATGGTCTGTCCGCCGACGTTGAGGGCGGCCACGCCGGTGGGGGCGCAGATCGCGAGCTGCTTCGAGCTGTGCCACGACAGGTGCTCAAGCAGGGTCGACTTGCCGGTTCCGGCGCGCCCCGTGACGAACACGTGGTCGCGCGATCCCTCGATGGCGGCGACGATCGCCGCCTGCTCGGGCGACAGGTCGGGCAGGGGCACCGCCTCACTCTAGGCGCGCGTCGACGGGGGCGGGCCGGGGCGCGCGCGCTTCGTAGGATGGCGGCGTGCGTGGGCTGCTGCCGTGGATCGCCGCCCTGCTCGTCGCGGCGGTCGCGGGAGCCGGGGCGGTGCTCGTGATCGGCGCGACGCTGTTCGGCGCGAGCGGGTTCGTGCGCATCTACCTCGACGCGGTGGCGCGCGGCGACGCCACGTCGGCGATCGCGCTGCCCGGGGTCGACCTCGGCGACGCCGACCCGCGGCTCGTGGTGGACGACGCGCTCCACCTCGACGAGTACCGGGTGACCGGGGAGGCGGACGGGGGCGACGGCATCCGCCTGGTCACCGTCGCCTGGTCGGCCGGGGACGAGACCGGCGAGACCGAGTTCGCGGTCGAGCGCGTCGGCACCCGGTTCGGCCTGTTCCCCGAGTGGGGGTTCGCCCGCTCGCCGGTCGAGACCCTCGATCTGGCGGTGCTGCACGATCCGCGGTTCCGGGTGAACGGCACGGACGCCGACACCGGCCTCGACTCCGGCGCCCCCCGCCCGTACGCGCTGCTCGTCCCCGGCGCGTACCGGTTCGACCACGACAGCGCGTACCTCTCCGCCGACCCGGTCACGGTGCTCGCCGAGCGGCCCGGCGCCCGCGTCGACGCCGCCGTCGACGTGCAGCCCGCGCCCGAGCTGCTCGCGCAGATCCAGACCGAGGTCGACGACCACCTCGACGGATGCGCCACCCAGCAGGTGCTGTTCCCCACCGGATGCCCGTTCGGCTACGCGATCGCCGACCGGGTCGCCTCGACCCCGTCGTGGGAGATCGTGCAGCACCCCGCCCTCGAGGTGCGGGCGGCCGACGAGTTCGAGCGCTGGGAGGTGCCCGCCGCCGAGGCCGTCGCGCGCCTCACCGTCGACGTGCAGTCGCTGTTCGACGGCAGCGTCGAGCCACGCGAGCAGGACGTCGTGTTCGAGGTGCGCTACCTGGTCGAGATCGTCGGCGAGCACACGCTGCGGATCGTCGCCCAGTACGACTGAGCCGCCACCGGTCCGGCGCCGCGCCCGCCAGTTCCGCGGCCCCGAAGGTCGGCGCGCGCCGCGGCGGTCAGCGCGTGTCGCGGCGCGCCTGCTCCGCCAGCATCGCGTTGTACGCCGCGAGCTCCGCGTCGCCGTCGCGGTCCGCCGCCCGGTCCGAGCGCCGCGCCTCCCGCTTGTCGGCGCGGCTCCACATCACCGCCACCAGGATCGCCAGCGACACCGTCGGGATCTCGCCGACGCTCCACGCGATCCCGCCGGCCACCTGCTGATCGACCAGCGGCGGATCACCCCACTCCCGGCCCATCGCGCCGTACCAGTCGGCGAGCAACAGGCCCTCGCCGGTCATGATCGCCAGGCCGAAGAACGCGTGGAACGCCATCGTGCCGAGCAGCAGCAGCAGGCGCAGCGGATACGGCGGGCGCGACGGGATCGGGTCGACGCCCACCAGCACCAGCACGAACAGATACCCCGAGATGAGGAAGTGCATGTTCATCCAGGTGTGGCCGACGTGGTCGAGCACCGCCCAGCGGAACAGCGGCGTGTAGTAGAACGCCCAGAGCGACCCGGCGAAGATCGCGGATGCCACCAGCGGGTGCGTCAGCACGCGCGCCGCCGGCGAGTGGATCGCCAGCATGATCCACTCGCGCGCCCCGCGGCTGCCGTCGTCGCGCTTCTCGATCGCGCGCAGCGCCAGCGTGATCGGCGCCGCCAGCACCAGCAGCGCCGGCACCGCCATGCTCAGCACCATGTGCCCGAGCATGTGCACGCTGAACAGGAACGGCCCGTACACGTTCATCACGCCGTTCGTGGCCCAGAGCAGCCCCGCCATCCCGGCCAGCCAGAGCAGCGTGCGGTGCACCGGCCAGCGGTCGCCGCGGCGGTGCAGGCGCACCACGCCCGCCAGGTAGAAGAACGTGCCGAACGCGACGACGAGCACCCAGAGCAGGTCGATGCGCCACGCCGTCAGGTAGTCGATCGCGGTCAGCTCCGGCGGCAGCGGCCGGTCGACCAGGATCTCGGCCGGGGTCGGGTCGATCAGCGCGGCCGCGTCGTCCACCGGCGGCGCCGTGCGCGCGAGCGCCGCCGCCATCCCCGTCGCGATGCCCATCACCGCGAGCTCGCCGAGCACGAGGGCCCAGAACGCCCGGTCGCGCCCCGCGGCGACGAGCCGCAGGATCCATCGCCGATACAGCGCCCCGAGAGCGCCGAGCACGGCCAGCGCGCCCACCTTCACCAGCACGAGCAGCCCGTAGGGCGTCAGCAGCGCGGGCAGGTCGCCCACCCGCACCGCCGCGGAGAGGTACCCCGACGCCGCGACCACGATGAACGCCACCAGCGCGACCGTCGAGTAGCGCAGCAGCACGGGGGCGAGACGGCGAGGCGGCAGATCGCGGCGGATGACGACCAGCGTGAGCAGGCCGCCCACCCACAGCGACACGAAGATCACGTGCAGCCAGGTGGCCGTGACGGCGATGTCGTGCACGTCGCTCGACCCGGAGTGCCCCTCGCCGACGAGGTAGACGATCGAGATCGCCGACCCGACGAGCGTGAAGACGAGCGCGATGCGGTTGCGCACCGCGAAGCAGATCACCGTGACGAGGGCGCCCGCGAGCACGAATGCCAGCCAGGCGCGCCCGATGCCGACATCGGTGAGGAAGGCGCCGAGCTGAGCACCGTACGCCTCGTCGAGGCGCGGAGGCGAGGAGTAGAGGCTCGCCGCCTGGAAGAACGCCGCGCCGGCGCCCGCCACCGTCCACACCGCAGCGCCCGCCGCGGCGACGTCGAGGGCGCGGCCCAGAGCCGGGCCGTCGGGCGGCAGGGCGAACACCGCGAGCAGCAGGGCGCCGAGGGCGGCCGCGAACCCGAGGTCGGTGAGCAGCTTCGCGATCGGGAGCCCGAATCGCACCAGGTCGCCCGGGTCGACGAGCGTCGGCTGCGCCGCGCCGCCCCACCAGAGGCCGACGAGGGCGGCGGCGAGCGCCGCGGCCAGCAGGACGGCGGGCCCGGCCACGCGGGCGAGACGGATCACGGTGATCCAGCGTACGTCCCGCCGCGCAGGCGCCGCCGCACGACGAAGGGGCGCCGGCTCACGCCGACGCCCCTTCGAGTGAGGTCGTTACTTGACCGCAGCCTTGAGCTTGCTGCCGGCGCTGATCTTCACGCCGATGCTCGCCGGGATCTGGATGGTCTCGCCGGTCGCGGGGTTGCGCCCCGTGCGAGCCGCGCGCTGCGTCGGCTCGACGCTCAGCCATCCGGGGATGCTGACCTTGGCGCCGTCCTTCAGGGACTGGGCGAGAACGGTGAACAGCGAGTCGACGACGCCCGCGACGGCGGCCTGGCTCTGCCCCGAGTCGGCGGCGATGGCGGCCACGAGATCGGCCTTGTTGAGTGCGTTAGCCATGGTGTCCTCCCGGACCTTGATTGTGGATCGGCGTCGAGGGGATCACCCTCGGGCCACGGCGAAAATACCAGCGATTCCGGGGAAATCCGGCCACATCGGGCGGTGCGCCCCCGCGCGGCGGATCGGCGTGTCCGGGGAGGAGAGGCGGGTGCGCGGCGCGCGGGTGCGGGCGATCGGCGTCGCGGACCGGAGCGGCCGGAGGGGCGGACGGCATCCGGTTCCGGAGACGAGTGAGCCGGAGCGGGCACCATCGACCGCTCCGGCTCGTCCCCCGTCAGGGCGTGCCGATCACCCGCAGGTGAGCGTTCCGCCGTTCTCGAGCGTGTAGACACCCGGCTCGAGTCCGGCACACGCGCTGAACAGCGTGGCGGGGAGGGCGATCAGCAGGATCAGGCCGAGCACGATGAAGATGATGCTCAGCACGATGCCGACGGTCGCCGGGGTGTTCTTGACCCCGGCGTTCTTCGACTGCACCTTGGCGACGATGCTCAGGATCAGGCCGATCACCGGCGCCAGGAACGCCAGCACGAGGCCGACGATGCCGAGCGTCTTGCCGGGAACGGACGGAGCGGGAGCCGGCCCGGGGGCCGGCGCGGGAGCGTCAGTCATGTCTCTCTCCTCAGATTCTCGGACGGATCAGTACGAGAACAGGAAGGCGCCGGACGCGGTCACGGCGATGCTGATGATGAGGCCGAGCACCATGAAGATGATGCTGAGGATGATGCCCACCTTCGCCGGCGTGTTCGGCACGCCCGCGGCCTTCGACTGGTTCGAGGCGACGATGCTCAGGATCAGACCGATCAGCGGGGCGAGGAACGCCAGCACGAGGCCGACGATGCCGAGGGTCTTGCCGGGAACGGAGGGGGCGGGCGCCGAAGCGTCAGTCATGGGATTTCTCCAGGTTTCGGTTTCTCAGCGAATCCCCGGGTTCCCGGGGCCGCTCCGCACTCTAGCGAGAACCCCTCGCCTGTCGGAACCCCGGCGACGCCTCGCGGGCGCGGCGAACCCGGCATGATGGTGCCGATGAGAATCGGCATCCTGACCAGTGGGGGCGACTGCCCCGGGCTCAACGCGGTGATCCGCTCGGCGGTGTTCACCGGTAGCAAGCTGCACGATTTCGAGTTCGTCGGGTACCGCTGGGGCTGGAAGGGCCTCGTCGAGAACGACACGATGGAGCTCGGCCGCCCGCAGGTGATGGGCATCTCTAAGCAGGGCGGCACCATACTCGGCAGCTCGCGCACCAACCCGTTCGAGCACGGCGGCGCCGCGCGCGTGGCCGAGGTGTTCGAGCAGGGCGGGGTCGACGCGCTCATCGCCATCGGCGGCGAGGGCACGCTGGCCGCCGCGAAGCGACTCACCGACGAGGGGCTGCCGATCGTCGGCGTGCCGAAGACGATCGACAACGACCTCTCCGCCACCGACTACACGTTCGGCTTCGACACCGCGGTGCAGATCGCGACGGATGCCATGGACCGCCTGCGCACCACCGGCGACTCCCACGGACGTTGCATGGTGGCCGAGGTGATGGGCCGGCACGTCGGCTGGATCGCCCTGCACTCCGGGATGGCGGCCGGTGCGCACGCCATCCTCATCCCCGAGCAGAAGACCAGCCTCGAGCAGATCTGCGAATGGGTGGAGTCGGCGCGCGACCGGGGCCGCGCCCCGCTCGTCGCCGTCGCCGAGGGGTTCAAGCTCGACACCATGGACGACGCGCACTCGGAGCGCGGACTCGACGCCTTCGGCCGGCCGCGCCTCGGCGGCATCGGGGAGATGCTCGCGCCGATGATCGAGGAGCGCACCGGCATCGAGACGCGCAACACCACGCTCGGCCACATCCAGCGCGGCGGCACCCCGACCGCGTTCGACCGCGTGCTCGCCACCCGGTACGGCATGGGCGTGATCGAGACCCTGCTCGGCCGCAAGTGGGGCCAGATGGTGGCCCTGCGCGGCACCCAGATCGTGCAGGTGCCGTTCGAGGAGGCGCTCGGCAGCCTCAAGACGGTTCCGCAGGAGCGCTACGACGAGGCGCGGGTGCTCTTCGGCTGAGCCCGCCGACCCCGGGCATCCGGGCGCGGCCGGTTCCCCCCGATCGGGCCGCCTGGCACACTGGCGCCATGACCGGCCCCCTGCTCGTGCTCGCCGTGCTCGCCGCCCTCATCGCCGCTCTGGCGCACGTGGGCTTCTTCGCGCTGGAGAGCGTGCTCTGGTCGCGTCCCCGGGTGTGGCGCCTGTTCGGCGTCCGGTCGCAACAGGATGCCGACACCATGCGCTTCCTCGCCTACAACCAGGGGTTCTACAACGCCTTCCTCGCCCTCGGGGCCGGGGCCGGCGTCGTGCTCATCCTGTCGGGCGTCGCGGTGGAGGCAGGGATCGCGCTCACCCTGTTCGCGCTGCTCGCGATGACCCTCGCGGCGGTCGTGCTGGTGACGGGCGACCCGCGGCTCTGGCGGGGCGCCCTCATCCAGGGATCCGTCCCGGCGGTCGGCGCGGCGCTGATCGTCGCGCACCTGCTCGTCGGCTGACGGCGCGGCGCGAACCCTGATCGGGCGGCGGCCTCAGCCCGCGGCGTACTCCTCGAGCGCCGCGACGAGCGACTCGGTGGTGCGCTCCTCGGCGATCACGTGCACCGGAAGCCCGGCGGCGCGGGCGTCGAAGGCGGTGCTCGGGCCGATGCACGCGATGACCGTGTCGGCCGGGAGGGGCGCGAGCTGGCGCGCCACCTCGCGGGCGACGGCGCCCGAGAAGACGAGCACCGCGCGGATGCCGCCGCTGCGCACCTTCTCGACCACGTCCGGGGGCACCGGAACACCGACGGTGCGGTAGGCGGTGACGAAGTCGACCGCGAAGCCGACCTTCTCCAGCCCGGCGACGAGGGTCGGGTCGGGGATCTCGGACTGCGGGATGAGCACCCGCCCGCGGATGTCGCTGGCCGGCCATTCGGCGACCAGACCGCGCACCGAGTTGTCGCTGCCCGGCACGAAGTCGACCCGGTACCCCGCGAGCTGCAGCGCGCCGGCGGTGCTCTCGCCGACCGCCGCGATGCGGGTCGTCTCGGGAACCCGCACCTGCTGGCTGATGAGCACGTCGACCGTGGGCGCGCTCGTCACGACGAGCCAGTCGAACTGCCCGTCTGCCAGCTCGTAGAGGGCGTTGGCGAGCTCCGACGGATTCTCCGTGCTCGCGAAGTTGAGCATCGGAGCGACCACGGGGATGCCGCCGTGGGCGCGGAGCACGGCGGCGACCTCGTCGCCGCGTGCCCCGCCCCGCGGGACGAGCACTCGCCAGCCCTTCAGCGGCCTCTCGGTCGCGCTCACCGGGGCGGCGGGCTCAGTCGTCGTCGCCGCTGAAGATCGCCCAGGCGATCAGGCCGATGGCGACGACCCCGACGGCGGCCGCCCCGACGATGAACGGGATGGGGTTCTTCTCGTAGGCGGAGACGGCCTGCTTGCGCAGATCGTCGGCCTTGCCGCCGACCTCGCCGACGCGCTTCTTCACGTCGAACTTCTCCTCGATCGAGTCGAGGGTGGCGGCCAACTCGGCGCGGGCCTTCGCGGCACCGGCCTTGGCGTCGTCCAGAGTGCTCATGGTGTTCCTCGCTTTCCGATTCCCTTGATGGCTCTGAGGTCGCGCTGGATGCTGTCGATCGACTCGGACGGCACCGGCGGCACTCCGCGCATGAGAACGCGGTAGCCGATGAGTCCGAGGATCAGCGCGATGATGAGCAGCACCGCCGCGACGATGAGCGCGGCGAGCCACCCCGGCATGACCGTGGAGAGGCCGAGGATCGCGGCCGTCAGCAGCACGCCGATCATGAAGAGCAGCACGACGGCGGCTCCGGCGAGCAGGCCGGCTCCGACACCGAGCGACTTGAGTTTGGCGATGACCTCGGTCTTGACCAGGTCGATCTCGCGCTCGACCAGCTCCCGGACCTGACCGGGGATGTCGGCGACGAGGGTCACCAGTGACCGCTTGCGCGGACGCGTCGGGGGTGCGTTCTCGGGCATGATCCGCTCCGCCCCGACGTCAGGACGACGAGCTGCTGGACGCCGGCTTCTTGGCGGCGGGCTTCTTCGCCGCCGGCTTCTTGCCCGAGACCTGGTCGACGACCTTCTTGGCGTTGTCGGAGACGAAGTCCGCCACCTCGGGCGCCTTGTCCTTGACGAAGCCCTCGACCGCATCCACCTGCTTCTGCACGCGCGGGTCGTTCCAGAACTTCAGCGTCGCCGCCTTCATCTGCTCGTACTTCTCCCGACCGGCACGCGTGCCCAGCACATAGCCCAGCCCGAGCCCGGCGAGGAACAGGATCTTGCCTTTCATGGGAGTCTCCGTTCGTCACGGGTAGCGGTCTGCAGCCAGCCTAGCGAGGAACGCGCCCGCCGCACTCCCAGGGTTCTCGGGGTTGACAGTGCCCAGACCGATGCGGCATCCGCGCGCGCCCGAGCCCCGCGCCGATCGCACGAGACGCGACGCAGGGGGGGCGGTCGAGACCGACGTCGGCGGGGGTGCCCCGCCCCGGCCAGGGGGATGGCGCGGCGGGGCACCGACGCACCCGGGGGCGGGTGCGCCGCCGGGCGACTGGGGGACATCGACGGTCACCCGCATCCGGAGGCCACCCCCCGAAGGACGACCACCGGCGTCTCGTCGATGAGGACGCCCGGAGTGGTGCTCCCGGGGCCCCGCCGCGATGTCGGGTCAGGCGGGGCCCCGGGCCGGTGTTGAGTTAGATCTGCTGGCGTCCCAGGCGGGCTCCAGAGCGGACCAGCGCCGCACCCAGGAGTCCGAGGAACCCGGCGAGGGCGAGCCCCGGCGCGGCGTCGTCCACACCCGTCAGGGCGAGGGTCTCGAGGTCACAGCCGGTGGGCGCCGCGAACACGAGCTCCCATTCCGTCTGCTGCTCGGGGTTGTTCCAGCCCCAGTCGGGACCGTTCACCTCGACCTGCACGATGACCGTGCCTGCGGCGGTCACCGGGAAGGTGCCGGCGGCGGACGGGCCGCCGTTGACGGTCCAGGTCACGGCCGGGCCGGGGTGCTCCTCGGTGAACTCGGCGTTGTCGGAGAGCGTGAAGCTCCCGTCCGCCTCGCAGGTGAGCGGGGTGCTCGAGACGTAGGCCTCAACCGTGGGGTCGGTCGAGAGGTCGCCGCAGAGGAACCCGTAGGCGTCGATGACGATGGCCGTGTCGGTGAACTCCTGCACGTCGTAGTCGTCGTTCGCATCCGCGTCCGCCGCCGACAGGTAGTACGTCCCCGGGGCCAGCGGACCGGTCATGCCCGACCCGTCGATCGCGACCGGGTTGTCACCGGAGTCCTTCAGCGAGAACGTGATCGCCGAGTTCAGCGTCACCCAGATGTACCCCTCGACGTACTGGTCGACGTCACAGGTCTGGTCGTCGTGACCGTACTGCGGGTACACCTCGATCGGGTTGTCACCGCAGTTGTCGCCGTACTCGTCGATGACGATGGCCGTGTCGGTGAACTCCTGCACGTCGTAGTCGTCGTTCGCATCCGCGTCCGCCGCCGACAGGTAGTACGTCCCCGGAGTCAGCGGACCGGTCATGCCCGACCCGTCGATCGCGACCGGGTTGTCACCGGAGTCCTTCAGCGAGAACGTGATCGCCGAGTTCAGCGTCACCCAGATGTAGCCGGCGACGTACTCGTCGTCGTCGCACTTCTGGTCCTCGTGGCCGTACTCCGGCACGACGACCTCGGGCTCCGGCTCGGGCACCGCGCAGCCGTTGGCCATGATCTGCTCACCGGTGTAGCCGTTGAACGGGTAGGAGTCCTTGTACTCCGGCTCGTTCACGCCGCCCTCCCAGTTCTTGCCCGGGAAGTAGGTGCCGTCGGTGTAATAGAAGGGCTTGATGATGTCGAACGAGTGGTCGTCGCTCTTCGACGGGTCGAGGTGGCCGGAGTTGAACGCGGCGTCGTCGTCGATGACCTGCGGGTTGTTCCACTTGCCAGCCTGCGTCCAGTGGCAGAGCGTGACGTCGACGTGCTGCTCCCCGGTGGGCTCCTCCGTGGTCTCCTGCTGCTCCGTGGTGCCGCAGCCGTCGACGGTGACCGTGCCGGTGTCGGACTCGTCGGCGTCGTCGACCGTGTCGACGACCACGCGGTAGGTGTGCGAGTCGGGGCCGGCCGCGAAGTCGTAGTCCGTCTTGAAGTTGCCGTCGAACGTGGTGTCTTCGACCTGGTTGCCGTCGACCCAGACCTGGATCACGGTGTCGTCGTCGAAGTGCTTGAGGTCGACGCTGACCGCGGAACAGTCGGCGCTGACGCTGGTGTCGGGAGCGGCGGCAGCGGCCGCCGGCAGGGTGGCCACGCTCACCATCCCGAGGGACAGGGCGACGGTGCCGACCGCCGCCAGGATCTTCTTCAACATCGAGGGTGCTCTTTCGGGTGGGGGGACCCGACGTCCGACGACCCGGGAGCGTCGGGGGGACGCACTCGGGACGGGCTCGCCGTGACGAGGGAAGGGGTAAGCGGTGAGGCGTTACACCTGCGGTTCGGGTCGGGGGTTATCGGGTGGACGACCTCCGCCGATGATTCGGGTGACGGAAAGTCACGTCGAGTCAAACGGTCCCCCTAATGGCCGACAAGCTCACGGCGGTGAGACTTCCCTCATCCCGCGGCGTCCCCGGGGAGCACGGAGGTGGGTGGGCAGACGACGGACCTCGCCGTCGGAATGCCGCGTCGCCGGACGCGACGGAGCCCCGCGGCCGCTCGCGTGAGCGAAGACCGCGGGGCTCCGTCGGGTCGTGCCGGATCAGCCGGCGCGGTGCCGGGCCGGGCGACGACGGGTGAGGATCGCCACCGCCACCAGCACGAGACCCGCCTGCAGCAGCACGAGGGCCACGATGCCGATCCCGCCGACGCCTCCGCCGGTCAGGGCGAGCGTGGTGAGCTCGCCGCAGAGCGCCGTCGCCGCGGCGAGGGTGACGCTCCAGTAGGCGGTCTCGACCGTGTTCGTCGGCTCGTCGGCCTCGGCGGTGATCTCGTGGAACCCGGCCGCGACGACCGTCGTGGTGGACGTCACCGGCTCGCCGTCGATGAAGTACGACACCCCGGTGAAGGGCTCGACGGTGATCGTCGCCGGCTGCACGCCGTCGTCGGTGCACTTCTCGCCCGCCCAGCTGACGCCCGTGGGCAGCAGCGCGAAGGTCGGCAGGTCGCAGTCGAGTGACGGCGGGTCGACGGTGAGCGCCCAGCTGGTGGCGCTGTGCGTGATGTACCCCTCGTCGAGCTCCGCCCAGACGTGGTAGTCGCCCGCCGGGTAGGGGAACGCGTAGTGCTCGCCCGCCACCGGCGTCGACACGGGATGCCGGGCGCCATCCGCGTCGTTCGAGACCGAGAAGGTCACGTGGTCGGCGCCGACGATCGTGAGCGCGCCGTCGTCCACCCCGCCGTCGAGCGATCCGGGGACGCAGGTCTCCGGGCTGGCGTAGGGGTCGAGCGGGAGGGTCACCAGTTCGGCGCAGTCCTCCGCCGCATCCACGGTGATCGTGTACTCCTTCGTGACCACGTCGGCGCCCTCGATGAAGTACCCCTCGTCGGCGGTCACCACGAGGGTGTAGGCGCCGGCCGGCCGGTCGAACACCAGGTTCTCGGCGTCGACCGCCTGTCCGTCGAACACGTAGCCGAGGTGCGGCTGCAGAACGAAGGTCACGCTGCCGTCCGCGGTGCCTCCGAGCTGCGCATCGCACGACTCGGCGACCACGGTCGGGGCGACGTACGGGGTGGGCTCGTCGCAGTCGGTCGCCGCGGGAACCGTCACCGAGTAGGTCTTCTCGGTGAGCCCGTCGGTGCCGGCGAGGAAGTAGCCCTCGTCGACGGTGACGCCGATCTCGTGGCTGCCGGCGGTGACCTGCACGGTCTGACCGAGCGCGACCGGCTCGCCGTCGAGCGTGTAGGCGAGGTGCTCGACGTCGGACGGGAAGGTCAGCGAGCCGGGGACCGTCGCGTCCGTCCCGGCGACGCACAGCTCCGGGTTGACGGTCGGGGCGACGTAGTCCACCGGCTGGTCGCAGCCGGGCACCTCGTCGACGACGATCTCGTAGCTGTCCGGTCCGGCGTTGAGCCAGCCCTCCTCGACGTCGACGTACACGACGTGGGTGCCCGGGGCGAGAGCCACCTCGTCGCCGGCCGCGTAAGTGGTGCTGCCGATGCGGTACGCGACGTGCGGGGTGCTCGGGATGACGATGTACGCGCTCGTGGCGGTGCCCGATCCGGGTTCGCAGACGGCCGGCTCGAGGGTCGGGCGCGTCGGCTCGGCACACGACAGGCCGGATCCGGCGGCGAGCACGACGACGTCGAACTCGCTCTCACCGTCGATCGAGTAGCCCTCGGCGGGCTCGGCCACGAGGTGGTACTCGCCGGGGCCGGCACCGTTGGCGCCGCCGGTCCAGGTGATGTGCGGGATGCTCGGAACGACGAGCGAGCCGTCGGCGGCGCACGTCGGCGGCGTCGCGCTCGGCTCCGTCGACACGGTCACCGGGGTGCTGCGGTCGCAGAACAGGAACTTGGTCTCGTCGCGGTTCTGGTTGAAGTACGACGAGTTGTACTGCACCCACTGCACCGTCCAGGTGCCGGTCCAGCTCTCGGAGTACTCGAGTTCGAGGATGCCCGAGGTCTTCTGGGCGTTGGTGAGCGGCAGCGTCACCTCGCCGGTGGTCAGTTTGAGCCGCACCACCAGGCCCGACTCGCTCGCCGGGTCCTGCGCCTGACGGATGTCGACGTAGGCGTTGACCTGGAAGATCTCACCGCCGTTGCGCGAGACATCCATGTTGATGTGGTCGCCGTTGCTCAGCGGGGAGCCCTTGTAGAGCGTCGCGGCGTCGCAGGTCAGGTCGGTGCCGGCGCAGGGGATCCAGGTGCCGGTGAGGGCGTTCGCCCCGAGCCGGTCGTAGCCCGCGTCCTGCGCGTCGATCTCGACCTTCCACGAGTGCGACGCCGTCGTGTCGACCGTGTACTGCTCGAAGAACGAGTCGCCGAACTTCGTGTGGTCCTCGACGACCTCGCCGTCGATGGTGACCGTCACGTAGTTCGACTTGCCGGCGCCGTACCAGCGCAGGTCGACCTTGAGGGTCGAACAGGTCGACGAGACGGTGGGCGTGTGGGCGGATGCGGGGGCCGCGGTCGTCACGGCGAGCCCGGCGGCAAGCGCCAGGGTCGCGAGCACGGCGAAGAATCGCGTGAGCACAGGTAAGCCTCAGGGGATCGCACCGAGGGCGTGCCTCGCCTCGGCTCGTGCTGGACGACGCCCCGGCGGGGGCCCGGACGGGATGGCGTCGACGTGGGGGGTGTGGCGATCACGGGGGTGATCCGGGAGTTTCGGGTTCCCGGATCGGATCGCCGATTCCACGTTAGCCGGTCCTCATTTTGGAGGACAAACCGGGACGGGGGTTCCCGTGTCCCCAATGCGGGGGACACCCGGCCGCCGAGCGCGCCGCGGACGCCCGACGCCCCGGCGGGCCGGAGCCGCGCCGGGGCGTCGTGGGTGCTGCGGGTTACTCGGTGCCGCTCACCTCACGGCGTCGCACCGCGACCAGGACGACGCCCAGGCCGACGGCGAGCGCCGCCAGGTTGAGCGCGCCCCAGGTGACCGCTCCGCCCGTCAGGGCGAGCGTGGTGAGGTCGCCGCAGGCGGCGGGCGCCACGAAGGCGAACTCCCACTCGGTCTGCTGGTCGAACGCGAAGCCGTAGCCCTCGGCAGGTGCCGCCGACACGTTCACCGTCTGCGCGGACGCCACGGCGTGGGTGCCGTCGGTGTTCGGGCCGGTCACGACCGTCCAGACGATCGCGCCGCTGAAGCCCTCGACCGTGGCCATGGTGTACGAACCGGCCGCGTCGCAGCCGATCTGCGCGAAGGTGACCGTCGGCGTCACGAGCGGGAAGGTGACCAGGTCACCGCACAGCTCGGACTCCTCGATCGTCAGCGACCATCCGCCCTCCGGGTAGCCGTCGAGCTCGTAGCCCGGCAGCGCCTCGGCGGTCACCTGGTAGGTGCCCGGCTCGAACTGGTGGTCGCCGGCGGCGTACTCGGTGCCGTCGATCAGGTACTGCACGCCCTCGGACGCCGGGATGGTGATCCACCCGGAGACCAGGGTGCCGAGATCGAACTCGTCGACCTCACAGGTCTGCGGCGTCACCGTCGGGTCCACCGGGACCGCGTCGACGATGCACTCGCCCTCCGGCGCGGTGAAGGTCCACGGTCCGAAGTCCTGCTGACTCAGCGGGCCGGGGATCTTGTACCCGTTCAGCACGTCGCCGATCGCGTAGATGTACACGGTCGTCCCGGCGCTCACGGGATAGGTCCCCGCCGCGGTCTTCGTCCAGGTTCCGTCGCCGATCTTGACGAAGTAGATGACGCCGGTCACGTCGTCGAGCGTGTAGCTGCCGTCGGCGATGGTGCCCGGCTCGTCGACGACGCACTGCGGCAGCTCGTAGCTCGCGCCGGGAGTGGCATCCACGAGGCACAACCCGGCCCACGGACCGAAGGTGTGACTCCACGACGTGGTCCCCGTCAGCTCGTACCCGGTGAGCGCCACCGCGCGCAGCGAGACCGTCGCGCCGGACAGGTAGACGTGCTCGCCGGCGGCGACGGTCGTCCAGCCGCCGATGAGCCGGTACACCTGGTACTTCACGCCCTCGGTCGACGGGATCGTGTACGACGCACCCGACGACTCGCCGGGCTCAGCGGTGCACTCGTCGTCCTGGAAGGTCGGCGCCGTCGGCGTCACCTCGTCGAGACAGGCGCCGGCGGAGGCGAACGTGTGGCTCCACGGGCCGGTGTCTCCGACCAGCGTGTAGCCGGTCGCGGCGACCGGGGTCACCGTCACCTGGGTGCCGGCGGCGACCGCGTAGGTGCCG
>JBHIXX010000027.1:0-33112 GCA_041984585.1 Pseudolysinimonas sp. | reverse complement strand
CGACGCTGACCTCGATGTCGGCGCAGGCGAGATCCTGCGGAACGAAGCCGAGCTGCGGGGCGAGCGCCTGCGTCACGTATCCGGCCAGGTCGGCGCCGGCGATCACCGGCGCACTGCCCGGATCGCTCGGCGCCACGGTGGGCGGCGCGGCGTTGGTGGGCACGTCGGCCACCGTCATGTCGATCGAGTAGGTCGACCCGGTGACCTCGACCATGGTGATGACGGCGTCGTACTCGAGCCCGCCCGCGGTGAGCACGCAGACGACGCGGGCCCCGACCTGCAGCGGCACCGGCTCGTCGCCGCAGTCGAGCTGCGGCGAGACGCCGTACTGCTCCTCGTAGGCGGCGGCCGCGGTCGCCGCGACCTCGTCGGCGTCGATCCTCGGACCGGCGGACTGGCCGGGGCTGAACGTGCACCCGGTGAGCAGCAGCGCGGCCGCGGCCGACGCGAACGCGAACCGGACGGATGCGGGACGTGCGGTCACGACGACTCCTCGGATGTGCTCGGAACCTGCTCAGAACCTAGCGGATCGGCACCCCCTCCGACGCCCCGCGACGAGCGTCGCGCGGCGGGTCGCGGCGCTAGGTTCGGAGCCGTGCACATCGAACCGGATCCGGCGACGCTCACGGCCGCCGAGCGCGCCGTCGGGCGACTCGTCCGCGGCGCCCGTCGGGTGCCCGGACTGCGCCGGGTCCTGCTGCATCCGGTCGTCGCCCGACCGGGCCACTGGTTCGCCACGGCGGTGGCCGCGGTGTGGGGCGCGGTGCTGCTCGGCCGGTTCGCCCGACGTCGCGGGGTGCTCTACGTGCACCGGCTGCCGAGGTGGGCGTTCGGCCGCGGCGGCACGACGATCGGGGCCGTCTTCCTCACCCGCGACGCGGTCTCCGACGACGTGCTCGATCACGAGGCGGTGCACGTGCAGCAGTGGCGGCGGTACGGGCTGGCCTTCATCCCGCTCTACATCGCGGCCGGCTCTCCCCCGCTCACCAACCGGTTCGAGGTGGAGGCGGGACTCGAGAAGGGCGGCTACGTGCGCCGGCGCCCGCCGCGGGCATCGCGCCGGCCCGGCACCGGTCGACCGAGCACCGACTGAGCGCCCGGAGGCTGCGACCGCGTCAGGCGTTGGTGAGGGTGCGCGCGGCCGCGTCGCCCGACATCCAGAGGTGCACCCGGTGCTCGCGGTCGAGGTCGACGGGCAGCATCTCGGCCAGCCAGGCGTCGACGGCGCCGCCGAGCGACTGCCCGCGCTCGCGCAGCAGCCAGGTGACGCCGATGCGTCCGGGCACGGCCACGGCGCGGATGTCGGCGGCCGACTCCGCCTCGACGAACAGCTGGCCACGCGCCCGCGGCGGCAGGGTGCCGAGCACGGTCTCGGCGATGGCCAGGTCCTCCGACCGCACCGCGAGCAGTGCCAGGTCGCCCGCGGCGGGCTGCCAGGCGATGGCGTCGGGGAGGAGATCGGCGAGGTGCATCGGCATCAGTATAGGCATGCCTAACCTCACTCGCTCACGGGTTCCGCTCAGCGAGCGCGGTCACCACCCGGGCGGATGGCGGCGCTCCCAGTGCAGGCGCCGCTCGAGCTGCGCGCCGATCGCGAGCAGCACGTCCTCCCGTCCCGGTCGACCCACCAGCTGCACCGCCACGGGGATCCCCTCCGCCGTCTGCGCCACCGGGAGGGCGACGGCGGGCAGACCCGCGACGTTGATCGGGCTGGTGAACGGCGTGATCTCGACCTGCTGGGCGAAGTTGCGCTCCCCGTCGACAGGGTCGTAATGGCCGACCGGCGGCGGGGTGCGGGTGAGCAGCGGGCTGAGCACGGCGTCGACCGCGGCGAACCGGGCCACCGTGCGCCGCTCGTAGCCGGCGAGCCAGGCGAGCGCCTCGACCACGTCCCGCGCCCCGAGCGCGCGTCCGCGGTCGATCAGCCACGCGGTGAGCGGCTCCACGTCGGCGAGCGCGGGTCCGTCGAGGGGGATCGCCGATGCGCCCGCCTGCCAGATCGTGCGGAACGCCGCCGGATACCCGGGCTCGTCGACCGGGGGCAGCTCCTCGACGCCGTGCCCGAGCGCGTCCAGCTCGCCGATCGCCAGGTCGAGCGCCGCGGCCGGCTCGGCTGCGATGCGGATGTCGTACTCCCCCGCCCAGGGCGAGTCGCGCCAGACGCCGATCGAGTAGCGGCCTTCCCCGCGCACCGCCGCGCCGAGGAACGGGCCGCCGTCCCAGCGTGGCGCCTCGGTGGCCCACCGCGCGGCCCGCTCGGGCGCGAGCGCGTCGAGCACGAGCCCCGCGTCGGCGACGGTGCGGGCGAGCACACCGGGCACGACCAGTCCGGCGAGCGCGTCCGTGCCGGGGGATGCCGCGACCCGGCCGCGCGACGCCTTGAGCCCGACGAGGCCGGTGGTCGCGGCGGGGATGCGCACCGACCCGCCCCCGTCGGATCCGGGCGCCACGGGCAGCATCCCGGCGGCGACCGCGACGGCCGCGCCTCCGGAGGATCCGCCGGCGCCGAGCGCGGGGTCGTACGGGGTGCGCGCGACGGGGCCCGCGAGGGGCTCGGTGTAGGCGGGCAGCCCGAACTCGGGCACCGCGGTCTTGCCGAGGCTCACCGCGCCCGCCTCGTCGAGCGCGAGCGCGAGCGGGTCCGACTCCGCGGCCGGAACGCGGGGGACGGCCCGCGAGCCGTAGCCGGTGGGGACGCCGGCGCGCTGCACGAGGTCCTTGTCGGCGGTCGGGAGCCCCCAGAGGGCCGCCGACCGGGCGGGATCGGCCGCGAGGGCGTCGGCGCGGGCGAGGGCGGCATCCGGGGTCACCGTCGCGAAGGCGCCGAGTCCCGCGTCGAGCCGCGCGATGCGGGCCAGGTGGTGCTCGACCAGTTCGCGCGGGGTCCAGTCGCCGCGGCGCAGGCCGTCGAGCTGTTCCGTGGCGGTCAGGTGGTGCAGCTCGAACACCCGGCGAGCCTACGCGGGCCGCGACTTGACAGGATCGGGCGCACCTGGTTGGTTCGTTACATCACTAACTAACCTACGAACCTCATCCGGTTCGCGGGACACCGACCAGGAAGGAGGAGCACCGTGGACGAGACCCGACCGATCTTCCAGCAGATCGCCGAGCAGATCGAGAACGACATCATCTCCGGCGCCCTCCCGGAAGAGACCCAGGTGCCGTCGACCAACGAGTTCGCCGCGTTCCACCGCATCAACCCGGCCACGGCCGGCAAGGGCGTGAACCTGCTCGTCGACGCCGGGGTCCTGTACAAGAAGAGAGGGATCGGCATGTTCGTCGCCGACGGCGCGCGCGCCCGCCTCGTGGCGGAGCGGCGCGAGAACTTCCGGGAGCAGTACGTCGCTCCCCTGCTCGACGAGGCGGGGAAGCTGGGCATCTCGCCCGACCAGCTCGCCACGATGATCCGGGAGGCCGGACGATGAGCGCGGTCGTGCAGGCATCCGGCCTGACCAAGCACTACGGCGCCGTGCGCGCCGTCGACGACGTCACCTTCTCGCTCGAGGAGGGCGGGATCTGCGGCCTGCTCGGTCGCAACGGCGCCGGCAAGACGACGCTCATGTCACTGCTCACCGCGCAGGAGTTCGCCACCCGCGGCGAGGTGCGCGTGTTCGGCGCCGCTCCGCTCGAGAACCCGGCCGTGCTCGGCCGCACCTGCTTCATCAAGGAGAGCCAGAAGTACCCCGACGACTTCCGCGTGAAGCACGTGCTCAAGAGCGCCCCGTGGTTCTTCGACGGCTGGGACGCCGAGTTCGCCGACCAGCTCGTTGAGGAGTTCCGCGTCCCCCTCGACCGCCGGATGAAGAAGCTCTCGCGCGGACAGTTCTCCGCCGTCGGCGTCATCGTCGGCCTCGCCTCGCGCGCGCCGCTCACCGTCTTCGACGAGCCCTACCTCGGCCTCGACGCCGTCGCCCGTCAGTTGTTCTACGACCGCCTGCTGGCCGACTACGCGGAGCACCCGCGCACCGTCATCCTGTCGACCCACCTGATCGACGAGGTGAGCGACCTGCTCGAGCACGTGCTCGTGCTCGACGAGGGGCGCCTGGTGCTCGACAGCACCGCCGACGACCTGCGCGGCCGGGCGAGCACCGTCGTCGGTCCGGCCGAGGCGGTCGAGCGGTTCACCACCGGGCGCGACGTGCTGCACCGGGACCGCATCGGCGGCCTGATGTCGGCCACCGTCGCCGGCCTCGACGAGGCCGGGCGCCGTGACGCGCGCGCGGCCGGCTTCGAGCTCGGCCCCGTCTCGCTGCAGCAGATGATCGTCCGGATGACCTCCGGATCCGCCCGCGACTTCGAGGAGCAGTCCGCATGACCGCCATCGCCCTGGCGCCGACCGGAGCGTCGGCCCGACCCGTCCACCGCATCGCCAACATCGTGCGGCTCAACCTGGCCAACCCGTTCACCGTGCTCTACACGCCGCTCATCGTGCTCGGCGCGATCTTCGCGGCCAACTGGGCGATCTGGGGCCTCATCGCCTGGGGAACCGGCAGCACCGACGCGACCGCGGCCGCATCCGAGGGCCTGCAGTTCAGCGGAGCGACCATCTGGGTCTTCGTCTACATGATGGTCGTCGCGATCCAGGCGATGAACCTCACCTTCCCGCTGGCGCTCGGCTTCGGGGCGACCCGGCGCGAGTTCTACCTCGGGTCGGTCGCGACGTTCACCCTGCTCGCCGCCGCGTACACGGTCGGCTACATCGCTCTCAACGCGCTCGAACGGGCGACCGGCGGCTGGGGGCTCGGCGGCACGATGTTCGACGCGATCTACTTCGGCCTGCCCGGAGACTCGCTGCTGCCCCGCGCGCTGCACGTCTTCCTCGCGTTCCTGTTCTTCTTCTTCAGCGGGACCGCGATCGCCGCCGTCTACGTGCGGTTCCGGGTGCGGGGGCTGCTGGCCGTGACCTTCGTCGTCGCGGCGCTCGTCATCGGCGCAGCGGCCTTCATCACCTTCACCGAGTCGTGGGGCGCGCTCGGCGAATTCTTCTCGGGCGCCGGCTTCACCGGGGTCTACCTGCTGAGCCTCGTCGTGACGGTGCTGGCCGGGGTCGCCGGCTGGCTCGTGATGCGGCGCGCGACGCCCCGATCCTGACGGGCGAGCCGAGCCGCGGAGCCCCGGGGAAACCCGGGGCTCCGCCTCGGTTTCGGGTGATAGATTCTCGCGCATCGCGAGTGAGGAGACCCTGATGGTGCGCACCGTTCCGACCACCCGGCTGGCCCTCGCCGCCGCCGTCGTCGCCGGACTCGCCGTGCTGGCGGGCTGCGCCGCCGACGCCCCGCAGGAGACCGCGACGCCCACCGACGACGCGCCCGCTCCCACGGTCACCGCGAGCACCGAGCCGACCGAGCCCGAGGCCGCGTTCACGCTGCCCGACGCCTGCGCCGACCTGCTGCCCGCCGCGCGCATCGCCGACTTCTCCTCCCGCGGACTGGTGCTCGTCGGCGGGCCCGACGGCCTCTACGGCGACGACTACCTCGCCGACGAGACGCCCGAGCAGCAGGCCGGAGGCATCACCTGCATCTGGGGCGACGAGACGGATGCCGCCAGCTTCGTCACCGTGTCGGTGGCGCCCGTCGCGGCGGGCACCCGAGGCTCGATCGTGAACTCGCTCGTCGCCCAGGGCCTCAACGAGGCGCTCACCGCCGACGGGGTCACCTACGGCCAGCTCGGCGACACGACCAGCGCGCCGGCGATCATCAACTACGTGCGCGACGACAGCTGGATCTCGGTGATCACCGCGCTCGGCGGGCAGGACCGCTTCGACGAGGCCGCCGAGCTGGTCGACGAGGCCACGGAGATGGTCTACTCCTGACCGCCCGACGGCTTGGCGCCGTCGTCACCGAGTTCCTGGAACACGGTGATCTGCATGCCGCCGGGGGCCTCGAGCCGCGCGTTGAGCGACGCCCACGGGGTGCGGGTCGGCGGCGCCACCCGCTCGGCCCCGGCGTCGGCGGCATCCCGCTCGGCTGCGGCCGCATCCGGAACCTCGAAGGCGACCCGCACGGTGTGCGGAAACGGGTGGGCGACGTCACGGCCCACCTCGACGTCGTCGATGTACCGCACCTGGGCCGGGTTAGCGAGTTCGAGCGTGGCCGTCGGCACCTCGAGGATCACGACGCGCGCCCCGTCGGGGCCGTCGTACGCCTCGAGCTCGCGCAGCCCGAGCGCGTCGCGGTAGAGCGCGAGCCCCGACTCGAGGTCCTCCGTCTCGAGCACGAGACGCAGCTGCAGGGCGCTCACTTGAGGCTCTTCTGCATCAGCACGGTGCCGAGCCAGCGGCCGAACTTGAAGCCGACTTTGCCCATCCGACCGACCTCGGTGAAGCCGAAGTTCTCGTGCATGGCGATCGACGCGTCGGCGCCCTTGTCGGCGATCACCGCGATGACCTCCTTGATGCCGGCCTCCCGCGAGCGGTCGAGCAGCTCGCGCATGAGCGCCGTGCCGATCCCCTTGCCGGTCGCGGCGGCGCGCAGGTAGATCGAGTTCTCGACCGTGTAGCGGTACGCCGCCTTCTGCTTCCACGGGGCGACCATCGCGTAGCCCATGATCTGCCCGGAGTCGGAGACGGCGACGAGCCACGGGTACCCGAGGTCGGTCATCCGGGCGAACTTGGCGCGCATCTCGGCGAGGGTGTCGGGCTCCTCGTCGAAGGTGACCGTCGAGTTCTTGACGTAGTGGTTGTAGATCTCGAGCATGTCCGGGATGTCGCGCTCGGTCGCGGGGCGGATCGAGTAGGCGACCGCGTCACCGGTCACGGCCGCCGGCCGCGGACGTCGAGGTGGCCGACGACGGGGGTTGTACTCGTGCTCCAGCATGGCCCTCCCCGATCGGATCTCGCCGGAGTCTACGCGCCCGTCGGCGCCGCGGCAGGGTCGGGATCCGCGGCGTCGACCCGCCAGTCGACCGGCTCCGCCCCTGCGGCGGCGAGCAGCTCGTTCGCCCGGCTGAACGGCCGTGAGCCGAAGAACCCGCTCGACGCCGAGAGCGGGCTGGGATGGGCCGACGCGATCACCGGGGTGTCGCCGAGCAGCGGGCGCAGCGTGCCCGCGTCGCGGCCCCAGAGCAGGGCGACGAGCGGCGTCCCGCGCGCCACGAGCGCCCGGATCGCGAGCTCGGTCACCTCCTCCCAGCCCTTGCCCCGATGCGAGCCGGGGCTGCCCGCCCGCACGGTGAGCACGCGGTTGAGCAGCAGCACGCCCTGGTCGCTCCAGCGCGAGAGGTCGCCGTGTCCGGCCGGCGCGATTCCGAGGTCGTCGCGCAGCTCGCGGTAGATGTTCTGCAGGCTGCGCGGGATCGGCCGCACGTCGCGCTCGACGGCGAAGCAGAGTCCGATCGGGTGTCCGGGCGTCGGATACGGGTCCTGCCCGACGATGAGCACGCGCACGTCGGCGAGCGGCCGGGTGAACGCGCGCAGCACGTTGCGCCCCTCGGGCAGATAGCGTCGCCCGGCCTGCGTCTCGGCGCGCAGGAACTCGCCCATCGCGGCGATCCGCCCCGCCGCCGGCTCGAGCGCCGCCGCCCACCCGGGGTCGAGCAGCTCGGAGAGCGGTCGCGGCCCGGCGGGAGCGGCGTCGGTCACGACGCCTCCGGGTAGTCCACCGGCCCCTCGGAGCTCCAGGGGAACATGATCCACTTGTCGGTGTGCCGCCAGACGTAGGTCGGCTCGATGATGGTGCGCGGCTTCGAGTAGAGGCACACGGTGCGCACCTCTCCCCCGCCCGACGAGAGCAGCTCGACCACCAGCGCGAGGGTGCGCCCCGAGTCGGCGACGTCGTCGACGAGCAGCACGCTCTTGCCGACCAGCGCCTCCCGGTCGAGCGTCGGCGGCAGCACGATCGGCGCCTCCAGCGTCTCCTCGACATCGGTGTAGAACTCGACGTTGAGGCTGCCGAGCATTTTCACGTCGAGGGCGTAGCCGAGGGCCCCGGCGAGGGTCAGTCCGCCGCGGGCGATGCCGATGATGGCGTCGGGGCGGAAGCCGTCGTCGGCGATCTCCTGCGCCAGCTCCCGCGCGGCGGTGCCGAACAGCTCGTAGGTCAGCACTTCGCGCTCGTCGCTCACGCGATCACGCTACCGCGCCGCTCGCTAGGCTCCGACCATGACGGATCGCCCCGCGTCGTTCGCCGGCATCACGTTCCGCCTCGTCGGCTTCCTGTTCCTGCTGGAACTGGTCAGCGGCATCCTGCAGGGCTACTACATCCCCCTGGTCAGCGACATCGTCGAACACCTCGACATCACGGATGCCGACTTCAACTGGTTCGAGGCGGCCCAGCTGCTGCTGTCGGCGCTCGTCGTGCCGATCCTGGCGAAGCTCGGCGACATGTTCGGGCACAAGCGCATCCTGCTGATCTCGACCGCGGTCACCGCCCTCGCGAGCTGGAGCCTCGTGCTCGCCGGCGACTTCACCACCTTCCTGATCGCCTGGGCCCTGCAGGGCTTCTACGTGGTGTGGCTGCCGCTCGAGGTGGCGCTGATCTTCGACCGCGGCCGACGCAGCGGCACCGCCGCGTCGCAGACCCGGCGCGCCGCCGGGCTGCTCGTCGTCGCGCTCGAGGCGGGCGCCATCGCCGGAGCGCTCGGCGGCGGCGCGGTGTTCGCCGCCGTCGGCAACGTGCCGGCGGCGCTCGCCACGCCGGCGATCGCGGTCAGTCTGGCGTTCATCGCCATCCTGCTCGGCGTGCCGGAGTCGGAGCGAGTCCCCGGCGCCCGCCGCCTCGACGCCGTCGGGTTCGCGCTGCTCTCGCTCTCGCTGCTGCTCGTCACCTCGGGGCTGATCTTCCTGCGCACCGAGTTCGAGCGCATCGGCGATCCGGCGAGCACCTGGTGGGTGTGGGCGCTCATGGCGGCGGGGATCCTGGTGCTCGTCCCGTTCGGGCTGTGGACGCTGCGCCAGCCCGACCCGGCGATCGACCTGCGCACGCTCGCGAAGCCGACGATGTGGCCGATCCAGGTCACCGCCGGGCTGTTCGGCATCAGCGTGCTCGGCGCGCAGATCCCGCTCAGCACCTACGCGGGCACCGATCCGACGACCATCACGGCCGACGGAACGCCGCTGGGCTACGGCCTCGGGCTCGAGTCGGGGATGCGGTCGATCGTGATCGGCGTGTACCTGCTGTCGCTCATCCTCGGCGCCGCGGTGTTCGCGGTCCTCTCCCGGCGGGTCGCGCCGCGCGTGGCGCTCATCGGGGCGACCGCCCTGGTGACCCTCGGCTACGCCCTGCTCATCCCGTTCCACCTCGAGCTCTGGCAGGTGCTGCTCGCCATGTGCATCGCCGGCTCCGGGTCCGGAGCACTCGTCGCGGCGCTGCCCGCCGCGGCCGCCGCCGCGGCCCCTCCCGGCCAGACCGGCATCGCGGCGGGGCTCACCAACACGACCAAGACAGTGGGCGGCGCGATCGCGTCGGCGGTGTTCGGCATCGCCCTCGCCGCGGGCGTCGCGGAGGGCGCCGGCACCGCGGCGAGCCTCAGCGGCTACCTGCTCGCATGGGGCATCTGTTCGGGCGCGGCGCTGGTGGCGATGGTGCTGCTGTTCTTCGTGCCCAAGCTCGCGTTCGCCGACGCGGACGAGCCCGAGGTGGTCGCCGCGGTCGACTGACCGCGAGCTCGGGTCCCGTGGTGAGTGAGCGCTTCGGCATCGTCGGCGGCGGCATCGTCGGGGTCGCCCTCGCCCGGGCGCTCACCGAGCGCGGGCTCGGCGAGGTCACCGTGTTCGAGAAGGAGCACCGGCTGGCCGCGCACCAGACCGGGCACAACTCCGGGGTCGTCCACGCCGGGCTCTACTACGCGCCGGGTTCGCTGAAGGCGACCCTGTGCGCGGCCGGCCGGGTCTCGATCCGCGAGTTCTGCGAGCAGAAGCGCCTCCCGTACCGCGAGGTGGGGAAGCTGGTCGTCGCCGTCGACGAGAGCGAGCTGCCCGCGCTCGCCGAGATCGAGCGCCGCTCCACCGAGAACCGGGTCCCCGACCTGGCACGCATCGACGACATCGAACGGCTGCGCGAGATCGAGCCGCACGCCGCGGGCATCGCCGCGGTGCACTCGCCGCATACCGCGGTCGTCGACTACGCGGCGATCACCGAGGCGATGGCCGAGGACGTCCGCGCCGCCGGCGGCCGCATCCTGCTCGGACAGGAGGTGACCGCGATGTCGCTCGAGAACGGGCGCGTGCGCGTCGTCACCCCCGCCGGTGAGCACGTGTTCGACCGGGTCATCGCGTGCGCCGGCCTGCAGTCCGACGTCGTCGCGAAACTGGTCGGCGCCGACCCGTCGCCCAAGATCCTGCCGTTCCGCGGCGAGTACTGGGAGCTCGACCCGGCGCGGGCCGACCTGGTCAACGGCATGATCTACCCGGTGCCCGACCCGCGGTTCCCGTTCCTCGGCGTGCACTTCACGCGCGGCGTCTATGACGACGTGCACGTCGGTCCGAACGCGGTGCCCGCGCTCTCCCGCGAGGGCTACCGCTGGCTCAGCGTCTCGATCCCGGACACCTGGCGTTCGCTGACCTGGCCGGGCGCCCCGAAGCTCGCGCGCCGGCACTGGCGGATGGGCGTGTACGAGATCAGCGGCTCGCTGCTCAAGTCGCTCTCCTACCGCCGGGCGCGAAAGTTCGTGCCCGAGCTGAAGCGGTCGGATCTCACCGCGAAGACGGCGTCCGGCGTGCGGGCCCAGGCGTGGGGGCGCGACGGTTCGCTGCTCGACGACTTCGCGGTCGACCAGGTCGGGCCGGTGACGCTGCTGCGCAACGCGCCCTCCCCCGCGGCCACCTCGTCGATGGCGATCGCCGATCACCTGATCGAGCGCCACCTGGGGCTCGGCCGACCCGACTGAGCGTCAGCCCTTCGGGGTGAGCTCGCCGCGCATCACCTTGTGCGGGGCCGCCTGGGCGACGGGCTTGATCGTCACCAGGTCGAGCACGACGTGGCCGGGCAGTGCGAGCGCGTGCGCGATCGTCTCGGCGATGTCGTCGGCGACCAGCGGCGCGGCGACGTCGGCGTAGACCGCGTCGGCCTTCGCCGCGTCACCGGCGAAACGCACCAGCGAGAACTCCTCGGTGTGCACCATGCCGGGCGCGATCTCGACGACCCGGATGGGCTCGCCCGCGAGTTCGAGGCGCAGCACCGCCATGATCATGTGCGCGCCCGCCTTGGCGGCGTTGTAGCCGGCCCCGCCCTCGTAGGGCACGTGTCCCGCGATCGAGGTGATGGTGTGGATGTCGGCGTGCCCCGTCTCGCGGGCGCCGTCGCGCAGCAGCGGCAGCAGGGTCGCGATCATGCGCTTGACGCCGAGCACGTTGATCTCGAACATCCACCGCCAGTCGTCGTCGGTGCCCTCCTCGACGGTCGACATGCCGAAGGCGCCGCCCGCGTTGTTGACCAGAGCGTGGAGCGGACCGAGCGCCGCGACCTCGTCGCGCACGCGCGCGACATCGTCCGCGTCGGTGAGGTCGGCGACCACGGGCACGACGCCGATCTCGTCGGCGAGCGCGGCCAGCCGGTCGGCACGACGGGCGACGGCGACCACCTGCCAGCCGTCCGCGACGAGCCGCCGCGCGGTCGCCTCCCCGATGCCCGAACTGGCTCCCGTCACGACCGCGCGCCTCATCATCCCTCCAGTATCGCGATCCGCGGATGACGCCGTGTGACGCCACTGTTACGGCCGGTTGCGAGCGCGATTGAGTCGGCCCGGCGGTCGGCGTACCGTTCCCGACGTCCACTCACGAGTCGAGGAGCACCATGTCGGACTGGAAGTTCGAGACCACGCAGATCCACGCCGGGGCCGCACCCGACCCGGTGACGAACGCGCGCGCGACGCCGATCTACAAGACCACGTCGTACGTGTTCAACAGCGCCGACCACGCGAAGAACCTGTTCGCCCTCGCCGAGTTCGGCAACATCTACACCCGGCTCATGAACCCGACCACCGACGTGCTCGAGCAGCGCGTCGCGGCGCTCGAGGGCGGCACCGCCGCGCTCGCCACCGCGTCGGGCTCGGCGGCGATCACCTACGCCGTGCTCAACATCGCCGGCTCCGGCGACCACATCGTCTCGTCGTCGTCGATCTACGGCGGCACCTACAACCTGTTCAAGTACACCCTCGCCAAGCTCGGCATCGAGGTGACCTTCGTCGAGAACCAGGACGACGCCGAGGAGTGGAAGGCCGCCATCCGGCCGAACACCAAGCTGCTGTTCGCCGAGACGATCGGCAACCCGCGCATCAACGTGCTCGACATCGGCCTCGTCTCCGGCGTCGCGCACGCGCACGACCTGCCGCTCATCGTCGACAACACCATCGCGACGCCGTACCTGATCCGTCCGTTCGAGCACGGCGCCGACATCGTGGTGCACTCGGCGACGAAGTTCCTCGGCGGGCACGGCACCGTGATCGCGGGCCTCATCGTCGACGGCGGCAAGTTCCCGTGGTCGCAGCACGTCGACAAGTTCCCCGGCCTCACCGAGCCCGACCCGTCGTACCACGGGGCGTCGTTCACCGGCGTGCTCGGCGACGGCATCGCCTACGTCATCAAGGCGCGCGTGCAGCTGCTGCGCGACACCGGCGCCGCGATCTCGCCCGACAGCTCGTTCGCGGTGCTGCAGGGTATCGAGACCCTGAGCCTGCGCATCGAGCGCCACACCGCCAACGCCCAGGCCATCGCCGAGTGGCTCGAGCAGCACCCGGATGTGGCGAGCGTCAGCTACGCCGGCCTGCCCTCGAGCCCGTGGCACGGAACGGCGAGCACCTACGCCCCGCTGGGCGTGGGCGCCGTGCTGTCGTTCGAGCTGAAGGGCGGCGTCGACGCGGGCCGCGCCCTCGTCGAGAGCGTGCAGCTGTTCAGCCACCTGGCCAACATCGGCGACGTGCGCTCGCTCATCATCCACCCCGCATCGACGACGCACTCGCAGCTCACCCCCGAGCAGCAGCTCACCACCGGCGTCACGCCGGGCCTGGTGCGCCTCTCGGTCGGGCTCGAGAACGTCGACGACCTGAAGGCCGACCTCGAGGCCGGCTTCGCCGCGGCCCGCTCCGCGTCGGCCGCGAGCGCCTCCGCCTGAGCCCGGGCGCCGACGGCGCCCGAGTCGCACGCCCCGAACGGGCCGGTCACCCAGCACGACCGGCCCGTTCGGCGTAACAGGCCGCGCGACTGCGCGAGAATGGCGGCGATGGATTCACAGACGCCCGAGGACGCCGTCCCGTCGGCGTTCGTCACGGCGTCCCATCGCCGGTCCGTCGCCGGCAAACCGCCCGCGACCGGTGCCTGGCGGGAGGGCGACCCGGTCGGTGATCGCCGGTTCGCCGCGATCGGCGCGATGGACCTCGAGCGGGGCGGCCACCTGCCGCAGGTCACGCTCGCCTATGAGACGTGGGGTGAGCTCGCGCCCGACGGCTCGAACGCCGTGCTCGTGCTGCACGCCCTCACCGGCGACTCGCACGTGATCGGTGGCGCCGGCCCGGGGCATCCGACCGGCGGATGGTGGAGCGGTCTGGTCGGTCCCGGCACCGTGCTCGACCCGGCCGACTGGTTCATCGTCGCGCCGAACATGCTCGGCGGCTGCCAGGGGTCGACCGGTCCGGCCAGCCTGCACCCCGACGACGGCGAGCCGTGGGGCTCGCGGTTCCCCTACCTCACGATCCGCGACCAGGTCGCGGCGCAGCTCCGCCTCGCCGACGACCTCGGCATCGACCGCTGGGCGCTCGTCGTCGGCGGCTCGATGGGCGGCATGCAGGTGCTCGAGTGGGGCGTCATGGCGCCCGACCGGGCCGCGCGCATCGCGGTGCTCGCCGCACCGCCGGTGTCGAGCGCCGACCAGATCGCGCTCAACTCGGTGCAGTCCGAGGCGATCCGCATGGATCCGGGCTTCCACGGCGGCGCGTACTACGACGTCGGCGAGGGCGAGGGCCCGCACCGGGGGCTCGGGCTGGCCCGCCGGATGGCCCTGCTCAACTACCGCTCGCCGTCGGAGCTCAACGACCGGTTCGAGCGGTCGTGGCAGTCCGGACTGAGCCCGCTCGGCGGAGGCGGCGTCTTCGCCGTCGAGAGCTACCTCGGCTTCCACGGCAACAAGTTCACCCGACGCTTCGACGCCAACAGCTACCTCGTCCTGGTCGACGCGATGAACTCGCACGACGTCGGGCGCGACCGCGGCGGCGTGGCCGCAGCGCTCGCCACGGTCACCGCCCGGGCGCTCGTGCTCGGCATCGACAGCGACCGGCTGTTCCCCGTGCCGGGCCAGCGCATCATCGCCGCGCACCTCCCCGGCAACATCGACGGCGACGACCCGGCCGTCATCGAGTCGCCCTACGGGCACGACGCGTTCCTCATCGAGCACGACCTGGTCACGGCGGAGCTGCGTCGACTGCTGGACGCGGGATGACCCGAGCGGCGCTCCGACGGATCGGCCTCGGCGCCGCGATCGTCGCCGCCGCCGCCGGACTGACCGGCTGCACCGGCAGCACCGAGCTGCCCGACGGGGTCACCGTGCTCGTCTACCAGCCGCGCACCGACGTGCAGAACGACCGGATCGCAGTGCAGGTCGCCAACTCCTCCGACGAGCCGCTCGAGATCACGGCGCTGCGCCTCGAGTCGGCCGGGTTCGCCGACCCCGCCGTGTGGACCGATGACTCGGCGACGGTGGCGGCCGGATTCGCGCTCGACCTGCGGATGGACATCCCGCCGCGGGTGTGCCCGGGCGCCGCGCCGCTGGGCACCGTCACCGTCGACTACCGGCTCGGCGACACCCGCGGGACCGCGGTGGCGACCGCCGACGACCCCTACGAGCTGCTGCCCCGGATGGCGGACGAGGCCTGCCTGCGCGCCGAGGTCGAGGCCGTGGCGGCGCCGACGATCTCGGGGGTGCTCGCCGACGGCGGCGCCGAGGGCTCGCTCGTGGTCGCCGTCACCCCGACCGGGGCCTCCGGCTCGGTGCGCCTGCTCGAGGTGTGGGGCACCACGCTGATCAGCCCGGCGCGCGACGGGCTCGCGCTCGACAGCCTCTCCCTCGGGATCGACCTCGGCGCCGACGGGCCGACGGAGGTGCGCATCCCGATCGTGCCGACGCGCTGCGACGCGCACGCGCTGGCCGAGGACAAGGTGGGCACCCGCATCCCGTTCACGGTCGCGGCGGGCGACCGGCAGGGCGAACTGGTGCTCGCGGCGGGGCCGGAGGCGCGCACCGCGATCATCGACTTCTGGCGCACCGCCTGCGGGCTCGGCTGAGCCGTCGCGCCCGCGACCGACGCCCGCTCGCGACGCGCCCGGGCCCCGTGCTCCGCGGCGCGCCGCATCCCGTGTGGAAGCATGCGAGCGGGGGGCCGCCCCGTGCTGCCCACCAGCTCCCGGCGATCCGGCCGGGACCGGACCGGGCACGACGAGCATGGACCTCATCACGAAGGAGCGCGACCGCCTCCTGCAGCGCGGCGCCCGGGTCTACGGACTCGGCTTCGCGATCGCGTCGCTGGTGACTCTGCTGCTGCCCGGCGCGGTCGACCGCACCGCTCTGCTCATCTGCCTCCCCATCTACCTGCTGCTGGGCGTCGCGTTCGTGCGCATCGGTTCCACCCGCGGCCTCGGCTGGGTCATCACCGCGCTGGTCGCCGGCGCCGCGGTGCTGGCCGTGCTCGGCGTGGTCGGCGATCCGCCCGCGGAGGCGGGTGTGTCGGCCGCCCTGCTGCTCGCGTCGGGATCGCTGCCCGCCGTCGCGCTCGTGCTCACCACCTCCGCCGCCCGCATCACCGTGCTCGTCGTCGGCGCGCTCGCGACCGGCGCCGTCGCCGTGGTGGCCGGCGAGACCGTCCCCGCGATCATGATCCGCACCGCCGGCTTCGTGCTCGCCGGCTGGCTCATCCCCGTGTTCGTCGCCGTCTGGTTCTCGGCCGCGGTGCCTCAGGTCGACCGCCGCATCGCGAGCGTCGGCCGCGCCCACCGCGCCGAGCGCCAGGCGAGCGAGCTCGAGGCGCAGCGCCGCCAGGGCGCGCGACTGCTGCACGACACCGTGCTCGCCACCCTCACGCTGCTGGCCCACTCCGGGGTCGGCGTCGAGCCGCAGACTCTGCGCGAGCAGGCCGCCCAGGACGCCGAGCTGCTGCGTCAGCTGCGCCTCGGCAACGACCCCACCCCGCAGGTCACGGGCACGTCGACGGCCGTCGGCACGCCCGACGAGGCGACCCTGGGCAACACCCTCGAGTCGGTGAAGCAGCGGTTCGGCCGGATGGGGCTGCAGGTGTCGTGGCACGGCACCGGTCAGGTGCTGCTGCCGACCGTCGTGCTCGACGCCTTCCTGCTCGCCCTCGCCGAGTGCCTCGAGAACGTGCGGCGCCACTCCGGGGTCACCCAGGCGCACGTCACCATCACCGAGGACGGCACCACCGTGCGCGCCATGGTCACCGACTCGGGCGTCGGCTTCGACATCGCGGATGTCGACGCGGCCCGCATGGGGTTCGCCGAGTCGGTCGTCGCCCGGCTGCGCGACGTGGGCGGCAACGCCCGCCTGTTCTCGGCCCCCGGTTCGGGCACCACGGTCGTGCTGGAGGTGCCCCGATGACCTATTCGCCTCCCGAGGAGAACACCCTCGGTGTCGTCGTCGGCAACGCGCGGCGCGCGATGGGCGACCGCGCGCGCCGGTTCGCCCGCACCGCCACCCACCGGGCCAGCCTGGGCAGCGCGTTCCTCGGGCTCGGCGCCGCCATCCTGGTCGGCATCCGCGTCGTGTTCGGGCTCTCCTGGTTCGTCGCGCTGTGGGAGGACTACCCGCTGCCGCTCGCCGCGCTCGCCGCCTGGCTCGTGCTCGTCACGACGGTCGTGGTGGTGTTCTCGCTCGCCCGGGTGATCGGCGACCGCCTGCCCGACGCCACGTTCGGCCTCTTCCTCGCCGGACTCGCCGTCGCCGTCGCGCTCGACGTGATCGCGGTGTGGGGCCGGCACGACGTCGGCGGGTACGCCACGGCGGCGCTCACCGCCGGTGCCGCCCTGCTCATCGTCGCCACCCAGCGCGGCGCGATCGAGGTGCTCGCCGCGGCGGGGGCGCTCGGCCTGGCGCTCGCGATCGTCATGTTCCTCGACGCGGAGCCCGGATCGCTCTCCGACTCCGCCTGGCTGGCCACCCAGATCGGCGCCCTCGCCACCACGGTGCTGCCACCGGTGATCGGCGTGATGCTGGTGCACGGCTTCCGCCGGCTGGTGCAGGTCGAGCTCGACCGCGTGCTGGTGCAGAGCACCACGTCGGCGCCGCGCTACGCGGTCGGCATGCTCGCCTCCGAGGAGCTCGCGCGGCTCGACCTGCGCGCCGAAGAGCTGCTCGACTCGATCGCGACCGGCTCGACCCCGCTCCCCCTCGCCCCGAAGACGGCGTCGGTCGCCGCCTCCCTCGCCACCGAGCTGCGGCTGCACCTCATCGAGGGCCGCCGGGAGACCTGGCTGTACCACGCGATCAGCGAGTCGGAGCAGCTCGGCAAGGGCGTGCGGCTGAGCGACCGGTCGGCGCTCGCCGGGCTGCTCAGCACCGAGCAGCGGGACGGCCTGCTCTCCGCCGTGTGGCTGCTCGTGGTCAGCGACGACCCGAACGCGAGCCCGCGCCGCTCCGGCCCGGGGCGCACCGTCGAGCTGCAGCTCGGCCCCGTCGGCGGCGCCGGGGGCGACCTCCCGCCGCACAAGATCTCGGTTCCGATCACCGTCACCACCACCGGGGTGCCGCGGAATCGTGTCGACCCGGCGGTGTGGGACGCCATCGGCCGGGTCGGCCGTTACTCTGACTCCACCCAGGACTCCAGCCTGCGCGTGGACATCGACTGCCTGGTCGACAACCCCGCCGACTGACAGGCACCCCCGAGAGGAGACCCCCGTGAGCCAGCCCATCCGCGTGGCACTCGTCGACGACCACCGCATGCTGCTCGGCGCCCTCACCGAGTGGATCGAGGGCGCCGCGACCGACATCCAGATGGTCGCCGCCGTCGCCAGCTGGCCCGAGCTGCTGACCCACGCCGAGTTCCCCGTCGACGTCGTGCTGCTCGACCTCGACCTCAAGGACAACATCCCGGTCGCGCTGAAGATCTCGACCCTCAAGACCACCGGCGTGCGCACGGTGCTGATGAGCACCTACTCCGAGCCGAACGTCGTGCGCGAGGCGCTCGCGTCGGGCGCGCTCGGCTACCTGGTCAAGAGCGAGGAGGCCGAGATGATCGTCGAGGCCATCCGCGCCGCGTCGAAGGGCGAGAGCTTCATCTCGGCCGAGCTCGACCTGGCCCTCAACGCCTCCGACATCGGCGGATCGCCGAAGCTCAGCGCCCAGGAGCGCCGCGTCATGGCGCTCTACGGCGGCGGCGAGCCGGTGAAGCAGGTCGCCTACCAGCTCGGCATCTCCGAGGAGACCGCGAAGAGCTACCTGAAGCGCATCCGCGAGAAGTACCGCGTCGCGGGCGTCGACGTGGGCACCAAGGTGGCGCTACGGAAGCGGGCCATCCAGGACGGCATCCTCATCCAGGACGCGCCCGACCGGCCGATCTGAGCCGGCCGTCCGCGTGATCGACCACCCGAGCACGGCGAACACGACGCCCGGGACGCAGAGCACCAGACCGAGCCAGGTCGGCGCGAGGTAGCCCCAGCCCGCGGCGATGACCGCGCCGCCGAGGGCTGCGCCGAGGCTGTTGCCGATGTTGAGCGCCGAGTGGTTGGCGGCGGCGGCCATCGTCTGGCTGTCGCCCGCGACGTCCATGAGCCGCGTCTGGATGGCGGGGGAGATGGCTCCCGTCGATGCGCCGACGAGGAAGACGCCGACGAGCAGGCCGGGCACGGACGCGGCGAACAGCCCGAGCACGATGAGGGATGCCGCGAACGCCGCGAACAGGACGAACACTGCGCGCATCGCCCCTCGGTCGGCGAGGCGACCCCCGACCAGGTTCCCGATCGTCATGCCGAGGCCCATCAGCACGAGCACGACGGGGACGAACGTCGCGGGCGTGCCGGTGATCTCGGTCGACAACGGCGCCACATAGCTGTAGACCGCGAAGAAGCCGCTGAACCCGAGCGAACCCGTCAGCAGGGCGAACCAGACGGCCGGGCGGCGGAACGCGCTCAGCTCGCGGCGGACGGTCGCCGTCGGATCGCCGGGCTGGAACGGCACGAGCGCGAAGATGGCGACCGTGGTCAGCGCGAAGATCCCGGCCACGGCGAGGTAGGCCACCCGCCAGCCCGCCACCTGGCCCAGGAAGGTGATCGACGGCACCCCGACCACGTTGGCGATGGTCAGCCCGGAGAGCACCAGGGCGACGCCGCGCCCGCGCTTGCCCGGACCCATCAGGCTCGCGGCCACGAGCGCGGCGACGCCGAAGTACGCCCCGTGCGGCAGCCCGGCCACGAACCGGGCGGCGACCACCCAGCCGAACTGCGGCGCGAGCGCCGACGCGACGGTGCCGAGCGTGAACGCCACGGCGAGGGCGAGCAGCAGCGCCTTGCGCGGGAAGCGCGCGGCGACCGCCGCGATGGTCGGCGCACCCACGACGACCCCGGCCGCATAGGCGGAGATCAGGATTCCCGCCTGGGCGATGGCGGCATCCGGATCGGTCGCCGAGAGCGCGGGGAGCAGGTCGCGCGAGATCTCGGGCAGCAGACCCATCGCGACGAACTCGGTCGCGCCGATGCCGAAGCCGCCGAGCGCGAGGGCGAGCAGCGCGAACCGGGTGCGCCAGGGCGACAGGCGGATCGGGTCGATCGCCGCAAGGGGCACGACGGGGGTGGGGATGCTCATGGACGCCGATCGTGGTGCGAGTGGGTGGGACGGGCTCGACGTCGAGCCCTGTCAGCCTACGACCCGGCGGAGCGCTCCCGCAGGGCGTTCTCCAGTCGCTGCACCTTGCCGTCGAGCTCGCCGGCGTGACCGGGCCGGATGTCGGCCTTCAGCACGAGGGAGATGCGCGAGCCGAACGGCGCGACCGCCTCGGTCGCCCGCTTCACCACGTCGAACACCTCGTCCCACTCGCCCTCGATCTCGGTGAACATCGACGACGTGCGGTTCGGCAGTCCCGACGCCCGCACCACCTCGACGGCGGCGGCGACGGCGTCGTGCACCGAGTCGCCCCCGGCGCCTCCGCTCGGCGCCACCGAGAACGCGACGATCATCCGGGCTCCTCCCCCGCGGCGACCGGGGCCCCGACGCTCGTCGACCGGGGGCGGACCGCCGCCTGTCCATCGTGCCCACCGCGCCGGACAACGGTCAACAGCTCGCGCACCGCCCAGGCGAGCAGGGCCACCTCGAGCAGGTTGCGCAGCGTGAGCACAGCCACCATCCCCGGCTCGGGCACGAGCAGCAGGCTGTACAGGTAGGGATAGACGAGCTGCGTGAGCGCCGCGACGACGAGCGCGAGCACGGCGGGCACGCGGAACGACCGCGCGCGCCCGGCGGCCGCCGCCACGAGCCCGGCGACGACGGGGACGGCGAGCCAGGCGACGAACTGGGGCGAGCCGACCTTGTTGAACACGAGCAGGGCGACCGTCAGGGCGAGGGCGAGCGGGGCGAGCAGCGCGGTCGGGGCGGCGCCGCGGCGCACGCCGACGAGACCGAGGATGAGCAGGGCGACCGCCGCGATCACGAGCAGCGGCGTGCTCAGCGCGGCGGCGGCCGCCACCCCGTCGCCGGCGACCTGGAAGGTGAGGATGCCGGTGTCGTAGTAGACGCGGCTCCCGCCGCCCAGGGCGGCATCCCACATCCACGGCGTCGCCAGTGGCGACTCGATCTGCAGGCCGCGCCCCGTCTGCTGGGTGACGAAGCTCAGCAAGTTGGTGCCCGCGCCGAGCAGGAGTCCGCCGATGATGACCGCGCCCGAGGTGACCACGGCGGTCGTCGCCACGTCGAGCCGGGAGCGCAGCGTCACGACGACCGCCGCGACGAGGGCGGCCGGCCACACCTTCACCCACGCGCCGAGGGTGAGCAGCACGGCGCCGAGGCGCGGTCGGGCGACGACGATCAGCAGTCCGGCGAGGGCGAGCGGCACGGTGATCGCATCGATCCGCCCCACCGCGATGGGACCGAGCAGCACCAGGAAGCCGAGCCACCACCACGCCGCCTCCGGCCGGCGGCGGCCGAGGAGCACCGCGAACGCGGCCGCGTCGATCAGCATCACGAGACTCAGCCAGGTGCTCGCGTAGAGGTCCGGGCCGAACGCCATCGCGCCGACCATCGGCGCCAGGGCGAGGATCGGGTACACCCACACGGTCTGGATCCCCGGCCAGACGCCGGTCGCCATCCCGTTCTCGACCCAGAACTTGTAGACCCAGGTGACGTCGCCGAGCGGCAGGCCCGGAGCGTAGAGCGCCAGCATGCCGAGCCCGAAGTGCACCAGCACGAACGCGCCCCAGAGCGTGATGCGGCTGGTGAGGACGGCGCGCAGGGTCAGTCCTTCCACGACCGGGGGCCGGTCGAGCCCGCGGCGTAGAGATCGAGCCCGACCTTGTCCTTCTTCCACGCGGCGAGCACCGGGGCGACGATGCGCCAGCACTCCTCGGTGACGTCCGCGCGCACCGAGAGTGTCGGGTCGCCGTCGAGGAGCTCGGCGAGCACCTCCCCGTAGGAGCTGAGCTCGCTGGCCCCGAACTCGGCGTGCAGCGTGTCCCACTCGAGGTGGAACGGATCGTCGCGACCGTTGGTGACGAGGTCGATCTGCATCGTCGCGGGGCTGAGCCCGAGTCGCAGCTGCGCCGGCCGTGCCGGGCCCGCGAACCCGGTCGGCAGGTGCGGCACGTCGCGGAATGTGACCACGATCTCCTTGCGCTCCGCCCCGAGCGCCTTGCCCGACCGCATCCGGAACGGCACGCCCGCCCACCGCCAGGTGTCGACCGCGACGGTCATCTCGGCGAGGGTCTCGGTCTTGTTGGCCGGGTTCACACCGGGCTCCCGGGTGTAGGCCGGATGGCTGCGCCGCCCGATCTTGCCCGCGGTGTACCGCGCGCGCCGGCTCGCGGTGCCGTCCTTCGCCCAGGGTCGGGTGGCGCGCAGCACCTGCGCCATCGCGCCGCGCAGATCCTCGGAACCCACCGACGACGGCGCCTCCATCGCGACCAGCGCCAGCACGAGCAGCAGGTGGCTCTGGATCATGTCGACGAGGGCGCCGGCGCTGTCGTAGTAGCCGGCCCGACCCTCGAGCGCGAGGGTCTCGTCGAAGACGATGTCGACGCGCTCCACGTGCTGGGCGGAGAGCAGCGGCTCGATGATGCGGTTCGCGAAGCGCAGCCCGAGCAGGTTGAGCACCGTCGACTTGCCGAGGAAGTGGTCGACCCGGAACACCTGCTCCTCGGGCACGAGGCGCTGCAGCAGCCGATTGAACGAGCGCGCGGACCCCAGGTCGGTGCCGAACGGCTTCTCGAGCGCGAGCACGACGCCCTCGGGCAGCTTCAGCCGGCGCAGCTCGCGGCAGGCGAGCTCGGTCACCGCCGGCGGGAGCGCGAAGTACAGCGCCGTGCGACCCCGGCACTCGCCGAGCAGGGCCTCGAGCGCCGCCCGGTCGGTCACGTCGACCTCGCGGTACTCAGTCGACTGCACCACCTTCTCGGCGCGCTTCGAGGGGGTCGGCTGGAAGGCCTTCTGCACCCGCTTGCGCCACGCGGCGGGCGTCATCGTCCCGCGGTCGGCGCCGATCAGGTGCAGGTCGTGACCCCGCGACGAGGCCAGCAGCGACCCCAGTCCGGGCAGCAGGAGCCGCGACGCGAGGTCGCCGCCCGCGCCGAGGATGACGAGGGTCTCGATCGGCGCGGCCATGCTCCGAGGCTACCCGCCGCCGCCCGGAGGCGAGGGACCCTCAGCCGCGGCTGGCGAGCACCCGCTCGCGCTCGCCGCCCGCCGCCGTGTTGATCTTGCCGGCCCGCGATCCGGCGAGCTTGGCGCGGATGTGCTCCCCCACCGTGATCGGCTCGGGGAACAGGTCCGGGTGCTCGGCGTCGACCAGCTGGGGCATCGTGCGGATGACCGCGTCGATGTCGCCGTCGTGGAAGTAGGCGGCGCTCCGGCGGCGCTCGATGGTGCCGTTCACGATCGGCGGCTTCACCCGGTGCAGGGTCGACTTCCACTGCCCGTTGGTCCACCGGGCGGTGAGGTCGCCGAGGTTGATCAGCAGCGCGTCGTCGGCGGGGCTGACGTCGTTCCACGAGCCGTCGTCGCCGAGCACCTGCAGCCCGCGCACCTGGTCGGCCCAGAGGATCGTGACGATGCCGTAGTCGGTGTGCTCGCCCATGCCGGTGAGGTCGCCGTCGAGCTCGATGCGGCCGGGCGGCAGCGCGTAGTTGTTCATGCGCAGCACGTCGAGCGAGTGGTCGGTGTAGTCGTCGTAGTAGCCGTCGGGCAGGCCGAGCGCGTCCTCGAAGATGTCGGTCATCGTCTCGGCGACGCGCTTGGCCTCCGTGAAGTAGGCGCTGACCCCGTCGCGGAACCCGTCGACGCCGTCCGGCCACACGTTCTCGGCGTAGTCGTCGTCGGGCAGCTCGACGCCCGGGTAGTCGCTCCGCGCGGCCCCGACGTTGAACGCCTCGAAGAAGTCGTTCATGCGGGTGGCGCTCTCGACGCCGAGCGAGAGCGAGAGCGACTCCGACTTGGGCGGCGAGTAGCCGCGGTTGATCTTCGGCGGGGTGCGGTACTGCTTCTTGGCGTCGAGGTCGAGCGCGAAGAACGCGTCCATGGCTGCGGCGAGACCGTCGATGCGCTCCTGCGGGATGCCGTGCCCGAGGATCTGCATGAAGCCGACCGTGCGGCACGCCTCGTCGACGGCGCGGGCGACGGCCGCGCGCTCCTCGGGGGTGCCGTCGCCGACGTAGGGGGTGATGTCGATCGCGGGGACGTGGAAGGCCATGCTCGAGGCTAACCCCGCGACGGTTTCGCCGGTGTTACGTCCGCGGTGCCGCGGGGCGAAGCCCCTCGCCCGGATCGCTCAGTACCCGACCGTGAACCGCATCCGCCGATGGGCCGGAGTCTCCAGTTCGTCGGCGAAGGCGAGCGCGTAGTCCTCGCCGCCGATGTGCGAGCGACCCGTCCCCTCCTCGACCACGAGCTCGTCGACGCCGGTGCGGTAGCTCCCGCGGCGCTCGCCGGGCCGGTGCGACCCGTAGTTCTCGGGCGGGCTGAGGAAGAACCAGTCGACCCCGCGATCGTCGGCGCGCAGCGCCTCGAGCACGTCGATGAGCGGGCGGACCAGGCGCTGGATCGACTCCGGCATCCCGTCGAACACGAGCGGGCCGTCGGGGCCGCGGCGCAGCGAGCTGGCGCCGCCGACGATGCCGAGCCGGGCGCCCACGGCGGTCGCCGCGTCGAGCAGCCCGGGGAGCGCCTCGCGCAGCTCGCGACCGTCGCCCGCGGGCGGGACGGCGACCGCGACCGCGTCGGCGCCGCGCGCCGCGTCGGCGACGAACCCGGCGTCGTAGACGTCGCCGGCGCGCAGCTCGGTCGCCGGAGCCTCGGCCCCGGCGACGGTGCGGGCGACGCCGACCACCTCGTGGCCGCGGGCCGCGAGCTCGCGGGCGATGTTGCCGCCGGTGAATCCGGTGACGCCGATCAGCAGGATGCGCATGCGTCCACGGTAGGTCGATGACGCGTCACGCGGATGCCGCATTCCGGCGGGCGGGACGGCGGGACCAGCGCCGCGACGATCGGTGTCGTGTCCCCCGAACACGCGATAGCGGGGCCACCCGCCGTCGGCGGACACTGGGAGCGGATCGTCCCGAAGACGGATGAGGGGCGTCGGACGGTCCGGTTTCCGGGGGGAAGCTGTGGGAGCGGGGGAATCGGCCGCTCGGGAGGCCGAGCGGCAGCGACGACTGGCGGATGAGCACGCCCGCCGTGCGGGCGTCGCCACGCAGATGGCGCGCACGTACGCGACGGCGGCCGCGAGCGAGCAGCGCCTCGCGCGCACCCTCATCGAGCTGGAGCCGCTCGGCTACACGCTGCTGGCCGACCGGCGCCGCCCCGGATCGGTGCGCGGCAACGTCGACCTCGTGCTGGTCGGACCCGGCGGCGTGATCATCGTCGACGCGAAGGCGTGGGCCGAGGTGTCGATCGTCGACGGCCGCCTGCGCCGCGGCGATGCCGACGCCACCGACGAGGTGGAACGGCTCGCCAACCTGCTCGCCCTCACCCAGTCCGAGCTGGCCGCGATCGGGCTGCCGCCGGGCGAGGTGCACGCCATCGTCGCGTTCACCGGCCGAACCGTGCCGCGCGCCCGCCTGCGCGGGGTGACCCTGCTCGGGGAGGCCGCCGCGGTCACCGCCATCGCCGGTCTCGGCTCCCGGCTGTCGCCCGACCGGGTGGCCGAGGTGCGCACCGCCGTGGAACGGCTGTTCCCCGCCATCACCACCGGTCCCGTCCCGCTGCCCGTCGCGACGCAGCGCGAGCCGGTGCTCGCGGTGCTGCCCGACCACGAGCCGCTCTCGGTCGACCAGGTGCGCGACGCCCTGCACGCCGGACTGCGCCGCGCGCCGATCGAGGAGTGGATGGCGTTCCTCCACCCCGACCAGGCGCAGCTCGTGCTGCGCTCGTTCTCGGGCCCGTCCCGCATCCGCGGCGCCGCCGGCACCGGCAAGACCGTCGTCGCGCTGCACCGCGCCGCGCACCTCGCCCGCACGACCGGCGGGCGGGTGCTCGTCACCACCTACGTGCGCACCCTGCCGCGGGTCCTCGAGTCGCTGCTGCGGCGGATGGCGCCCGACGTGGTCGACCGCGTCGAGTTCCGCAGCGTGCACTCCCTCGCCATCGACCTGCTCTCGGCCCGGGGCGGTGCGCCGAGGGTGGACGCCGACCAGGCGCTGCGGGTGTTCGACGAGGTGTGGCGCGAGCACGGGGCCGACGGGCCGCTCGGCCGCATCGACCCGTCCCCCGGCTACTGGCGCGACGAGGTCGGCGCCGTGCTCAAGGGCCGCGGCATCGTCGCGTTCGAGCAGTACGCGGCTCTGCCGCGCACGGGGCGCCGACGACCGCTGACGCGCGAGCAGCGGGCCGCGATGTGGGACGTCTACGTGCGCTACGACCAGGCGCTGCGCGAGCGCGGCATCCTCGACTGGGCGGACGTCATCCTCGAGGCGGAGGCGTCGCTGCGCGAGCTGCCGCTCACCCGCTACGCCGCGGTGGTCGCCGACGAGGTGCAGGACCTGTCGTGCGCGATGATCCGGATGCTGCACGCCCTGGTGGGCGACCGGCCCGACGGGCTGAACCTGGTGGGCGACGGGCGGCAGACGATCTACCCGGGCGGCTTCACCCTCGCCGAGGCGGGGGTGTCGATCCAGGGCCGCGCGGTGGTGCTCACCACGAACTACCGCACCACGGCGGAGATCGCCGGGTTCGCGGCGCGCTTCGCCGACGGCGAGGTGCCGGAGCTGGAGGGCGGCGACGCGGCGCGCGACGTCGCGGTCACCCCGCGGCACGGCGACGCCCCGGTGCACACCGTCTTCCCGTCGCGCGCGGTGCACGACCGGTCGCTGGTCGAGCGGGTGCAGGCGATCGTCGCGGCCGCCGAGGCGGAGGGGCGTCCGATCTCGCTCGGGGACATCGGCGTGCTCGCCCTGCACCACTGGCACGCGCAGGAGGCGGCCGACGCGCTCGCCCGGGCGGGCATCCCGACGCTCGACCTGGCCGAGTACGACGGCACCCCGGTCGACGCCGTCAAGGTGGGCACCATCAAGCGGGCGAAGGGGCTCGAGTTCGCGGAGGTGCTGGTGGTGCGCACGCCGCGGCACCTGGTGAGCGCCGACACCGCGGCTCCGGATGACGCGGTCGCCGAGCGCAACGCGCTGCAGCGCCGCGAGCTGTACGTGGCGATGACCCGGGCGCGCGACGGACTGTGGGTGGGCGTCGCCTGAGGTCGAGGACCTGAGGCCCGTGGCCCGAGGCCTGAGGACTCAGCCGAGCAGGTCGAGCGCGGCGGTGCGGGTCAGGCCGGGGTGCCGCGCGCCGCGCACGGTGGCGGTGAGCGCCCCCGCGGCGGACCCCACCCGCACGGCCGTGACCAGGTCGGATCCGGCGGCGAGCTCCGCGGCGAGCGCGCCGGCGAAGGCGTCGCCCGCCCCGACGGTGTCGATCGCGTCGACGCGACACGCGGGTACGGCGACCGGGTCGCCGCCGCGCGGGGCGACGAGCGCGCCCGCCGCGCCGAGCGTGACGACCACGTCGCGCTCCCCCGCGCCGAGGCGCGCGACGGCGGTGTCGAGGTCGTCGACATCCGCGAGCGCGAGCGCCTCGCCCTCGTTGACCACGAGCACGTCGACATCCGGAAGCAGATCGGCCACGCCGTCGGCCACCGGCGACGCGTTGAGCGCCGTGCGCGCCCCGGCCGCGCGGGCCCGGCGGAGGAGCGCCGCGACGGTCGGCTGCGGGATCTCGAGCTGGGTCGCCACGACGTCGCCGGCGTCGATCGCCAGCTCGTCGACGAGGTCGGCGGGCCAGGCGTGGTTTGCGCCGGGGACCACGACGATCTCGTTCTCACCGTCGGCGTCGACCGCGATCAGCGCGGTGCCCGAGGCGCCCGGCACGCCGACGACGCCGGAGACGTCGACCCCCGCCGCCGCCAGGTCGCCGCGCAGCCGATCGGCCGCCTCGTCGTCGCCGACGCAGCCGACGAACGCGGCGCGCACCCCGTCGGCGGCGACCCGCGCGGCGGCGTGTGCCTGGTTGGCGCCCTTGCCCCCGGAGAGCCGGGTGAGGGCCGAGCCGAGCACGGTCTCGCCGGGCGCCGGGAACCGGTGGACGGCGTACACCAGGTCGAGATTGACGCTGCCGGCGACCACGACACGAGTCATTACGACATCGTGACAGACGCATCCGCACGCGGTCGCCGCGCGGCGCCGCTGGTTAGCCTCGGGGCATGAACCGTCGCGTCCTCATCGTCGTGGGCGTGCTCGTCGTCGTCATCCTGGGCGCCGTCGGAGCCGTCGCGCTGCTCAGCCCCGCATCGACCCCGGATGCCGCTCCCACCACTCCGGCATCGGTCGAGACCGACGAGCCCGACGACCCGATGCCGACCGAGTCGGCGGATGCCGACGACGCGATCGCGCCCTCGCCGGGGGTGTTCGCCGGCTACAGCGAGGAGGCGGTCGCGCAGGGCGAGGGGCGCATCCTGCTGTTCTTCCACGCGCCGTGGTGCCCGCAGTGCCGCTCCATCGAGTCGGACATCACCGCGCAGGGCGTGCCCGACGGGGTGACCATCCTGCTCGTCGATTACGACTCGCGCCAGGACCTGCGCCAGCAGTACGGCGTCACCCTGCAGACCACGTTCGTCGAGGTCGACACCGACGGCGACGCCCTGCAGACCCACGTCGCCTACGACGACCCGCACCTCGACGCCGTCATCTCGGCGATGATCTGACCCGGCCGCGCCGGACCCCGTCGTGCTCACCACCTTCCTCGTCGCCTTCGTCGCCGGCGTGCTGACCGTCGCCGCGCCGTGCGTGCTGCCGCTGCTGCCGGTGATCGTCGGCGGCACCATCGCCCGCAGCGACGCGGATGCCGCCACCGCCGAGCGCCGCTGGTACCGGCCGCTGGTCATCGCCGCGAGCCTCGCGGTCTCGGTTGTCGTGTTCACCCTGCTGCTCAAGGCGACGACCGCGCTGCTCGGGGTGCCGCAGATCGTCTGGCAGGTGATCGCGGGCGGCATCCTGGTGCTGTTCGGCCTCACGCTCGTGTTCCCACGGGTGTGGGAGCGCATCATGCTCGCCACCGGCCTGCAGAGCCGGGCCGGCGCCGCCCTCGACGCGTCGTCGCGCCGCGGCGGCATCGTCGGCGACATCCTGATCGGCGCCGCGCTCGGGCCCACCTTCTCGAGCTGCTCGCCGACCTACGCGCTGCTGATCGCGACGGTGCTGCCGGTGTCGTTCGGCGAGGGCGTCGTCGCGATCGTGCTCTACGCCGTCGGCCTCGCGGGGGCGCTGCTGCTGGTCGCGCTCCTCGGGCAGGCGATCGTCCGTCGGCTCGGCTGGCTGACCCGGCCCGACGGCTGGTTCCGCCGGATCGTCGGTGTGCTCGTGGTGCTGGTCGGCATCGCCGTGATCGTCGGATTCGACAAGGCGGTGCAGACCTGGGTGCTGGAGCAGGGCTGGTACGAGCCGATCGAGCAGTTCGAGCAGGGCCTGCTGGGCTGACCGACGCCCCGGCCGACCGACGCCCGGGCCGACCGTCGCGCTCAGCCGACGACGTCGAGGTCGACGCTCACCACCCCGTCCTGCACTACCGCGAGCAGCAGCAGATCGGGCCCGGAGAGCTGCACCACGAAGTCGGCGTCGGGGTCGCCGAAGGCCGCCACGTGGTAGCCGACCCCGTCGCCCGCGACCTCGGCATCGGCCTCCCGGATGGCGGTGACCTCGGCCAGCGCGGCCGGGCTCAGCAGCGACTCCAGCAGTCCGTCGAGCGCTCTCCCCGAGGCCGGGTCGAGGTCGGCGAGCTCGAGGCCCGTGCCCGCCACCCGCGGCTCGCCCTCCTCGAGGGCACGCAGCTGCTCGACCGGCAGGCAGGCGGTGAACGCGCGCAGCGCCTCCGCGGGCGCCGCCTGAGCGGACTGCCCCACCGCGCCCATGCCGAGCGCGGTCATCGCCATCGCCGCGGGGGCGGGGGCGCCGGCCGCGAGCGCCCCGGCGAGCGCGAGCGCCGCGAGCGAGGAGAGCACGGCGCGGAATCGGTTGCTGCGTCGACGGAGGGCGGAGGCATCGGATGACGACATGCCCCCATCCGACCGGGCCTGACCGCACCCCGCCTCGGGCCCGGCTTCGAGCATCCTGTGAGGCGGGTTCCGTAGGCTCGACCCGGAGGTAGCCGATGAACGGGTCGACGACGCAGGCAGGGCCGACCCGGGTGTGGGCGCGGTTCACCGGGTTGGTGGGTCGGTGGTGGCACGTCATCCTCCCGCCGGTCGGCGTCGTGGCGCTCCTGCTCACCTGGGACCGCAAGATCGGCCCGGTCGAGACGGCGCTCGTCGCGGTGCTCCTGATCGGTGCCGTACTGGCGGCGGTGCATCACGCCGAGGTCGTCGCCCACCGGGTCGGCGAGCCGTTCGGGTCACTCGTGCTGGCCGTGTCGGTCACGGTGATCGAGGTCGGACTGATCCTCACGCTGATGCTGAGCAGCGGATCGGAGCCCTCGTCGCTCGCGCGTGACACGGTGTTCGCCGCGGTGATGATCACGCTGAACGGCATCGTCGGGATCTCGCTGCTGCTCGGCACCGTGCGGCACCACCTCCCGCGGTTCAACCCGGAGGGTACCGGCGCCGCCCTCGCCGTCGTCGCGACCCTCGCCACCCTCACCCTCGTGCTGCCCGCCTACACGGTCTCCGAGCCGGGCGCCCGATACTCCACCTCGCAGCTCGCGTTCGTCGCGGTCGCCTCGCTCGTGCTCTACGTCGCGTTCGTCGCCACCCAGACCCGAGCGCACCGCGACTTCTTCCTGCCGGTGGCGCACGACGGCGGGCTCATCGACCAGGACGACCACGCCGACCCGCCGAGCCTGCGCGCCACCTACCTCAGCCTCGGGCTGCTGCTCGCGGCGCTGGTCTCGGTCGTGGGACTCGCCAAGGCGGTCTCGCCGGCGATCGAGGCGACGACCGCCGCGCTCGGCATCCCGCCCACCTTCGTCGGCGTGGTGATCGCCCTGATCGTGCTGCTGCCCGAGGGGTTCGCCGCCTCGCGGGCGGCTCTGCGCGACCGGGTGCAGACCAGCCTCAACCTCGGGGTGGGATCGGCGATCGCCTCCATCGGGCTGACCATCCCGGCGATCGCGGTCGCCTCGATCTGGCTGCCGCAGGACCTGCTGCTCGGCCTCGGGCCGGTGCAGCAGGTGCTGTTCCTGCTGACGCTCGTCGTCTCGGTGCTGACGATCATCCCCGGGCGCGCGACACGACTGCAGGGCATCGTGCATCTGTCGCTGTTCGCGGCGTTCATCTTCCTGTCGATCGCGCCGTGAGGGATGCCGGGGTCGGCCCCGGTCGCTAGGCTCTGGCCACGCTCAGCGTCGAGTGCCGATCCCGAGGAGGACCCCGTGACCATCCCCGCCATCAACTACATCGCCGTCGTGCTCGCCACCCTGTCGAGCATGGTCGTCGGGTCGATCTGGTACACCCCGAAGGTCTTCGGCAACTACTGGATGAAGCAGGCCGGCGTCACCCCGTCCGGGAACGCGAAGGATGCCGCCCGCCCGATCATCGTCACCGTGATCGTCAGCTTCGTGACCGCCTGGGTGCTCGCCGGCGCGACCTGGATCGCGTTCGACTTCTATCAGGGCTCGTTCCTGCTCGCCGCGGTCCTCACGGCGGTCGTGCTCTGGGCCGGCTTCACCGCCGCGCGGTTCATCACCCACGACCAGTTCGACAACCGCACCGTCGGCCTCACCGTGCTCAACATCGCCCACGAGCTCGTGACGGTGCTGGTGATGGCCGTCATCATCGGCGTCTGGCCGCCCGCGGCCTGACAAGCCGCCGCCGCGCTCAGCGGGGGTGCACGTCGACGGAGTGGTGCTCGAGGTACTCACCGATCCCGACGACGGAGTTCTCCCACCCCATCCCCGACTGCTTCACGCCGCCGAACGGGACGGTGCGGAACGCGTCCGCCGACAGCACGTGCGCGTTGACGAACGCGACGCCGCACTCGAGCCGCTCGGCCACGGCGACCGCGCGGTCCTCGTCCGTCGACCAGACCGAGCCGCCGAGCCCGAAGTCGGAGGCGTTGGCGGCCGCGACGGCCGCGTTCGCGTCCGCCACCGCGACGATCGGTAGGAGCGGGCCGAACTGCTCGACCCGCACGATCTCGTCGTCGGACACGGCACCGAGCACCACGCGCGGGCGCATGTAGTGCCCGCTCGCCGGATCGGCACGCAGCTCGCCCGCCTCGCGCACCTCGCGACCGGCGTCCCGGGCGGCCGCCGCCCAGGCGTCGATCCGATCCCGGGCGTCCGCGGCGATCACCGGTCCCATGGTCGACTCCGGATCCAGCCCGTACCCGACCACGATCCGGTCGACGGCGGCCAGGAGCGCGTCGGTGAATGCCGCCGCACGACGCTCCGGGACGTAGACGCGCTTCACCGCGTAGCAGACCTGCCCGGCGCGCCGGAAGGCGCTGGCGGCGATGCCGTCGGCGGCCGCGTCGAGGTCGGCGTCATCGAGCACGATCGCCGGGTCGTTGCCCCCGAGCTCGAGGTGCACCCGGGTGAGCGAATCGGCCGCGTCGCGCATGATGGACCGCGCGGCGACCGCGCCACCCGTGAACGACACCTTGCCGACATCCGGATGCCGCACGAGCGCCGAGCCGATGTCGCCGTCCCCGTGCACCAGGGCCACGAGACCGCGCGGCAGCGCACCGGCGATCAGACCGACGAGGCGCGTCAGCGCCAGCGGCGCCAGCGGTGACGGCTTGAGCACCACGCCGTTGCCGGCGATGAGCGCCGGACCGAGCTTCTGGGCGGCGAGGCCGAGCGGGGCGTTCCACGGAACGATGGCCGCCACCACGCCGAACGGGCGTCGGCCCAGGCGGATGCGGCCCCCGCCCGCGCCCGGGATGTCGCGTGCGGCGAGCACCTCGGGACCCAGCTCCGCAGCCGTGCGCAGGTGTCGCGCGGCGCCGAGCGCCTCACCCCGGCACTGCGCGCGCGGTGCGCCGGTCTCCCGCGCCAGCGTGTCGCCGAGCCGGTCGGCCGCGCGCTCGATCGCATCCGCGGCGGCGAGCAGGGCGGTCGCGCGCTCGTCGACCGGCAGGCCGGCCCACTCCCGCTGGGCCGACCGCGCGCCCGCGACGGCATCGTCGACATCGGCGGCGAGCGCCGCCCAGTAGCGTCCGGCCGGGCCGTCCAGGCGGCCGGGATCCTCGACCTCCCGGGGTTCCCCGGCGCGTCGCTCCTCACCTCCGACGAGACTGCCGACATCCACGGGGTCGCCCTGCGCGACCGATCCGCCGACCGTCCGGTCGGGACTCGTCGCCATCGACGCCTCCTGCAGCTCGCGGGGTCGCTGATCGCCCCGGATCCACGCAAGCATCCGCCTCCCCCGCCGGAAGGTCCGGTTTTCGACTGGCGGAAGACGGCGACGCCTTCCCGCGCTTCGGGACGGTCGCGGGCGGGCAGGCGGGACCTCAGGCGAGCAGGAAGAAACCGATCACCGCGACCGCGCCGGCCAGCGCGAACAGCACCAT
>JBHIXX010000026.1:0-33621 GCA_041984585.1 Pseudolysinimonas sp. | reverse complement strand
CCACGATCGAGCTGATCGTGAACCTACGCACGAACCTGCAATCCCGGGGCCTGGATCACGGCCCCGACACGATCGCGTGGCACCTGCGACACCACCACGACCTGACCACCTCCCCGGCCACGGTCAGTCGCATCCTGACCCGCGCCGGCCTGGTCACCCCGGAACCCAGGAAACGCCCCCGCTCCTCATACATCCGCTTCGAAGCCGCCCTCGCCAACGAGACCTGGCAATCCGACACCACCCACTGGCACCTCGCCGACGGCACCGACATCGAGATCCTCACCTTCCTGGACGACGCCACCCGCTACGCGATCTCCGTCACCGCGCACCACACCGTCACCACCCAGCTCCTCGTCGACGCCTTCCGCGCCGCAATCAGCTCCCACGGCCCGCCCGCCTCGACCCTCACCGACAACGGGATGATCTTCACCGTCCGCCTCGCCGGCCGCCGACGCGAAGGCGGCCGCAACGCCTTCGAGCACGAACTCGCCCGCCTCGGCATCGTGCAGAAGAACGGCTCACCCGCCCACCCGCAGACCCAGGGCAAAGTCGAACGATTCCAGCAGACCCTGAAACGCTGGCTCTCAGCAGCCAGCCCCGCCGACACCACCCCGCAGCTTCAGCAGCAGATCGACGCCTTCGTCGACCACTACAACCGGCACCGCCCGCACCGCTCCCTGCCACACCACGCGACCCCCGCCGCCCGCTACCAGACCCTCCCGAAAGCCACCCCGAGCGGGCACACGCCCCCGGCGCACGACCGCGTCCGCCACGACCGAGTCGACAAGAACGGCACAGTCACCCTCCGCGTCCACGGCCGACTCCGCCACATCCCCCTCGGCCGCGCCCACGCCCGCCGCCGAATCCTGATCCTCGCCCACGACCTCGACATCCGCGTCATCGACCCCGCCACCGGCGAACTCCTCCGCGAACTCACCATCGACACCAACCGCGACTACCAACCCCTCAACAGCAGGAAACCCCCGAACCAATAGGTTCGAGGGTTTCCTATGTCCTGAGAGAGGACAATGGTCGGGGTAACAGGATTTGAACCTGCGACCTCGTCGTCCCGAACGACGCGCGCTACCAAACTGCGCCATACCCCGTGGTCGCCGGCCGGAGCCTCGTGGCGACAACCTGACAAGGATAGCCGATCGGCGCGCCGGTCGTGACCGCGCGTCGGGCCCGATCAGGCGCTCGGGACCAGCTCGACCAGAACAGCCTCGGGCGGGCAGGCGAACCGCACGGGCGCGTAGATCGAGGTGCCCAGCCCGGCCGACACCTGCAGGTAGGCCGCCCGGCGTCGCGTGCGCCACACCGAGAGCCCGTGGGCCTGCTCGCACGGGATGTCGCAGTTCGTCACCAGCGGCGGGAGGCCGGGGATGCGCACCTGGCCGCCGTGGGTGTGCCCGGCGAAGACGACGTCGGCACCCTCGGTGACCAGGGCGTCGAGAACCCGGCGATAGGGCGCGTGCGTGACGCCGATGCGCAGCGGCGGGGTGTCCCACTCGACCTCTTCGCGCATCCGCTCGATGGCGCCGGGCAGACGGTCGAGCCGCTCGTCGCCACGGTGTGCGTCGCCGGTGCCGAACAGCTCGAGCGCCGAGCCGCGCAGTTCGAGCGCGTGGGCGGCGCCGTCGAGCGCGCGCCAGCCGATGTCGTCGGTCAGGTACCGGTCGAGGGCCGCGGTGTCGAGCACCGGGCCGGTCGACCGGGTCGACGGGCCGCCGAAGTAGGCCAGGGGGTTCCGCGGCACCGGACCGCGATAGTCGTTGGCGCCGTGCACGAACACCCCGGGGACGCCGGCGAACGGCGCGTAGGCGCGGCGCAGCCCGTCGAGGCCCTCCGGATGCCCCATCATGTCTCCGGTCTCGATCACGAGATCCGGCCCCAGCACCGCCAGTGAGCGCACGAAGTCCTGCTTCGCGCGCTGCCACGGCGCCATGTGCAGGTCGCTCAGGTGCAGCACCGTGAGCGGGCGGGCGCCCGGCTCGAGCACCGGGAGCACCTCGCGGCGCACGGTGAACCGGGTGCGCTCGACGAGCACGCCCCAGGCGAGCGCGGCCGCACCGGCGACGGCCGCCGTGCCGAGCACGGCGGCCGTCGAACGGGCGCGGGTCACGCGGGACAGGGGACGGTGCTGAACACCGTCAGTGTCACCGTCGTGTTCGCCGGGTTCCGGCTCGCGCCGCCGCCCGGGTTCTGCGCGGTCACCTCGTTGTTGCCGGGGAGATCACCCGGCAGGGTATCGGGGTAGTCCGTCGCGTCGACGCAGACTTGATCGACCGAACTGAACCCTTCGGAGTTCAGCTGCCCGGTGGCCGCTCCGACTTGCATCCCGACCACATTCGGAACCGGCTTCGCAAGCCCATTGCTCCGGTATACCGTGACCGTCGTGCCGCGCGGCACCTCGGCCCCGGCCCCCGGGTTGGTCTTCGCCACCTGGCCGGCCGGAAGGTCGGAGTCGACCTCGCCGCCGTCCTTGTACACGAGTTCGGCGACCTCGATGATGCCCTTGGCCTGCTCCGGCGTCAGCCCGACCACGTCGGGCACCTCGACCGGGTTGCCGGTGAGCAGCGCCGGGTCGGGGCCCGGCCAGTCCTGACCCGGGTATCGCGCGTCGATCGCCTGAGCGATCGGCCGGAAGATGCGGTGGCGGAGGAGTGCGGCCTGAGTGCCGCTCACTGTGATCTGACGGAGCGACTGGTCGCCGACGATATTGCCCACCCACACCGAGGTGGCCACGCGGCTCGACGACCCGGTGATCCACACGTGCTCGGCGTCGTTGGTGGTACCCGTCTTGGCAAAGTAGGGGGTGCCGTCGTTGGGGTTCGACGCCGTGGCCGTACCACTGGTCATGACGCCCTTGAGCGCGTAGATCGCGGTGGACGCCACGCCCGGGGTGACGAGCGACTGCCCGCATTCCACCTTCTGGCCGTAGCCGATGATGCTCTCACCGTCCGCGTCGAGCACGTCGTCGATCATGCGCGGCGCGCAGTACACCCCGAGGTTCGAGATCGCGGCGTACGCCGCCGCCTCGGTGAGCGGGTCGAGGTTGTTCTCGCATCCGCCGATCGCGCAGGACGGTCGCGACTGCAGCCCGCCCTGATCGTAGGGGAGCGATCCGTCCTGGGCGCCGTCCGCACGGTGCACGCCGATGGATGCCGCGATGTTCTTGATCGCGCATTGATCGAGCTGCGCGGCCATCTGCAGGAACACCGAGTTCACCGAGTTCGCGGCGGCCCGCATCACCGTGTAGGAGCCGTTCTCGCCGGCGTCGTTCTTGAACTTGAAGGTGCCGCCCCATGGCGGGCCCGACTCGGATGCGTCGCACGAGTCGGCGAACGACGCCTGGTTCACCTCGAGCAGGCCGGCGTTGAACGCCTCGTTGACGCCATGCCCGGCGTCGAGGAAGGCGAGCAGGACCAGCGCCTTGTAGGTCGATCCGGGCTGGAAACCCCTCGACCCGCCGTGCAGCACGTCGGTGGAGAGGTTGATCGCCGTGCTGGTCGAATCGTCGATCCCCTCGGGGGTGTTGTCGTAGTCCTTGTTCTGGACCATCATCAGGATCCGCCCGGTCCCGACCTCGACCGATGCGGATGCCGACCCCAGCTGGAATCGCGTCTCGTTCTTGGGTGCCCACTGCTGGATCGTCTGCGTTCCGATCTGTTGCAGGGCCGGGTTCACCGAGAGCACCAGGGTGTACCCCCCGCGATCCCAGTTCTGCATCCGCTCCTCGGGCGTCGTGCCGAGCGCCTCGAGCGACTCCAGAACGACCGGTCGGGTGGCGTAGTCGCAGGCGAAGTTCATGTACGTCGAGGCGTTCAGGCAGCCGACCCGCGCGTCCGAGGGCACCACGAAGTTCTCGTCGACCGGGGTGGCCAACGCCTCGTCGAGCTCGGCCTCGTCGATGCAGCCGTAGTCCTCCATCGCGTAGAGGATGACGTCGCGTCGCGCCTGGTTGCCCTCGTAGTTCTCCGGGTCGTTGAGGGAGCGGGTGCTCGGGTTCTGCACGATGGCGAGCAGACTGGCTGCCTGAGCGATCGTGACCTCCGAGGCGTGAACGGAGAAGAACTCGTAGGCGGCTGCTTCGACCCCGTAGGTGTTGCCGCCGAACCCGGCGATGTTGAGGTACCCGGCGAGGATCTCGTCCTTGGTGTAGTTCTTCTCGAGTCCGATCGCGAGCTTCATCTCTCGCAGCTTGCGGTCGAGCGAGTAATACAGGGCATCCTCGATCGCCTGCTGCTTCTGCTCCGGGGTGAGGTCGGGGTCGTTGAGCGCCTGCTGCTGCAGGATGTTGCGCACCGTCTGCATCGACAGGGTCGACGCGCCCGAATCGCTCGTGCCGGTCACCTGACCCACCACGGCGCGCACAAGCGACGGGACGTCCACCCCGCCGTGCTCGTAGAACCGCCGGTCCTCGCCGGCGATGGCGGCGCACTGCAGGTATTCGCTGATCTCATCCAGCTCGACGACCTCGCGGTTCTGGCTGTAGATCGTGGCGACCTGGGTGTAGTAGTTGGGGTCCTCGGGGTCGGAGACCCCCGAGGTGCGCACCACGAGAGTGTTCTGCTCGGCGCCGGTGTCGAGCTCGATGTAGTCGGGCAGGTCGTTGAAGATGCCGACGGTGCTGCTGGCGGTGACGCCGGTGACGGCGATCGCCGGGGCGACCATGAGGGTGGCGAGGAGGCCGGTGAGGGCGCTGAACGACACGATGCCGAGGAGCGCGGTGAGCACACTCCTGACCGGCGTTTTCTGGGCGGGCATAGGCTACAGGCTACGCGACGGGTCACCGCCCGAAGCTGAGTGAATGCCCCGATCCGAGGATGCCGTGACCACCACCTGGGAATACCTGACCACCCCGCTGATGATCCACAACACCGCCCAGATCTTGAACAACTGGGGCTCGGAGGGCTGGGAGCTCGTGCAGGTGGTGACCGGCCCCGAGGGGGGCCTCGTCGCCTACCTGAAGCGCCCGGTCGCGGGGAGCGAGGCGTGAGCGCGGTCGGCGACCGCCTCGCCGAGCTGGGGCTGGCGCTGCCGCCGGTGGCCGCTCCCGTCGCGGCGTACGTGCCGGCCGTGGTGTCGGGCGACCTCGTGTTCACCGCGGGTCAGCTCCCGTTCGTCGACGGCGCCCTGCCGGCGACCGGCAAGGTCGGCGCCGAGGTCGATGCGACCGACGCCGTCGGCTACGCCCGCACCTGCGCCCTCAACGCGCTCGCCGCCGCCGAGAGCGCGATCGGCTCGCTCGACCGGGTCACCCGGGTCGTGAAGGCGGTCGTGTTCGTCGCGTCCGACCCGGCGTTCACCGGGCAGCCGGCGATCGCGAACGGCGCCTCCGAACTGCTCGGCGAGGTGTTCGGCGAGGCCGGGGCCCATGCGCGCAGCGCGGTCGGCGTGGCCGTGCTGCCGCTCGACGCGCCCGTGGAGCTCGAGCTGGTGCTCGAGTTCCACTGAGCGGCGTCGAGCGGCGGAGTGGCGCCCGGCGGCGCGACTCGCACCGCCCGCGGGGCTAGTCCTCCGACGCCGGTGCGGCCGCGAGCCGGTCGGAGATCACCTGCATGACGCTGGTGTCGGCCAGTGTCGTGGTGTCGCCGATCTCGCGGCCCTCGGCCACGTCGCGCAGCAGTCGGCGCATGATCTTGCCGGAGCGGGTCTTCGGCAGTTCCGCGACCACGAACAGCTCGCGCGGACGAGCGATCGCGCCGATCGCCGACGCGACGTGGCGGCGCAGCACCTCGGCGGCGTCCTCCAGCCCGGCGTGGTCGGTGCGCAGGATGACGAAGGCGACGACCGCCTGACCGGTGGTCTCATCCGACGCCCCGACGACGGCCGCCTCGGCCACCGCCGGGTGCGCGACGAGTGCCGACTCGATCTCGGCCGTCGACAGCCGGTGGCCGGAGACGTTCATCACGTCGTCGACCCGGCCGAGCAGCCAGATGTCGCCGTCGTCGTCCTTGCGGGCGCCGTCGCCGGCGAAGTAGTAGCCCTGCTCGCCGAACGTCGCCCAGTAGGTCTCGCGGAAGCGCTCCGGGTCGCCCCAGATGCCGCGCAGCATCGCCGGCCAGGGTTCGGTGACGACGAGCAGCCCGCCGTTGCCGTCGTCGACCGGGGTGCCGTCCTCGTGCACCACGTCGATCGAGATGCCCGGCAGCGGCACCTGCGCGCTGCCCGGCTTCGTGGACGTGATGCCCGGCAGGGCAGAGATCATCATCCCGCCGGTCTCGGTCTGCCACCAGGTGTCGACGATCGGGGTGCGCCCGCCGCCGATCACCTGCCGGTACCAGACCCAGGCCTCCGGGTTGATCGGCTCGCCCACGCTGCCGAGCACCCGCAGCGACGACATGTCGAACGCGTCGGGCACCTCGGCGCCGATCTTCATGAACGCCCGGATGGCGGTGGGCGCGGTGTAGAGCTGCGTCACCCCGTAGGTCTGCACCAGCTCCCACCAGCGGCCCGGATGCGGGGTGTCGGGGGTGCCCTCGTAGATCACCGAGGTGGCCCCGTTCGCCAGCGGCCCGTAGACGACGTAGGAGTGTCCGGTGATCCAGCCGACGTCGGCGGTGCACCAGTAGACGTCGGTCTCGGGGTGCAGGTCGAACACGTTCCGGTGGGTGTACGCGACCTGGGTGAGGTAGCCGCCGGAGGTGTGCAGGATGCCCTTCGGCTTCCCGGTGGTGCCCGACGTGTAGAGGATGAACAGCGGGTTCTCGGCGGGGAACGCCTCGGCCTCGTGCTCGGCGGCGGCATCCGCCATCGCGTCGTGCCACCACAGGTCGCGCTCGCCGTTCCAGGCGACCTCGTTCTCGCCGCGGCGCACCACGAGGACGCGCTCGACCGGCGACGGGGCGGAACCCTCCTGGGGCTCGAGCGCCGCGTCGACGGTGGGCTTGAGCGGGAAGACCTTGCCCTTGCGCCAGCCGCCGTCGGCGGTGATCACCAGCTTCGCCTGGGCGTCGTCGATGCGGGCGCGCAGCGACTCGGCGCTGAACCCGCCGAAGACGACGGAGTGGATGGCGCCGATCCGGGCCACGGCGAGCATCGCGACGATCGCCTCGGGGATCATCGGCAGGTAGATCGCCACCCGGTCGCCGGCGGTGACGCCGAGGCCGGTGAGCACGTTCGCGGCCCGCTTCACGTCGGCGGTCAGCTCGGCGTAGCTGATGTCGCGCCGGTCGCCCGGCTCGCCCTCCCAGTGGAACGCGATCCGGTCGCCCAGCCCGGCCTCGACGTGACGGTCGAGGCAGTTCTCGGCGACGTTGAGCGTGCCGTCGTCGAACCAGCGCGCGGTCGGGGCGTCGCTCCAGTCCAGCACGCGGGTGAACGGAGTGCGCCAGGTGACGTGCTCGCGGGCCCGGTCGCCCCAGAAGGCGAGCCGGTCGGCGCGGGCGTCGTCGTAGAGGCTGGGACGCGCGACGGCGGCGGCGGCGAACTCCGGATCCGGGGCGAACCGCCGGTCCTCGTTCAGCAGGTGGTCGATCTCGGTGGTCTCGATCGGGGGCATGGACAGTCGTCTCCTTCGTCGATCCGCGACCGTGCCGGGGTCCGCGCGGGATGCCGATGTCTCACCCGATCCTAGAACGGAGGGGTGCGGATGTCGTGGGCGGATGTCATCCGCCGTCATCCCGGAGCCCGTCGACGACATCCGGACCGTTCCTCCTGTCGGCCCCGTGTACCCCGTTCGGGCGGTAGTGCGCGGGGGTCGGGGGACGATCCGGGGCGAGTCGTTGCGGTGTCCTCCTTTCGGAGTACACTCGCAACCAATCCGAGCGCGATCTCGGTTTGCGGTGCCCACGATTCCCCCCAATCCGGCACCGCGTGGCGGCGCCCGTTCCCCCCAATGGGCGCCGCCCCTCTCTTTTCCCCGGGTTCCCCGCCATCCGCCCGGTCGGCAGGGGCGTCGTGGCGGACTGTCGGCGTGGAGTTCGTCGCCGCTCGAGACGCCGTCCCGCCCCGCCCGGGGCCCGATCCGGTGTTCGGCGCGCTCGCCGGTCCGCTCGCGACGCCGGGGACCACCGACGTCTTCCTCAACCCCGACGGCACCGTCTGGGCCGACCGCGGCGCCGGCCCCGTGGCGGTGCCCCGGATGCGGCTTGCACCCGCCGAGGCGCGCGAGCTCGCAGTGCGGCTGGTCGCCCGCGGCGGGCGCCATGTCGACGACGCGAGCCCGTGCGTGGACGTGCGGCTGGGCGACGGCATCCGGGTGCACGTGGTACTGCCGCCGCTGTCGCCGGGCGGCGCGGTGGTCTCGGTGCGGGTGGCCGCGGTCGCGCGAGCCGCGCTCGACGACCTCGAGCGGGCGGGCTTCTTCGAGGGCCACGACGCGAGCGCGGTGCGGCGGCTCGTCGCGCGGCGCGCCAACCTGCTGGTGACGGGGGCCGCGGGCAGCGGCAAGACCACGCTGCTCGGCGCGCTGCTCGGCGCCGCGCCGCCGGGGGAGCGCATCGTCGTGCTCGAGGACGTCGCCGAGCTGCGCATCGCGCATCCGCACGTCGTCGCCCTGCAGGCCCGGCAGCCGAACATCGAGGGGGCCGGCGGCGTCGCGCTCGACCGGCTCGTGCGCGAGGCGCTGCGGATGCGCCCCGACCGGCTCGTCGTCGGCGAGGTGCGCGGCGCGGAGCTGCGCGAGCTGCTCACCGCGCTCAACACCGGCCACGACGGGGGAGCGGGCACCCTGCACGCCAACTCCCTCGCCGACGTGCCCGCCCGACTCGAGGCGCTCGGCGCGCTGTGCGGGCTCGAGCCCGGCGCGCTCGCGCGGCAGGCGGTCAGCGCGTTCGACGCCGTGCTGCACGTGGAGCGCGTCGACGGTCGGCGCCGACTCGCCGCCGTCGGCGAGCTCGCCATCCGCGACGGCGTGCTGGTGGTACGCGGATGACCCCCGACCCGGCGATGCTGGTCACCCGTCTGGCGGTTCTGCTCGAGGCGGGCGCCGCGCCGCTCGACGCCTGCCGCCTGGTCGCCGAGGCGGACCCCGAGGGCCCGCTCGCCGCCGCCGCCCAGGCGGAGTCGGCGGCGGCCGTGCCGGCATCGCTCGCCGCCGGGGGGTCGACCGTCGCCTGGCGCGGGGTGGCCGTGGCGTGGAGGGTCGCGGTCGAGGCCGGCACCCCGCTCGCCCCGATGCTGCACCGCATGGTCGCGGTGCTGCGTGCGCTCGAGGACGCCCGTCGTGATGCCGACGTGGCCCTCGCCGGTCCGCGAGCGAGCGCGCGCATCGTCATCGCCCTCCCGCCGCTCGGACTCGCCTTCGGGCAGGTGCTCGGCCTCGGCCCCGTCGCGGCGCTCCTCGGCTCGCCGCCCGGCTGGGCGCTGCTCGCGGGCGGTGTCCTTCTGCTCGCTGCCGGGTCGCGCTGGTCGCGACGACTCGTCGCCCGCGCGCGTCGGAGCGACCCGCTCCCCGGGCTGTCCTGCGACCTGCTCGCGCTCGCGATGATGGGCGGGATGTCGGTGCCCGCGGCGCGGGCGCTGGTCGCCGAGGCGTGGCGCGAGGCGGGCCTGCCCGCCGACGCCGACGACGGGTCGGACGACGTGCTCGGCTTCGCCACGCGAGCCGGCGTCCCGGTGGCGCGCCTGCTGCGCGGAGAAGGCGACCGGCGCCGCGCCGACGCGGTCGTCGACGCCCGCCGTCGGTCCGCGGAGCTCGGGTCGCGTCTGCTGCTGCCGCTCGGCGTCTGCATCCTGCCGTCGTTCGTGATGCTCGGAGTCGCCCCGACGCTTCTCGCGCTCCTGTCGTCGACGTTGGTCGTCCGGTGACGCCGGTCGGCAGACTCCTTCGACGCGCGGCCCGACCGCTCGGGCGCTACGCCGCGACGGCGGCCGTCACGAGTCCGCGCTGTCGGCCGGCTCCGGGTCGGTGGTCGTGATCGACACGGTGATCTCGGTTCCGGGAACGACCCCGAGTCCTTCCAGGACGAGAACGAACCGCTCGGTGTGGACCCCGACGACCTCGGGCACCGCCAGGTGGAGGTCGTACACCAGGGTCTCGCCCGGGAGCGCACGGTGGTCGCCGTGGCTTCCGAGCGGCCACGAGGCGTGCTCGTACTCGGGCACGAACGCGGCAGCCGGCCGATTCGGGCTGAACCACTGCGGGGTGCGCAGCGCGCTCTCGCGATTGACGGGGTCGGACGTCGCGAGGAGCAGCGGCGCGACCCCGGACGGCGTGTTGATCCCGTGCCCGAACACCGGGGTGCCGCTGTCGTTGCGGAATCGCACCGGCACCCGCACGGTGCTGCCCGGGGCTCCCGCGACCTCGTAGACGTCCGTGATCGGGGTGATCCGCGTCGACGGGAGATCGTACGTGGAGCGGTAGTCGGCGATGTCCCCGTCGCCGGCCAGGTAGGCCTCGAGCGCGGCCGTGTTGCGTCGCAACGCGTGGGCGTTCCGACGCCGCAACGTGCGCCGTTCCCACGCCCCGACCGGGCGGCGGTGCAGCACGAGGCTGATCTGCGTGATCGCGAGACCGCTGAAGACCGTCTTGGAGGCGGGGATCGTGAGGCTGTCCCAGCCTTGCCAGATCGACGTGCGATCCGGATCGGACGCGTCGAACGGCGGGAAGAACAGCTTGCCGTCGGAGGGATCCTCGGCCAGCCTCAGGGTGAAGGGGTCGGCGACGAGCCCGACGTCGAGCAGGTCGTCGATGAGCTGATGGATGTCGGCGAGACGCCACACGACGGTGTCGGAGTCGCGATCGATGGTCTCGGTGACGCTCGAGATCACCATCTCGGTGGTGAGCACCGACACCCCGCCGACCTTGAGGTACGCGGCGTGGCGACGGAGGAACGCGCGGGCCTTCTCGAGCGAGCCGAGGTGCCCGACGACGCAGTTCGACCACGCGAAGTCGAACCCGTTCACGAACTCCGGTTCGAACGTGTTCATGTCGTGCGGGCGGAATTCGACACGCTGGTCGAACGTCGCCCGGTCGACGATCTGCCGGTGGTGGATGTCGTCGAGGCGGGCGGCGAACTGGCCGTTGTCCCACTTCTGGGCCGCCTCGGCCGGCGGTTGGTCGGTGGCGACGACGCTCGCCCCCTCCGCCGCGAACACCGAGGCGAGTTCTTCGCGCCCGACTCCGAATCCCAGTCCCCTCGCCCCGGGGCGGAGCGCCCGGTGATGGCGCAGCGCCTCGAACAGCTTCCGCTGCTCCCAGAGCTTCGCGTGCGCGAAGTCCTCGGGCAGCCCGACCCGTGCGTTCCACGCGCGTTGGCGGGGCGAGGCGAGGTCGGTGTTGACGATGTCGGTCGACAGGAGGCCCGGGTCGGAGGTCGAGCCCGAAACGGAGTGCAGGATCGCCCCGAGGTCCCGGTCGAAGGAGCGCTGGCTGAACCGCTCCACGTGGGCGGGCGCCCGTCGCATCAGATCCCGGACCAGCTTCCGGTCGGTCACCACGCGGACGAGCGCGCGGGCGAGTTCCGCGGGGTCGCGGGGGTCGTCCACGTAGAAGGCCGCATCGCCGCCCGCTTCGACCAGGGCGCCCGTCCGGCTGGTGATCGCGGGCGTTCCGACGGAGAGCGCCTCCACGACGGGGAGACCCAGTCCCTCGCCGAGGGAGGGGAAGACGAGCGCCCGGGCGCCGCGGAGGAGCGCGAACTTCTCGGCCTCCGTGACACGTCCGATCAGGGCGATGCGGTTCCTGATCGCGGCCGGGAAGTGGTCCACCCGGCGGAAGATCTCCTCGAACCGGTATCCGGGGTCGCCCGCGATGATCAGGGGAATGGCGATCTCGTCCGACGCCAGGGCGTAGGCGTCGAGGATGGTGTCGAGGTTCTTCCGCTTCTCGAGCGACGCGACATAGAGCAGGTACCTCCCGCGGCGCAGGTTGCGGCGCTTCAGGATCGCGGCGTCGTCTTCGGCACGCGCAGCGGGGCTCGGGGTGACGCTCGGGTACACGACGGGGGCGATGGTGCCGGGGAAGATCGAGCGCAGTTTGAGACTCGTCTCCTCGGAGATCGTCGCCAGGGCGGAGGATCCTTCGACGGTGCTCGTCAGATCTTCGGCGAACCGCTCGATCATGCGCCCGTCCGCGGGGAGTTCGGTGAGCTCGAGCGGCAGCAGATCGAGCACGAAGGCGAGGAGTTTCGCCGGCGCCACGTCCTTCTCGCTCAGGCCCATCGGAGTCGGGGTCACGACGAGGTCGATGCCTTCGTCACGGATGGCGCGGCGGAGGGCGGCGAACAGCACGCGGCGTGTGCCCGGGGAGTGTCCGCCGTAGAAGCGGGGGATCTTGACGATGAAGTCGGCGTCGTCGAGGACTCCCGGAGGCGCCCCCAGCAGGCTTCGATCGAGCGGGAACACCGAGGGACGCCAGATCCGTTCCGTGCGGGCGATTCCGGCGAGTCTGCCGAATCGCCCGAGGGCGGATCGGCGCGGCGGACGGTGGAGCGACTCGGCATTCCCGCTGAAGTAGTGCTGCACGTCGATGTGGTCGATGCGGCGACCGAGTTCGCGGGGCGTCTTCGACGGGGTCGCGGGGGAGTCGACGAGGAAGCCGACGTCGAACCCGTTTTCGTGGAGCCCGTGCGCGATCGAGCGGATGACGGACGTGATGCCACGAGGGCGCCGGGGGAGCTCGGAACTGACGATGAGCGCTCTCATGCGCGGGTCACCTGGTTCGTCGGGGAGCGTGCGAGCCCGAGGTCGGCGTCACGTCTCTGGGACGGTATCTGACGAATATTCTACGGTCGCCGCCCGGCCTGCCTCGGCGCCCGACGGGTGCTCCCCGGGGCGGCGTTCCCGTCGCCGGAGCCTGGCTCGCGTCGATCTGCGCGCCTTCCTGTCCTCCACCGCGGCCGGCTCCGTTCGGTCTCCCGCGCGGCGCGCTCCCGTCGGGAGGGCGCCGGATGGTCGGCCACGATCGTCGGCATGACGGTCCGACCGGACCGACGACGGGCGCCAGACGAGAGGATCACGATGTTCCCCCGATCCAGCACCGTGCCGCATCCGAACGCCCGACCCACCGTCGGCCCCGTGCCGGGCCGTCCCCCTCGTCGCGCCGCTCTCGCGCGGATCGCTCCGGGCGACGACCGCGGGGCGGCGACGGCCGAGTACGCCATCACGATCATGGCGGCGGTCGGCTTCGCCGGCCTGCTCGTCGTCATCCTGCGCTCGGGCGAGGTGCAGCAGATCCTCACCGATCTGGTGCGCAGCGCCCTGACGGTGGCGGGATGACGCGACCCGGCGACCGGGGGAGCGCGACCGCGGAGTTCGCGATCGCACTGCCCGCGGTGGCGCTCGTGCTCGCCGCCGTGCTCGGTGGGCTGCAGGTCGGCGCCGCGTCGATCCGCGCGCAGGACGCCGCGGCCGATGCCGCCCGCGGGCTCGCCCGCGGTGACGCGGTCGGGGTCGTCGCGGGGCGGCTGGGAACGCAGCTGCCGGGCGCCGGATGGGAGCACTGGCGCAGCGGCGACCTCGCCTGCGCGCGGGTGGAGGCGCCGCTGTCCGGGCCGGCCGCCGCGCTCGGGATCCGCGCGGTGGCGAGGTCGTGCGCGCTCGCCGGCTGACGCCCGCGCGCGGGTCGGTCGGCGCCCACGGCGCGTCCGCCGAGCGCGGGTCGGGCGGCGTGCTCGCCGTCGCCGTGCTCGCCGCCTGCGTCATCGTCGGGTCGGCCGCACTCGCCCTGGCGGGCGGGCTCGCGGCGCGCCAGCAGGTGGTCGCGGCCGCCGACGCCGCCGCGCTCGCCGCCGCCGACACGGCTCTCGGCGTGGTGCCGGGCGACCCGTGCCGGTCGGCCGCGCGGCTCGCCGCCGCGCACGGCGCCGGGCTGGCGGCGTGCCGGGTGGAGGGGCTCGTGGTCACCGTGACGACGACGCGGGTGGTGCTCGGCGTGACCGTGTCCGCCACCGCGCGAGCAGGTCCGCCCTGAGCAGGAGCCGTCACCGCGCGGGTCGGCGGGCCGCCCGGTTCGCAGGCGCGCGCAGCGGGGCGCGCCGCGCCGGGCGAGGGGGCGGTGGCGGCGCGCGTCGATCCGGGATGTGTATATTCGGCGCTCGGCAGAGAAGAGGTATCCCGTTGGCCGACAGCACCCCCCGGAGACTGGTCATCGTCGAGTCGCCCGCGAAGGCGAAGACGATCGCCCAGTACCTCGGCGACGGCTACGACGTGCTGGCCTCGGTGGGCCACATCCGCGACCTGGTGGAGCCCAAGAACCTGCCGCCGGAGCTGAAGAAGGGGTCGCTCGGCAAGTTCTCCGTCGACGTCGACAACGGCTTCGAGCCCTACTACGTGGTCAGCGACGCCAAGAAGAAGACGGTCTCCGACCTGAAGAAGGCGCTGAAGGCGGCCGACGAGCTCTACCTCGCCACGGATGAGGACCGCGAGGGCGAGGCGATCGCCTGGCACCTGCTCGAGGTGCTGAAGCCGAAGGTCCCGGTGAAGCGGATGGTGTTCCACGAGATCACCCAGGAGGCGATCCAGCGCGCCAAGGAGTCGACCCGCGACATCGACACCGCCCTCGTCGACGCGCAGGAGACCCGCCGCATCCTCGACCGTCTGTACGGCTACGAGGTCTCGCCGGTGCTGTGGCGCAAGGTCGCCCCGGGGCTCTCCGCCGGGCGTGTGCAGTCGGCGGCGACGCGACTGGTGGTCGACCGCGAGCGCGAGCGGCTCGCCTTCGTCAGCGCCGGCTATTGGGACCTGCTCGTCGAGCTGGCTCCGCAGGAGGGTGCCGAGGGCGGCGCCTTCCGGGCGAAGCTCGCCCGGCTGGACGGCCGCCGGGTCGCCGCCGGACGCGACTTCGACGACCGTGGGCAGCTCAAGAACGACGCGGTGGCGCTCGACGAGGCGGGGGCCGAGAAGCTCGCCGCCGCGCTGCGCGAGCCGTCGGCGACGTTCACCGTCACCGGCCTCGAGACGAAGCCGTACACGCGCCGTCCCGCGGCGCCGTTCACCACCTCGACCCTCCAGCAGGAGGCGGCACGGAAGCTCCGCTTCTCGGCCCGGCAGACGATGAGCGTCGCGCAGGGGCTGTACGAGAACGGTCACATCACCTACATGCGCACCGACTCGCCGAACCTGTCGCAGCAGGCCACCCAGGCGGCCCGCGTGCAGGCGACCAAGCTGTACGGCGCCGACTCGATCCCCGAGAAGCCCCGCGTCTACGCGGGCAAGTCGAAGAACGCCCAGGAGGCGCACGAGGCCATCCGCCCGGCCGGGGACGTGTTCAAGACCCCGTCCGAGATGCAGAGCGTGCTGCGCGGCAACGACTTCAAGCTCTACGAGCTGATCTGGAAGCGCACCGTCGCCTCGCAGATGGCCGACGCGAAGGGGCAGACGGCATCCGTCACCATCGCCGGCGCCACCGCCGATGCCGGCACGGCCGAGTTCACCGCATCCGGCACCGTCATCACCTTCCGCGGCTTCCTCGCCGCCTACGAGGAGGGGCAGGACGAGGAGCGCACCGCGGAGGACGCCCCGGAGGACCAGAAGTCGCTGCCGCCGCTGGCCGAGGGGCAGGCCCTCGACGGGCGCGAGATCGAGGCGAAGGGGCACGAGACGAGCCCGCCGCCGCGCTACACCGAGGCGAGCCTGGTCAAGACGCTCGAAGAGCTCGGGATCGGCCGCCCGTCGACCTACGCGAGCATCATCTCGACGATCATCGACCGCGGCTACGTCACCCCGCGGGGCACCGCCCTGGTGCCCAACTGGATCGCGTTCAGCGTCGTGCGGCTGCTGGAGGAGAACTTCGGCGACCTCGTCGAGTACGACTTCACCGCCGAGATGGAGGACGACCTCGACCAGATCGCGGCGGGCGACGCCGACCGGGTGGAGTGGCTGAAGGGCTTCTACTTCGGCGGCGGCGAGCACAAGGGGCTGCGCACCGTCATCGACAACCTCGGCGAGATCGACGCGCGCGACATCAACTCGATCCGCATCGCCGACGACATCACGCTGCGCATCGGTCGCTACGGCCCCTACCTCGAGGTGCCCGAGGAGGGCGCCGAGAAGCCGCGCCGGGTGAACGTGCCCGAGGAGCTCGCCCCCGACGAGCTGACGGCCGAGAAGGCCCGCGAGCTGGTCGACGCGCCCGTCGTCGGCGACCGGGTGCTCGGCGAGCACCCCGAGACCGGCAAGACGATCGTCGTCAAGGACGGCCGCTACGGGCCGTACGTCACCGAGCTGGAGCCGGAGGAGCCGGCCGCGGAGCCGACCGTCGACGCGGCGACCGGTGAGGTGCTCGACGCGCCCGCGCCGAAGAAGAAGGCGCCCGCGAAGAAGAACGCCCCGAAGCCGCGCACCGCGTCGCTGTTCAAGACGATGGACCCGGCCGAGGTCGACCTCGCCACCGCCGTGAAGCTGCTCGGCCTGCCCCGCGTCGTCGGGCAGGACCCCGAGTCGGGCGAGGACATCACCGCGCAGAACGGCCGGTACGGGCCCTACCTGAAGAAGGGCACCGACTCCCGCTCGCTGGAGAACGAGGACCAGATCTTCGGCATCGACCTGGCCGGGGCGCTCGAGATCTTCGCCCAGCCGAAGTACGGCGCACGGCGCCCGTCGAGCGCGCTGAAGGAGTTCGCCGAGGACCCGACCAGCGGCAAGCCGATCAAGCTGCGCGACGGCCGGTTCGGCCCCTACGTCACCGACGGGGAGACCAACGCGACCGTCCCGCGCGGCGAGGACGTCGAGGCGGTCGACTTCGAGCGCGCCGTGCAGCTGCTCGCCGACAAGCGCGCGAAGGGTCCGGCGCCGAAGAAGCGTCGCACCACCTCGTCGCGGCGCTGACACCGCCGGCGGCTAGCATCGGGCCGACGGCTGTCGACGACGCGGGAAGGGGGCGGCATGGCGTGGAGCGACCTCACCGGTCAGGATGACGCGATCGCCCTGATGCGCGCCGCCGCCCGCGAACAGACGCCGACCCACGCCTGGCTGATCACCGGGCCGCCCGGGTCGGGCCGCTCGGTGATCGCCGCGGCGTTCGCCGCGGAGCTGCTCGCCCGGCCGGGCGACGAGCGGGCGACGCAGGCGCAGGTCGACGCGCGCACGCATCCCGACCTGGCCGTGCTCAGCACCGAGCGGGTCGTGATCTCGATCGACGAGGTGCGCGCGCTGGTCGCGGCGAGCCAGTACTCGCCCTCGGTGGGCCGGTTCCGGGTGGTCGTGATCGAGGACGCCGACCGGATGACGGAGCGCACCTCCAACGTGCTGCTCAAGGCGCTGGAGGAGCCGCCGCCGCGCACCGTCTGGGTGCTGTGCGCGCCGAGCGACGCCGACCTGGTGCCGACCATCCGCTCGCGCGTGCGCACGGTGCGGCTGCGCACCCCGTCGGTCGCCGATGTCGCCGAGCTGATCGAGCGCCGCGACGCGGTGCCCGCGGCGGACGCGCTCCGGGCCGCGCGCGAGGCGCAGTCGCACGTGGGGATGGCGCATCGGCTCGCGACCGATCCGCATGCGCGCGAGCGCCGCGTGCGGTCGCTCGAGCTGGCGCTCGGCATCCGCACGGTGGCCGGGGCGGTGGCCGCCGCCGCGGAGCTGCTCGACGTCGCCGGTGAGGACGCCCGCGCGGTGACCGAGGAGCGCGACGCCCGCGAGCGGGAGGACGCCCTGCGCTACCTCGGGGTGGAGTCGGGTGGAACCGTGCCGCCCCAGCTCCGCGCGCAGATCAAGGCGCTCGAAGACGACCAGAAGCGGCGCGCCACCCGCAGCCTGCGCGACGGGCTCGACCGCATCCTGATCGACCTCACCTCGCTCTACCGCGATGTGCTGCTGCTGCAGCTGGGCGCCGGTCTGGAGCCGGTGAACGCCGCCATCGCGCCCGCACTGGAGGCCGCCGCGCGGGAGTGCGGGCCCGAGCACACCCTCGCCACCCTCGACGCCCTCGCCGAGGCGCGGGAGCGGCTCGAGGGCAACGTGGCCCCCGCCCTCGTGCTCGAGGCCGCCCTCGTCTCCGCCGTCCGTCCGCGCGTCGCCTGACGCCCCACCCGACGCGCCGTTCGTCACCCGTACCCCGGAGGTCCCGATGTTCCGCCGTCCGCTCGTCGTCGCCGCGGGGTCCGCGGCCCTGCTCGGGCTGCTCGCGGGCTGCTCGCTGATCCCGTTCCCGTTCTCGCCCGCGCCCGACTCGACCTCGCAGCCCACCGGCGAGCAGGTCGACGCGGCCCTCGAGCCGTACTACGCGCAGGTGCTCACCTGGTCGCGCTGCGGCGACGGGCTGCAGTGCGCGACGGCGATCGCGCCGATGGACTGGGCCGACCCGGCGCGCGGCGACATCGAGCTCGCGCTGGTGCGGCATCCGGCGACCGGCGACCGGCTCGGCTCGATGCTGATCAACCCCGGCGGGCCGGGCGGCTCGGGCTTCGACGCGGTGTTCGAGAGCGTCGACTACTACGCCTCCGAGCGGATGATGGAGCGCTACGACATCGTCGGATTCGACCCGCGGGGGGTGGGGCGCTCGACCGCGATCACGTGCTACGACGATCCGGCCGTGCTCGACGCGTTCAACTACGACATCACGCCGGGCGTGCCGGGATCCGACGAGTGGTTCGCCGCCGGCGACGCGGCGTTCGCGGAGTGGGGAGACTCCTGCCTCGAGCACACCGGGGACCTGCTCGGCCTGGTCGACACCGAGAGCGCGGCGCGCGATCTCGACATGCTGCGCGCGGCGCTCGGCGACGAGCGGCTCAACTTCCTCGGCTACTCGTACGGCACCTACCTGGGCGCCACCTACGCCGACCTGTTCCCGCAGAAGACCGGCCGGCTCGTGCTCGACGGCGCGGTCGACCCGGCGACGACCGACTTCGACGTGACCCGCACCCAGGCGGTGGGCTTCGAGGACGCCTTCCGCGCGTACCTGGCCGACTGCCTCGATCGCGACGAGTGCCCGTTCGCCGGAACGGTCGACGCGGCGGAGGCCCGCGCGGCGGCGCTACTGGCCGACCTGCGCTCGACCCCCATCCCGCACGACGACGGCCGGCTGCTCGGCGAGTCGACCATGTTCTACGCGATCATCCTGCCGCTGTACAACGAGCTGAATTGGCCCTACCTCGACGAGCTGTTCGACGAGGTCTTCCGCGGCGGCACCGACACGGCGTTCTTCCTCGCCGACGCGTACAACGGCCGCGAGCCGGACGGCACGTACGTCGACAACTCGACGGAGGCGTTCATCGCGATCAACTGCCTCGACGACAGCGAGCTGACCTCGGTCGAGCAGGCCCGCGCGAACGCGGTCGAACTGGCCGAGCTGGCGCCCGTGTTCGGTCCGGCGATGTCGTACGGCACCGGATGCGTCGGCTGGCCGGTCACGGGGGATCGGGAGCGGGTGGAGATCACCGCCGCGGGCTCCGCCGACATCCTCGTCGTCGGCACGACGAACGACCCGGCCACGCCGTACGTGTGGGCGGTCGCGCTCGCCGAGCAGCTCGAGAACGGTCACCTGGTGACCTACGACGGCGAGGGGCACACCGCGTACAACAAGTCGAACTCCTGCGTGAACGACGCCGTGGACGACTTCGTGATCGATGGCGTCGTGCCCGCGACCGACCCGATGTGCTGAGACTCCTCGGGTCTGCAATTTTGCACTCCGTGCAATACTGGTCGGCATGACGGACGCGGTCGAGGAGCCCGGTCTGCGCGAGCGTAAGCGTCTCGCCACCCGGCGCGCGATCCAGGTCGCCGCGCTCGACATCGTCACCGAGCGCGGGCTCGACGCGGCGACCGTTGACGAGATCGCCCGCGTCGCCGACGTTTCTCCGCGCACCTTCTTCAACTACTTCCCGTCGAAGGAGGACGCGCTGCTCGGCGACCGGTTCCGGCTCGGCGACCCGGTGCTGATCGAGCGGTTCGTCGCCTCCGACGGCCCCCTGTTCGACGACCTGCGCCACGTCGTCGAGGCGTCGATGACCGCCGCGTCGGACGACGTCGAGCTGGTTCGCCGTCGCCGCACGGTCTCCAAGGAGTACCCCGAGCTCGCGGCGCGGCGCACGACGCGCCTGCACGAGTACGAGCTCGACGTGGCCGACATGGTGCTGCGGCGGTTCGTGCACCACGGCGGCGACGAGGGCGACCGTGCGCTCGCCGAGCGGGCGCGACTGGTCGCGCTCGTCGCGATGGCCGCGCTGCGGGAGTCGTGGTTCCGCTGGACCGAGCACGGGGAGGGCCCCGGCGCGATCACCGAACACCTGCGCGCCACCTTCGCCGAGATCCCCGGGCTGCTCGCCGACCCGGTCGGTGTCTGACCCAGTCGATCCGCCCGAAGTCACCGGCCGCGCGCAGGCCCGGAGCGGTCGCGGGCGGGGCGCGGGAGTCGGCTATGCTTGCACGTCGGTGCGGGCACGCCCGCCCCGCCGCCTTAGCTCAGTCGGCAGAGCGATTCACTCGTAATGAATAGGTCGTGGGTTCGATTCCCACAGGCGGCTCCACCTGTCTCGGCTCCCGCGATCGCGGGATCCGAGCCGCCACTCGACGCGGTCGACCACTCCGGGGACGCGCATCCGGCGTCGCGGAGTGGCCCACGAGAGATGGCGCGGGCCCGAGGGCCCGCGCCATCCGTTGCTCGAGGGAGCGGTCACTGTGCGGCGGGCTCGTCCACCTCGGTCACCCGACGGGTGGTCTGGCCGCCCGCGCCGTTCGCCTCGGTGTGCACCTCGGAGACCGACGAGCGCTTGCGGAACTGCAGCACGAGGCCGATCACGAACACGATCGCCCCGGCGCCCATCAGGATGTAGCCGATCAGGTCGAGGTTGACGACCTCCGTCTCGACGTTGATCGCGAACGTGGTGATCGCGCCGATGACGAACAGGACGATTCCGGTGCCGATGCTCATGGCGGGCTCCTTCCCCGGACGCGTCGTTCGCATCCGGACTCCCGACGATGCCGGGTCGACGGGACGAGTTCACCCCCTTGAAAACTCAGCCGAGGGCGACTATTGGGGTCTGCGGCCCCCCAATCCGGGGGCGAAGAGGGCCCGGATCGGGGCCACGGGGTTGAGTTCGCCCCACTCGGAGGGTGAGACTGTCGCCACGGCGCTCCTCATGGGGGGTGAGCGTCGGGCGGTCTCGGGGGAGATCGTCGCACCGTGATCCGGGGGGGTTCACGATCATGAAGCGCACCCTGTTCCTGGGGACCATCTTCACGACGGTTCTCGTACTCGTCCTGCCGTTCGTCGGCGGTGGCGGACCGTCGTTCCTGACGCCCGCCACCGCGGCCGCCACCTCCGTCGACCGTCCGGTCGCGGCCACCGCGTTCGCCGGAGCCGCATCGGCGGCATCCGGCGTCGCCGCCGCGTCGAGCGTCGGCACCGCGATCGCGGCGGCCTTCGTCACCACCGGGGAGTCCGCCGGTGTGGTCGTCGCCGAGCCGGCGGAGCCGAAGCTGAACGTCGAGACCGACCACGTGGCGCAGAAGCCCGTTCCGAAGCCGCTCCCGCCGGTCAGCGCGGCCGGCCGCGCCAGCGGGACGCTCGAGCGGGTCCAGGCTCTCGCAGCCCGCGGCCTGTCCTGCCCCGGCAACGTCGGCGGCAGCACGCCGGGAGCCCCCGGCAAGACCTCGTCCGGCGGCGTGGGCGGGACCACGTCGTCTGACCTGCAGTCGTTCGCCGTAGCGTTCAACGCCATCCGCGTGGCCAACTGCCTCAACCCGATCCCGATGTCGAACTTCCGCTACGACTCCTGCATGGAGGCGCGCCTGTTCTGGATCGCGGAGGACCCGTCGACCAACCCCTCGAGCGCCTGGGGCCACAAGCCGCAGACGCGCAGCGACGGCGTGCCCGACACCGGCTGCGACGGCAACCTCGCGGGCGGCTCGGGCAACACCGGCGCGACGGTGGCGAACAAGTGGTGGAACTCCACCTCCCACCGCAACTCGCTCTACCGGCCGAGCTACACGGGCGGCACCGGCGGCGTGTGCATCTACTTCGCGATGACCCACGGCGGCGTGCCGAACGAGCCCTACAGCTTCACCCGCGCCGCGGCGCGCTGGGGCGGCTGCTGACGAAGACTCCGCACGCGGGGTCCCGAACGGGTCGGGGCCCCGCGTTCGGGCATCCGCCGAGGGGCGGGCCGAGGCCGGCATGGCGCGCTCGGCGGCGTCGTTAGGCTGACCGGATGACGCGCTGGGGCATTCTCGGGACCGGATGGATCGCGCGGGCGCAGACCGCCGATCTGCTCGTCGACGGGCGCACCGTCTCGGCGGTCGGTTCCCGCAACGCGGAGTCGGCCCGCCGCTTCGCCGACGAGTTCGACATCCCGGCCGCGCACGGCTCGTACGAGGAGCTGGCCGCCGATCCGACCGTCGACGCGGTGTACGTCGCGACCCCGCACCCGTTCCACGCCGAGAACGCCCGGATGGCGCTCGAGGCGGGCAAGCACGTGCTGGTCGAGAAGCCGTTCACCATCTCCGCCGTCGAGGCGCGAGCGATCGTCGACCTCGCCGCGGACCGCGGTTTGGTCGTGCTCGAGGCCATGTGGACCCGCTACCTGCCGCACATGGTCCGCATCCGCGAGCTCATTGCGGAGGGCGCCATCGGCGGGCCGATCGCGCTGCTCGCCGACCACGACCAGCTGGCGCCGACCGACCCCGCGCATCGCATCCAGGACCCGGCCCTCGGCGGCGGGGCCCTGCTCGACCTCGGCATCTACCCGGTCTCGTTCGCCTGGGACCTGTTCGGCGCCCCGAGCGAGGTGCGCGCGCTCTCGACGCCGACGGCGACCGGGGTCGACGGCTCCACGTCGATCCTGCTCGGCTTCCCCGGCGGGGAGCACGCCGTGATCCACACCGCCAGTTCCGGTCGCGGACCCAACCGCGCGGTGATCGTCGGTACCGCGGCCCGCATCGAGATCGACGAGGTCTGGTACACCCCGACCTCGTTCCGGGTGATCGACCCGCACGGCGCCGTGATCGAGGAGTTCCGCTACGACGTCCCGGGACGCGGCATGCAGTTCCAGGCTCGCGCGCTCGAGCGGCTCGTCCAGGGAGGCGAGGCGCCCGAGCTGCCGCCGGCGGAGACGGTCGAGATCATGGGCACCCTGGACGAGATCCGCCGGCAGATCGGCCTGCGCTACCCGGGGGAGTGAGGCGCGGATCCGTCGGGCCCGGCGTCAGCGGGAGACGGATGCCGTGCCGCCCAGTGGCCGAGGGCGAGGACCGGGGTCTCGCCGACTCGCTCGCTTAGGCTGGGAGCGTGTCCGATGAGCAGCCCACGTCGCGGCGCGCCGCGCGCGAGGCGGCGGCCCGCGGGGGTCGCCGTGGTGCGTCCCGGGGCGCGAAGCGAGCCGAGTCGCCGGCCGCCGCGACCTCAGCCGCCGCGAGTTCGGCCGACGGCGACGGCACCCCGCCCCCGAAGGGCGGCATCCTCGGAGCCTTCCGCGCGCATCCCACCGCGACGCTGCTCGGCGCGCTCTCGGTGCTCTTCCTGCTGCTCGGCACGGGCGCCGTCTTCGCCGGTGTGACCGTCGGTTCGAGCACCGTCGCCGAGCCGTCCGCGACACCCACGCCCGAGGCGCCCCGGCCGCTGCCCGACGTGGAGCTCGCCGCGTCGACGCTGCGCACCTGCTCGATCACGCCGCTCACCGGAGATCAGCGGCTCGGATCCTTCTACGGCACCGTGGTGGATATCGAAACGGGGGAGATCCTCTTCGATCGTCGCGGTGACGAGGCGATCCGCACCGCCAGCGTGCTCAAGGTTCTGACCGCAGCCGCAGCCCTGGCGGTGCTCGGGCCCGACCACAGGATCGCGACCTCCGTCGTCGACGGAAGCACGGCCGGTTCCATCGTGCTGGTCGGGCGCGGGGATGCCACGCTCTCGGCCACCTCGCCGGGTGCGGAGAGCGTCTACCGGGGTGCACCGAAACTCTCCGACCTGGCGGCGCAGACGCTCGCCGGATTCGCCTCGCGGCATCCGGGGGAGCAGATCACGGCGCTCGTGCTCGACGCTAGCTACTGGAGTGTCGGCGACAAGTGGGACTCGAGCTGGGCCCGCTCCGAGCAGACGATCGGCTACCACTCGGAGGTCACCGCCCTCCAGGTCGACGGCGACCGGGCCGACCCAACCAGGCCCACGAGCCCTCGGAGCACCGACCCGGTGGCACGCGCCGGTCAGTTGTTCCTGCAGGCGCTCCGCGCTGCCGACACCGAAGGGATCGTCGCCGACTCCGTCGCCGTCGCCGGGGGGTCCGCGGTCGGGGGCACCCCCGAGCTCGCGCGAGTCGAGTCCCAGCCGGTGTCGGCGCTCGTGACCTACATGCTCGAGGCGAGCGACAACACACTTGCCGAGATGCTCGCACGGGTGACCTCGAAGGAGTCGGCGCTCGACGGCTCCGCCGCATCGCTTCAGCAGGCGATCCCGAGTGCGCTCACCTCGTACGGCGTCGCCCAAGCGGGCCTCACCATCCGGGACGGATCCGGGCTCAGTCACCTCAACGGTGTTCCCTCGCAGTGGATGGCCCTGTTCATGGCGAGGGTGGCCGGAGGTGAGCAGAACCTCGACATCATCCGGGATGCGCTCCCCGTCGCGGGGCAATCGGGAACGCTCGCGAGTCGATTCACCGGTGACAACGCGGTGGCCCGTGGCGCGATCATCGCGAAGACGGGCTGGATCAGCTCGGCCCGCACTCTCGCCGGGGTCATCGCCTCGGCGGACGGCACTCGCCTCGCGTTCGCCTTCTACGCGGTCAAGAACGGCATCGGCACCGACGCGATGGATGCGCTCGACACCATCGCCACGGGGGCGTGGCGCTGCGGCGGCAACCTCTCGAACACCTGACCCCCGCGGCGGACGCCGCCCCGACCATTCCGGAGGACCCGATGACGCGTGCCCTGCTCATCGTCGACGTGCAGAGAGACTTCACCGAGGGCGGCGCGCTCGGCGTCGACGGCGGTGCGGCGGCCGCGGCGGCGATCACCGAGCACCTGCGCGCCCACGGTGACGACTACGGGCTGGTGGTGGCCTCGCGCGACTGGCACCACGGCGACGACGACAACGGCGGGCACTTCGCCGCCGACGGCGACCCGGACTTCGTGACCACCTGGCCGGTGCACTGCGTCGGCGGCACCGCGGGGGCCGAGTACCACCCGGCGCTCGACACCTCGCGGGTCGACGTGCACGTGAAGAAGGGGCAGGGCGTGCCCGCCTACTCGATGTTCGAGGGTGAGACCGACGACGGTCGCGCGCTCGCCGAGGTGCTGGCCGAGCACGACGTGACCGATGTCGACGTGGTCGGCATCGCGACCGACTACTGCGTGCGCGCCTCGGCGCTCGACGCACTCGCCGGGGGGCGGGCGGTGCGGGTGCTCACCGACCTGATCGCGGGCGTCGCGCCCGACTCGAGCGCCGCGGCCCTCGCCGAGCTGCGCGACGCCGGCGCGACGACGGAGGCGTCGGCGTGAGCGCGGCGCAGCCGTCCGTGAAGCGGAGGGTCCCGACGGTGCTGCGGGTCCTCATCCCCAACCTGCTCGTCGTCGCCTGGCTCGGCGCCGCGAGCGTCGGCGGCCCCTACTTCGGCCGGATCGACGAGGTCTCGTCGAACGACCAGGCGAGCTACCTCCCGGCGAGTTCCGAGGCCACCCAGGTCGCGGAGCTGGTGCCCGAGTTCCGCGGAAGCGACGACGTGCCGGCGATCGTGGTGGCGGCGCGCGACGGCGGCCTGACCGACGCCGACCTCGCCTGGCTCGACGGGTTCGCGGCGGACCTGCCGGATGTCGAGGGCGTCGCCGACGAGGTGAGCCCCGTCATCCCGTCGGACGACGGCGTGGCGGTCGAGGTGATCGTGCCGATCGAGGACGAGGTGCGCGACACCGTCGTCGCCATCCAGGCGCTGCTCGCGGACGCACCCGACGGGCTGGTCGCGCACGTCACCGGCCCGGCGGGGTTCACCGCCGACCTCGCCGCGGCGTTCAGCGGGATCGACGGCATCCTGCTGCTCACCGCCCTCAGCGCGGTGCTGCTCATCCTGCTGATCGTCTACCGCTCGCCGCTGCTGCCGCTCATCGTGCTGGGCACGGCCGTATTCGCGCTCTCCGCCGCGATCCTCGCCGTCTGGTGGCTCGCCTATGCCGGGGTGGTGCAGATCAACGGGCAGGTGCAGGGCATCCTGTTCATCCTGGTGATCGGCGCCGCGACCGACTACGCGCTGCTCTACACCTCGCGCTACAAGGAGGCGCTGCGCGACCACGAGCGGCGCTGGGACGCCACCTGGGCCGCCCTGCGCGGCTCGGTCGAGCCGATCGTCGCCTCCGGTCTGACGGTGATCGCGGGGCTGCTCTGCCTGCTCGTCAGCGACCTCAACTCGAACAAGGCGCTCGGGCCGGTCGCCGCGATCGGCATCGTGTTCTCGCTGCTCGCCGCACTCACCCTGCTGCCCGCCCTGCTGCTCGCCGCGGGCCGCACCGCGTTCTGGCCGCTGCGCCCGAAGTTCGGCAGCGCGCATCCGGATGCCGTCGCGCCGGACGCGCGCGGGCTCTGGGCGCGGGTCGGTCGCCTCGTGACGCGCCGCGCGCGCGTGGTGTGGATCGCCAGCACCCTGCTGCTGCTGGCCGGCGCCGCCGGACTGGTCGGCCTGCGCGCCGACGGGGTGCCGCAGAGCGACCTCATCCTCGGCGAGTCGTCGGCGCGCGACGGTCAGGCGCTCATCGGCGAGCACTTCCCGGGCGGCTCCGGCAGCCCCGCGGTCGTCGTCGGCGATGCGGACCGTCTCGACGACCTGGCGGACGCCGTCGCCGGCGTCGACGGGGTCGCGTCGGTCGTGGCGATCTCCGACAACTCGCCGACGGGCACCATGCCGGTCGGCTCCGACGCCGAGCCCTTCCCGTTCCCGACGACGGTGGCGCTCGAGCCGACGGTCGTCGACGGCCGGGTGATGCTCGAGGCGACGCTCGACGACGCCCCCGACTCCGCCGCGGCCGAGCAGGTGATCCGCGACCTGCGGGTCGCCCTCGACGACGTCGACTCCGAGGCGCTCGTCGGCGGCGTCACCGCGATCGCCCTCGACACCAACGACACCGCGATCCGCGACCGCACCGTCATCATCCCGATCGTGCTCGCGGTGATCCTGCTGATCCTGATGCTCCTGCTGCGGGCGGTGGTGGCGCCGCTGATCCTCATCGGCAGCGTGATCGTGTCGTTCGCGGCCGCGCTCGGGGTGTCCTCGCTCGTCTTCGACGGCGTCTTCGGGTTCCCCGGCGCCGACCCCGCGGTGCCGCTGTTCGCGTTCGTATTCCTCGTCGCGCTCGGGGTCGACTACAACATCTTCCTCATGACCCGGGTGCGGGAGGAGAGCCTCGAGCACGGCACCCGGCGCGGCATCGTGCGCGGGTTGGCGGTGACCGGCGGCGTGATCACCTCCGCCGGCGTCGTGCTCGCGGCGACCTTCGCGGCGCTGAGCGTCATCCCCATCCTGTTCCTCGTGCAGATCGCGTTCATCGTCGCCTTCGGCGTGCTGCTCGACACGATCATCGTGCGCTCGCTGCTCGTGCCGGCGGTGTCGATCGACATCGGCCGAGCGATCTGGTGGCCGTCGAAGCTGGCGCGCTCCGATGCGGATGCCGCCGCGGCCGGGCAGAATGAGAACGACCCCCAGGAGGTTCGATGACCGCCCAGCTGACCATCGCCGTGGCCGTGATCGGCGCCGCCGTGCTCGCCGTGCTGTTCGTGCTGCAGGTGTTCTTCGCCTGAGCCCGCGACCTGACCGCCGGGAGGCCGACGCCCCGCCGGCGCCCGGGTCCCGGCGTCAGACCAGCAGCTGGTGCTTCGCCAGATCCCGGTAGAGCGGCGTCGACGTGACCAGCTCGGAGTGGGTGCCGACCCCGATCACCTCGCCGTGGTCGAGCACCACGATGACGTCGGAGTCGACCACCGTCGACAGCCGGTGCGCGATCACGAGCAGCGTGCGGTCCTCGGCGACCGCGTCGATCGCCTCCCGCAGCAACTGCTCGTTGAGCCCGTCGAGCGATGACGTCGACTCGTCGAGCAGCAGGATCGGCGGGGCCGCCAGCAGCGCCCGCGCGATGGCGAGGCGCTGACGCTCGCCGCCGGAGAGCATGACGCCTTCCTCGCCGACCGCGGCGTCGAGTCCCGCCGGGTCGCGGTCGAGCACCTCGCCCAGGTTCACCGAGCGCAGCACCCGGATGCAGTCGTCCGTCGTCGCCGAGGGCGACCCGAGCAGCAGGTTGTCGCGCAGCGACCCGGCGAGCACGGGGGCGTCCTGCTCGACGTAGCCGATGCGGGCGCGCAGGTCGTCGCGGGCCATCCCGCGGATGTCGGCGCCATCCAGCCGCACCACGCCGGAGTCGGGGTCGTAGAACCGCTCGATGAGGGCGAACACGGTGCTCTTGCCGGCGCCCGACGGGCCGACGAGCGCGACGCGCGCGCCGCGCGACACCGCGAACGACACCCCGCGCAGCACGGGTCGCGCGCCGGACTCGTCGCCCAGCTCCGCGGCGAGGATCTTCTCCTCCTCGGTCGGATGCGTGGCCGGCGGGTAGGAGAACCGCACGTCGTCGAAGGCGAGCGCGGCATCCGTCTCCGCCGGGGCGGCGGGTTCGATCGCGCCGTCGCCCTCGGTCTCGCCGGGGATCGCGATGACCTCCTGGATGCGGCCGAGCGCCCCCAGCGCCTGGTTGACCGAGGTGATCGCCCCGAAGGCCTGGCCGAGCGGCATGATCATCATGAACAGGAACAGGATGAAGGCCACCAGGTCGGCGATCTCGATCGCCCCGCTCGCCACCCGGTATCCGCCGACGCCCAGCACCACCAGGAACGACGCCTGCAGCGCCACCCCGGCGATCGGGACCACGAGCGCCGAGATGCGGGCCACCCGCATCCCCGCCCGCCGGGCGCCCTCGGCCTCCGCCTCGATCGTCACCGTCTCGCGCTCGGTGGCGTTCGCGGCGCGCACGGTGCGGATGGCTCCGATCGCCCGCTCGACGGCGGCGGCGAGGTCGCCGACCTTCTCCTGCTGCACGCGGCTGGCGACCCGGATGCGGGCCGACAGCAGCACGACGCCGATCACGGATGCGGCCACGACGAGCGCGGTGAGTCCGAGCAGCACGGGGTCGATGACGAGCATCGCGATGAGCGCGCCGACGAACAGCACGGCCCCGCCGATCGCGTCGACGAGCCCCTGGGTGACGACGGCGTAGAGCAGGGTGGTGTCGGCGCCGACCCGGGAGACGAGGTCGCCGGTGCGGCGACGGTCGAACTCCGCGATCGGCAGGCGCAGCATCCGGCGCACCAGCTGTCGACGTGCCGAGTAGACGACGTTCGTTCCGGTGCGCTGCAGCAGGTAGTGCTGCACTCCGCTGATCAGCGCCGCCGCGACGACGAGCGCGACGAGCACGACGACGAGCGAGCCGAGCGGCTCTCCCGCCTGCACGAGCCCGATCACCTGGCTCACCAGCAGCGGCTGCGCGAGCGACGCGGCCGCCCCGAGCAGGCTGAGGGCGACGACCACGGCGAGCACGGCGCGGTGCTCGCCGAGGTACGGCAGCAGCGCGCGGAACCCGGCGCGGGGCCCCTCGTCGGTGCGGGGGCGGGAGAACGGCGACCGGCGGGCGGCCGGCTGGGGGGAGCTCACGACTCGACGCTAGCTCGCTCCGACACGACGCGGTCTCCGGTGAAAGCCCGCGCGACGCCTGGCAGGATTTCTGAGTGCCGTTCACTCCGAGCCACGCGATCGTCGCCATCCCGTTCGCGCGCTCGCCGATCCCGGCGGGTGCGGTCGCGATCGGCGCGATGGCGCCCGACCTGCCGCTGTTCTTCCCCCTCGTGCCGTCCTATTCGGCGACCCACGGTTTCCCCAGTCTGCTCTGGACGTCGCTCCCGATCGCGGTGCTGCTCTTCGTGATCTGGAGAGTCGTGATCAGGCCCGCCGCGGCACGCCTGCTGCCGGCACCCCTCGGCGAACGGCTCCCGCTGGACTGGGATCGGGTGCGTCGCCCCACCAGGCCGGCGCTCTTCGCCGTGCTCACGGTGGCGGGCGCCCTCATCGGCGTGCTGAGCCACGTCATCTGGGATCTCTTCACCCATCCCGGTCGGCTCGGGTCGGAGTGGTTCCCGATCCTGGCGGCGCAGTGGGGCGGTCTCTCCCTCACCAGCTGGGCCCAGCACGCCTCCAGCGCGATCGGGCTCCTCGGCGTCGGCGTGTGGGCGGTCCTCGCCTTCCGTGCGGCTCCCCGCGTGCGGCGAGCGGACCCGCCCGCCGTCAGGATGCTGCGTGTCGCGGCGTGGTCGGCCGTCGCGGTGACGCTGGTGGCGTGGTCGGCGGCGATGGTCGCGCGCGACGGGGTGCCCACCGGCTACCGGACGCTCGCCGACACCGCGTTCGCCGCGGGGACCGGGGCGGGAGCCACCATCCTGGTGATCGCTCTCGCCGCGTCGATCCTGATGCGGTGGGCGCGCCGAGATTCGGTGACGTCGCCCGACGGGTGAGGCGGGCGACCGCCGTCGGGGGTTACGCGCCGCGGAGCGCGGCGAGGGTGCGCGCCGTGGCGAGCGCGGCTTCGGCGGCTCGGCCGCCGACGTCCTCCTTCGACTCCGGCAGCCCGGCCCGGTCGAGGCCCTGCTGCTCGGTGTCGACGGTGAGCACGCCGAAGCCGACCGGCTTGCCGGTGTCGATCGCCACCCGGGTGAGGCCGTCGGTCGCCGCCGCGGCGACGTAGTCGAAGTGCGGGGTCTCGCCGCGCACGATCACGCCGAGGGCGACCACGGCATCCGCGCCCGCGTCGAGCGCAGCCTTCGCGACAACGGGCAGCTCGAAGCTGCCGGCCACCTGCACCTCTTCCACCTCGGCACCGGATGCGGCGAGCACGCCGCGCGCACCCGCGAGCAGGCCCTCCGAGATGCGGGTGTGCCACAGCCCGGAGACCACCACCACCCGCAGACCGGTTCCGTCCGTGTCGAGCTCGGGCATCCCCTCGCCGCTCATCGCTGCACTCCGTTCCCGTCGGCGACGGTCATCGCGCCGCGCCGTTCGTCGTCGCGCCGCTCGAGGAGTCGAGCGTGCGCAGGGTGTCCGCGTCGGGGAGGGCGTGGCCCATCCGGTCGCGCTTGGCGTCGAGGTAGCCCTCGTTGAACGCGCCGACGCCGACGACTAGCGGCACCATCTCGGCGATCTCGATGCCGCGCTCGGTGAGCTGCCGCGCCTTCTCGGGGTTGTTGCTGAGCAGCCGGATGCTGCCGATTCCGAGGTCGCGCAGGATCGCCACCGCGGCCCCGTAGTCGCGCGCGTCGGCGGGGAGTCCGAGCCGCAGGTTGGCGTCGAGGGTGTCGAGGCCCTCCTCCTGCAGCTTGTAGGCGCGCAGCTTGTTGATCAGGCCGATGCCGCGGCCCTCGTGTCCGCGCAGGTAGACGACCACCCCGCCGCGCTCCCGGATGGTGTCGAGCGCGGCGTCGAGCTGCGGACCGCACTCGCACTTGAGCGAGCCGAACGCCTCGCCGGTGAGGCACTCCGAGTGCACCCGCACCAGGGCCCCGTCGCCGGGCTCGCCGGAGATCAGCGCCACGTGGTCCGCCCCGGTGGAGCGGTCGCGGTAGGCGCGCACGCGGAAGACCCCGTGCGAGGTCGGCACCGTGGTCTCCACCTCGAAGTCGACGCGGGACATCTCGGGGATCTCCATGACCGCCTCGGGGTCGGCCTCGCAGCGCCGCTCCTCCATGAAGCGCAGCAGCTCCTCGATGGTGATCACCGGCACACCCGCCGCCTCGCCCAGCTTCAGCAGTCCCGGCAGACGCATCATCTCGCCGTCGTCCTCGACGATCTCGCCGATCACGCCCACCGGGGTGAGGCCGGCGAGCTTCAGCAGGTCGACCGTCGCCTCGGTGTGCCCGTCGCGCTCGCGCACGCCGCCGTCCACCGCCCGCAGCGGCAGGATGTGTCCCGGACGGATGACGCTGTCCGGTGTCGACGCGGGGTCGGCGAGCACGCGTAGCGTGTGCGCGCGGTCCGAGGCGCTGATGCCGGTGGAGAGCCGGTCGGCCGCGTCGACGCTCACCGTGTAGGCGGTGCCGCGCGGGTCCTGGTTGTCGGACCACATGATCGGCAGCCGCAGCCGGTCGGCGATCTCCCCGGTCATCGGGGCGCACAGGTAGCCGGACGTGTGCCGCACCGTCCAGGCGATCCATTCCGGGCTCGCGTACTGAGCCGCCATCACGACGTCGCCCTCGTTCTCGCGGCCCTCGTCGTCGGCGACGATGACGGGGCGCCCGGCGCGCAGCGCCTCCAGCGCCTCGGGGATGGTGGCGAGGCTCATGCTCGACCTCCTGTCGTGTCGGGGGCGGGGATGCCGGTCGCATCCCCGAAGGCGGCGAGCCGCTGCACGTGGCGCGCCAGGATGTCGGTCTCGACGTTGACCCGGTCGCCCGGCGAGAGCGCACCGAGCACGGTCGCGCGCAGCGTCTCCGGGATGAGCGACACCTCGAACCACGGCGACGGGGCATCCGGCGTGGCCACCTCGCTCACGGTGAGCGAGACGCCGTTCACGGCGATCGAGCCCTTGCGCACCACCAGCGGCGCGAGCGCCGGGTCGAGGGCGAAGCGCAGCACGCTCCACGCCTCCGCGTCGTCGCGGCTCAGCAGCTCCGCGGTGCCGTCGATGTGACCCTGCACGATGTGGCCGCCGAGCCGGTCGCCTAGGGCCGCGGCGCGCTCCACGTCGACCCGGTCCCCGGGCTCGAGCGCGCCGAGCGTGCTCATCGCGAGCGTCACCGCCATGACGTCGGCCGTGAACCGGTCGTCGCCCCGGTCGATCACCGTGAGGCACACCCCGTCGATCGAGATGGAGTCGCCGTGCCGGGCGTCGGACGACGCCAGGGGGGCGCGCACCGTCAGGCGCCCGGCGTCGCCGTCGCGCTCCCAGGCGACCACCTCGCCGAGCTCCTCGATGATTCCGGTGAACATGTCAGCCCTCCTCGGTGGCGGATGTCGGCGTCGCCGGGTCGTGTGGATCGGCGACGGCGGTCAGCAGCACGTCGTCGCCGAGGCGCTCCACCGACTCGAGCACGAGCCGGCGGGCCGCCGTCATGGTCGGGATGCCGAGGTCGCCGATCGCGACCCGCGGACCGCCGAGCAGCATCGGCGCCAGGTAGACGGCGAACTCGTCCGCCAGGCCCGCCGCGACCACCGCCGAGGCGAGCGTCGGCCCGCCCTCGACATAGACGCGGCGGATGCCGCGCGCGTCCAGATCGGCGAGCACCGCCGCGACATCGCGCGACCCGGTCTCGATCAGACCCGCCGGATGCCGGCGCAGCTTGGCGTCCGCCGGGACCGGCCGCTCGCCCACCACGACCGGGATCGGCTGGTGGGGGAGCAGCTCGCCGCCGTCGCCCCGCGCGGTCAGCTCCGGGTCGTCGGCCAGGACCGTGCCCGTGCCGACCAGGATCGCGTCGCTCTGGGCGCGCTGCTCGTGCACCCGCTGGCGCGCGGCCGCGCCGGTGATCCACTTGCTCGACCCGTCGGCGGCCGCCGCGATGGAGCCGCTGCTGAACGCCGCGGTGGCCGGCCCCTGGCTGCTGGGCTGCGGCGTCAAGGACCTGGCCATTGCCGGCGACGCGATGGCGCGCAATACGAAGAACACCACGAAGGTGGCGATCACCAGAATCGCCAGATTGACCGCCGCGGCGCCCACTTCCTGCAGGTTCACCTCAGCGGCCACCGCCTCGTCGGCCTGCGCCTGACCGGCGCCCACCAGACCACCCAGGGCGGCCCC
>JBHIXX010000025.1:0-37839 GCA_041984585.1 Pseudolysinimonas sp. | reverse complement strand
CATGTTGACCGGCAGCATCTTCCGGTCCGACGCACCGCGGCGCGCGTGCACGACGAACGCGCCGGCCTGCAGCAGCGCGAGCCCGAGCGCGGCGATCGGGGCGAGCAGCGGGGCGACGGCGAGCAGCATCGGCAGGATGACCCCCACCCCGCCGAGCACCTCGGCCGCGCCGATCGCCTTCACCACGACGGGCCGGAAGTCCTGCACCCAGCCCTGTCCGGCGGCGGCGAGCGCCTCACGGCTGCGCAGCAGCTTGAGCGCCCCCGCCCCGAGCGCGGCGAGCGCGAGCACCCCGGCGAGAATCCAGTACGCGATCCACATGTCGTCTCTCCCCTGATCCGAGAACGGTCCCACGCTAGCCCGCGCTCCGGATGCCGCCCCGTAGGCTGGCGGCGGACGGGAGCGGAAGGGAGCCCCCATGACACCGGCATCCCCCGGGTCGCCCCGCGTGGGCGTCTACATCGACTTCGACAACATCGTCATCTCGCGCTACAACCAGCTGTTCGGGCGCGGCGCGTTCGGCAACGACTCGGCGCGCAACGGCAGCATCACCGCGAAGGACGCCCTCGGCGGCAAGCTGCAGGACGCGCGCGTCGACGTGGGCGCGATCCTCGACTTCGCCTCGTCGTTCGGCTCGATCGTGGTGAGCCGGGCCTACGCCGACTGGTCGCTGCCGGTGAACGCAGGCTACCAGCGCCAGCTGATCGACCGGGCCGTCGATCTCACCCAGCTCTTCAACACCTCGGGTACGAAGAACGGCGCCGACATCCGGCTCGCCGTCGACGTCGTCGAAGACCTGTTCCGCCTCGAGGACCTCACCCACGTGATGATCGTCGCCGGCGACTCCGACTTCATCGCGCTCGCGCAGCGCTGCAAGCGGCTCGGCCGCTTCGTGGTCGGCGTGGGGGTGGCGGGAGCGACCAGTCGCGCGCTCGTCGCGGCGGTCGACCAGTTCTCCGACTACGACGACCTGCCGGGGGTCGAGAAGCCGAAGAAGTCGACGCGGCGCGGCGGCGGATCGTCCGGCGGCAAGGCGAGCGCTCCCACGCCCCCCGACCCGGCGGAGGCGTCGGTCGACGATGAACCGGGTGTCGGCCCGATGACCCGCGACGACGCCGGCCGACTGCTGCACCGCGCGCTCGACCTGCTCGACGGCAAGAACGACGAGGAGTGGCAGACCAACGGCGAGGTGAAGCAGCAGATGCTGCGGCTCGACCCGTCGTTCAAGGAGAAGCCACTCGGCTTCCGGTCGTTCACCGAGTTCCTGCAGGCCAACCAGGACATCGTCGAGATCAAGCCGCGCAGCAAGGCCAACGACCGGCGGCTCAAGCACAAGGGGTAGCCGTGCCGACCTCGCTTCTACTGCTCCGCGCCCGCGTGGCCTGGCGTCGGCGCGAGTTGGCCGGGGTGCCCCGCCCGAGCGACGAACCGCGCGCCGAGGTGCCGGGTCCGGACCCGGTGACCATCGTCACGATCGGCGACGGAGCGCTGTCGGGCTGGGGCGTCGCCTCGCACCAGATCGGCCTGGTCGGGCACCTCGCGCGCGCGATCGCGGCGGTCAGCGGGCGCGGAGTGCGCGTGCTCGGTGAGGTCCCCGGCGCGACCGGCGACCTCGCGCCCCGCGCGCAGCGGGCGCCCGTCGCCGATGCCGACGGCGTGCTGCTCGTCCCCGGACTCGCCGCGGCGATCGCGACCGCGACGCCGCCGCGCTGGGAGGCCGAGCTGCGGAGCGCGCTCGCGGCGGTCGTGCCCCGGATGTCGGAGGACGCGCGGCTGACCGTCGTCGCCTTCCCGCCGGCGCGTGCGCTCCCCGTGCTGCACGGGCGCCTCGGCCGCGACGTCGACCGGATCGCGACCCGGCTCAACGAAGTCACCCGCGCGGTCGTCGCGCCACTGCCGGGGGTCGATCTCATCCCGCTCGGCGTCGCGGAGGCGCCGTCCGCCGAGATCGCTGCGATGCCGGCGCGCTACCGCGAGTGGGCGCACGACATCAGCGCGCATCTCACCATCCCCACGCCCCCGGCCGGCTGGCGCGACGACGTCGTCGGCCGGCTGCGCGATCGCGTCGAATGACCCAGGGCCGAATGAAGCCCATCCCTTCATTCCTGTTGAATCAAGCGCAGGGCTTAATTTCTTCGGAATGAAGCGATATCCTTCACTCGTGGAATCGGGAGTGGCGGTGATCCTCGACCTCGTCGGGTCGCGGGACTACCCCGACCGCGCCCAAGCGCAGCGCGCCTTCGACGAGGCCCTGCGCCGCGTCGCCGCCCGCGTTCCCGGCCCGCAGCCGCTGCGCGCGACCCTCGGCGACGAGGGCCAGGGCATGTTCGCGACCCTCGCCGACGCGCTCGTCGCGACCCTGCTCATCCGTCTCGCCGTCCCCGACCCGGTCGACGTGCGGTGCGGCGTCGGCGCCGGCGAGTACCGTGACGTCTCGGATGCCGGGGGCATCCAAGACGGCTCGGCCTGGTGGTCGGCGCGGGAGGCGATCGAGACGGCGAAGACGATGGAGCGCGGGCGGGTTCCCGAGCAGCGCAGCTGGTTCGTCGCGGCCGGACGCCCCGCCGACGAGGTCGCGCTGGTCAACGCCTACCTGCTCGCGCGGGATCACCTGATCGGCACGATGCGCGAGGCCGACCGACGGCGCCTCCTGCTCCTCATCGAGGGACGCACCCAGACCGAGATCGCCCGGATGGAAGGCGTCTCCGAGTCCGCCGTGTCGCAGTCGCTGCGGCGCAGCGGCGGGCGCGCCCTCGCCCTCGGGATGACGGGACTGCATCCCGGATGACCCTCGTCGCCGCACTGCTCGCCGCCCTCGGCGCCGCCGACCTGGTCCGCGGGCCCCACCTGGAGCCGCGGCCCGCGCCGATCCTCCGCGGCGCGGTCGCGGGCGCCGCGATGTGGGCGCTCGTCGTGCTCAGCACCGCGATGCCGCCGGTGGCCCTCCTCGGCGCCGGGCTGGTGCCGGTCTGGCTATTGGCGACAACCCGGTGGCGGGAGCGCGTGCCCGGGGTCGGGGTCGTCGGCCTGCTCCTCGCGCTCGGCGCGGGCGTCGCCGTCTCCGGACTCGTGCCCCCTGCCGCGGGTCCCGTCGCCGAGTGGTTCGGGAGCGTGCCGGCCGCCGTCGCGCTCGGCACCTCGCCCGAGCGGTTCCTCGTGCTCGCGGGCGCCGTGCTGTTCGCCGTCGAGAGCGGCAACGTGGTCGTGCGCGCGGTGCTCGTCGACACCGGCACCGTGGCCTCCCCGGACGAGGAGGCGGTGAAGGGCGGTCGGGTGATCGGGCCGATCGAGCGCGTGTTCCTGCTCGGGATGGCGCTGCTCGGCCAGTACCTCGCGATCGGCGCGATCGTCACCGCGAAGAGCATCCTGCGCTTCCCCGAGATCGGCGCCGCACCCTCCCGGTCGTCGCGACTGCTCTCCGCGCGCGGTCGGTCACGATCCCGACGCAAGACCGCCGAATACGTGCTGGTCGGCAGCCTCGTGTCGTGGGCGGTCGCGTTCGGCCTCGCCGTCGTCGTCGCACTGGCGCCCTAGAGTCGCGCCCGACCCGGCGCCCGATCGCGAACCGCGAGCGGACACCGGGCCGACGGCGGCGGGGACGCGCCGCCCGTCAGGGACGCTGCGGACCACCGACGCCGGGCGCGCCGCCCGCGCCGGGGGCGCCGCCCGCACCGCCGGGCCCGGCGTTCATCCCGGTCTCGCCGGTGCCCTCGGTGGCCGAGGTCGCCGCGCCGTCGACCTCGATGGTGTACTCGGCGCCGGCGTCGAGGATCTCCCCCGCCACCACGACCCGCTGGAACGCGGAGGAGGCGGTCGCCTCGGCGAGCACGCTCCCGTCGGCGGCGAGCACCCGCACGGTGGATCCCGCCGCACCGGAGACCGAGGCCGCGAGATACTCGCCCTCGGCCGGCGTGACGCTGCTGCCGAGCGCGAGCAGGGTGCCGCCCGTGATGCGCAGCTCGCCGTTCACGTCCACCGCGCCCTCACCGCCGTTGCTCGGTCCGGATGCGATCACGGTGCCTCCGGTGATGGTGACCGAGCCGTTGGAGTCGATGGCGTCGCCGCCGCCCGTGACGGTGAGCGTGCCGCCGGTGACGGTCAGCGTCTGACCGCCGTCGGTCTCGCCGCCCCCGCCGGGACCTTGCGCACCGGGACCCTGCGCGACGGCCTCGGTCTCGGCGTCGGAGCCGTCGCCGGTGCCGGTCGCGTTCACGCCGTCGTCGGACGCGACGATGGTGATGTCGCCGCCCGCGATGGTGATCGCGAAGCTCTCCAGGCCCTCGTACGACTCGGTGACGTCGATCGTCCCGTCGGCCACGTAGAGCACCGTCTCGGAATGCAGCCCGTCGCCCTCGGCGGCGACCGTGATCTCCCCGCCGGTGACGACGATGTCGGTCCAGGCGTCGACGCCGTCGTCGCCTGCCGTCAGGTCGAGCGCGCCGCCGGTGACCACGACGTAGCCGCGGGTGGCGTCGTCGTCCTGATCGCTGCGCAGCGCGTCGCCGCCCGCGACGACGGTGATGTCGCCTCCCTCGATCGCGAGCGCGTCCTTGCCGCGCAGCCCGTCGTCGGCGGCGGTGACCGTGAGGGTGCCGCCGAGCACGACCAGGTCGTCGGTCGAGGTGATGCCGTCGTTGCCGGCGTCGACCACGGTGAGCGAGCCGTCCCCGGTGATGGTGAGGTCGGCATCGGACCAGATGGCGGCGTTGATGTCGGCGTCGTCGGCGTAGGCGTCGGCGTCCTCGACCACGTTGTCGCCCTCGAGGGCGATCACGACGTCGTCCGCGGCGAGCACGGCGATGGCGGCCGAGTCGCCGGACGAGATCTCGGCGTCGGCGAGAACCAGGGCGACGACCGCGTCGTCCGGTGCGTCGACCACCACCTGGCCCGACCACGTGCCGGTGAGGCGGTACGTGCCGGCGGCGGTGAGGGTGATCGTGTCGCCGTCCACCTCGACGCCGTCGCCCTCGACGCTCGCGGTGGCGCCGGAGAGGGTGACCGTCGCGGTGGGCGTGGCGTCCCACTCGTCGTCGTTGGTCGTCGTGTAGTCCTCGTTGGCGGCGAGCACCTCCTCGGCGCCGGAGTAGTCGACGGCGGCCACGGTGGTCGTGCCGGTGGACTCGGCCGACTCGGTGGCGACGGCGGTGCAGCCGGCGAGCACGGCGCCGAGCAGCAGGGTGGATGCGGCGGCCGGCAGCAGCAGCCGGCGGCGGGGGGTGGGGGTCATGATCGTCTCCTTCGGTGGTCGGCGGTCGAGATGGTCGCGGGCGACGGCAGTGGTCGTCGGGTCGGCTCAGAAGTGGCGGCGCAGCACGCGCGCCCACTTGTTGGTCGGCAGGCCCGGACGCAGCGCGGCGAGCCCGGTGGCGTACTTGGAGAGGGCGACGGGGCGCACGCCCGCGGCCCACAGCATCCGGTCGATCGGCGAGGCGCCGCGCAGCGACTTGGTCTCGACGATCACCAGATCGGGGCGCCGCAGCTCGCCGCCGGCCGTGTCGCGCCAGGCGAGGTCGGTGTCCACCGTGGCCCTCCCTCCCCCGGCGGGCTGCAGCAGCGTGGTGCGCCGGTAGCTCGAGGCGAGCACCGGGGCGAGGTCGAGGGGCTCGACGCCGACCTCGGCGAGCCGCTCGGCGGCATAGGCGCGCCCGTCACCGGTGAGCCGCTCGGCGTCGCGGATGTCGTAGGCCACCCGCTCCTTCACGGTGCGGGAGCGCGCGCCCCGGGTCTTCACCTCGAGGAAGGCGTCGCCGGCGTCGAGGTAGGCGCGGGTGCGCAGCTTGAACCGACGTCGCCGACCGTGAGCGGCCATCCGGAAGCTCGCGAGGTCGGGAGTGTCGAAGTAGACCGACGCGTAGGCGAGGGCGCGGATGCCGTCGGCCTCCAGCACCCGGGTGCCGGTCGGCAGGCCCGCCAGCACCCGCTCGGCGAGCGTCCGGTCGAGCGCGTACTTGCGGTCGACCCGGGTCTGCAGCGCCGCTGTCGCAGTGAGCTCGTCGAGTCCGACGGTCGGGAGGTCCGGGACCGGCGCGTGGCGGAGCGTCATCGCCGCCCCTCCCCCCGGTCGGCGTCGATGCGCTCGATCGCGGGGCTCGCGGCCGCCGCATCCGGCGCGGTGCGCAGCTGGAAGCGCACGTCGACGAGGGTGGTGTCGTTCACCAGGTCGAGGTGCTGCACGGTCACGCGGTGCACCCGTGCCCCGAGCAGCTGCTCGAGTTCGGCGCGCAGCTCGACCTCGTCGGCGACGGCGCGGTCGAGCCGGATCGTCTGCTGGCGGTAGCGGCGCAGCAGGCCCGGGTGGTCGCCGATCGCCATCACCGCGAACACCAGGACGACCAGGCCGAGATCGACCCAGACTCCGGCGGTGGTGGCGATGCCGCCGAGTCCGGTGACGAGCCCCATCGCGAGGGCCGCGAAGTAGTAGGCGACCTCGTGCTGGGCGATCTCGCTCGACCGCAGCCGGATGATCGACAGCACGCCGAACAGGCCGAGCCCGATCCCCAGCCCGACGCCCGTGGTGCCGAGCACGGCGGCTACGGCGAGCACGCCGACGTTCACGGTGAGGTACGCGATGACGAGGTCGCGGCGCCGGTGGCGCGCGAAGTACAGAGCGGTGAGTGCCGTGATCGCGAGGAGATCGACGGCGATGAGGATGAGCTGGGTCATGGTCGGCTCCCGGGTCGGATTGTTCTCCGACCATCCAGCCGACCGTTGCTATGCGCCGCCTATGAGGAGCCGATGGGCACCGTGCGAGTCCGGCGCCACCGTCGGGCTGCCGTCAGCTCCGCATCGCCGCGATGACCGCGCGCAGGATGTCGAGCGACCCGTCCGGCCCGCTCTCGCCGACGACGTCGCCGTCGAGCACCACGTGCAGCGTGTCCGGGCCGAGTGCGACCGTGAGGTTGACGAAGCAGGCCCAGTGCGACTCGCCGCCGGGGCCCGTGCTCAGCGGGCAGTCGTCGCCCCGACCGAGCGTGGGCTCGTAGAGCGCGACGTCGCCGAACCCGTCGACCAGGTCGGGCGACCCGTCGGCGGACTCCCGGAAGGCCGCCGCGCCACCGGCCTCGACCAGGATCTGCAGCGACGACTCGTTCGCCGAGCCCTCGGGGGTCTGCCAGCCGCAGAGACCGCCGAAGAAGTCGCCGAACCCGGAACCCTCGTCCGTCGCCACCAGTGGCAGTCCGAGCGCCGACTGCACCTCGGCGTCGGACAGCCGGGAGCACGGATCGGGCGCGCCCGCCGTCAGGTCCTCATACCGCCACCAGGTCGGCGCACCGTCGGCGGCGGGGAGCGACGCCCGGATCTCGAGGTCGAAGCGCTCGCCCTCGTCCAGCTCGCGCGGGAGCACGGCTGCGACGTCGGCCGTCCACGCGGTTCGCTCACCAGGCTCCCAGCGTAACTGGGGCAGGTCGAGCTCGGTGTCGTTCCAGAGGAGACGAACGTCGAAGTCGGCCGGAGTCTCCCGATCGGTCACATCCGAGAGTCGAAGTGTGAGCTGCAGAGCATCGGCTCCGGGAGCCGGCGCGGGCTCGACCAGATCGACGGTGGCGCCGTCGACGAGCTCTGTCCCCGCGGACCTCAACGACACGAGATCGGCGCCCCAGGTCGGTGTCGCACCGCTCCCTTGTACATCGGAGTCACCGTCGCCCTCGCCGAGTGGGGCGTCCTGCAAGTCGGGCTTCGCCCCGACCGAGTCGAGATGGGCGTTCGCCTCGTCGAGGAACCCCTGATCGATCCGCTCGGCCTTGCCCAGCCGTTCGGTGAACATCTTGAGGAGCGCGGTCGCCTGGCTGCGGTAGACGACCTGATCGAACCCGAGGATCTTGCCCGACCCGTCCCGGCCCAGGGCGTCGGCCATGTCGCGAAACTTCATCCCCTGGCAGGCCGCGAGGAAGATGAGCCGATCCGCCAGCCCGTTCGGGTAGTTGGTCAGGAAGAAGTCGGACGTCACCGACACCTTGATCACCGGCTCGTCCCGCCGACCCGCGCACTGCTCAGCGAACCCCTCGGGCGCGACGATCTCCTCGACGAGTCGATCGCAGACAGCCTTCTCGTCGGGCGTGAGGTCGTCGCGGAACCCGCTGTACTCGGAGACCCCGAACGTCACACCGTCTGCGCCGCCGAGAAGAGTCTCGAGCTCGGTGAGGGTCTCCGAGTAGATCCCGAGGCTGAAACTCGTGAGACACCGCCGGGACCCCGAGTCGGCGACCTCGGCGCACAGCGCCCGGCCATGGGTCATCAGGATGATGACGTCGAACGCTTCCCAGCCGCACAGGTCCGCCAGGCTGACGTTGTCGACGCTGCGCTCCCCGATCGACGCCCCGCGTGCGACCGTCTCGCGCAGCGCGATCGTGCCGCCGTAATCGGTCGTGAACTGGCTGCCCGGGGCGTCGAGGCCGGCGAAGATCGCGTCGAGATCCCAGTCGAGCTGGAACTGCCACGGCGACAGCAGGAGGGCGTCGCTCCCATCGCCCGGGGTGCCGACGACTCCCGGGAAGCCGTCAGCGACATCCGAACTCGCGTCACAGGTGGTGAACGGCGCAGGCAGCGCATCGCGCAGGCTGGGGAGTTCCGAGCGAGCGGGAACGTCGCCTCCCCCGGACAGGAGCGGATCGTCGGTTCGCGGATCGGGGTCGAGGTCGAGCGTCACCGGCAGCCCTCCCTCCACACGGAACTGCAAGCCGTACTCGTCCCACCGGATATCGCGCACGTCCGGCGCGGCTGCAAGGCTGTCGGCGATCTCGGCCGCGCTGCGACCCGACTCGGCGAAGGCGAGAGCGACCTGGAGCAGGGTTCCGCTGCGCTCGAGCGCGCCGTCGTCGGCCTCGCTCCACGAGCACGGGTAGCCCTCGGCGATGCAATCCTGCTCCACCGGTGCGCCACCGCTCCCCCCGCCGTCCAGCAGGAAGTCGGGGGTGCACGCCGTCAGCAGGCCGCCGACGAGGGCGACGCCCGCCAGCGCGGCGGTCGCTGCGCGACGGCGACGGCGACGGACGACGTCAGTTGCAGACGGCATCCGCCTGGATGGAGTACACCGTCGCGCCGTCGTTCATGTCGACGAAGTCGCCGTCGACCGTGACGGTGCCGTCGCCGATCGTGACGCCGGACTCACCGCTCGCGGTCACGTCGACCGTCGGCGCGGTGGGGTTGTCGGCGTCGAACACCGTGATCTCGTAGACGACCCCGTCGCCGGACACGCGGTCCTGACCCGACTCGTCGCGCACGTCGAGCAGGAACTGGATCTTGTCGCCGTCGACGGTGGTGAAGCTGGTCGATGAGAACGAGTAGACGTCGCTGCCGATCGTCTCGTAGCCGACCGCGCACAGGAACGAGGCGTACTCCCAGGTCTCGCCGTCGACCGTGACCGTGACCTTCACGTCGCCGCCGCCGGAGCCCTCGGAGCCCCCGCCGGCTCCGGTGTCGGTCGAGCCGCCGTCGACGGCGGCGGTGGTCGTGCACCCCCCGAGCGCGAGGGCGACGACGGCGATGGACGTGAGTGCGAGGCGGCGCGGCAGCATGGCGGTCTCCCGGGTCGGTTTCCCGCCACGCTAGCGACTCCGGTCCCCCGCACGGGGGACACCGGCGCGATTGAGTAGCGCTCGGCCGGGGAATGAGTAGTGGCCGCCGCCCGACGCGATCCGGCCGCCGAGTCGGTCCACGGGTCCGCCCGGCGCGGGACCGCGGACCGGCGCGACGGCCGGTCGTGCGCCCGACTCGCGTCGGACGCGGGAGGGTCAGTGCTCGTGCGGCATGACCACGTGGTCGAGCCGGTACGGGGTCGACTCGAGGGCGTTGCCGAGGATGCCGGTCATCACCTTCTCGGGGACGAGGCAGTCGGCGCAGGCGTCGGGCGTCGCCTCGATGGTGATGACCAGCGCGTCGGCGGCCGACTCGGCCCAGCTGACGGCGAACCCGTCGGCGGCGAGCATCTCGCGGAAGCCGGCCAGCGCGGTGTCGACGGCGGCGCCGTCGTGGATGGTGTCGCTCATGTCTCCTCCTGGAGTCGGTGCGGTCGGGATGCGGTGCCGGTCAGGCCGGCTCGGTGACGCCGAGGATGCGCAGCGCTTCGGGCACCGCCTGGTCGGCGCGGCCGCGGATGAGGTGGGTGTCGAGGCTCGCGACCGGGTGCTCGACCATGACGAACTCGAAGCCCGGGAATCCCTGCACCTGCGCCATCGCGCGGCCCGACATCTCGAACGAGTCGGAGGTGATCGACACGGTGGGGATGCCGGCCCGCTCGAACTTGATGCCGTCGGCGACCGTGGCGGCGCTGCACGAGCCGCAGTCGCCGACCGCGGTGATGACGACGTCCACCTCGTCGACGATCTGCGCGAACAGCTCGTCGGCGATCGGGGTGCCGAAGTAGTCCTTGACGTAGCGCTTGACCTCGCCGATGCCGTGATCGCGGGCGAGGTCGGCGGCGATCTCGTCGAGCAGCAGCATCGAGTTCGGCTTCGTGTTGTCGAGCAGCCCGACGGTGAGCCCGGCGAGAGTCACCGGGCGCGGCGACAGGGTGCTGTCGTCGTCGCCGTCGGTGCGGCCGGTGGGGTCGAGCAGGGCCTCGCGGCCGAGCGTCATGGTCATCGCGAACTACCTCCGTCAGTGGGCGGATGACGTCCCGCCGCATCCAGGGTCGCCCCGCCATCCGGGTCGCGTCGGGGCCGTTTCCGCCCTCCGAAAAGGAGAACGCGGCGGCGCGGACGCCCTGCGTACGGTGGCGCTGACGGAGAGCCGCGCGGACGCGCGGCGACGCGCGACCGGCGACGCGGCCGAGAAGGGGGCGACGATGCCCGCACTGCGCAGCAACCTGCCGCCGACCTCGGCGCTGGCGATCGCGCGCCGCGCCCACTACCGCGCCCTCGGCATCCCGCCGGAGGACTGGGAGAAGCCGAAGGTCGCGATCGTCAACACCTCGTCCGAGCTGGCGGCCTGCTTCTCGCACCTCGACGAGATCGCCGCGGTGCTGAAGACGGAGCTGCGCGCCGCCGGGATGCTGCCCTTCGAGATCCGCACCAGCGCGCCCTCGGACTTCATCACCAGCGCCGGCCGCGCGGGACGCTACATCCTCCCCAGCCGCGACCTCATCATCGACGACATCGAGGTGGCCGTGGAGGGCGCGAAGCTCGACGCGATGATCTGCCTGTCGTCGTGCGACAAGACGACCCCGGCGCATCTGATGGCGGCGGCGCGGCTCGACATCCCGACGGTGATCGTCCCGTGCGGCTACCAGCACTCCGGCCTCGCCGAGGGGCGGGATGCCGACATCGAGGAGATCTTCCTGCGCGCCTCGAAGGCGAGCGTCACCGGCGAGCCGACGGGCGAGCTCGAGGAGCTCGCGATGGACGCCGTGCTCGGACCGGGCGTCTGCGCCGGGCTCGCGACGGCGAACTCGATGCACATCCTCGCCGAGGCCCTCGGGATGGCGGTTCCCGGCTCGGCGCCGGTGCGCGCGCTGAGCGACAAGATGTGGGCCGACGTGCGCGGCGCCGCGGTGCTGCTCGCCGACCTGGTGGAGCGCGACGTACGCCCGCGCGCCATCCTCACCCCGGGCGCCGTCGCCAACGGGGTGCGCGCGATGCTCGCCATCGGCGGCTCGATGAACACCATCAAGCACCTGCAGGCGATCGCGGTCGAGGCCGGTCTCGACGTCGACGTGTGGGAGCTGTTCCGCACGCTCGGCCGCGAGACCCCCCTGCTCTGCTCGGTGCGCCCCAATGGGCCGCGCATCACCGAGGAGTTCGAGGATGCCGGCGGCGGCGCCACCATCCTGCGCGAGCTGCTGCCGCTGCTCGACGGCGACGCGATGACGATCAGCGGGCGCACGGTGGCCGAGAACGCCGCGGACGCCCGCCCCGCCGACGGCGACGTCATCCGCCCGCTCGCCGACCCGTTCGGCACAGATCCGGCGATCACCGTGCTCAAGGGCACCCTGGCGCCCGGCGGCGCGGTCGCGAAGCGGCCGGTTCCCGACCCCGGCCCGCGCGTGTTCCGCGGACCGGCGCGCGTGTTCGGCACCCGCGAGGAGGCGATCGCCGGCATCTCGAGCGGCCGTCTGCGCGAGGGCGACGTGGCCGTCATCCGGGGCATCGGCGTCACCGGGGCGCCCGGGCTCGGCCTCACCTCGGCGTTCATCTTCGCCCTGCACGCGCGCGGCCTGGCCCAGTCGGTCGCGCTCGTCACCGACGGGCAGTTCAGCGGCCTGGTGAACCAGGGCATGACCGTCGGCGAGGTGTCGCCCGAGGCGGCCTCGCCCGGGTCGCCGCTCGGTCGGGTGCGCGACGACGACCTCATCGAGATCGACCTGACCCGCGGCGCGGTCGACCTGCTCGTCGATGACGCCGAGCTCGCCGCCCGCCCCGACTGGGAGGCGCCCGCCGACCGCGACAGCGGGGGCGGCTACCTGGAGCAGTACGAACGGCTCGTGCAGCCGCTGTCGTGCGGCGCCGTGCTCTGCGGGCGCCCGTGCTCGGCCGCCGACCCGGCCGACGGCGCCGCCGGGTCCGCGAACCCCGACGCGGCCTCCCCCGACCCCGCTCTCGCCATCCCCGCGCGCGAAGGAGCCGCATGACCCCCCGCACCCTCACCGAACCCGCCCGCGAGATCCCGATCATCGGCGAGTACGACGTCGTCGTGGTCGGCGGCGGACCGGCCGGCATCATGGCGGCGACGGCGGCATCCCGGGCCGGGCGGTCGACGATCCTCATCGAGAAGTACGGCTTCCTCGGCGGCGCCGGCACGATGGGCGGCCTCGCCACCTTTGTCGGGATGCACGCCCGGGTGTTCGGCGTCGACGTGCAGTCGGTGCACGGCTACGCCGACGAGCTGCTCGACCGGATGGCGGCGATGGACGGGCTCAACGAGCCGCACCTGTCGGTCGACGACCGCATCCAGGCGCTCTCCTACGACATCTCGGCGCTCAAGATCGCCGCCGACGAGCTGGTCGTGGCGGGCGGCGCGGAGCTGCTGTTCCACGCCTCCGCCTCGGCCGTGGTGATGGCGGATGACGCCACCATCGACGCGGTGATCGTCGAGTCGAAGTCGGGCCGGGGCGCCATCCGTGGCCGGTTCTTCATCGACGGCTCGGGCGACGGCGACGTCGCCGCGTGGTCGGGGGCGCCGTTCGAGCGCAGCGAGCACCTGATGTACCCGTCGATCATGTTCCGCATCAACGGCGTGCACCCCGACGAGGCCGGCGAGGCGTGGAAGACGGTGCGCCGCCTCATGGAGGAGGCCGAGGCGGCGGGCACGCACACCTTCCCGCGCAAGAAGCCGATCGTGCGCCCGCAGCGCAACCCGCTGGAGTGGCGCTCGAACCTCACCCAGCTGTCCAACCCCGACGGCTCGGCGGTCGACGGCACCGACGTCTGGCAGCTCACCCACGGCGAGCTGCAGGGCCGGCAGCAGATCAAGGACACCTTCGAGTTCATCAAGGAGTGGACGCCGGGGTTCCAGGACTCCTACATCGTCGACATCGCCCCGTCGATCGGCATCCGCGAGACCCGGCGCATCATCGGCGCCTACCAACTCACGAAGGACGACGTTCTGGAGTGCGCCGACTTCGACGACACCATCGGCGTCAACGGCTGGCCGGTCGAGGCGCACGTCGTCGGCGACGTCGCGTTCGAGTTCGCGCCGGTCGACTCCCGTGGGTACAACCAGCTGCCCTACCGGATGCTGGTGCCCCAGCGGGTGGGCAACCTGCTGGTCGCCGGGCGGTGCGCCTCGATGACCCAGGGCGGCCAGTCGTCGGGACGGGTCACCGGCCCGTGCTGGGTGATGGGGCAGGCCGCCGGCACGGCGGCGCACCTGGCCCTCGACGGCGACGGCACCGGGTCGGGCGTCGACGTGGCGGCGCTGCAGGCGCGGCTCGAGTCGGACGGCGCCTACCTCGGCACCCGACTGCCCGACGGGATCGCCGCCGCCGTCTGAGAGTCCGCCCGCCGGGTCAGTACCGGTGGCGGAAGAGCTGCGGGTTGGCGTTGCGGTAGGCGCTGCCGATCTGGCCGGCGGTCTCGAGCACGATCGGAACGATCCGGTCGGTGAGGCTCGCCTCGTTCTGCCGCACGGTCGTCGACGACACGGCGATCGCGCCGACCACCTCGCGGCCGACGCGGATGGGCGCCGCCGCCGCCACCTGCCCGGGGTGCAGCTCCTCGATGGACACGTCCCAGCCCCGGGCGCGCACCGCGTCGAGACGGCGCCGCAGCACCCGCACGTCGGTGATGGTCTGCGGGGTCTGCGCCTCGAGCGGGTGGGCGGCGAGCGTCGCGTCGAGCTGCTCCGCGGTGAGTGCCGCGAGCATCACCTTGCCGATCGCGGTCGCGTGCGCGGGCAGCCGCTGCCCGATCCGCACCGCATCGGGGAGGGGACGACGGTTCTCGACCCGCGCGACGTGGATCACGTCGAGACCGTCGAGCACCCCGATGCTGCAGGTCTCGCCGGTGCGCTCGACCACGGAGTTGACGTAGCTGTGGGCGATCTCGGGGAGCGCGTTGGCGGCGAAGTAGCCGGCGCCCATCTCGAGCACGCGCGGGGTGAGGCTCCACAGCCCGCCCGTCGGGGCGGCGTAGCCGAGGTGCTCGTAGGTGAGCAGGATGCGGCGCACGACCGGGCGGGCGAGGCCGGTGCGGGCGGCGATCTCGGCGACGGTGAGCGTCGCCTCGCGGCCGTTGAACGCGCGCAGCACCTCGACGCCGCGTTCGATGCTCTGGATGAGGTCGCGCGACCTCTGCTCGGCCATGATCGGGTCGCTCCCGGGTGTACGCATCGCGGTCAGATCGCCCTCATCCTAGGAGCCGCCTCGCCATCCCCGGCGGGCCGGAGGTCCCCCGTCGGGCGACGCTCGGACGCGACCGGAGGGGCGACGGCGGGCGGGGCGCCACGACCGCGCCCCGCCCGCCGTCCGCTCAGTTGGCGGCGTTCTTGAGTCCGTAGACCGACTCGTGCCACGGGATGAAGAACCGCTTCAGCTCGTTGACGACCGCGTAGAGCAGCAGGCCGACGAGCGACAGCCAGAGGATGAGCGCGAAGGTCTGCGCGGCATCCAGCTGGTTCATCGACGACACCACCATGAAGCCGAGTCCCGCACTGCCGGAGAGGTACTCCCCCACGATCGCGCCGGTGGTGGCGAACACGATGCCGACCTCCATGCCGGCGAACAGGTACGGCAGCAGGCTGCGGATCTCGAGGTTGAGGAACGTCTGCACCCGGTTGGCGTTGAGCGAGCGCATCACCTCGCGGTGCCCCTGCTCGACCGAACGAACCCCGAGCAGCATGTTGAGCATGATCGGGAAGAACGCCAGCAGCGCCGAGAGCACGAACTTCGAGGTGAGGCCGAACCCGAACCAGATCACGAACAGCGGGATGAAGGCCACCTTCGGCGCCACCTGGCTGATCACGATCAGCGGACGCAGGCTCACCTCGAGCCAGGGCAGCTTGCCGAGCACGAAGCCCACCGAGACGCCGGCGACGACGGCGATGAGGAAGCCGAGCAGGATCTCGGTGAGCGTGGTGAGGGTGGCCGACCAGAGCTGCTCGCTGAAGATCAGGTCGACGAACTTGCCGCCGACCTGCCCGGGCGGCGGGAACAGGAACGGGTTGACCTGACCGATGGTGACGATGAGGTGCCAGGTCAGCACGATGAGCACCACGAGCGACGGGGTGACCACCCAGGGCAGCACCTTCATGACCTTCGAGCGGTTCATCAGTCCTCCTGGTCGATGTCGTGGCGCAGCGAGCGCACGATGTCGTTGAACTCGGGCATCGTCTGCAGCTCCACGTCACGCGGCTTGGCGAAGCCGACCGGCAGGATCTGACGGATGCGGCCGGGCCGCGGCGTCATGTGCACGACGCGGTCGGCGAGGAACACCGCCTCGGGGATGTCGTGCGTGACGAACACGACGGTCGACGTCGTCTCGAGCACGATGCGCTGCAGCTCGAGGTTCATCCGCTCGCGGGTGAGGGCGTCGAGCGCGCCGAACGGCTCGTCCATGAGCAGCAGATCGGGCTCCGTCGACAGCGCCCGCGCGATGGCGGCGCGCTGGCGCATCCCGCCGGAGAGCTCGCGGGGGTACGACTTCTCGAAGCCGGCGAGGCCGACCAGCTCGGCCAGCTCGCGCGCCCGGTCGCGGCGCTCCTTGACGCCGATGCCACGCAGCTTCATCGGCAGCGCGATGTTGTCGAGCACCGAGAACCAGGGGAACAGGTTGCTCTCCTGGAACACGAACCCGAGCCGGGTGATCGCCGACGAGTCGACCTGGTGGCCGCGCCACAGGTTGTTCCCGTCGATCTCGATGGTGCCCGCCGTCGGGGCGAGCAGACCGCCGATCATGCGCAGCAGGGTGGTCTTGCCGCAGCCGGAGCGGCCGATGAGGGCGACGAACTCGCCGCGCTCGATCTCGAGGTCGATACCCGAGACGGCGTGCGTGGTGCCGGTGCGGGTGACGAAGTCCCGCCCGATCCCCTGGATCTTGAGCCGCGGGACCGCGGCGTCGGCGCCCGACCCGGGGGTGGTGGTCGGTGTGGTCATGACGGGCATCGTCGCCTCTCTCTGTGTGGTGGGGGCGGTGGCCCCGCGCGTCGCGGGGGCCACCGCCCTGTGTCCGGGTCCGCTACGCGATCAGGGCAGCAGGTCCGAGGTGATCCAGGTCGACGGATCCGCGCCGCCCTCGAGCAGGCCGTTCGCGACGTAGGCGTCGTAGATCTCGCCCCAGTAGTCGACGTCGTTCTCGAGGAGGCCGACCGCGCCGGTCGAGTCGATCCAGGTCTGGGTCGTGTAGACGCCGAGCGCCTCGACCGCGATGGCGTCGTCCTGCAGCGCCGCGAAGTCGAAGTCGCCGCTGTCGCGCAGCGTGGCGAGCACGTTGGCGAAGTCGTTGTCGGCGTCGTCGATGATCTCCTGGGTCGCCTCCTTGATGGCGGCGAGGAAGCGCTCGATCTGGTCGACCCGCTCCGGGTTCTCCAGGTTCGACTGGGTGGTGATCCACACCTGGCGCTCCGGGGCGTCGACCAGGCCGGCCGGGCTCGACACCGCGTCGTCGTTCTGGTTGACGATCGCGATCGAGGTGTCGAGGCTCACGACGTAACCGTCAAGCTGCCCCTGCTTCACCAGCTCGTAGGTGGCCGCCGTGACCGGCACCGCCTGGCGGGTCACCGAGTCGCGCGGAACGTTCCCGCTGTCGAGGGCGAAGTTGAGCATCTTCTCGCTCGTGCCGCCGATCGACCCGAGGCCGATGGTGGCGCCCTCCATGTCGGCGGGCGACTCGATCGGGTTCGACTCGGTGGAGATGATCCGCAGGTTCGAGCGGTACGCCATCGTGCCGACCGCGACGATCGGCTGCCCCTGCTCCATGCCGGTCATCACGTCGACGGTGCTGACGCGGGTGATCGGGGTGGCGCCGCCGAGCAGCGTCTGCATGGCGGCCGCGGTGCCCTGCACCGGCTGCAGCTGCACGTCGAGTCCGTGCTCCTCGAAGATGCCCGACGAGTACGCGTACATCTCGGGGGTGAAGGTGAACGACTGCAGCGGGAGGAACGACACCACGACGATGTCGATCAGCTCCTCGTCGCTGCCGCCGTCCGCGGGGGCGTCGGTGGTGGTGCATCCGCTCAGGGCGAGGGCGCCGGCCGCGAGGAGCGCCGGGATGCCGAATCGAAGACGGGTGCGTCGGGGGTGCACTGCTGTGATCATGTCGACTCCTGTGTCGGTCTGATCCGCCCGCGTCTCTGCGGGGCGGCTGGGGTCGAGTCTGCTCACGCCCCGGAGATGCGCAACGAAGCTTTTCATCCGCTGAAATCGCCCCGGTGAGAAGCCCCCGCTCGGCCGCTCCCCGCCGTCTCCGACGCGCCTGCGGTGCCACGTCGGAGGATCTCGACGGTACCCGAGTCGCCGTCGACCCGCACGAGGTCGCCGGTGCGGATGACGTCGAGCGGCCGGGGCGACGCCTCGACAACGGTGGGCACCCGGGTGACGATCGCGCCGAGCACCGCCTTCGTGGTGATCACGTCGAAGACCATCGCGGCGGGGGCGGTCCCCACCAGCCGGGTGCTCTGGAAGAAACCCGACCAGCCCGACGACCCCTTGGCGCCGGGGAAGACCAGCACCTTGCCGGTGAAGCAGGCGCCGACCAGCTCGTGCCGCGGTTCGATGATGGTGCCGGTGGCGACGTCGATGCCGCCGAAGCCGGAGATCGGCTCGCAGGTGACGAGCGCCTCGGCCTCGACGACACCCGGGACGATCCCCCGCCCGCGCAGCACGAGCGCGGGGTCGGCGGCGCGGTCGACGGCGGTCATCCGAGCTCCCCGCGCCAGCGCCCGGTGAGCGCTGCGTCGACGCACTCGGCGAGCGTTCCGAACCACGCCTCGATGCCCAGGATCGCGGGCAGGTAGTGCGCCTGCTTGGCCGAGTCGGTCGCGAACACCCGCGTGCCGGGCGGGGCCGCGCGCGACATCGCCGGGCAGGAGTCGGTGAGCACCCGGCCCCCGGCGCGCTCGATCGCGGCGGTGTACCCGTTGCGGTCGGCCATCGTGCGCAGCGCGCGGGGCGTCATCACCCAGAGCTCCGTGCCGGCGTCGAGGCGCCTGCCGTCGAGCAGTCGCGCGATCTCGGCGACCTGGTCGAGCGAGGCGTGCGGGCAGCCGAGCAGCACGAAGTCGACCTCGTCGCTCTCGCCCTGCCCGTTGAGCGCCTCGTAGACGGCCCGCCGCTCCCGGGGTCCGTAGCCGACGGCATCCGGGATCGGCGCCCCGCCGAAGGCCGCCTCGAGCGTCGGCGCCTCGGGGGTCACGCCGGGCAGGTGGAACAGCTCGACCCCGCCGGATGTCGCGGTCGCGGCGCCGAAGTGCTTGAGGTCGGCGAGGTCGGGCCGCGCGAGCCCACCCACCACAGCGGGCCGCGCCTCCTGCACGACCTCGCCGACGAAGTAGCCGAACATCCCCCAGTCGCGGAACGACGCGACCTCGGTCTCGGCGCGCACCAGGTGGGTGGCGAACCGGTTCTCGGGCAGGTGGTTGCCCCAGTACGGGATGCGCCCGGTGAGCGACGCGGCGCCGGTCGAGGCGCCGCCCTCGCAGTTCGTGCGCGCGCCGATGACCGAGTTGGCGTAGACGACCGCCGACGACTCCATCCAGGCGATGTGCTCGCCGCGCACGGGCAGGTTGCCCACCTGGTAGGGCGTGCAGGTGGCGAGGATGTTGACCCCGCGCTCGGAGTAGTAGCTCTCGGCGTCGCCCTGCAGTTCGATCATCTGTTTCGGGTAGGGCGTGAGCCCTTCGGCGTCGTCGGCGAAGCCGTGCTGCAGCTGGCAGGTGGGCACCTTCATCCGCGGGATGTCGAGGTCGGCGTCGGAGTCGAGGTTGATGACGGCGTAGGCCTTCGCCCAGCCGCCCTCGCGCACCAGCTGCGCCTTCGCCGGCGAGGGCTGGGTCATCGTGCCGGCCACGTTGCGCACCTCGACCAGGCGCTCGGCGCCGAGCGCCTCGCCGTAGCGCACGAGCAGGTCCATCGCCGCCGCGACGGCGTCGCCCTCGGCGCCGTCGCGCATCCGGCGCTCCTCGTCGGTCAGCAGCACGGATGCTCCCGCCCGAGGGCGGCGGGCCGCCGCGGACTCATCGCGTCCCCATCGACGCGGTTCCGGCCCCGCGGGCCGGTCAGCCGACCTTCGCCGACGAGTACGGGATCTCGCGCGGCGGGTTGAGCGTGAACACCTCGACGATGGCCGAGACGCCCGCGTTGTCGGCGCCGGCGACGACGATCTGCACCGACGTCGGGTGGCTGAGCACCCGCACGGTGTCGGGGGTGTCGGTGCCGCTCGCCGTGTCGGGCATCGAGTCGGGATGCCCCGACGAGAGCCGCCAGCGGGTGCGGTGCGACAGGGCGTCCTTGCCGACCGCGGCGAGCTCCGCGCGGTCGCGGGTGGCGTGCTCGAAGATGAAGTTCCGCAGGTCGTCCTTGCTCCATCCCGCCTTGGCGAACACCTCGGCGTGCTCGGGGACGAGCACGAGCAGCGACGAGGTGTACTCGTGGATGAGAGCGCCGGTGCGGCGGATGGTGTCGACGAAGTCGAGGGCGAGCTGCTCCGGCTCCGAGGTGTGCCGCGCCTCGACGTGCACGACGGAGCGGATGACGAACGCGGTCACCACGCTGTCGTCGGCCGCGTAGCCCTGCTCGACCGAGAACGACGGCCACGGGCTCGACTCCTCGTCCTCGCCGATGACGGCGGAGTACTTGGCGGGGGTGCCCTGGGTGGCCTGGTCGAGCTTGTGCGGCTGCAGGCCGAACACGTTGATCAGACCCAGCCGCACGGCGCGGCCGATGGTGGCGTTGGCGCGGTGGCCGGAGCCGAAGATGTTGCCCTGGCAGTTCACGTCGATCGCCCCGCGCACGGGCCCGTTGATCACGAGGAACGGCGCGGTGCCGGTGGTCGACTGCCAGATGCCGCGGCGCGGGTGCGGCTCCTGCGCGATGGCCTCCCACGCGGCGATCACCACCGGCAGGTACTCCGGCTTGCAGCCGGCGAGCCCGGCGTTGATGGCCGCCTGCCGCACGGTGAGCTTGCGGTTGAGGTGCGGGATGACGAACAGCACCTCGTCGGGGTCGCGGTCGGTCGCGGCGAGGAACTCGGCGAGGTACGACTCGGTGACGGGGACGACGGGCAGCCCGTCGGTCCACTCCTGGTCGTAGTAGTGCTCGATCGCGCCGCGCACCTCGGCGGCGTCGATCTCGGTCGGCTCTGCGGTCGTCGTCTGGCTCACGCGGCGACGATGGCATCCGGCTCCGTGACGGCTCTGCGGCGGTTTCACCCTTCGGAAAGCTCCGGGGCGTCACCGGATGCCGCGGGCCAGACTGAGGGGGCACCGACCCACCGCGGCGTCGTGCCCGGACCCCGGTCACGCGACGCCCGAGACCGAGGATCCTCCGCCGTGACCGCTCCCCCGCCCGCCACCATGCGCGCGGCCGTGCTTCTCGGCGACGACCCGCGGCTCGAGGTGATGGATGTGCCGACCCCGACCCCCCGCGCCGGCGAGGCGCTGCTCGAGGTGATCGCCTGCGGGGTCTGCCACACCGACCTGCACGTGATGAAGGGCGAGGTGCGCTTCCCGCGCCCCGCCGTGATGGGCCACGAGGTGAGCGGGCGCATCGTCGCCGTCGGCCCCGGCGCCGCCGACGCGCACGGGCTGGCCGTCGGCGATCTCGTCGTCGCGGGATTCGTGATGCCGTGCACCGAGTGCGCGCAGTGCCGCCGCGGGCGCGACGACCTGTGCACCGAGTTCTTCGCCCAGAACCGGCTGAAGGGCACCCTCTTCGACGGGGAGAGCCGGCTCGCCATGCCCGACGGCTCGTTCCTCGCGATGTACTCGATGGGCGGGCTCGCCCAGTTCGCGGTCTCGCCGATCTCGGCGCTCACCGCGATACCCGACGGCCTCGACCCGGAGCTGGCCTGCGTGCTGGGCTGCTCGGGGCTGACCTCCTACGGCGCCGTGTTCCGCGCCGGCGAGGTGGCGCCCGGCGACTCGGTCGCGATCTTCGGCGTCGGCGGCATCGGGTCGAGCCTCATCCCGATGGCGCGCAGCGCGGGGGCGACGACGATCGTCGCCGTCGACATCGTCGACGCCAAGCTCGACCGCGCGCGCGAGCTCGGCGCCACTCACGTCGTGAACGCGAGCGCCGGGGATCCGGTGGCCGCCATCCGGGAGTCGGTCGGCGGGGTGCGGGTGGCCTTCGAGGCGCTCGGGCACCCGGCGACGTTCCGCCAGGCGGTCGAGTCGCTCGACGACGGCGGGCGGATGGTGGCGATCGGCATCGCCGCGGGCGACGCGGCCGCCGAGGTGGAGATCACGCCGCTCGTGCGGCGCGGGTACCACGTGGTCGGCTCGTTCGGCGGGCGCACCCGTACCGACCTGCCGGAGGTCGCGAAGCTCGCGGCATCCGGCGACTTCGACGTCGCGGGACTCGTCTCCCGCCGGTTCGGCCTCGACGAGGTCGACGACGCCTACCGGGCGCTCGCCCGGGGCGAGATCACGGGCCGCGCCATCGTGACGATGCGCGGCCGGGAAGGAGCGGCCGCGTGACCGAGACCCAGGTCGAGCCCGGACCCGCCTACGTGCACATCGACGACGTCGGCGGTCTCGCCGGGCGGGCGTTCGGCCCGTCCACCTGGCGGGCGATCCCCCAGGGAGACATCGACGCCTACGCCGAGCTGTCGGGCGACGACAACCCGATCCACGTCGACGCCGAGAAGGCGGCGGCGTCGCCGTTCGGCGGGCGGATCGCGCACGGCATGCTGACCCTGAGCATGGTGGTGCCGCACCTGCGCGAGATCTACAAGATCGAGGGCACGAGCACCGGCATCGTCTACGGCTACGACCGCATCCGCTTCCCCTCCCCCGTGCCGTCGGGCGCCCGCATCCGGGTGCGCGGCGAGGTGGCCGACGTGACCGACCTCGGCGACGGATGGCAGGTGAAGCTCGCCCTCGTGTTCGAGGTGGAGGGCTCCGCCAAGCCGGCCGTCGTCGCCGACCTGCTGCTGAGGCACTACCGATGAGCGCCCCGCCCCCCGCTGCCACGCCCGCGCCCGACACCCGCCCCGCCGGGGAGCCGCGCGACACCGGCGGCATCCGCCTCGACGGCCGCGTCGCGATCGTCACCGGCGCCGGGCGCAGCCTCGGCCGCGCCTACGCGATCGCCCTCGCCGACGCCGGCGCCGCGGTGGTCGTCAACGACGTGGATGCCGCGAGCGCCTCCTCGGCCGTGGACGAGATCACGGCGCGCGGCGGGCGCGCGATCGCGTCGGTCGGCCCGGTCGGCCCGGCGGAGACCGCCGAGCAGCTCGTCGCCGACGCGGTCGACGCGTTCGGTCGCCTCGACGTGCTGGTCGCCAACGCCGGCGTGCTGCGCGACCGCGTGCTGTGGAAGATGAGCGACGACGACTTCGACGCCGTCGTGGCCACCCACCTGCGCGGCACCTTCACCACGGGCCGCGCCGCGGCGATGCGGATGCGCGAGCAGGGCGAGGGCGGGCGCATCCTCGTCATCGGCTCGCCCGCCGGGCAGTTCGGCTCGTTCGGGCAGACCAACTACGCCGCCGTCAAGGCGGGGCTCGTCGCGATGGCGCGCACCTGGTCGCTCGAGCTCGCGCGCGACGGCATCACCGCGAACGCCGTCATCCCGATCGCGCTGTCGCCGATGACGGCCACCATCCCGCAGTATGCGGAGGCGTACGAGCGTTACCTCGCGGGCGAGCAGATCCCCACCGAGCTGCGCCACGACCGCGGGCTCGGCAGCCCCGCCGACGTCGCCCCGCTCATCGTGTGGCTCGCCTCCGAACAGGCCGCGGATGTCACCGGCCAGGCGATCGGCATCGGCGGCGACCGGGTGACGCTCTACGCTCACCCGACGGCGCTCGACGTGGACTACGCCGACGGCGGCTGGACCGCGGGCGGGCTCGAGACCGCCTGGCGCGAGCGGTTCGCCGCGCAGGCGCAGACCTCGGGTCCGCCGAGTCGGAAGCCGGGCTCGTGAGCGGCGCGACGGGCGGGGCGGACACCGCTCCCCACTACTCCGACCTCTGGCAGGGCATCGCCCGCGCCGACCCGGAGCGCACGGCCGTCATCACCCGCGACGAGCGGATGACGTGGGGCCGGTTCGCCGCGGAGTCCGCCGCCCTCGCGCGGCACTTCACCGAGGTCCAGGCCGCCGGTCGCCCGAAGCTGCGGGCCGGGGACGCGGTGGCGACCATCCTCTACAACCGCCCGGAGTGGCTCACCTTCTACTGGGCGGCGCTCGCGGTCGGCATCGCGCCGGTGGCGATCAACTACCGCTACACCGCGGCCGAGATCCGCGCCCTCGTGGTCGACTCCGACTCGCGCGTGCTGGTCGCCCCGACGTCGGCCGGCGCGCAGGCCGCCGAGGCGGTCGCCGGGCTCGACGTCGAGCTGATCACCGTCGACGACGGCGGCGACGAGGTGCCGGGCGCGACCCGGTATGCCGACGTCGTCGCCGCGGGCGGCGCGATGCCGGAGCGCGCGCCGCAGGGCGCCGAGCTGCGCCTCTACACCGGCGGCACGACCGGCGCGCCGAAGGCCGTGGTGTGGGACATGGACACCCTGCTCGTCGCCCGCCGCCAGTCGACCTGGGGCGTCATCGGCATCGAGCCGCCGACCACCGTCGAGCGCGCCGTCGAGATCGCGGTCGACCCCGCGACGCCGCGCGTGGTCACCCTGCCGATGAGTCCGCTGCTGCACGGCACGGCGCAGTCGATGACGATGGGAACCCTCGCCCTCGGCGGCACCGTGGTGCTGCACGCGCATCCGCGGATGGACGTCGCCGAGGCGCACCGGCTCATCGTCGAGCACCGCGCGACCCGGCTCATCGTCGCCGGCGACGCACTCGCCCTGCCGCTCGCCGACATCGCCGAGACCGCCGGCGGGCTGCCCGACGTGCGCTGGATCTTCAGCAGTGGCATGCGGTTCAGCGACGAGGTGAAGCGCCGGCTGCACGACCTCGGCGACCTCGAGATCGTCGACCTGCTCGCCGCGAGCGAGGGCGGCCCGTTCGCCTTCGGCATCACCCGGAGCGCCGCCGAGCTGCCCGCCCGGTTCGCGATGACCCCCGGGGCGGTGCTGCTCGACGAGGACATGCGCGAGATCGAGCCCGTTGCGGGCGCGCTCGGCATCCTCGGCTTCCGCGGCGTGCTGCCCAAGGGGTACTACGGCGACCCGGCGAAGACGGCCGAGACGTTCCGCGAGATCGGCGGACACCGCTACATCGTCCCCGGCGACTGGGCGCGCGCCCGCGGCGACGGCACGATCGAGCTGCTCGGCCGGCTGAGCGCGGTGGTGAACACCGGGGGCGAGAAGGTCTATCCGGCCGAGGTCGAGGCGGCGCTGCTGCGGCATCCGGATGTCGCCGACGCGGTCGTCTTCGGCCTGCCGCATCCGCGGTTCGGCGAGGCGGTCAGCGCGATGGTCGCCCCGCGTGACGGGGCCGAGATCGACCCGGATGCCCTGGCCGCGTTCGTCGGCGAGAGCCTCGCCGGGTTCAAGAAGCCGCGCCACGTGTTCGTGCGCCCCTCGCTTGAGCGCTCGCCGACGGGCAAGGTGGAGCTGGCGCGGGTGAAGGACGACGCGGCCCGCGAGCTCGCCGAGCGCCCGGTGACCGAAGGAGCCAGCCGATGACCCCGCATCCGGGGCTCGCCTCGAGCCGCCCCGCACCCCTCCCGGAGGCACGATGAGCCCGCGGTTCGCACACGAGTCGATGCGCGCCATCGACATCCACGTGCACGTCTCGATCGACTCGACCGGCCGCACCGCCTCACCCCCCGCCCTGTCGGAGGCGATGAGCGCGTACTTCAAGTCGTCGGAGCCGCTGCGCGACGTCGACGCGATGGCCGAGTACTACCGCGAGCAGAAGATGGGCGCCGTCGTGTTCACCGTCGACGCGACGACGAACCTCGACCACGCGCCCAACTCGATCGACGAGATCATCGTCGGCGCGCAGCGCAACGGCGACGTGCTCATCCCGTTCGGCAGCGTCGACCCGCTGCAGGGCGAGCGCGCCGTCGACGAGGCGCGGCGGCAGGCGGAGCTGGGCGCGCGCGGCTTCAAGTTCCACCCGTCGGTGCAGGACTTCGACCCGTCGGATCCGGCGCACGACCCGCTGTGGAGCGCGATCGAGGAGCTGGGGCTGCCGATCGTCTCGCACACCGGGCAGACCGGCATGGGCGCGGGGCTGCCCGGCGGCTGGGGGTTTCGGATGGCGGTGTCGAATCCGATGCTGCTCGACGAGGTCGCGGCGCGGCATCCGGATCTGCAGATCGTGATGGCGCACCCGAGCGTGCCGTGGCAGGACGAGGCGATCGCGATCGCCACCCACAAGGGCAACACCTGGATCGACCTCTCCGGCTGGTCGCCCAAATACTTCGCGCCCAGCCTCGTGCGGGCGGCGCGCAGCTACCTGAACCACAAGATGCTGTTCGGCTCGGACTTCGCCGCGCTCACCCCGCAGCGCTGGCTCGACGACATCGCGACGATCGAGTTCCCCGAGGAGAAGCTGCCCGCGATCCTCAAGGGAAACGCGATCCGGCTGCTCGGCCTCGACGCCGATCCCACCGCCTCCGACTGAGCCCGACGCCGCCCGCCATGCCCGCCGTCTCGCCGCCGCAGCCGACCGACTCCCCCACCGACCTGCTCGGGTTCGGGGAGCTGCTCTCCGACGCGGCCCGCGCGAAGCTGCAGCTGCTGCGCGACACCCTGCACGAGCACGCCCGCCCGCACCTCGCCGAGTGGTGGGAGGCGGGCGAGTCCCCCGCGCACCTGCGGCCGCTGCTCGCCGGGCTGCACCTCGACGACGACCCTTCGCTGCTGGGCGACGACGGGCAGCTCGACCCCTACTACGCGGGCTTCAAGTACTTCGAGTTCCAGCGCTTCGACGCCTCCATCGCGACGCTCTACCACGGGCAGCTCGGCATGTTCCGCACCGTCGTGCGCGAGGGCGGCAGCCCCGAGCAGGTCGCCGAGCTCGACCCGCGCATCCCGTCGTTCGACCTCAGCGGATGCTTCGCCCTCACCGAACCGGAGCACGGATCGGATGTCGCGAGCGGCCTCGCGACCACGGCGACCCGCGACGGCGACGAGTGGGTCATCTCGGGGCACAAGAGGTGGATCGGCAACGCGGCACTCTCCGACGTGCTGCTCGTGATCGCCCGCGACGCGGCGGACGGGGCCGCGAAGGCGTTCCTCGTCCCGCGCGCGGCGCCCGGGGTGACGGTGGACGACATCCGGGGCAAGATCGCGCTGCGGATGGTGCGCAACGGCGACATCCGCCTCGACGCCGTGCGCGTGCCGGAGTCGGCGCGGCTGCAGCGCATCGACTCGTTCCGCGACGTGAGTCGCATCCTCGCGAAGCTGCGCTACGTGGTCGGCTGGAACGCCGCCGGGCTGCAGACCGGCGCGTACGAGGCGGCCCTGCGCTACGCCCTCGGTCGCGAGCAGTTCGGCCGGCCGATCGCCGGATTCCAGCTCATCCAGGAGAAGCTGACCCGGATGCTCGGCAACGCCACCGCGACGCTCGCGTTCGCGGTGCGGCTCACCGAGCTGAACCGACGCGGCGACCTGACCGCCGAGGTGGCGGCGCTCGCCAAGACGTGGGCCGCCGACCGGGTGCGCGAGACCGTCGCCCTCGGCCGCGAGATCGCGGGCGCGGAGGGCATCCGGGTCGACCATGACCTCGCCCGCTACTTCACCGACGCCGAAGCCGTGTACACCTATGAGGGGACCCACGAGATCAACTCGCTCATCGTGGGCCGCGCCGTGACCGGCCTGTCGGCGTTCACCCGCTGACCCGCATCCGTCCGCCCGACCGCCACCCCGCCATCCGCCACCCTGCGAAGGAGCAGCCATGCAGCACGTCCGACTCGGAAATTCCGGCCTGAAGGTGTCGCGCCTCGTGCTCGGCTGCATGTCGTACGGCGAGCCCGGCCTCGGCGGCCACGGCTGGTCGCTGCCCGAGGACGAGTCGCGGCCGTTCTTCCGCGAGGCGATCGAGGCGGGCATCACCACCTTCGACACCGCCAACGTCTACTCGCTCGGGTCATCCGAAGAGATCACCGGGAAGATGCTGCGCGAGTTCTCGACGCGCGACCAGGTGATCATCGCCACCAAGCTGCACGGCCGGATGGGCGACGGCCCGAACGACCAGGGCCTGTCACGCGGAGCGATCATGACCCAGATCGACGCGTCGCTGCGCCGGCTCGGCACCGACTACATCGACCTGTACCAGATCCACCGCTACGACCCGAACACGCCCATCGAGGAGACGATGGAGGCACTGCACGACGTGGTGAAGGCCGGCAAGGCCCGCTACATCGGCGCCTCGTCGATGTACGCGTGGCAGTTCGCGCAGATGCAGCACGCCGCCGACCTCGGCGGCTGGACCCGGTTCGTGTCGATGCAGGACCAGTACAACCTGATCATGCGCGAGGAGGAGCGCGAGATGCACCCGTACTGCGTCGACCAGGGCGTCGGCATCCTCACCTGGAGCCCGATGGCCCGCGGCCGCCTCACCCGCGACTACGGCGTCGACAGCGACCGCACGCCGCTCGACAACACCTCGCAGCACCTCTACAAGCAGGACGCGGATGCCGACCGTGCCATCGCGGAGGCGGTGGGCGCGATCGCCTCGGAGCGCGGCGTCCCTCGCGCGCAGGTCGCGCTCGCCTGGCAGTTCGCGAAGCCCGCCGTCACCGCCCCCATCGTCGGCGCGACGAAGCCCGGCCACCTCGCGGATGCCGTCGCCGCGATGGAACTGGAGCTCACCGACGACGAGGTCGCGCGCCTCGAGGCGCCGTACACACCCCGCACGCCGGAGGCGTTCGTCTAGTTTCCCTAGATGGGCTCACCCCGGCAGGACCGAACCGAACGTCAGTCGCCCGAGTCGGTCTCGCCGCGCGAAGTTGTCTCACCGGTCACCGGGACGAAGATGTGCTCGCCCTTCCGCGGTCCCCGCGTGGGCTCCGGGTTGAGCGCTTCGAAGCGGCGGAGAGTCTCATCCGCCGACATCGACTCGTCGTCCACCCAGTCGCGTTCCATCGGATCCATCATCCCACCCACCTCGCGCTTCTGATCAGCCAGACTTCCGCGTCGGGATCCCACGCCGGGGTCGGCATCAGCCACGCGATCAGAAGCCTGCCGCCGCTCGCGCGCCCCATCGCGATGAGCCGCCGGCCATGCCCTGCGTCATCGCTCCAGGCGGCTCGAACCTTCGCCGGATGCTGCAACGCATCGCGGACGTCCTCGCTCGTCAGCGCGTGCTTGCTGCGCAGTTTCCGTTCGACGGATGGCGAGCAGAGGATGAGCCCGAGGTAGACCGCCACGCTCGGCAGACTCTCCGAGCCGGAGGGCCGCGCAGCGCGGTGCGGGTCAGTCCGTGCGGTGAAGCCTTGGGCGAGTTCTGTGGGCGACGAGTGCCGGACGGCGCCCGACACACCGAGAAGGGCCCGGCCGTGAGGCCGGGCCCTTCCGCCGGGTCACCCCACCGAGCGTCCCGTCGGGCGCTGGCGAGGGAGGCGGATCAGTGCGCCATAGACGCGAGCGCGTCGGCGTCGAGGTGGGCGATGGAGCGGGTGTCCTGGAAGGCGCGCACGCCCTCGATGCCCTGCTCGCGTCCGAAGCCCGACTGCTTCATGCCGCCGAACGGGGCGCGCAGGTCGAGCCGGGTGGCGCCGTGGTCGTTGACCCAGACGTAGCCGCACTCCAGCTGCCCGCCGACGCGGTTGGCGGCGTCGACATCCGCGGTCCACACGGAGCCGCACAGGCCGCCCCAGGTGGCGTTCGCGGCGGCGACGGCCTCCTCCTCGGTGTCGAACGGGAGGATCGGGATGACGGGCCCGAACTGCTCCATCTCGACGACGCGCAGGGTCGGGTCGGGGTCGATCACGATCGCGGGCCGCACGAAGTTGCCGCCGGCGAGGTCGCCGCCGGGCAGTTCGCCGAACTCGCGCACCTCGGCGCCGGAGGCCTTCGCCTCTTCGATGAGCTCGTCGACGAACGCCTTCTGCACGGGCGAGTGCAGCGGGCCCATCGTGGTGCCCTCGTCGAGGCCGTAGCCGAGCTTGGCGTTCTTGAGCCGCGCGGCGAGGCCGTCGACGACCTCCTGCATGCGGGAGCGGTGCACGTAGACGCGCTTCGCGTTCATGCAGATCTGGCCGGTCGTGTCGTAGATCGCCGCAAACAGCCGGTCGAGGTGGGTGTCGTCGATGATGGCGTCATCCAGGATGATCGCCGCGTCGTTGCCGCCCAGTTCGAGCGTCACGCGGGTGAGCGACTTGGAGGCCATCTCCATCATCCGCTTGCCGCCGCCGACCGAGCCGGTGAAGCAGAGCTTCGCGACGTCGGGGCTCTGGATGAGCTCCGACATGTTGGCGTCGGGCCCGGTGACGACGTTGAGCACGCCGGCGGGCAGCTTCTCGGCGACGCGCTGCACGACCCGCGCGGTGGCGAGCGGCGCCGACACCGGCGGCTTCACGATGACCGTGTTGCCGGCGAGCAGGGCGTGCGGCAGCGAGGCGCCGAGGATGGCGATGGGCCAGTTGAACGGGACGATGATCGTCGTCACGCCGAGCGACTGGTACTTCACGGTCGTCTCGACCGGGATCGCGCCCGGCACCGGCGGCAGCACGTTGGCGGCGTCGACCTCGTCGGCGAGCATGAGGGCGAGGTTCCAGCGCAGCTCGAAGACGAGCGCGTCGATCCACGCCTCCATGCGGATCTTGCCGTTCTCCTGCGACAGGATCGCGGCGTCGGCGTCGCGGTCGTCGGCGATGCCGGCGATGGCCTCGGCCATCTTCGCGGCGCGCTCCTGCGGCGTGAGGGCCGACCACGCGGGGTAGGCGCCCTTGGCGGCGGCGATCGCGTCGGCGACATCCTGCTCGGATGCGGCGGCCGCGTGGCCGACGACGGCGCCCTTCTTACCCGGGTCGGCGACCTCGTAGGTGGCGCCGCCGGTGCGCTCCTCGCCGCCGATGTAGAGCCCCGTCACGGTGGGGGCGGTGGTCATGGTGTCGGTCATCGGGATCACTCCTTCGTGGTGGCGAACCCGGGCGGGGGCCCGGCTGTCAGATCCGACTGACGACGGCAGGCTACGTCGGCCCCCACCGCCTCGTGTCGGCGTTTTGTGCACGGCCGGGCCCGTGGCATCCCCCGGATGATGCATCACCATTGCCGCTCCCAGGGGGCGGGGTTATCCTGCGGTCACCGATGCAGAGGTGCGTGGAATGCAGGTCGTCGAAGCCCTGAGCGCGGACGAGTGGGAGCTCGTCACCAGTGACGCGTTCGTGCCGCTGACCTGCACCGCGTTCGAGCGCGACTTCCGCGGACGCATCGAGCACGAGACCCTCGACGACACCATCTCGGTGAACCACGTCGCCACCGACGGACTCGCCGTGCACCGCACCGAGCGGCAGGCGCAGCACGCCAACAGCGACGACATCCACATCACCCTGCAGCTCGCCTCGCACGGCGTCGTGCGGCAGGACGGCCGCGAGACCCGCGTCGCCGCCGGCTCGGTCTCCACCTACGCGACCGACCGCGCCTACCGCCTCGACTACACGGCGCCCGGCCAGCGGCAGACGCTGGTACAGGTGTCGAAGCGCAGCCTCGGCATCCCGGTCGAGATGGTCGACCGCGCGTGCGAGCGGCTGCTGGTGCCCGACGGGGCGGCATCCGGGGTGTTCTTCGACTTCCTCGACGAGACCCGCGGCGCGGTCGAGGGCGACCCGGATGCGGCGGAGACCGCGCGCGACCTGGCGGCCACCATGATCCGCTCGTCGTTCACCAGCGGACGCGCGCTGCCCACCACCCACGGCGGCATGCTCGCCACGGTACGGGCGTTCATGCGCGGCAACCTGCACGAGGCGAGCCTCGATGTGGCGGGCATCGCCGACGCCCACTTCGTCTCGCGGCGCTACCTCTACGAGCTGTTCGCCCCGCTCGACGAGACCCCCGGCGAGCACCTGCGCCGCCTGCGCCTGCACCGCGCCGCCGACCTGCTCGTCGACCCCGCCGCCGCGCGGCTCACCGTCGCCGACGTCGCCGCGCGCAGCGGGTTCTCCGACGCGACGACCTTCACCCGCGCGTTCTCGCGGGAGTTCGGGATGCTGCCACGGGAGTTCCGCTCGGGGAGCTGACGCCCAGCCCAGCGCGAGTCCGCCACCACTCCCCGGGGCGCTCGTCGGGGTGTCCCCTGAACGGGCGGTGCCGGATGAGGCGGCTCTCATTCAAGCTGAGCCTCACACAGGATCGGGGGACCTGATGCCCGGGGGGACATCGGCCGCGCTCCACGCGGACGCGTTGGAGCGCCTCGCCGCGGAGTTGCGGCGGCAAGCAGACGACCACGAGCAGATGGTCGCCAACTTCCGCGCGGCCGAGGCGAGCGAGCGACGTCTCGAGCAGACGCTCAGCCCGCTGCGCAACCAGGGGTATCACGTGCTCGCCGACCGGGCGTGGCCCGGCAGCCGCAAGGCGCAGATCGACTTCATCGTGGTGGGGCCGTCGGGCGTGTTCATCGTCGACGCGAAGACCTGGCGCGACGTGCAGGTGCGCGACGGCGGCTCGGGCACGCGCGTCTACCAGGGCGACGACGACGTGACGGAGCGCTTCGACGGGCTGCAGTCGCTCTCCGAGAAGTTCGCCGACATCTTCGCCGAGGTCGGCCTCGCGCCGGGCGAGATCCACACCCTCGCCGTGTTCACGAACCGTCCCGGCATCCGCGGCCGGGTGAGCGGGGTCGAACTGCTGAGCGAGGTCGAGGTGGTGAAGCGCATCCTCGCCACCGGGCGGCGCCTGTCGGAGGTCGAGGTCGAGCGGGTCCTCACCGCCGTCTACACCTCGTGCCCGCCGCACGCGGGCAGCGCGACGCCGATGTCGGTGGTCGTCTCGGCCCGTCAGGCAGCCGCTGCCGCTGCGCCCGACCCGACCGACGCTCCGGTCGAGTTGCTCACCATCGACGACGTGAACGAGGCCGCCTACGCAGGCATGACCGCCGAGCCGATCGAGTCGTGGATGGCGTTCCTGCATCCCGATCAGATCCGCGTCGTGCGCCGCTCGTTCAGCGGGCCGTGCCGCATCCGCGGGGCCGCCGGCACCGGCAAGACGGTGGTCGGGATGCACCGGGCCGCGCACATCGCGCGCACCCATCCGGGCACCGTGCTGGTCACCACCTATGTGCGCACCCTTCCGGCCGTGCTCGGGACGCTGTTCGGTCGGCTCGCCCCCGAGGTCGCCGACCGGGTCGAGTTCGCCGGCGTCTACGCGGTGGCGCGGCGGCTGCTGAACGCCCGCGGCATCACGTCGAAGCTCAACCCGGAGGCTGCGAAGCTCGTCTGGGACAAGGTGTGGCGCGAGCACGGCGCCCGGGGCGAGGTCGGCGCGATCGACCGCAACGATCGCTACTGGGCCGACGAGATCGCCCACGTCATCAAGAGCCGCGGGCTGGCCTCCCTCGCCGAGTACGAGAACTGCAGCCGGGTCGGGCGCGAGCGTCGACTGACGGTGGCACAGCGCGCGTCGGTGTGGAACCTCTACCTCGAATACGAGTCGGCGCTGCGAACGCGCGGAGTGTGGGACTTCGCCGACGAAATCCTGCACGCCGAGGCCGCGATCGTGCCCGGGCAGTCGCCGTACCGCGCGGTGGTCATCGACGAGGCGCAGGACCTCAGCGCGGCGATGATCCGGATGCTGCACCGCCTCGTCGGCGACGAGCCCGACGCCTTCAACCTGATCGGCGACGGCCAACAGTCGATCTACCCCGGCGGCTACACCCTCGCCGAACTGGGCATCTCGATCCAGGGCCGCGGCGTGGTGATGACCCGCAACTATCGCAACACCCGCGAGATCGCCGAGTACGCGGCGCAGGTGGTCGCCGACAGCACGTTCGTCGACATCGAGAGCGGCCTGGCCGGGCAGCGGGATGCCGCCGAGGTGCTGCGCAGCGGCGAGGCACCGCAGGTCACCCGATTCGGGTCGCGGGGCGAGCACGACACCGCGCTACTCGCCCGACTGCGGCTGCTGCTCGACACCCCGGACGTGCACGCGGGCGACGTCGCCATCCTCGCGATGTACTCACGCCAGGTGCGCGACGTGCGGACCCTGCTCGACCGCGCCGGCATCCCGTCGATCGACCTGGAGAAGTACGACGGACGCATCACGCCGGCCGTCAAGGTCGGCACGATCAAGCGCGCGAAGGGTCTCGAGTTCAAGCACGTGCTCGCCGCACACACCCCGCTGCGGCTCGTCGCGGAGCAGCCCGCCGAGACCCGCACCGAGCGCGACGAGCTGGAGCGCCGCGAGCTCTACGTCGCGATGACCCGCGCTCGCGACGGCCTCTGGGTGGGCGTCGGGCGCTGAGCCGCACGCACCGCGTTCGATCCTGAGCGTTCGTCAGGGGGTGGGTCTACGCTGCCGTGCCAACGGCAGCCATCCCGACTGCCCACCCCGAAAGGAGACACCAATGAAGGTGTCCGCTTACCACTCCTCCAACCCGTCCGACCCCGACGTCTACCACGACCACGACGACTGCCCGAGCGGCCAGCAGATCCCGGCGCGTAACCGGGTGTCGGGCACCGGCGGTTACCCGCGGTGCCAGCACTGCGTGAACATGGGCTGACGCCCAGCGGTTCGGGGGCGTCCCGCCGGGGCGCCCCCGGGCTGCGCCCGATCAGGCCGCCGCTAAGCGCGCGGCCTGCAGCGCCCCGACCGCGATCATCCTGCCTGTTGTCTGCTGACGACGACCGCGAGTTCCTCCACCGACAAGAAGGGGCTTCGGTGAATCATGCGATGGCAGTTGGCGCAGAGAATCGCCAAGTCTTCCAGGCTCGTCTCGGTCTCGCCTGAGACAGACAGCGGCACTCGGTGGTGGACTTCGCAGTAGTCACGACCGCGCTCTCCATACGCGTTCAGAAAGTCGAACCCACAGGCTTCACAGGCGATGCCGTCGTGCGTGGCCTTCACTGCCTCGATCTTGTCCCTACGAATGCCCGGGTTACGCTCACGCGCAAGGTGCATCTTCATGACGACGCCGCCCTCGACGACAGCGGCAATGTCTTCCTCTGACGGGACGAGCCCCACGAACGAGCGCTCGGACTGGCCGAACTGATCCACCGCGAAGCGCGCGTAGCACTCCTCGCGGTGTTGCGCAGCCAGAGCATCGCGGTCTTCCTGGGAGTAGAAGTCCGGGGCGTACGGGTAGCCACCTCGGACATGCCCCTCCTTGCTCGTGCAGAGCGACGCAAGGTGAGGCTCCGACCGTCGCTCGGCTTCCTCACCGACGAGCCCAAGAACATCCCCGATCCAGTTCTGGATCATCGCCCCATGTGTGATCCCCGTGACCGCCTGAACGTGCTCGGCCAGGTCCCCATACGTAGTCGTCGTACCGCGAGTCCGCGCTGTGTCGATCAAGAAGGCGCGGGCAACTCTCGCCCAGGCATCAAGCGCTTCCTGGAATGGAACCTTCGAACCGTCAGCGCGCTCAGCCATGACCGGGAGCCTAGAGAGTGCTCGGTAGTGAGGAAAGGCCCTGCGTCAGGCGGCGGCGAAGCGCGCGGCCTGCAGCGCGCGGGAGATCGACGCGGCGGTGAGGCGCACGACGTGCACCATCCCCTGCACGTCGGGCTTGTCCTCGGCGACCTCCATCGCGAGGGAGAGCGCGGCCGCGACCTTGCCGTCGGCGCCCTTGATGGGGGCGGCGACGCCGACGTAGACATCATCCACCTGGCGGTCGGAGACAGCGAAGCCGGTGCGGCGGATGTCGGCGAGCACGCGCTCCAGCACGGCGCGGTCGGTGTAGGTGTTCTTGGTGAACGCGGTCAGCTCGCCGCCGAGCACGTCATCCTGGATGTCCTGCGGGGCGTGCGCGAGCAGCACCTGGCCGATGGCAGTGACGTGCAGCTGGTAGCGCCCGCCGATCACCGGCCGGCGCACGGCGCGGCGCGGGTTCTGGAAGCGCTCGATCGACACCAGCTCGGACCCTTCGCGGATGGCGAGGTGGCTGGCGAACCCGGTGGTCTCGTAGAGGTCGAGCAGGTACGGCCGCGCGATGCGCTGCAACCCCTGGGCGCGCGGCGCGCGGGATGCGACCTCCCACAGCCGCAGACCGATGCGGTAGCGGTTCTCGCCGTCACGCTCGAGCGCGCCCCAGTCGACGAGCCGCTGCACGATGCGGTAGCAGGTCGCGATGGGCAGCCCGCTGTTGCGGCTGATGTCGGAGAGCGCCTGGCGCGAGCGGTTCCCCTGGAACGTGCCGAGGATGGTGAGCGCGCGATCCACGACGGAGCGTGCGCCATCCCCTCCAGAGCTGCGGGAGTGGTCGTCGATCTTGGGCAACGTCATCGTCACTCACTCAGGCTATAGGGAGGTGTACGCATTCCAGCCCAACTGCCCGCTATGCGTACACCACTGATGCTCGACTCCCGCGGACCTCCGCGGCACGAACTCGCCCATGCGATGTCGGATTTCCGCGAGAGTCCGGACCGGAGGCGACCGACACTCGAGGGGTGAGAATCCGACCCGGCGCCCGGCTCCCGTGAGTGTCGACACCGTCCTCGCGCTGGTGCTGTTCCTGCTCCCCCTCGCCTACAGTCCTGGGCCGGGCAACACCTTCTTCGCGACCATCGGCGCCGCGCGGGGGCTGCGCGCCGCCGTTCCCGCCCTCGCCGGATACCACGTCGCCACCCTGCTCGTGACGACGCTGATCGGGCTGGGCGTCGGCGTCGCCGTGCTGAGCAACCCCGTGGTCGCGAAGGTGCTCGCCGCCGCGGGCAGCCTCTACGTGCTGTGGCTGGCGTGGTCGTTCGTCCGCGCGGCCCGCGCCTCGGCGGCGGATCCGCAGCACGCCCCCGCCGGACGACGTATCGGATTCTGGTCGGGCGTCGTCGTGCTGCTGCTCAACCCGAAGGCCTACTCGATCATCGCCGTCATGTTCACCCAGTTCCTCCGCCCGCCGGCGAGCGACGACGTGGCGACCGTGCTCCTCATCACCGTGATCTTCACGCTGAACAATCTCGTCGCCTTCCTTGTGTGGACGGCTGCCGGGCGCGCGCTCACCGCGCTGTTCCGCAGCGAGCGCGCGCGGCGGTGGATCGACTACGTGTTCGCCGCGATGCTCGCCGCCGTGGCGGTGTGGATGGCACTGCCGCTGTTCACGGCGTGAGGGCGTGCCCCGCTTCCTGTCGCTCCACGGATGAGAGATCGCTAAGGTCGTCGCAAGTCGAGGGCGACTCGAAGGCGGTTCTCATGGACGAGAAGGCGTGGAACATCGCGCGGCTGATCCCCACATCCGGGATCAGCGGCGCCGAGGAGCAGGAGCGCCGCGCCACGTCGGCGCTGCTCGCCAGGATGAGGGCGGCCCAAGCTGATGCCGCACCCGGAGGCTAGACGATGGCGGATCGGGCAAAGCCGGGCTGGTACGCGCCGGACTCGGACTCTGAGTGGCTGAGGTGGTGGACCGGTAAGGCTTGGGAGGATGCCTTCTGGCCAACGCGTGTGCCACGCCGCACCTATCTCCCCGACGTGCCTCGAGCGGACTTGTCGACGTCGGGTGAGCCCCAGTTCGACATCGTCGGCGAGAACTGGCGGAGCGCGGAGATCCTTGCCGCGATCAACCAGACAGCGACTCCGGTGGACATGGAGTTCGAGGGCTACGGCATCGCTGAACTCGTCCCGGAGCCGGACAATCCCCATGACCGAAACGCGGTCTCGGTCCGAATCGCCGGCTACAACGTGGGATATCTGCCTGCTCAGTATGCGGCCGACTATCGGCCGCTCGTCGGGCAATGCGTGACGAGCGGCGTCGTTCCGGTCGTCCGGGTACGCATCTGGGGCGTGACTCGGTTCGTGCGATCGCGCAACAGGGAGGAGCTCAAGTCGTCCATCCGTCTCGCGCTCCCGAGTCCAGACGAGCTCCTTCCCGCCAACGCGCCGCCGCCCGAACCTCACTTCATGATTCCCGCCGGAAGAACTATTCAGGTGACCGGCGAGGACGACCACTTCGACACGTTGGAACCGCTGTTGGTGCCACGACCCGCCCGCTGGATCGCGACGCTGCACCCGATCCCGGGAAGGGCCAAGAACAGCACGGTCCTGGAGGTCCAAATCGGAGGCGATCGGGTTGGTCAGCTCACGCCCGCAACATCCACCCAACTGCTACCACTCGTTCGGGAGTGTGAGAATCAGGGGACTGGTGCAAGATCCGGTGACGACTGACTTCTAGGGTTTTGGCCCTGGGAGGGAGGATGTCATCATGCCCGGACCGTATCCGCTGGAGTTTCGCGAGGACGTTGTCGCGGTCGCTCGTGC
>JBHIXX010000024.1:0-38419 GCA_041984585.1 Pseudolysinimonas sp. | reverse complement strand
GGCCGTTTCATGACCGCCTCGCTCCCGATCGAGGGGGCGGTCAGTGCGCGCCTGCTCGACGCGCTGGCGCCCTTCGGGGTCACGCTCGAGCGCGGGTCGGCGCCCGCCCCGCGAACAGCTCGAACCCGGCCGCCGCGAACTCCCCCGCCGTCGCCGGCGACACCCGCGCGAACACCCGGCCCGGGCGGAACCAGCCGCGCGCCGCCGCGCGCAGGCCCTCCGCGGTCGGGTCGTCGTCGTCCGCCACCAGCACGAGCTGATCCAGCGGAGCGACCATCCGCGCCGCCGCCGCCAGGGCCGAGCCGTGCCCGCTCGGCTCGTCGAGCAGCGGGCCGGCCGCCGCGAGGGCACGCTCCGCGACCTCGCGGTGGGCGTCCTCGCCCGTCAGGGCCGCGAGCAGCCAGGCCGCGTCGGCGAGAGCGGCGGGCCCCGACGGGCCCGGGCCGTCGGTCGGCTCCGGCGGCAGCGCCAGGCCCCGCGCGGCGAGAGACGGATCGGGACCGCCCGGCGCCGCGACCTCGGCGCACGCCTCGACCAGGTCGCGGGCCACCACGGCGAGCGACGGATCCCCGGCCGCCAGCGCGACGCGGAGCAGCCCGCCGGCGAGCGACGCGTGATCCTCGAGCGTCGCGGGAGCCGACGACACCCGCCCGTCGAGCGACGCCCGGGCCACGGGCGGGCGCGCGCCGTGCAGCTTCAGCAGCTCCGCGGCCGCCTCGCGCGCGGCGGCGACCCACGCCGGACGGTCGAGCAGCACGCCCGACTCGGCCAGCGCGCCGATCGCGAGGCCCGTCAGGCCGGTGAGCACCTTGCGGTCCAGTGCGGGCGGGGGCTGTGCGGCGCGGGCCGCCGCGTCGAGCGCGTAGTAGCCGCCCTCGGTGCGGACGCCGTCGACGTCGCTCTCCGAATCCTGGCCGCTCGCGAAGCCGCCCGGGACGCGCAGCACGTCGAGCAGGAACCCCGCAACCCCGTCGGCCGTGGCCGCGTCGCCGATCCGCGCGTACTGCAGCAGCAGCTGGGCGTTGTCGACCAGCATCCGCTCGTAGTGGGGTTCGGTCCAGTCGCGGCGCACGGCGTAGCGGAAGAAGCCGCCCTCCACCGGGTCGCGCAGACCGGAGGCCGCCATCGCGCGGAGGGTGCGCTCGGCGAGGGCCGTCGAGTCCGCTGTCCCGCGGTCGAGCAGGAACGTCAGCACCGGAGCCATCGGGAACTTCGGCGCGCCGCCGAAGCCCCCGTGCTCGCGGTCCTCGAAGCCGGCGATCCGGTCGACCGCGCCATCCAGCTGCTCCGCATCCGGCAGCCCGTCGCCGCCGGGGCGCGGCACCGCCGCGAGCGCCTCGCGCACCTGCGCGGCGGCGGCATCCGCCTCGTCGCGGCGTTCCGTCCAGGCCTCGGCCACCGCGTCGAGCACCTGCCCGAACCCGGGAACCCCGGGCGCGGGCTGCGGCGGGAAGTAGGTGCCGGCGAAGAACGTGCCGCCGTCGGGCGTGGCGAACACGGTGAGCGGCCAGCCGAGCGACGGGGTGAACGCGCTCGCGGCCGCCAGGTAGGCGGCGTCGACGTCGGGGTGCTCCTCGCGGTCGACCTTCACCGGCACGAACCGCGAGTTGATCGCCTGCGCCGTCGCCGGGTCGGAGAACGACTCCCGCGCCATCACGTGGCACCAGTGGCAGGTGGCGTAGCCGATCGAGATGAGCAGCGGCAGGTCGCGGCGGCGCGCCTCGGCGAACGCCTCCTCGCCCCACGGCCACCAGTCCACCGGCTGGTCGTCGTGCGACCGCAGGTAGGGGCTCGAGGTGTCGGCGAGGCGGCCCATCACGCGCTCCCGGGCCGCGTGGCGGCTCCCCGGCGGCCGACGTGACTCATCGCCGCACGTCCCCGCCGAGCCGCGCGAGCTGCGCGAGCAGCACGGGCCGGGCGGCCAGCCAGACGCCGATCATCACCAGCAGCGACACCCCGAAGATCGCGGCGCCCCACCAGGTCTCGTCGTCGCGGCCGGCGTACATGTGGTTGAGGTTGCGCAGCGCGCCCGTCGCCAGCACGAGCGTGACGTGCGCGATGACGAACAGCACGAAGTAGAGCATCACCGGGAAGTGCACGGCCCGCGCCCACTCCATCCGGAACCACCGCGGGTGGACGTCGCGCGGCCACCAAGGCGACATCCGGATGCCGGTGACGACGGCGAGCGGCGCGGCGACGAACACGGTGGCGAAGTAGGCGAGCTGCTGCAGCGCGTTGTAGGCGACCCAGCCGTTCTCGACCGGCCACTGGAGCGACGCGTACTGCAGCGCGGCCGAGAGCGCGTTCGGCAGCACCTCCCAGCTGGTCGGGACCAGGCGCAGCCAGTGCCCCGACGCGAACAGCAGCACGAGGTAGAGCACCCCGTTGACGACGAACAGAACGTCGAGCAGCAGGTGGAACCACAGGTGGATCGAGAGCCGCCGCGGCGGGTTGCGGGTGACGAACGGCGGGCGGTTGCGTCGGGTCCAGAACGCCGGCGGGCGCTTGCCCTGCCGGATCAGCCAGCCGGTGCGCACCAGCAGCAGCAGGAACAGCACGTTGAGCGCGTGCGACCAGGACAGCCAGGCGGGGAAGCCGACCGGGGTGCCGGCGGGCGGCTCGAGCGTGCCCGGATAGGCGACGAGGAACTCCTGAACCGCCGGCAGAGCGCGCACGACCATCGCGAGCGCGACGAGTGCGGCGGCCAGGAAGAGCGCGATCGGGCCGATCCAGAGCAGGTGCGCGAGGCTCCGCACGGAGGCCTTGCCGGTCGACAGCTCGCGCCAGGTCGGGAGCGTCATCCGCCGATCACCACGCCCCCGACCTTAGAGGACCGGCGCCGCAGGCTCAGAACGTGGCGGTGTCGGGGTCGGCCCCCACCCGGTTGCCCGCGTCGAGCGCATCGAGCGCGGCCATCTGCTCCGCGTCGAGCTCGAACCCGAACACGTCGATGTTCTGCCGCATCCGGTCGGCGTTCGTCGTCTTCGGGAACACGATCAGGCCGTTCTGCAGGTGCCAGCGCAGCACGACCTGGGCCGGCGTCACACCGAGCTCCGCCGCGGCCGCGGCGACGGCGGGCATGCCGAAGAGGTCGTACTTGCCCTGGCCGAGGGGGCCCCACGACTCGATCGCGATGCCCTTCTGCGCGGCGTAGTCGCGCAGCTCGCGCTGGGCGAAGGTGGGGTGCAGCTCGACCTGGTCGACCGCGGGCACGGTGTCGCTCTCGGCGATGACCCGGTCGAGGTGGGAGGGGGTGAAGTTGGAGACGCCGATCGACGTGGCCCGGCCGTCGGACTTCATGGTCTCGAGCGCGCGCCACGACTCGACGTATTTGTCGAGGTCGGGGCGGGGCCAGTGGATGAGGTAGAGGTCGACCCGGTCGAGCCCGAGCTTCTCGAGGCTGAGGTCGATCGCGTCGAACGCGGAGCGGGTGCCCTGGTCGCTGTTCCACAGCTTGGTGGTGACGAACAGCTCGTCGCGGGGGATGCCGGAGGCGGCGATCGCCTTGCCGACGCCGATCTCGTTGCCGTAGACGGCGGCCGTGTCGATGTGCCGGTAGCCGGCTTCGAGCGCCTCGGAGACGATGCGCTCGGCCTCGTCGGGGTCGACGCGGAACACCCCGAATCCGAGCTGCGGGATGGAGTTGCCGTCGTTCAGGGTCACGCTGGGGATGCTCACCGGTCCAGCCTAGGCACCGGTGGCGACGCCGCGCCGGACCGGGTCGCCGACATGTCCGCACCGGATTCGCCGCCCCTCTTGACGTACTCGCCGCGCGGGGCTAACGTGCAACCAAATGGTTGTAGATACCGAACTCAGCGACGCCGACGTCGACCGCATCTTCCACGCGCTCGCCGACCGCACCCGGCGCGACATCGTGCGGCGCACACTCGTCGGCGACGTGTCGGTGAGCGCCCTCGCCGCCGACTACGCGATGTCGTTCGCCGCCGTCCAGAAGCACGTCGCCGTGCTGGAAGGAGCCGGACTCGTGACCAAGAACCCGAAGGGCCGGCAGCGCCTCGTGCGCGCCGACCCCGCCACCCTCGCGCGGGCCCAGCGCCTGCTCGACGCCTACGCCGACCTGTGGCGGGCGCGCATCGACCGTCTCGACGCGCTGTTCGCCGAGGACGACTGACCGGCGCCCGCACCGCCCACCTCGACATCACCCCGACATCCACCACCGCGAAGGAGCACCCCATGCCCGTCACCTCGATCGAGACCGACGCCGAGAATCTCACCATCACCGTGATCGCCGACTTCCCCGTCCCCGTCGAGCGCCTGTGGGCGGCCTACGCCGATCCGCGGCAGCTCGAGCGGTTCTGGGGTCCCCCCGGCTACCCGGCCACCTTCCACCGCTTCGACATGCGCGCCGGCGGGAGCGCCTTCTACTCGATGACGAGCCCGCGCGGCGAGACGCACTACGGCCTGTGGGAGTTCACCGCGCTCGAGCCCGGCCGCTCGTTCACCGTCGTCGACAGCTTCGCGACCCCGGAGGGGGAGACCGACCCGAACCTGCCCTCGGGCAGCATGCAGATGCTCTTCGAGGCCACCGAGAGCGGGTCGCGCCTCACCTCGCTGTCGCAGCAGGCGAGTCTCGAAGACCTCGAGACCATCCTCGAGATGGGCGTCATCGAGGGCACCCGGATGGCGATGGCCCAGATCGACGTGGTGCTCGCCGACCTGCGCGAGTACGCGCTCGGGAAGGGCACCGAGCTCACGGTTCTCGACGACACCCACGTGCGCATCACCCGTGCGTTCGAGGCGCCGCTGGAGATGATCTGGCGGGCGCACACCGAGCCGGAGCTGATGCAGCGCTGGCTGCTCGGACCCGACGGATGGCGCATGACGGTGTGCGAGATCGACCCCGTTCCCGGCGGCCGGTACCGCTATGCGTGGGCCCCCGAGGACGGGGTCGCGGGCGAGCCGTTCGGCTTCGAGGGCGAGACCCTCGTGGTCGACCCGGGTCGCCGGATGGTCACCACCGAGGCGATGAGCGGCACCGACTTCCCGCCGACGCTCAACGACCTCAACTTCCTCAAGTCCGACGGCATCACGTTGCTGACGCTCTACATCGAGTACGCGGATGCGGCCCAGCGCGACGCGATCCTCGCCACCGGGATGACCGACGGCATGGAGGCCAGCTACGCCCGGATGGAACGCGAGCTGCTGCCCGCCTGAGCACACGGCCGACGCCGGTCCCGCGGGTCCCGGCGTCCGTCCGGGGGCGTCCCGGCACGCAGGCCCCTTCGGCCTCAGCGCTCGATGACGGAGTGCTCGCCCAACCGGTGCCACATCCGGTTGTGGTAGACGAGCGCATCGGCCGTTCCCCCGGGGTGGACCTCGCGTTCGATCTGCGACTGCAGCGCGTGAGCGGCGATGACGATCGAGGCACCGGCGCTCATCCGGTCAATGACGGCGCAGCGCACCCAGGCGCGGACGTCCCGGTAGACCGGCTCGCCCGTGACCAGGCGCGACCAGCGGTGCGCGTCGGCGAATCGGTCGATCCCACTCGTCGCCCCCAGCTTCGCCACCTCGACATCGCGCGCGTCCAAGGCGTGCACGACGACGGTGTCGGCGCGCGCGAGCACGTCGGCCGCCGACGACTGCGTCGAGATCGAGAAGGTCAACAACGGAGGCTCGGCGCTGACCGACGCGACCGACGACGCGGTCAACGCGATGGGGCCGTCGCCGGCGTCCGCCGTGATGACCGCGACCCCCGACGGGTGCCCGCGGAACACCGCCGTGAACGCGTCGGGCGAGAGCGACGGCGAGAAGCCGTGCCGCGTCGCCTCGTCGTCGCCGATCCGGTGCGCCGGCACAGGGGTGTCACTATGCACCCGCCAGCTCCTCACGGAGCAGGTCCGCCCCGGCGCTGAGCGCGTGCATCTTCGCCAGGGCGACATCCCGAGGGAACGGGGCCATGCCGCAGTTCGTACTGGGAAGCAGCTTCTCGGCATCGACGAACTCGAGCGCTCGCCGGAGCGTGCCGGCGACCTCCTCGGGAGTCTCGATCGTCGCGTTCGCCACGTCGATCGCGCCGAGCATGACCTTCTTGCCCCGGATGAGCTCGATCAGATCCATCGGCACGTGGGAGTTGTGGCATTCCAGCGAGACGATGTCGATGGCGGAGTCGCGCAGCAGGGGGAACGACTCCTCGTACTGACGCCACTGCGAGCCGAGTGTCGCCTTCCAGTCGGTGTTCGCGGGGATGCCGTAGCCGTAACAGATGTGCACGGCGGTCTCCGCGCCGATCCCCTCCGCCGCGCGCTCGAGTGCGGCGATCCCCCAGTCCTTCACCTCGTCGAAGAAGACGTTGAACGAGGGTTCGTCGAACTGGATGATGTCGACCCCGGCGGCCTCCAGTTCCCTCGCCTCCCGATTGAGGATGGCGGCGAACTCCCACGCCAGCTCCTCGCGGCTCGCGTAGTGGGCGTCATACAGGGTGTCGACCATCGTCATCGGACCGGGGAGAGCCCACTTGATCGGTCGATCGGTGGACGCCCGGAGGACCTTCGCGTCTTCGACGAAAACCGGGCGCTCCCGGGTGACCGTGCCGACCACCGTCGGCACGGTCGCGTCGTACCGGTCGCGGATGCGCACGGTCTCGCGGCGGTCGAAGTCGACCCCGCTGAGATGCTCGATGAAGGTCGTGACGAAATGCTGACGGGTCTGCTCCCCGTCGCTGATGATGTCGATGCCGAGTCGGCTCTGCTCGTGGACCGCGATCCGCAGCGCATCGGCCTTGCCCTCGGTCAGGGTCTCACCGTCGAGGCGCCATGGCGACCAGAGGGTCTCCGGCTGTGCGAGCCACGACGGCTTCGGCAGGCTGCCGACGATCGAGGTCGGCAGAAGCGTCGCGCTGAAGCCGGGTGCGGCGACCGTCATGCGACCGGGGCCAGGTAGCCGGCGGCCCACCGCTCGAGCACGTCGCGGTACGGGGTGATGAAGTGCTCTTCGGTGTACTTGCCCTGGGTGACCGCGAGTCGGCTGCGCTCCTCACGGTCGTACCCGATCTGCGTCGTCGAGTAGTCGTTCGCCTCCAGGCTCGCGCGGTAGACGAGCCCCGCCGCCGAGTTCGCGTTGTAGACCTCGGGCCGGTAGATCTTCTGGAACGTCTCCATCGTGCTGATGGTGCCGATCAGCTCCAGGTTGGAGTAGTCGTTCAGCAGGTCGTCGCGGAAGTAGAACGCGAGCGGGGCCGCGCTGCCGGGCGGCATGAAGTAGCGCACGCGCAGCCCCATCTTCGCGAAGTAGTCGTCGGTCATCGAGTGCGCGTCCTGCTCGTACTCGATCCCCAGGACGGGGTGCTGGTTCCCCGTGCGACGGTAGGTCTTGCTCGTCGAGACACTGATGCAGATGACCGGGGACTTCGGGAAGCGCTCGCGGTAGGCGGCGGAGTCGAGGAACTGCTGGAAGAGCTTCCCGTGCAGATCGCCGAAGTCGTCGGGCACGCGGGGCGTGGTCGCCCCCTCGTTGAACGCCGGCAGCACGACGCTGAAGTCGTAGTCGCGTACGTACGACGAGAAGTTGTTGCCGACGATTCCGGGGACGCGGTGACCGGTCTGACGATCGACGATCTCGGGCGCGAGCACCTCGATCAACGGGAACGGTCGATCCGCGCCTGCTGCCGTGAACTCGAGCTGCACCGACACGATGTCGAGCTCGACGGTGTAGCGATCGCCGCGGGGGTTGTCCCAGTGCGCGAGATCGTTGAATCGGCGGTCGATCATCGTGAGCGCGTTGCGGAGGTTCTGCTGGCGCTGCTCACCCCGCGCCAGGTTGGCGAAATTGGTCGTGCTCCGGGAATCCTCCGACGGCGTGTAGTCCTCGTCGAAGCGGGTGGTGGTGATGCTGAACGTGAACTCGTCCGTCATGGCGTCCGATCCGGTGGTGGGGGCCGGGTGCGGCCGTCGGAGGTGGATGCGTCCATCGTGCAGGCGCGTCGCAGCTATCGGGTAACTCCCGTGGTCTATGCATTCGTATAGCCTGCGCCTATGCCACAGGGGTCGACCAGTCTGACGCTGCAGCAACTCCGCTACTTCATCGAAGTCGCGGCGGAAGGGTCGATCTCCGCGGCCGCCGACGTGCTGTACGTCGCGCAACCGACCATGTCGGCGGCGATGAAGGACCTCGAGGCACGCGTGGGGCGCGCCCTCCTCGTGCGAACCGCCCGCGGCGTCACCCTCACCGACGAGGGTGCCGAGTTCCTCGGATACGCGCGACAAGTCGTCGACCAGGTGGCGCTTCTCGAGCACCGCTACCTCGGGCGACCGCCATCGCGACGACTCCTCGGCGTCTCGGCGCAGCACTACTCGTTCGTGGTCGACGCGTTCGTTCGAATGGTCAAAGCCTCCGGAGCCGCCGAGTATGAGTTCTCGCTGCGCGAAACCCGCACCTGGGACATCATCGAGGACGTGCGGACGCTCCGCAGCGAAGTCGGCATCCTCTACCGCAACGACTTCAACCGCAAGGTCATCGACAAGCTGCTCCGCGATTCCGGACTCTCGTTCCACCCGCTGTTCCTGGCGGAGCCGCACATCTTCATCTCGCGAAGGAACCCGCTCGTCGCGAAGGATCGCGTGACCCTCGCCGACCTCGACGACCTGCCGCGTCTGACGTTCGACCAGGGCGCCAACAACTCCTTCTACTTCGCGGAGGAGGTGCTCTCGACCCTGTCGAGCAGCCGCGAGATCCGGGTCTCGGATCGAGCGACGATCTTCAATCTGATGATCGGACTCGATGGCTACACGATCTCCACGGGCATCGTCAGCGGCCGACTCGACCCGGAGATCGTCGCCATCCCGCTCGACGTCGACGAACGCATCGAGATCGGGTGGATCGGCCACACCGCGATCCCGCTCACGGAACAGGCCGAGCGCTACCTCGCCGAGCTCCGGACGGTCGTCGCCGAATTCGGCATCCCGGTCCTCGGCTGACCCGGGCTCGCCACCGCCGACCGGGACCGCCGCCCGGACCAGCTCGGCCGTCCTACGATGGAGGGCTTATGTCCGGCCCGGCCCTCGCCATCACCTACCCGCCCGAGCTGCCCGTCAGCGCTGCGCGGGACGAGATCGCGCGCGCCCTCGAGACCCACCAGGTGATCGTCGTCGCCGGGGCCACCGGCTCGGGCAAGACGACCCAGCTGCCCAAGATCTGCCTTGAGCTCGGGCGGGAGGGCATCGGCCACACCCAGCCCCGGCGGATCGCCGCGCGGTCCGTCGCCGAGCGCATCGCGTTCGAGCTCGGCGTCGACCTCGGCGGCGTGGTCGGCTATCAGGTGCGCTTCGACGACCGCGCCGGGCGCGACACCGCCGTGAAGGTGATGACCGACGGCGTGCTGCTCGCCGAGCTCGCGAACGATCGCGACCTGCGCCGCTACGACACGATCATCATCGATGAGGCCCACGAACGCAGCCTCACCATCGACTTCCTGCTCGGCTACCTGCGCACCCTGCTCCCCCGCCGCCCCGACCTCAAGGTCATCGTCACCAGCGCCACCATCGACCCCGAGAGCTTCGCCCGGCACTTCGCGGCGCCGGACGGCGCGCCCGCGCCCGTGATCGAGGTCAGCGGCCGCACCTACCCCGTGGAGGTGCGGTACCGCCCGCTCGTCGGCGAGCTGCAGGAGGACGAGAACGGCGAGCCGAGCGACGACCGCGACGTGCTGCAGGGGATCGCGGCCGCCCTCGACGAGCTCGAGGCGGAGCCCCCGGGCGACACCCTCGTGTTCCTCAGCGGCGAAGCCGAGATCCGGGATGCCGAAGACGCCCTGCGCTCCCGTCCGCACACCGAGGTGGTGCCGCTCTACGGGCGGCTCTCCGCCGCCGACCAGCACCGCGTGTTCGACACGTCGCGGGCCCCCGGCATCCGGCGTCGCGTCGTGCTCGCCACCAACGTCGCGGAGACCTCGCTCACCGTGCCCGGCATCCGCTACGTGGTGGATGCCGGCACGGCCCGCATCTCGCGCTACTCGCCGCGGGCGAAGGTGCAGCGGCTGCCGATCGAGGCGATCAGCAAGGCGAGCGCCGACCAGCGCGCGGGGCGCGCGGGACGCACCGCGCCGGGCGTCTGCATCCGGCTGTACGCCGAGGAGGACTTCGAGAAGCGCCCCGCGTTCACCGACCCCGAGATCCTGCGCACCGATCTCGCCGCCGTCATCCTGCAGATGCTCGCCCTCGAGCTGGGCGACATCGCGGCCTTCCCGTTCCTGCAGCCGCCGGACTCCCGGGGCGTCAAGGACGGCCTCGACCTGCTCGCCGAGCTCGGCGCCGTGACTCCGGGGCGCGGCGGCACCCGACTCACCCGCATCGGCCGCGAGCTGTCGCGGCTGCCGGTCGACGTGCGCTTCGGGCGGATGCTGCTCGAAGCGCAGCGCACGGGCGTCGCCCGCGAGGTCGCGGCGATCGTCGCGGGGCTCACCATCCAGGACCCGCGCGAGCGCCCGCTCGAGAGGCGGGAGCAGGCGGATGCCGCCCACCGCCGATTCGCCGACCCGACGAGCGACTTCCTCACCCTGCTGAACCTGTGGCGGCACCTCGAGCAGAAGCAGGCCGAGCTGAGCGGCAGCGCGTTCCGTCGGCTGTGCCGCTCCGAGTTCCTCAACTACCTGCGCATCCGCGAGTGGCAGGACCTGAACCGCCAGCTCTCCCGAGCCCTGAAGCTCGGCCGGGGCGCGCTGCCCGAGTCGAGCGACGGTGACGCCGTGCACCGCGCGCTGCTCGCCGGGCTGCTCAGCCGGATCGGGGTGCGCGACCGGGAGAAGCGCGACTACCTGGGCGCGCGCGGACAGCGCTTCGTGGTGTTCCCCGGCTCGGTGCTGGCGAAACGCATCGCGAAGGAGGACCGGGCCGCCGACCGGTCGCGCGGGAAGAACCCCGGCCGACCCGACGAGCGCGCGCCCAAGGCCCCCGAGGCGGTCATGGTCGCCGAACTCGTCGAGACCAGCCGGCTGTTCGGCCGCACGGTCGCCGCGATCGATCCCGGATGGGCGGAGAAGCTCGCCGGCGACCTCGCCAAGCGCTCCCACTCCGAGCCGCACTGGGAGAAGAAGCAGGGCTCGGCCGTCGCCTTCGAGCGGGTGACCCTCTACGGCATCCCACTCATCGCCCGGCGCCGGGTGCAGCTCGGGCGGATCGACCCCCCGCTGGCCCGCGAGCTGTTCATCCGACACGCGCTCGTGGAGGGCGACTGGCCGCACCCGCCGCGCGGCGACCTGTACGCCTTCGACCGGGCGAACCGCGACCTGCGCGCCGAGCTGGCCGACCTCGAGGAGCGCACCCGGCGACGCGACATCCTGCTCGACGACGAGGCGGTCGTCGAGTTCTACGACCGGCGCATCCCCGCCGAGGTGACCGACGTGCGGGGGTTCGAGCGCTGGTGGAAGGACGCGAGCGCGGCAGACCCCGACCTGCTCACCCTGCGCCGGGAGGACCTGCTGCCGTCCGACGACGACGAGGTCGACGACGCCGGCTTCCCGCCCGCCTGGGAGTCGCCCGACGGGGCGAGCTACCCGCTGCGCTACCGGTTCTCCCCCGGTGCGGACGACGACGGCGTCACGATCGAGATCCCCGTCGAACGGCTCGCGCAGGCCGACCTCGCCGGCACCGACTGGCTCGTGCCGGGACTGCGCGAAGAACTGGTGACGGCGCTCATCAAGGCGCTGCCGAAGCCGATCCGCAAGAACGTCGTGCCCGCCGCCGACTGGGCCCGCCGACTGCTCCCCCAGCTCGACGCCGAGCGCCCGCTGCTCGACGCCTTCGCCGACGTCGTGCGCCCCGTCGCCCACGCGCGGGTCGCCGCCGCCGACGTCGACCTCGAGCGCGTGCCCGCCAACCTGCGCATGACCTACGCCGCCGTCGACCACCGGGGCCGGCGGCTCGGCATCGCCAAGGATCCCGCCGAGCTGCGCGCTCGGTTCGCCGAACGCACCCGCGAGAGCGTCGCCCGGGTGACCGCGCCGGCGACCCCCGGACGGGAGCTCGAGCGCGCCGGGCTGACCTCCTGGCCGCGCGCGGGCGACGCGCCCGACGGCGCGCCCGTGACGGTCCCCGACGTCGTCGACGGCGACGGGGTGCGCGGCTACCCGGCCCTCGTCGACGAGGGCACCACCGTCGCTCTGCGCGTCTTCGCCCGGCCCGACGAGGCGACCGCCGCCCACCCGCGCGGCGTGCGCCGACTCGTCGCCCTCGCCATCCCGACCCCCCGCGCCTATGTCGAAGAGCACCTCACGGCCGCCGAGAAGCTGGCGCTCGCCGCGAGCCCCTACGCGTCGACGGCGGCGCTGCTCGACGACGTGCTGCTCGCGGTCGTGGACGACCTCGCCGGCGAACGCGCACCCCGCGACGAGCCCGGATTCGCGACGCTGCGGGACGAGATCTCCCGCGGCGTGCTCGACGGGATGTTCGCGGCCGCCTCGCTCACGGCCCGCGTGCTCGGCGACGCCCGGGACGCGGATCGCGCCATCTCCCGCGGCTCGTCGCTCGCGCTGATGAGCCCGCTCGGCGACGCCCGCGGCCAGCTCGAGGCGCTCGTGCACCCCGGCTTCGTGCGCCTCACCGGACTCCCCCGGCTGCGACGCGTGCCGGTGTACCTCGCCGGGCTGCGGCACCGGGTCGAGAAGCTGCCCGAGAACCCGGGCCGTGACCGCGGATGGCAGAACGAGGTGGAGCAGGCGACCGCGCTCTATCGGGAGGCGGGGGGCGACCTGCCGCTCACGGCGACCACTCCCGCGCGGCTGGTGCCGGTGCGCTGGATGATCGAGGAGCTGCGGCTGTCGCTGTTCGCCCAGCACCTCGGCGCCGACGGCCCCGTGTCGGTCGTGCGCATCCGCAAGGCCCTCGCCGCCGACTGAGCGACGAGGGCCCCGCGCCGCCGCGCTCAGCGGTAGTGGCGCCCCTCGTCGCGGCGGTACAGCACGAGGGCGAGCACCAGGGTCACGACGGTCCAGGCGGCCAGCCCGACCCACACCCACCACTCGACCGCGGAACTCTGCACCGCCGCGATCACCAGCTCCCGCGCGTGCCGCGACGGCAGGAACATCGAGATCGCGTCGAGCCAGTCGGGGAACAGGAGCGGCGGCAGGAACAGTCCGCCGCCGAAGGCGAGGCCGAACATGACCACCTGCACGACGGCGATCGCCGCCTTCGACGGCATGCTGTAGCCGATCGCGAGACCGAGGAAGGCGAACGGCAGGCTCGCCAGCGCCAGGGCTCCGACCGCCGCGAGCAGCTGGAGCGGCGACGCCTCGGCCTCGGTCAGCGTCGCACCCAGAATGACGACCGGCAGCATGGCGGCGAGTGCGAAGGCGCCGGTGGCGAGCACCGAGGCGGCCACGCGCACGCCGCCCGGGGCGGGGAGGGTGCGCAGGTAGGGGTACCACGGCGACTCGCGGTCGCCGGAGACGCCGAGTCCGAAGCTGAACAGCAGGTTGGCCATCACCGCGAACACGGTGAGCGCGGCGACCGACTGCGTCGCGATGAACGGGTCGTCGGCCACGGAGCGCTGCGGCACGACGAAGAACAGCAGCGACAGGGCGGGGAACGCGAACGTCCCGATCAGCGCGATCGGCACGCGCAGCGTCTCGAGAACGGCGTACTTGGTGTGCACGCCGACGAGGGCGATGGTGGACATCAGGCGGCCTCCTTCCGGGGCTCGCGGGTGAGGGAGAGGAACGCCTCTTCGAGGCTGGCCCCGCGCACGGCGAGGTCGTGGAACGGCAGGTCGGACCGCACCAGCGTCGCCACGAAGGCGTCCGAGTCGTGCACGGTGAGGGTCGCGGCCGATCCGGATGCCGCGTCGCGGTCGACGTGGGTCACCCCGGGGAGCGCCGCTATCGCGTCGAGTCGCGGCGACTCGAGCCGCACCACGCGGGTGCCGACGCGACCGAGCACGCCGGCCAGGCTGTCGTCGGCGAGCACCCGCCCGTGGTCGACCACGATCACCCGCCCGGCGAGCGCCTCGATCTCGTCGAGGTAGTGGCTGGTCAGCACGACGGTCGACCCGGCGGCGTGCCGCCGGCGCACCGCATCCCACAGCGCCGCGCGGCCGTCGACGTCGAGGCCGGTGGTCGGCTCGTCGAGCAGCACCAGTCGCGGTCGCCCGACGAACGCCAGCGCCACGGCGACGCGGCGGCGCTGGCCGCCGGAGAGCGACCCGGTCTGCTTGCGCAGCAGCCCGCCCAACCCGAAGTCGTCGGCGAGCTCGTCGACGGGGATGGGGTCGTCGTAGTGACGGCGGACGAAGTCGACGACCTCGCCGACGGTGAGCGTCGCGGGGAGACCGGTCTCCTGCGGCGTGGACCCGAGGGCCCGACGTCGGGCGGGGTCGCCCGGGTCGCCGCCGAACAGGCGGACGGAGCCCGACGTGGGGCGCCGGAGGCCCTGGATAAGTGAGAGCACCGTCGACTTGCCGGCGCCGTTGGGGCCGAGCAGACCGACGACGGGACCGGCGTCGATGTCGAGGCTGAGGTCGTCGACCGCGACGACGTCGCCGAAGCGGCGGGTCACCCGGTCGAGCGAGACGAGGGGGGTCATGAGTCACCTCCGAGGAGTGCGCGGAGCTGATCGGTGTAGACCTCGAACGCCCGGCGTCCGCGTGCGCTGAGCTCGAGGTAGGTCACGGGTGTGCGCCCCTGGTGTGTCTTCGTCACGACGACGTACTCGGCGTCCTCGAGCTTCCGCAGGTGGGTCGAGAGGTTCCCGGCCGTCATGTCGAGCAGCTCCTGCAGTCGGGGGAACGCCATCCGGTCGCCAGCTCCGAGGCCGGCGAGGGCGGCGACGATGCGCAGCCGCGCCGCGGCGTGGATGACGGGGTCGAGGTCGGTCATCGCCCGCTCCGCATGGCGGCGAGGCTGACGACGCCGCCGACGACGAGGGCGCCGCCGGCGACCAGCGCCATCACCAGGTAGTGCAGCGGGAAGCCGAAGAACGGCGACGCCGCCGCGGCGACCGCCATGACGATCGCGATCACCAGCTGGTCGGCCGAGCGCCAGAGCATCGCGCCGGCGAGGTACAGCGCCGAGATGACGAGGGCGAAGGCCGACGGGAAGTAGACGGCGGCCAGTTCGCCCGGCATGCCGCCCCGCAGCAGCGCGAACCCGAGCGCGGCGACGCCGCCGCTGAGCACGGTCCATGACAGGCCGTAGACGGTTCCCACGAAGGCCGACCGCCCGCGGATGCCGCGCCCCATCCGAGCGCCGACGATCGCCGAGACGGCGATGCTCCCCGCCACTCCGACGGCGAATGCGACTCCGGCGACGGTCGGCGGCACGGTGACCGGCGAGGTGGTGCCGGGCGCGGCCGACCAGAGCAGCAGGTATCCGACCAGCCAGGTGATGCCCCAGCTGAAGTAGAACCACGGGACGGCTCGCCGCGCGGCATCCTGCACCTGACGCGTCTCGCGCTCGATCAGCTCGAGCAGGCCCCGCGGGTCGGCGGGCAGCGCGTCGTCGGGGGTCGCGCCGTCGCGCGCGTCGGGGTCTCGATCGGAGGTCATGGCTAACTTTGTAGTGCAAAGTACTCTGTCAGTCAAGTGGGTTTGCAGTGCTGCTGATCGGTGCACGACGACGAGCGAGCCCGGCGCGCCGGCGCGCACGCCCCCGGAACGCGACGACGCCCCGGCCGATGGTGGTCGGCCGGGGCGTCGTCGTCAGGACGGGTTCGTCAGGACTTGGAGCCGCTCGACGCGCTCGCGTTCGACTCGTACGACGTGTTCGTCGACTCGAAGAAGTTGACGAGCTGCAGGGTGTCGTTGGCGGTCGCCATCCACTTCGCTGGGTTCGAGACGTTGTACTCCGGCTCGAACCCGAGCTCCTCGAGCCGCCGGTCGGCCAGGTACTTGACGTACTGGTTGATGTACGACGCGTTGAGCCCGAGGATGCCGCCGGGGAGCAGGTCGTTGTTGTACCGCTCCTCCATCGCGACGGCGTCGAGGATCATCTGCTTGATCTCGGCCGCGAACTCCTCGGTCTGCAGGTCGGGGTTCTCCTCCAGCACGGTGAGGATGAGGTTGATCCCGAACTTCAGGTGCAGGCTCTCGTCGCGCACGATCCAGTCGACCAGCGACCCGAAGTTGCGCAGCAGGTTCCGCTGACGGAACGACAGGGCCACCATGAAGCCCGAGTAGAACCAGATCCCCTCGAGGATGATGTTGTAGGCGACGAGGTTGCGGATGAAGTCCTGCTTGCCCTCGGTCGTCGTGATGTCGAGGGTCTCCTCCGTCATCCGCTTGATGAACTTGACCTCGAAGGCCTCCTTCTCGGCCATCGACGGCACGTCGACGTGCGAGTTGTAGGCCGTGTTGCGGTCGATCGGGAAGGTCTCGAGCACGTACTCGAACGACATGCAGTGGTTGGCCTCCTCCCACATCTGCTTCGCGAGGTAGAGGTGGGCCTCGGGAGCGTTGATGTAGGGGTAGACGCCGAACGCGAGCGCCTTGTTGACGAGCAGCTCATTCGGGTTGAAGTAGGAGATGAGGAAGGTGACCGCGTGGCGCTCCTCGTCGGTCATCTTCTTGAAGTCGGCGATGTCCTCGCCGAGCTGGATCTCGTTCGGGAACCAGGTGTTGGCGACCGCCTGGTCGTAGAGCTCCATCGCCCAGGGGTAGGTGACGGGCTTGAGCAGGAGTCCCTCGGAGACTCCGGTGCCGAGGATGGCCATCTCGCTTCTTCTCTCTCTACGGTCGGATGCGGACGGGGGCGGCCCGATCGGCGCGCCCCCGTCTGTGGATCAGGGTTCGGTTACTGGCAGCTCTCGCACTGCAGGTCGTCCATCGGGTCGACCGGAACGGCGTACTCGCCGACCGAGTCGACCGAGGTCGCCGGGTACGAATCGAAGGGACCCATCACTTGGTCAGCCCCCCGAACCCGCGGCGAGCCGGAGTCGCCGCGGCGGGCGCGCCCTCGACCTTGACCTCGGACTGCACGGCGCCCACCGACGCCTTCTGCACCAGCTCCTCGGTCTTGTTCACCTTGACCGTGGACTGCTCGGCGGTGTGCCGCGGCTTCATGTGCAGGTAGTAGGTCGTCTTCACGCCGCGCTCCCACGCCGCGTAGTAGATGTCCATCATGTCGCCGAGGTCGCGCGTCTCGAGGTACATGTTGCGGCTGATGGCCTGGTCGATCCACTTCTGCGCCCGGGCGGCGACGTCGAGGAACGAGTAGGGCGACAGCTGGAACGACGTCTTGAAGACCGCCTTGATGTCATCCGGCACCGCGTCGATGTTCTGGATGTCGCCCTGCGAGCGCAGGATCGACTCGCGCACCTGACCCCAGAGGCCGCGGTCCTTGAGCGCGTTGACCAGGTTGCGGTTCACCTCGAGGAACTTGCCGTTGCTCGTCGCGCGGCTGAAGATCTGCGAGAACTGCGGGTCGAGACCGGGCGTGGTGCCGGCGACGAGGCCGATGGATGCGGTCGGCGCGATCGCCATCAGTGTCGCGTTGCGCATGCCGCCCTTCACCTTCGCGCGCAGCGCGTCCCAGTCGAGGCGCGTGGTGCGGCTGACCGTGATCGGGGTGCCGCGGTCGGCCTCGGTGAGCGCGATCGAGTCGTAGGGCACGAGACCCTGCGACCAGCGGCTGCCCTCGAAGTTGTCGTAGCTGCCCCGCTCGCGGGCGAGGTCGGCCGACTCGTCGATCGCGGCGTAGGAGACGTGCTCCATCACCTCGTCGATCAGGTCGTAGGCCTGCTCGCTCTCGTAGGAGATGCCCATCCGCTCCACCACGTCGGTGAAGCCCATGACGCCGAGGCCGATGGCCCGGTTCGTGGTGTTGGCGTGGTCGGCCTCGTCGACGCTCGAGACCGTGATGTCGATCAGGTTGTCGAGCTGGCGCACGGCGCTGCGGGCGCTCGCCTCGACGAGGTCCCAGTCGAAGCCGAGCTTGCCGTCGGCATCCGCCACCAGGTGAGTCGACAGGTTGATCGAGGCGAGGTTGCAGACCGCGATGTTGTCCTTGTCCTGCGGCAGGCAGATCTCGGTGCAGAGGTTGGACAGGTGGATCGTGCCGGTGTTGTTGTTGAGCGCCCGGTTGTTGATCGTGTCCTTCCAGGTCAGCCACGGGTGGCTGGTGGTCTGCAGCGACATGAGGATGTCCTTGAACTGCGCGCGGGCGCTGATCTTCTTGAACATCCGCATCTCGCCGGCCTCGGCCTTGGCGACGTACTCCGCGTAGCGCTCGCTGAACGCCTTGCCGTAGAGCTCGTTGAGGTCCTCGACCTCGAGCGGGTCGAACAGGTACCAGTCGTCGTCGTTCTGCACGCGCTTCATGAACTCGTCGGAGATCCAGACGGCCGTGTTGGCGGTGCGGGTGCGGCGGTAGGGGTCGCCCGAGTTGTTGCGCAGCTCGAGGAACTCGGGGAAGTCGAGGTGCCAGTTCTCCATGTAGAAGCAGAGCGCGCCGAACTTCTTGCCGCCGCGGCTGACCGCGCGCAGCACCGAGTCGATGGTGTGCATGAACGGGATCGGGCCGGTGCTCGTCGTGTTGTTCGAGCGGATCGGCGAGCCCTGCGAGCGCAGCTTGGTGACCGAGAGGCCGATGCCGCCGGTGCCCTTGGTGAGCCACATCACGTCGCGCACGCTCTTGGCGATGTGCTCGATGTCGTCGTGCATCTCCATGACGAAGCAGTTGGAGAGCTGCGGGTAGGCGGTGCCCGCGTTGACGAGGGTGGAGCCGGCGGCGACGTACTCGAGCTTCGACATCTTCTCGTAGAAGCCGAGCGCCACGGTCGTCGGGTCGGCCTCGTTGAGCGAGAGGCCCATCGCGACGCGCATCCAGAAGAACTGCGGCACCTCGAGCGGGTCGCCGTTGCGGGCGCGGATGCCGTAGCGGTTGTTGAGGGTGACCACGCCGATGTACTTGAACAGCTCGTCGCGCTCGGGGGCGAGCGCCTGCGCGAGGCGGTCGAGGTCGTAGGTGTCGGGGAAGCGGGGGTCGAGCAGGCCCTCGGCGACGCCGCGCTCGATCGACGAGCGGAAGGTCGAGCGGTGCAGCTCGAGCAGCTCCTCGTCGGTGCGGTAGTCGCCGAGCACGCGCTTGTAGATCGTCTTGAGCAGCAGGCGGGCGGCGACGACGTCGAACTGCGGGTCGTCCTTGACGTTCTGCAGCGCCACCTGGATGACGGCCTCGTCGAGCTGCTGCGTCGTGATGCCGTCGAAGAGGGTGAGCTCGAGCTCCGAGGCGATCTGGGTGACCCAGGTGATGTCCTCGTCGAGCCCGCGGCTCGCCTGCTCGATCGCCAGGTTGATCTTGTTGGCGTCGTAGGGCTCGCGCTGCCCGTTCCGCTTGACGACCGTGATGCTCACGTGCTTCCCGCTTCCTTGAAATGTCTTCGTTCGTGTTCCGGCCGAGGGGTCTCCAGCGGCCGGAGGGGTCGCCGGAAGACCTCCGATCGGAGGCCTCCCACCCCGGTCGGGCCCCTCATCCGGCCGGGAAGTTCCATCACTATATATCCGGGTTCCGACCCACCCCACACCACTAGATGTTGTGGGCGTGTCGTCCACAGAATGTGAATAAGTCCGCGGACTTGTCCACACTCTCCACAGGCTACGAGCCCCCTCCGACGCCGCTCGGAGGACCCCTCGGCGCGTCGCCGAGCGCCGCGGACGAGCCCTCCCCGGCGCGCCCGGGGACCGGCTCCGCCGGCCGGTTCGCCCCGCTGCTCGGCGGGGGTAATGTGAGCAGGCTGTGAAGACCTACGCCGACCTCTTGCGCACCCCGGGCGTCGCCCGGATCCTCGTCGCGCAACTCGCCGCCCGGTTCCCGGGCGGTCTGCTCTCGATCGGCCTCCTCATCCACATCGAGGGGATCTTCCACTCCTACGGCGCCGCGGGCATCGTCCTCGGTGCGCTGAGCATCGGGCAGGCCGTCTCCGGTCCGCTCACGGCGCGCTGGATGGGGGTGTGGGGCATCCGCCCCGTGCTCGTCCTCACCTCGCTGGTCTGCGCGACGGCGCTGACCGCGGTCGCGCTGCTGGTGGTGCCGCTCGCGGCGTTCGCCGCTCTCGCCCTGCTCGTCGGGCTGTCGTTCCCGCCGATCCAGCCCGCCGTGCGCACCATCTACCCGAAGATCGTCACCGGCCGGCAGCTGTCTCCGCTGTTCTCGCTCGACGCGACGGCGCAGGAGATCATCTGGATCGCCGGCCCGGTCGTGGTGACGTTCGTGGCGACGCAGGTGTCGAGCGTCGCGGGCATCCTGCTGTCGGTGTTCTTCATCCTGGCGGGCGGCGCGTGGTTCATCTCCTCGCCCGAGGTCGGCCGGGTGCGCATCCCGCGCAGCAAGAGGCGGTTCGGCGTCGTGCTCACGCGGCCGCCGGTGGTCTTCACCACGATCGTCGGCCTGCTCGTGATCGGCTCGTTCGCCGCGACCGAGGCGGGCGTGGTCGCCACCTTCGGCGACCACGGGAACGCGAACGCCGGCATCGTGCTCGCGATCTGGTCGGTCGCGTCGTTCGCCGGCGGGCTCGCGTTCGGGCATCTCCCGATCCGGCCGTGGACGCTCGCCCGCCGACTGCTCGTGATCACCGTGGGCGTCGTGCTCGCCTCGTTCGCGTGGGAGTTCTGGACGCTCACCGCGGCGCTCGTCGTCGCCGGCATCTGCATCGCCCCCGCGCTCGCCGTGATGTCGGCCGTCGTCGCCGTGAGCGTGCGGTTCAGCGACACCGCCGAGGCCTACGGGTGGGTCGGCACCGGCCAGCTGATCGGCGTCGGCATCGGCTCGGCCGTCGCCGGCTTCGCCATCGACGGCGCCGGGCCGGTGGGGGCGTTCTGGGTGGCGGGCGCGTTCGTCGCGGCGGGAACCCTCGTCGCGATCGTCTTCCACCGGATCGTGCCCGACCTGCGCGGGCGCGACGCGTCGCCCATCCCCGACACCGAGCCGGTGCCGATCCAGCCGCCGAGCTGACCCGCCCGGGCGAAGCGCGCCGAGCGCCGTCGGCGCCCGTCGGTCAGGCCGTCGCCTCGGCCTCCTCGATGGCGTGCTCGCTCGCGCCTCCGGTGGCGCGCGACCGGCCGACGAGGGCCAGCACGACGCCGAGCGCCGTCCAGCCGGCCAGTACGAGCCACGGCTGCAGGGTGTTGGCGGCCGGGAAGTAGGCCGAGTCGCGCAGCAGCGTGGCGCCGGCGCCCGGCGGGAACCACTGCCCGACGGCGCCCCAGGGCGCGGGGAGGAACTCGACCGGGGTCGACGCGGACGAGATCGGGTTGGCGATGAGCAGGAACAGCACCGGCCCGATCGCGAGCCCGGGACGGCCGAAGACGGCGGCCGATCCGATGATCGGGGCGCCGATCGCGACGAGCGCGGCGGCGAACACGGCCGCGTCGAGCACGAAGGGCCCGGGCAGCACCCCGAGCCAGGTCTGCAGCACGAGCGTGACGAGGGTGCCCGCCACGACGGCGTAGACCGCGAGCCCCACCAGTCGGCGCACCACCCCGACGAGCGCGATGGTGAGCCCCGCCCCGCCGATCAGGCCGCCGAGCACGAGCGGGAACGCGGCGGCGATGAGCCCGGTCCCGCGCGGGTCGGCGTCGACGAGCGGAACGACGTCGGTGACCGTCACCGTGATGTCGGGCACCGGCGCGCCGGCGGGCACCTGGGCGGCGATCGCCTGCTGCAGACGCTCCTCGAGGCCGCCCGCGAGGGCGGCGAGCTGCTGCGCCACGATCGGCGAGGCCGCGGACGCGGTGAGCACCTCGGGGGCGGTGCCGAGCACGAGCGCGCCGTACGCCTCGCGCGCCTCGATCGCGGCCACCGCCGCGTCGCGGTCGGCGACCTCCTCGAGCAGGAAGGCGCCCTCGGCCTGCGACGCCAATGCGGCCTCGACGCCGGCCACCGCCTCGGCCGGACCGGTGACCGCGATCGGCAGATCCCGCGGCTCGGCCGTGACACCCGGCCAGGAGAAGGCGAGCACGACGAGGGCGACGACGAACGAGAGCGCGACGCCGAGTCCGGCGACGCGCGCCCACGGGGAGTGCGGGGTGGTGGTCATGGGTCCTCCGGGTCGGCGGGTGGGCGGGCCGGGCGCTCCGGCGTCCCACGATGCAAAACGAATGCTCGTTCTTTATACTCGCTTCGACGGCGCGGGACAACGCCCGCGTCGGGCGGACCGGCACGGCGCCCCGCGGCATCCGCGCCGGTCGGAGAGGATCGACGGCATGCCCCGGGTGAGCGACGCGCATCGCGAGCATCGCCGCGAGCAGATCGCGGCGGCGGCGCTGCGCTGCTTCCTGCGCTCCGGCTTCCACCGCACGTCGATGGCCGACATCATCGCCGAGGCGGGGCTCTCGGCCGGCGCCATCTACCTGCACTTCCCGGGCAAGCGGGAGATCGCCCTCGCGGCCGCCCGCTCGGTGCTCGACCGGCGCACGGCCCAGATCGACGCCCTCAGCGACAGCGGGGCGCCGCTCGCACCTGCCGCCCTGGTGCGCCGGCTGGTCGGCGAACTGGCGGAGGAGATCGGCGACACCCGGATCATCGTGCAGCTGTGGGGTGAGGCCACCACCGACGCCGACATGCGCGACCTCGTCAGCGAGGTGTTCGGCGAGCTGCGGGGGTCGTTCGTGCACTACCTCGAGTCGTGGGCGATGCACGACCGGGGTGTCGACGCCGCCGCGGCGCGCGCGTGGGCGCAGACCGTCGTGCCGGCGCTGCTCGCCTGGGGGCAGGGCTTCATGATCCAGCGGGCGCTGTTCCCCGACTTCGACGCCGACGCCTACTTCGCGTCGATCGACGCGATCGCCGCTCCGCCGAGCGGCTAGCGGTTCTGCAGCGGCCGGAGCGCCGCCCCGAGCTCCCGGAACTCGACGACGATGTGGTCGAGCAGCTCGTCTTCGCGACCCTGGGGCACGAACACGCCGCCCGCCTCGCGGATGCGACCCCCGGCGAACCCGATCTCGACGCCGGCGCCGGTCTTCACCATGCCGAGCGTCACGAGGACGGGCGTGAGCGCGTCGACCCCGCGCGTGCCGGCGGAGACGCCGCCGTAGCAGACGATGCCCACGGGCTTGCGCCACCACTCGCGGTGCAGGTAGTCGAGGGCGTTCTTGAGGGCGGGCGAGTAGCTGTGGTTGTACTCGGGGGCGACGAGCAGCACCGCGTCGGCCTCGGTGACGCGTGCACTCCAGGCCAGCGTGTGCGGCTGCTCGTACGAGGCCATGCGCGGGTGCGCGGACTCGTCGAGGAACGGCAGCGCCAGGTCGGCCAGATCGACCAGGTCGACCTCGGCATCCGGATGCCGGTCCGAGATCGACCGGACCACCCAGTCGGCGACCGTGGGCCCGATCCTGCCGGGGCGGACGCTGCCGATGACGACCATGATGCGCATGGGACTCCCTCTCTCCGGTTGACGCATCACCCAGTCTGACACCGCGGCGGGCCCGGCGCCGGACCGGGGGTCACCAGCGCGGGTGCACCGCCGTGCGGAACCGGCGGTCGTAGATCGCCCGCACCGCGTCGCCGAACTCCGCCCCGAGCGGGGCCACCTCGCCGGCCGCGGCGTTGCCCCGCGCCTGCTCCGGCGAGCGCGCCCCCGGGATCACCGTGCTGACCCCGTCGAGCTGCGACACCCAGGCGAGCGCCGCCGTGGCCGGCTCGAGGCCGCGGGCGGCGGCGAGCGCCGCGAACTCTAGGGCGGCGTCGACGCCGGTCTCGTAGTCGACGCCCGAGAACGTCTCCCCGACGTCGAACGCCTCGCCGCCGCGGTTGTAGCTGCGGTGGTCGTCGGCGGCGAACGCGGTGTCGCGGGTGTAGCGGCCGGAGAGCAGTCCGCTCGCCAGCGGGACGCGCGCGATGATGCCCACACCCGCGGCGCGCGCCGCCGGGAGCACCTCGTCGAGCGGCTTGAGCCGGAACGCGTTGAGGATGATCTGCACCGACGCGACACCCGGCCGCGCGATCGCCGTGAGCGCCTGGTCGACCGTCTCGACGCTGATCCCGTAGGCGGCGACCGCGCCACTCGCCACCAGGTCGTCGAGGGCGTCGTAGACGGCATCCGCCTCGATGACCGCGCTCGGCGGGCAGTGCAGCTGCACCAGGTCGAGCGTGTCCATGCCGAGCAGGCGGCGCGAGCGGTCGGTCCAGTCTCGGAAGTTGGTCGCCGAGTAGCCCTCGGCGACCTGCTCCGGCAGGCGGCGGCCCATCTTGGTGGCGACCAGGATGTCGCCCTCCAGCCCGCGATCGGCGCGCCACGCGCCGATCAGCCGCTCGCTGCGTCCGTCGCCGTAGACGTCGGCCGTGTCGAACATGGTCACCCCGGCGTCGTGGGCCGCGTCGAGCACCGCCCGGGCGTCCGCCTCGTCGACCGCGCCCCAGTCGGCGCCGAGCTGCCAGGTTCCGAGACCGATGACCGAGACGGGGCGGCCGGTGCGGCCGAGTACGCGGGACTGCATCCTCCGAGCCTACGGGCGGCTCGGTGGGGCGGCTCCGGCGGGGCGAACGGCGGGCGGGCGGGCTCAGCCCGCGCGGCGCGCCGGCTCGGCCTCGGGCACCGCGGCGAGACGGGGCGCGGCGTGCGCGCCGGTGCCGCGCTGCAGCTCGAGCGACGCGACCGGGCTGAGCACCGACTCGCGCACGATCTCGAGCGCCTCGCAGTGACGCCCCTCGCCGTACTGCGACCAGAACCGCGCGGTGGCCAGCACGAAGTCCGGGTCGAGATAGTCGGCGCGCTCGCCGCGGGTGGCGAAGCAGGCGAGCAGCGCGAGCTTGGTGTCGGTGTGGCCGTCGATCGGCACGAACCGGGTGGGCGCGAAGTCGACGGCGGCGGTCGTGCCGCCGTAGCAGGCGACGGTGGCGACGTCCTCGGCGGCGGCGACCGTCGCCTCGTGCACCAGGCGGTGGTCCTGGCGGCGGTCGTGGGCCGAGTGGGTGTAGACGTGCGACGGGGCGATCTCGTCGACCAGGTCGGCGATGGCCGCCATGAAGTCGGTGAACGAGGCGGGCAGGTCGCGCAGCTCGAGCCGCGCGTCGAGCAGCGCCGCCGCGGCGGCGGCCTCCTCGCGGGCGAGCTCCAGCCCGCCGTCGCGGCGGCCGCGCGAGAGCGTGAGCACCGTGACCGGGTCGCCGGCGGCGCGATGCGCCGCGAGGATGCCGCCCACACCCGCCTCGACGTCGTCGGGGTGCGCCCCGATGGCGAGCACCGCGCGTCGCGCCGACGGGCGGCTCGCGCGGAACGTCTCGGCGAGCCGCACCACGTGCTCGGCGAGCTCGGCGGTCGGCGTGTCGGCGGGGAGGAACTCGTCGGCTCCCGCGCGCACCGCGCGCACGGCCTCGTCGAGCCCCGGCTCGCCGGAGAGCACGATCACCGGGGTCCCCGACTGGGCGCCGCGGATGCCGACGACGAGGTCGAGATCGGCGGGGTCGAGCAGGACGGCATCCGGGCGCACGTCCGCGACCACGGTGCGTGCGTCGTGCCGGTCGGCGACCGCCACGGTCCCGGCGGTCGCGAGCTCCAGCTCGGCGGCCAGGCGCGCCACGACGCCCGCGCGCCGGTTCACGACGACGATGCGGAACGGCTCCGCCATGATTCCCCCCGGTACTGCCGGATGCGCAGGACGGCCCTCGGATCCGATGATCCAGCCGTCACGGGTGGATGTGGTCAGGGTAGGCCGACCGGTCCGCCCCCGTCGCTCCCCCGTTCGGGCGACGCTCAGCCGACGGCGGTGGCGACGACCCGGGCCATCCGCGGCCGGATGACGTGGTCGACCCCCTGCACCGGGTGCACCGTCACGCCGCGCAGCTGGCCGAGGATGCGCAGCCCCTCCGGGGCGAGCAGCACGTCGAGCGTGCCGTAGACGACCTGGACGGGCGCCTCGATACGGGCGAGGTCGCTCAGCAGGGACTGCGTCTCGATCGAGTTCTGCAGGGAACGGGTGAAGGCGATCCAGTTGCGCTCCGAGATGTCGAGCAGCCCCTTGATCGGCGACAGGCGGGCCAGCTGCGCGGCGGCCGCCATCGTGAAGTCCTTGTTCGCCCGCAGGAACTCGTAGGCCCGGTAGTAGAGGCCCATCGTCGCCCGATCGGACGACGAGCCCACCTCGGCCGGACGGAAGTAGACGGGCGGGCTCACCAGCACGAGGCGCGACACCCGGCCCCGATCCTCCGCCGCGTAGCGGGCGCCGATGATGGCGCCCATCGAGTGCCCGACGAGCACGTGGCTCGGGCCGAGCCGCAGGCGGCGCAGGGTGCGGCGCAGGGAGCGCACGTGGTCGTCGACCGAGTAGTCCGCATCCTCGGGCGACGGCGACGCGCCGAACCCGAGCAGGTCGATCGCGATCACCCGGTGCCGGTCGCGCAGCAGCGGCACGACGTTCTCGAAGGTGACCGACGACGACGCGATCCCGTGCAGCAGCACGACGGGCGGGCCGGCCCCCTCGTCGATGGCCACGTGCAGCAGCGGGGGTCGGCGGAACAGGCGGCGCAGGCCGTCCCAGAACCCCATGCCGATCATGTTATTGGCGGGCGGCGCCGACCGCCGCCCGGCGCGGGTGAGGCGGGGTTCCGCGGGTCGGCGGGGTCTCAGCGCCGGATCGTGACCCGCTGACGTCCGAATCGTGATGAACGTTGTGTGGTGGTCGCATCCCGTCCGCCCTAGCGTGACGGATATGAGGCGATCCCTGCTCGGCGGCGCACTGCTGGTGTCCGCCCTCTTGCTCACCGGATGCTCCGCCGCGGGCGGCGCGAACGAGTCCATCGCGGTCGACGGCGCCCCGCAGGCGCCGCAGGTCGACGTCGACGCGGCGGCGGAGGACGCCGCCGGCGGCGCCGACGGCGCCGAGAGCTCCACCGCCGACCGCTCCGTCATCGTCACCGGCTACATGACCGTGACGGCCGACGACCCGCTCGCCGCGAGCCGCGAGGCGGCGCGCATCGTGGAGGCCGCCGGCGGGCGCATCGACTCCCGCTCGGAGTCGGCGCCCAGCAGCTACGACGCGGGCAGCGCGACGCTCACCCTGCGCATCCCCGCCGACCGTCTCGACGCGGTGCTCGACCAGCTCGCCGAGCTCGGCCGGGCCGACGAGATCAGTACCAGCAGCTACGACGTCACCCTCGAGGTGCGCGACCTCGAGGCTCGGATCTCGGCGCTGAGCGCGACCATCGAGCGGCTCACCGACCTGCTCGCCCAGGCCTCCGACATCGAGGACCTCATCCGGCTGGAGACCGAGATCGGCAATCGGCAGGCCGAGCTGGAGAGCCTTCAGGCGCAGCAGCGCGACGTCGCCGACCAGGTGGCGATGTCGACCATCTCGCTCTACCTCCGGTCGGAGGCCCAGGCGCCCGCCACGGAGCCCGGCGACTTCTGGAGCGGACTGCAGGCCGGATGGAGCGCGTTCGTCGGCTTCTTCGCCGGCCTGCTCGTCGCGCTCGGGGTGCTTCTGCCCTGGATCGTGTTCGCCGGGCTGGTGACGGCGGTGGTCATCCTGCTGGTGAAGTGGCGCCGCCGGGTGCGGGCCGCGGGCGGCGACCCCGCGGCCTGACGCGGGCCGGTCAGCCGACGGCGGCGGCGAGGGCGTCGCGGGCGCCGCGGGCGTCCGCGACCGGGTCGCCCACGGTGGGCAGCGTGACGCCGTGCTCCCCCGGCTCGAGCGGCTCGAAGGTCGCGAGCTGGGAGTCGAGCAGCGACGCGGGCATGAAGTGGCCGCGCCGCTCGCGCATTCGGCGCTCGAGCTCCGCGCGCGGCACGTCGAGCGCGACGAACCAGACGTCCTCACCCGCGGCGCGCCGGATGGCGGCGCGATAGGCCCGCTTCAGCGCCGAGCAGGCGACGACCACCGTCTCGCCCTCGGCCCGGGCGGAGCGGATGGCGCGGCCCACCCGGGCGAGCCAGGGCGCGCGGTCGGCGTCGTCGAGCGGCACCCCGCTCGCCATCTTGCGCCGCGACGCCGCCGAGTGCAGGTCGTCGGCCTCGACGAATCGCGCGCCGTGGGACGCGGCGAGCTCGACGGCGAGGGTGGTCTTGCCCGTTCCCGAGACGCCGATCACGACGACCGCGGGCACCGGGAGGCTCATCCCCCCAGTCTGCCCACCGCTCAGATCGCCTTCACGTGCAGGGTGCCGATGGAGCGCGTGTCCATGAAGTCGCGCACCCCCTCGATGCCCTGCTCGCGGCCCGATCCGCTCCCCTTCATCCCGCCGAACGGCGCGCGCAGGTCGAGGCGGGTGGCGCCGTGGTCGTTCACGAAGACGGTGCCGACGGTGAGTTTCTTGGCGATCCGCCCCGCCCGATCGAGGTCGGCGGACCAGACCGAGGCGCACAGCCCGGCCCAGGTGTCCTCCGCCGCGCGCACGGCCTCGGCGTCGTCGTCGAACGGGAGGATCGGGATGACGGGGCCGAACTGCTCCTCGGTGACGACGCGCAGCGCGGGGTCGGGGTCGAGCACGAGCGCAGGCCGCAGGAAGTTGCCCTCGGGGTGGTCCGCCGGCAGCTCGCCGAACTCGCGCACCTCCGCGCCGGCGGCCTTCGCCTCGGCGATGAGCTCGGCGACGTACTCCTTCTGCCGCGCCTGGTGCAGGGGGCCCATCGTGGTGCCCTCGGCGAGCCCGTGGCCGAGCACCGTCTTCTCCAGCCGCTCCGAGATCCCGGCGACCACCTCGTCGTAGCGCGAGCGGTGCACGTAGACGCGCTTGGCGTTCATGCAGATCTGCCCGGTGGTGTCGAAGATCGCGCCGAACAGCCGGTCGAGCGCCGCATCGTCGAGCACGGCGTCGTCGAGGATGAGCGCCGCGTCGTTGCCGCCGAGCTCGAGGGTCACGCGGGTGAGGCTCGCCGAGGCGAGCGCGGCGATCTTCTTGCCACCCGCGACCGAGCCGGTGAACGAGACCTTCGCGACGTCGTCGTTCTGGATGAGCGGAAGCATGTCGGCGTCGCGACCGGTGACGATGTTGAGCACCCCGGCCGGAAGCTTCTCTGCCATCGCGGTGAGCGCGCGGGTCATCGCGAGCGGCGTCGACGGCGGCGGCTTGAGGATGACGGTGTTGCCGGCGAGCAGCGCGTACGGCAGCGAGGCGCCGAGGATGGCGATCGGCCAGTTGAACGGGACGATGATGGTCACGACGCCGAGCGACTGGTGCTTCACCGAGGTGGTGACCGGCGGCCCGGGGAGCACGATCTCCTCGTCGACCTCGTCGGCGACGCTCAGCGCGAGCCCGGTGCGGATCTCGAAGACGAGGAAGTCGACCCACGACTCGTGCAGGATCTTGCCGTTCTCGAGCGTGAGGATGCGGGCGTACTCGTCGCGGTCGGGCACCATCGCCGCCGCGGCCTCCCCGATCCGCTCGGCGCGCTGCTGGGGCGTGAGCCGCGACCAGGACCGGTAGGCGGCCTTCGCGGCGGCGACGGCGTCGCGCGCGTCCTGCTCCGACCCGGCGGCGGCGGTCCCGACGACGGTCGACGGGTCGGCCGGGTCGCGCACCTCGATGCGGTCGGCGGTGTCGCGGGCCTCGCCTCCGATGTAGAGCCCGGTCGCGATCTTCTCCGCGGTCAGCGTGGGGTTCATGGCGCGGTCCTCTCGGCGTGACGGCGTCGCCGGCGACGCCGCCGGCTCGGGGATATCGTCCCCCGGCGACGCCTGCGGGCGCAGGGGGAGGTCCGCGGGACGGGACGATCCGCTCGCCCGCCCCGCGGCATCCGGGTCAGTCGATGACCGGCGTCCCGTGGGTGTGGAACGACTCGATCGTCTTCATGCCCCAGGCCTGGCCCTTCTTGCGCTCCTCCTCGGTCCACACGACCGGCTTCCAGTCGGGGGCGAGCAGCAGGCGGGCGCCGGCGTTGGCGAACTCGATGCGGTTGCCGCCGGGCTCCCAGACGTAGAGGAAGAAGGTCTGGTTGATGGCGTGCTTGTGCGGCCCCGACTCGATGTGGATGCCGTTCTCGAGGAAGATGTCGGCCGCCTTGAGGATGTCCTCGCGGGTGTCCGGCGCGAACGCGATGTGGTGCAGGCGCCCGTTGCTGCCGGTGTGGTCGGCCGAGTAGACGAGGTCGTACGACTTGTTCTGGAAGTGGAACCAGTGCGCCGCGATCTTGCCGCTGTCGAGCTGGATCAGCTCGGTGTCCTCGAGGCCGAGCACGTCCTTCGCGAAGGCGGCGTTGTCCTCGACGCTGGCGCCGAGGTAGTTGATGTGGTCGAGCCGGCGGGCGTTCACCCCGTGGCCGGGGAACCGCGATGCCTGGTTCTTGAGCGCCGGCTTGTCGTCGGTGGCCTGGTACCACTCGGTGTCGTAGTAGACGCCCATCGGGTGGCCGTCGGGGTCGGTGAACCGGTACACGCGGCCGACGCCGTACTCGCCGTCGACCCAGCCCTCGCCGCGGCCGGAGGCCTCGATCGAGGCGACGAGCCGGTCGAGCGCCTCGGGCGACGACGCGCGGTGCTGCACGAGGCCGACCCCGGACTTCTCCCGCGGGGTCAGCTTGATCGACCAGTTCTCGTAGTCGTCCCAGGTGCGCAGGTAGACCGAGTCGCCCTCGCGGGCGAACTCGCGCATGGCGAGCAGGTCGTTGAAGAACCAGTAGCTCTCGTCGAACTTGTTCGTGAAGAGCTCGAGGTTCCCCATGTGGGCGATGTCGCGGGGTCCGGGCTTCATGATGCTCCTTCGGATCAGGTGGCGGCCGGTGAGGCGGGAGGTGCGTCGGTGGTCGGTGGGTTCGTCGGTGGCGGGAGTCGGGGGCGGTGCGGTCAGGCCGGGCGGGGGAAGACGACGCCGTCGAACAGCTTGCGGGCCGTCCTCAGCACCGAGGTCGGTGTGACGTCCAGGTAACCCGTCGGATGCTCGATCCGCAGGGGACTTCCGTCCTGCGGGAGATCGGCCAGGTCGTGGCCGACCGCATCCGGGGTCGCGATGCCGGCCGCCACGGTGAGCGCGCCGAGCACGCCGATCGAGGTGTGCACGCGCACGGGCAGGAAGCTGCGGGTCGAGATGGCGCCGCCGTCGCGGGCCGCGGAGAGCAGCACCATCTTGGGCACGGTCGCCTCGCGCACGTCGCCCATCCCCATCAGCTCGGCGGCGGCGAGGCGGATGGCGAGCAGACGGGCGGCCAGCTCCCCGTCGGCCTCGAGGTCGGCGGGCGCCTCGTCGCCGCGGAGCCCCAGGTCCGACGCGCGCAGCAGCACCGACGGCATCCCGTTGTCGACGCAGGAGACCTCGACGCCCTCGACGGTGTCGACGGTGTTCCCCGTCGGGAAGAGTCGCCCGTTGGTCGACGACCCGGCGGTCCCGGCGAACTCGAGGTCGATCGGCCCCGCGGTCCCCGGCACGCCGTCGATGGCGAGCGGACCCGAGTAGTCCGGGACGCCGCCGGGCGTGGCGAAGGTGGCCACCGCGATGCTGTCGGAGTTGACCATCCGGATGCGCACCGTCGTCTCGGGGTCGCCGGCGGCGACGAGTCCGCGCTCGACCGCGAACGGCCCGATGCCGGCGAGGATATTGCCGCAGTTCTGGCGATCGGTGACGACGGGCTGGTCGACGACGACCTGCAGGAACAGGTAGTCGACGTCGGCGTCCGGATGCTCCGACGGCGAGACGACGGCGACCTTGCTGGTGAGCGGATGCGCGCCGCCGATCCCGTCGATCTGGCGCGGGTCGGGGCTGCCCATGATCCGCAGCAGCAGGTCGTCGCGGGCCGCCTCGTCGGCGGGCAGGTCGTCCGCGAGGAAGTAGGCGCCCTTGGAGGTGCCTCCGCGCATCTGCATGCAGCGGATGCCGTCGACGATCATGCGCCGTCCAGGTCCTCGGAGTACGGGCGGTAGCTGACGCCCAGCTCGGAGAGGAGCCCGCGCATCCCCTTGCGGTCGATGCTCAGCTCCCCGCCCTGGTACGCGGCGCGGTCGGCGGCCTCCTTGTCGGTGCGCGCCTCCGACGCGGCGATCGCCTCGGCGACCTGGCCGCGCGGCACGCACATCACGCCGTCGTCGTCGGCGATGACCGCGTCGCCCGGTCGGATGAGCACCCCGCCGACGACGATCGGCACGTTGACCGAGCCGCCCGTGGCTTTGACGGTGCCCTGGGCGTTGACCGCGCCCGACCAGGCCGGGAAGCCCATCTCGCGCAGGTCGACCGCGTCGCGCACGCCGCCGGTCGTGACGAGGCCGCGGACGCCGCGCGCCTGGAGCGCGGTCGCGAACAGCTCGCCGAACGAGCCGTCGAGCGACGGCGACGTGGTGGTGACGACCAGGATGTCGCCCTCGCGGCACTGCTCGATGGCGGCGTGGATCATCAGGTTGTCGCCCGGCCAGGAGAGCACGGTGACGGCGGACCCGGCGATGCGGGCGCCCTGCTGCAGCGGCGTCACCGAGGTGCCGACCAGCCCGACCCGCCCCATCGCCTCGTGCACGGTCGCGACGCCCTGCGCGGCGAGGGCGTCGAGCTGCGCGATCGGCGTGCGCGGCGGGTCGGTGACGATGACGTTCGGCATGCGGGTCCTCCCGGGGTCGCGACGCTGCGGGCGGGCGCGGCGATCACCGCGGATGCGGCCCGCATCGCCCACAGCCAACCACGCGGCCGACGGATTGTCCACAATCTCGTCTACGACCCCTCGCGCAATCCTGTTGACCCTCAACCACTATGGGGATAGTGTTTGCGCAGCGCGCCGCCACGACGGCGGTTCGGCCACCGCGAACCGGAACGAGGACGTTCATGACTCCGAAGAACCTGCAAGAGAAGCTGGACGCGGCGGGCAACGCCGTGGACATGCTCCGCAACAACAAGCTCGGCGCCTACATCTACCCCGTGGTGCCGGCCGAGTTCACCAACTGGCGCCGCGAGCAGCGCGCCTGGCGTGAGACCGCCGTGCTGTTCGACCAGTCGCACCACATGGACAACCTCTTCATCAAGGGGTCCGGCGCGATCAAGCTGCTCTCCGACACGATGATCAACTCGCCCGAGAACTTCCCGGTCAACTTCGCCAAGCAGCTCGTGCCGGTCGCCTCCAACGGCGGCGTCATCGGTGACGGCATCCTGTTCCGCGAGGCCGAGGACGAGTACGTCTACGTGGGCCGCGCCCCCGTCTCCAACTGGCTGCTGTACCACGCCGAGAAGGGCGGGTACGACGTCGACATCGAGGTCGACCGCCGCTCCAACTCGCGCCCCTACGGCAACGCGGTGAGCCGCAAGTACTGGCGCCTGCAGATCCAGGGCCCGGCGGCGTGGGACGTCATCGAGAAGGTCAACGGCGGCCCGGTCGACAAGGTCAAGTTCTTCCACATGGGCTACATGAACGTCGGCGGCATCCAGGTGCGCACCCTGCGCCACGGCATGGCCGGCGCCCCCGGGCTCGAGATCTGGGGCCCCTACGCCGACGCCGAGAAGATCCGCACCACCATCCTCGAGGCGGGCGCCGAGTTCGGCCTCGAGCCGGTCGGCTCCCGGGCCTACTCCTCGAACACCCTCGAGTCCGGCTGGATCCCGTCGCCGCTGCCCGCGGTGTACTCCTCGGAGGAGGAGCGCGGCTTCCGCGAGTGGACCGGCATCGGCGAGTACGAGTCGATGAACGCCCTCGCCGGCTCCTTCTACTCGGAGAACATCGAGGACTACTACACGAGCCCGTGGGAGCTCGGCTACGGCTCGTTCGTGAAGTTCGACCACGACTTCATCGGCCGCGACGCGCTGGAGAAGATCGACCCCGCCACCCAGCGCAAGAAGGTCACCCTCGCCTGGAACAGCGAGGACGTCACGACCAAGATCTTCGGCTCGTACTTCACCCCCGAGGAGAAGGACGGCGCGATGTTCTTCGACCTGCCGAACGCGAACTTCGGGTCGAGCAACTTCGACGCGATCGTCGACGCCGACGGCACCAACGTGGGCGTCTCGATGTTCACCGGCTACTCGGCCAACGAGCGCCGCGCGCTGTCGCTCGCCACGGTCGACCCGAACGTCGAGGTCGGCACCGAGCTGACGCTGCTCTGGGGCGAGAACCCCAACTCGGAGAAGACCACGGTGCAGCCGCACCAGCAGGTCGAGATCCGCGTCGTCGTCAGCCCCGTCCCGTACTCGGAGGTCGCCCGCACCGAGTACCAGGGCGGCTGGCGCACCGCATCCGCGAAGTAACGACGATGCCGGTGCCGGGTAACATCCCGGCACCGGCATCGTCGTCGCCGGGCGTCGCCCGGCAAGGAGCAGCACATGCAGATCGCGGTCCTCGGACTCGGTGAGGCCGGGTCCCTCTACGCCGCCGGGCTCGTCGCCCGCGGGGCGACGGTGCGCGGGTTCGACCCCGGCGACGTCGCCACCCCCGACGGGGTCGAGCGCGTCGCGAGCGCGGAGGACGCCGCCCGCGGCGCCGACATCGTTCTCAGCCTGGTCGGCGCGCGCTCCGCGGCGACGGCGCTCGCGGGGGCGCTGCCCGCGATGGCGGACGGCGACGCGGTCTACGCCGACCTGAACACCGGCTCGCCCGCGCACAAGGCCGAGCTGGCGGCGCAGGCGGCGGCATCCGGGGTCGCCTTCGTCGACGTGGCGGTGATGGCCCCTGTGCCCCGCGCGGGAGCGTCGACCCCCCTGCTGGTGAGCGGGGCGGGCGCCGAGGCGTTCCGCGATCGGCTGGCCGGCTTCGACGTGCCGATCGACTCGGCGGGTCCGGAGGCAGGCGCGGCCGCGGGGCTCAAGCTGGTGCGCAGCATCCTGATGAAGGGCCTCGCCGGCCTGCTGCTGGAGAGCCTGTCGGCCGCCGGCAAGCTCGACGCCGAGGACTGGATGCGGGCGCAGATCGTCGGGGAGCTCGGCCCCGGCTCGGAGGAGCTGATCGACCGCCTGATCGAGGGCTCGCGGCAGCACGCCGCGCGGCGCGTGCACGAGATGACCGATGTGCGGGAGTTCCTCGACCGGCTCGGCAGCCCGAGCTGGATGACCGAGGGCGCGCTGCGCTGGCTGCGCTCGCTCAGCGACGACGCGGAGATCGCGGTCCGATGAGCGGTTCCTCGCCGGTCGCCCGACGGGCGGACGATAACCTGGCGACGTCGCCCGCGACGGAGGGAGGAGCCCGACGATGAGTCAGACCGCTCCCGCGCGCACGCCCGGTGTCGCCGAGATCACCGGCACGATCCGCGCCGCCATCGTGAGCGGCGAGTTCGCGCCCAACCAGCGTCTGATCGAGGCCGACCTCAGCGACCAGTACGGCGCCAGCCGCGCCACCATCCGCGCCGCGCTGTTCGAGCTGGCGAGCGAGGGCCTGGTCGACCGGATGCCGAACCGCGGCGCCCGGGTGCGGGCGATCCCGCTCGAGGAGGCCATCGAGATCCTCGAGGTGCGATCCCGGCTCGAGGCGCTCTGCGCGGCGAAGGTGGCGGCGAGCGCGAGCGACGCCGAGCGCGACGAGTTCCGCGCCCTCCGCGCCGAGATCGAGGACGCGATCGCCGCGGCCGACCTGTTCCGCTACTCCCAGCTGCATCAGCGGATGGACGAGCTGATCCGCGCGCAGAGCGGTCACGGCACCGCCGTGGCGATCCTCGAGCGGCTGCGCGCGCAGGGCGTGCGCCACCAGTTCCGACTGTCCTTCCAGCCGGGCCGCGCGGCCGTGTCCGCGCCCCAGCACCTCGCCATCATCGACGCGATCGTCGACGCCGACCCCGAGCGCGCCGAGCGGGCCGTGCGCGAGCACCTCGCCGACGTCATCGAGGCCACCCGCGCCCTGAGCTGAGCCCCGGATGCGTGGGCCGGGCCCCCGGGCCGGACGGAGCCGCTGAGGTGGCGGGCGGCGGTGGTGACCGCCGATCGGTGGCGCGCAAGCTGTTCGCGATCGCGGACGCCTTCGAGGGCGGACGGGAGCTCACGCTCTCCGAGGTGGCGGCATCCGCGGGGCTGCCGCTGGCGACCGCCCACCGCCTGATCGGCGAGTGGGTCGAGTGGGGCGGCCTGGTGCGCACCGAGGAGGGCCGCTACCGGCTCGGGCTGGCGCTCTGGCGGCTCGGCGTGCGCCAGCCGACGGCGACCCGGCTGCGGCAGGCGGCCGACCCGTACCTCGACGACCTGCTCGCGGTGACCGGCGAGCACGTGCACCTCGCCGTGCTCGAGCAGCTCGAGGTGGTCTACCTGGAGCACCGGCAGCGGCCCGGAGCCCTGCCGATCGTGTCGGACACGGGGACCCGGCTGCCGCCGCACGCGACCGCGGTCGGCCAGGTGCTGCTCGCCGCGCAGCCGGAGTCGGCGCTGCAGGAGCTGGTGGCTCGGGGCCCGCGCCGGTTCCTGCCCAACACGCTCACCGGCGAGCGCGAGCTGCGCGCTCGGCTCGCCGACGTGCGCCGACTGGGGCTGGCGCGCACCGACGAGGAGATGAGTCCGTCGGCGCTGTCCATCGCCGCGCCGGTGCGCGACGCGCGGCGCGCGGTCGTGGCCGCCGTCGGCATCGTCGTGCACCGCGACCGCCGCGGCGATCCCGCCCTGGAGACCCTGGTGCGGATGGCGGCCCGCGCGATCTCCTCCGGACTAGCGCGGACCGGTCCGCGCGGCGGGGATTCCGAAGTCGCGTCATAGCCGGGCAGGTCCGTGGTCTCTCCTGGTGGGTTGAGGGCTCACGGCGCCGCACGAGAGGGCGAGTGCGCCGCGGGTGACCCGGGCGGGGCCGTCAATCGGGTAGACGGCCCCGCCATTCCGTTCCGGGCGTCCCGCCATCCCTCTGCGGTCGACCCGACGCGCGTCCGGGCCGAGCTCCCTTCCACTCAGCAGAATGGCGCCCGTCGCCGCGGGCACGGTCCGCGACCATCGGGGAGGACGCGCCCGGCGTCCGGGTTGCCCGAGGAGCGATGATGCACGTCGACCCCGCCATCCTGCCCACGACGACGCAGGATCAGATCACCGCCGAGATCGCGGAGCGGCAGAAGCAGGAGCTCGACTCCCCCAGCCGCAACGGCCGGGGCGGGCAGGAGGCGCTGCGCGACTTCGGCCCCTACCGCTCGTCGAAGCTGCGTCACCCCACCCACGAACTGGTGCGCGCCTTCCCCGAGGAGATCGAACTGACCTCCCCGGTGTTCGGCCACAGCGACGTCGTCGCCGACGAGGCCGACCTCACCATCCAGCACGCCGGCGAGCCGCTCGGCGAGCGCATCATCGTCAAGGGTCGGGTGCTCGACGGCGACGGCCGCCCGGTGGCCGGGCAGCTCATCGAGGTGTGGCAGGCGAACGCCGGCGGCCGGTACGTGCACAAGCGCGACCAGCACCCCGCGCCGCTCGACCCCAACTTCACCGGCGTCGGACGGGCGATCACCGCCGCCGACGGCGGCTTCCAGTTCATCACCATCAAGCCCGGCCCGTACCCGTGGCTCAACCACCGCAACGCCTGGCGGCCCGCGCACATCCACTACTCGCTGTTCGGCACCGCGTTCACCCAGCGGATGATCACGCAGATGTACTTCCCGGGCGACCCGCTGTTCCCGCTCGACCCGATCTACCAGTCGATCGCCGATCAGGGGGCCCGCGACCGGCTCATCGCGTCGTACGACCACGACCTGACCGAGCCGGAGTGGGCGCTCGGATACACCTGGGACATCGTGCTGACCGGGCCGAAGTCGACCTGGATGGAGCCGGAGGACGCCGATGAGTGACACCCAGCAGACCGAGTACCGGCAGACGCCGTCGCAGACGATCGGGCCGTTCTACGGGTTCGCGCTCCCGTTCCCCGGCGGGCCCGAGGTCGTGCCCCCGACCGCCGAGGGCGCCATCCGGTTCCACGGCGACGTGCTCGACGGCGAGGGCGGGGCGGTCTTCGACTCGCTGATCGAGATCTGGGGCGCGAACCCGGATGGCTCCCCGGCGACCGGTCGCGGCGCACGGGTGCGCGCGCACCACGAGTTCTCCGGCTTCGGGCGCACCTCCGCCGACCCGGAGGGGCACTACTCGTTCACGACGCTGAAGCCCGGTGCGCACCGCGAGGGCTCGGCGCCCTACCTGTTCGTCACCGTGTTCGCGCGGGGGCTGCTCACCCACCTGTTCACCCGCGCCTACTTCGGCGACGAGGCGGAGCTCAACGCGAACGACCCGCTGTTGTCGTCGCTGCCGGAGGATCGTCGCGAGACGCTCATCGCGCAGCCGGACGGCGCGGGCGGCTACCGCTTCGACATCCGGCTGCAGGGCCCCGACGAGACGGTCTTCCTGGAGTATCCGGCCTGACCGGCCGGTTCGGCGCCCCGTCGCGGGACCGGTAATCTCGGTGCGGCGCCCGCGCGCGCCGCACCGCGCGATCCCGCGCGCCGTCAGCACCGGAGGAACCACGCCGTGCCCCAGCCGATCGTCCTGATCGCCGAAGAGCTCTCGCCCGCCACCGTCGAGGCGCTCGGACCGGACTTCGACATCCGCCGCGTCGACGGCGCCGACCGCGCAGCCCTGCTCCCGGCGCTCGCCGACGCGCACGCGATCCTGGTCGTCACGCCGGCGCAGCACATGCGCGCGGTGCTCGCGGCGTTGCGCGATCACACCGCGCCGCTGATCCTGTGTTCCAAGGGGATCGAGGCCGGCACG
>JBHIXX010000023.1:0-39237 GCA_041984585.1 Pseudolysinimonas sp. | reverse complement strand
GGAGCGTCGAAATCTTAGAAGCATCAATAACCGACAGGTTCTTTATATAGCCGCACCGCCGGTACTGCTCGACCTGGGCTTCGGTCAGGCGGCGCAGGGGCGTCCGCTGTCCGCCTCGCGCTGACAGGTTCGCATCGACCAGCGCCCGCTTCAGTGACGTCAGCACCGAGTCGACCGTGGCCTCCAGCCGCGCCGGGGGCGCCGGCAGGCGGCGCTCGAGCAGCAGCGCGCGGTCCTCGGGGCGCATGCCGCCCGCCGCGTCGATGACGTACGGGGTGATCCCGGCGGCGTGCAGCGCCGGGTAGAACCGGTTGCCGGGCCGCGCGAAGTGCGCCTGCACCGCCGCGGTCCACAGCCCGGGGTTGATGCCCACGAACAGCAGGCGCAGTCCCGGCGCGACGAGGTCGGGGATCCCGGTGCCCGCGAAGGCGGCGAGCTCGGCGCGGGTGAAGCGGGGTCGGCCGGACGGGCCGGTGGGCGTGGTCACGGCCGCCGTCCGCGGTCGCGGCGGGTGGTCATGGCCGCAGGCCGCCGAGGGCGTCCCAGATCGCGTCGGCCACGTCGTCGGCGGCGCCGTCGCCGTCGACGGTGAGCAGGCGGCCGACGGGCGCGTCGGAGGCGAACGCGCGCAGGTAGAGGTCGCGGGCGGCGTGGAGCGCGTCGGCGCGGTCGAACGGTCCGGTGTTGAACTCGCCGCGGGCGCTCAGCCGGGCCACGCAGACGTCGACCGCGGTGTCGACGAAGACGGTCGCGTCGGGCGCCATGGCGTGCGAGTTGAGGGTGCGCACCCACTCGAAGTCGAGACCCTGCGAGGTCTGGTACGCGAGCGACGACGGCACGTAGCGGTCGCTGACCACCCAGGTGCCGACGGCGAGCAGTCCGCGGATCTGGCGCACGTGCTCCAGTCGGTCCGCGGCGAAGCCGAGGGCGACGGTGCCGGGGTCGAGGTCGACCCGCCCGTCGGTGAAGTCGCGCACGGCGCGGCCGAACGGTCCGTCGGTCGGCTCCTTGTGACTCTCGGCCTCGACGCCGGCCGCGCGCAGCCGCTCGACGAGGCGCGCGACCTGGGTGGTGGTGCCGGCGCCGTCGAGCCCTTCGACGACGAGGAAGCGTCCGGGCGTCGTGGGGTCGGTCACGCTCCGATGCTAGCCAGCCCCGCCGGCCTCCCCGTCGGCCGCCCTCCCGCCGCGGGTGCCGCCGCGGGTGCCGTTCCCGTCGCGCCCTCCCGCCGACGGAGCCCGCGGGGTAGCGTCGGCACGTGCCCTCCGCCGCCGTGATGCTCGAGGTGCCCGGCCCCGCCGGCACGCGCGAGGTGCGCCTGTCGAGCCCCGACCGGCTGGTCTTCCCCGAGCCGGGGATCACCAAGCGCGAACTCGCCGAGTACCACGTCGCCGTCGCCGACGCGTTCCTGCGCGCCAACGGCGACCGCCCGGTGTCGCTCGAGCGCTTCGGCGACGGGATCGAGGGCGATGGCTTCTTCTCGAAGAACCCGCCGAAGGGCGCGCCCGACTACGTGCGCAGCGTCACGGTGCGCTACCCGAGCGCCCGGTCGCATCCGCAGCTGGTGCTCGACGAGCCGGCGAGCGTGGTCTGGGCGGTGCAGATGAACACCGTCGTGTTCCATCCGTGGCCGTCGCGGTCGGGCGACACCGACGATCCCGACCAGTTGCGCATCGACCTCGACCCGCAGCCCGGCACCGACTTCGCGGACGCCGTGCCGGCCGCGATCGAGACCCGCGCGATCCTGGCCGAGGCGGGGCTCGAGGCGTATGTGAAGACATCCGGCAACCGCGGTCTGCACGTGTTCGCGCCGATCGAGCCGACCCACGAGTTCCTCGACGTGCGCCACGCGGTGATCGCCGTCGCCCGCGAGCTGGAGCGGCGGATGCCGGAGCAGGTCACGACGTCGTGGTGGAAGGAGGAGCGCGGCGAGAAGGTGTTCGCCGACTTCAACCAGGCCAACCGCGACCGCACGATGGCCGGCGCCTACAGCCCGCGGGCGCTCCCCCACGCGCCGGTGTCGACGCCCGTGACCTGGGACGAGCTGCCGGATGTCGACCCCACCGCGTTCACCGTGCGCAGCATCCCGGAGCGGCTGGCGACGATCGGCGACCCGTGGGCCGACTTCGGCGAGCGGCCGGGGAGCATCGGCGTGCTGCTCGGCTGGTGGGAGCGCGACCTCGCGGCCGGGCTCGGCGAGCTGCCGTTCCCGCCGGACTACCCGAAGATGCCGGGCGAACCGCCGCGCGTGCAGCCCTCGCGGGCGAAGAAACCCGTTGCCGAGTAGCGCGTGCGCTAGCTCTCGAGCACGTCGGCCAGGTCGTAGCGCGCCGGCACCTCGAGCTGCGCGAACGTGCACGACTCGGGGTCGCGATCCGGACGCCAGCGCTGGAACTGCACGGTGTGCCGGAACCGGTCGCCCTCCATCTGGTCGTAGCGCACCTCGATCACCCGCTCGGGGCGGAGCCGCACGAACGAGACGTCCTTGGCCGACGAGAAGCGGCTGCGCTCGGTCTCGCCGGTGACGGCGTCGCCGTCGTCGTCGCGCTCGACGAGCGGCGCCAGTTCTTCGATCAGCTCGAGGCGGCGAGCGTTGCTGAACGCCGAGATGCCGCCCACGTTCCACAGCCGGCCGTCGTGGAACAGCCCCACCAGCAGCGAGCCGACGCCCTGTCCGCTCTTGTGCATCCGGTAGCCGAGCAGCACGACGTCGGCCGTGCGCTTGTGCTTGATCTTGAACATGGCGCGCTTGCCCGGCTGGTACGGCTGAGCGAGCGGCTTCGCGACGACGCCGTCGAGTCCGGCCCCCTCGAATTCGGCGAACCAGCGCCGCGCGCGCTCGACGTCGCGGGTGGTGCGGGTGACGTGGATCGGCGGCGGGGTCGCGTCGAGCAGTTCCTCGAGCGCGTCGCGACGCTCGGCGAACGGGCGCTCGAGCAGCGACGCGCCGTCGCGGCCGAGCAGGTCGAACGCGACGAACCTCGCGGGCGTCTCCTCGGCGAGCCGGGAGACGCGGCTCTCCGCCGGGTGGATCCGCTGGCTGAGGGCGACCCAGTCGAGCCGCACCTCCCCCTCGGCTCCGGTCGGCACGACGATCTCGCCGTCGAGCACACAGGGTGCGGGCAGCAGCTCGCGGAAGGCGGCCACCAGTTCGGGGAAGTACCGGGTGAGCGGCTTGGCGCCGCGGCTGCCGATCTCGACCTCCTCGCCGTCCCACGAGACGATGCCGCGGAACCCGTCCCACTTCGGCTCGTAGAGCAGGCCGCCGTCGACCGCGTCGGGCTCGGGAACGGCGTCGAGCGCCTTCGCCAGCATGGGGTCGATGTCGATCGCCACGCCCGCCATTCTGCCGCGCCTGGCAAGCTGCGGAGCGTGACCGCCGACGCCGCCCGCCCCGACCGCCTCATGCTGCTCGACACGGCGGCGCTCTACTTCCGGGCCTACTACGGCATCCCGGACGCGGTGCACGCCCCCGACGGCACGTCGGTGAACGCGACCCGCGGGCTGCTCGACATCATCGCCCGGCTCGTGGGCGAGTTCGCCCCCACCCACCTGGTGGCCTGCTGGGACGACGACTGGCGGCCGCAGTGGCGGGTCGACCTCATCCCGTCGTACAAGGCGCACCGGGTCGCCGACGAGGTGGAGGCCGCGCCGGATGTCGAGGTCGTCCCCGACACGCTGTCGCCGCAGGTGCCGGTGATCCGCGAGGTGCTGGGGGCGCTCGGCATCCCGGTGGTGGGAGCGGCGGAGCACGAGGCCGACGACGTGCTCGGCACCCTGGCGTCGACGTCGGACATGCCGGTGGACGTGGTCACCGGCGACCGCGACCTGTTCCAGCTCGTCGACGACGCGCGCGACGTTCGGGTGATCTACACCGGGCGCGGCATGAGCAACCTCGAGATCCTCACCGACGACGTGGTGCGCGCCAAGTACGGCGTCTCGGCGGCGCAGTACGCCGACTTCGCGACGATGCGCGGCGACGCCTCCGACGGGCTGCCGGGCGTGGCGGGCGTCGGCGAGAAGACGGCCGCGGCGTTGCTGGCCGCCCATGGCGACCTCGCGGGGATCCGGGCGGCCGCGCTCGATCCGGGCAGCGCGCTGCCCGCCGGCCAGCGGGCGAAGTTCGCCGCGGCATCCGACTACCTCGACGTGGCGCCGCAGGTGGTGGCCGTCGTCCGCGACCTCGACCTGCCCCGGGTCGACGCCCGCATCCGGGTGCCGGATTCCGACGGCGCGGCCGCCCTCGACGCGCTCGGCGAGCGGTGGAACCTCGGCGCCTCGCTGGCGCGGGTGCGCGCCGCGCTCGACGCCGCCGCCTGAGTCGATCCCTGCGGGAATACTCCCCCGCGCTCCGCGTTACATTCGATGCAAACGCATGGAATGGCGGGAGATCCCCGTCGAGTGGATGCGGCGGTGATCCCGCCGTCGAGGAGTGATCATGCAGTTCGGAGTGTTCTCGGTCAGCGACATCACGCGCGACCCGATCTCGGGCGAGACCCCGAGCGAGGCCCAGCGCATCAAGGATGTCGTCCGCATCGCGCAGAAGACCGAAGAGGTCGGGCTCGACGTGTTCGCGATCGGCGAGCACCACAACCCGCCGTTCTTCTCGTCGTCGCCCACGACGCTGCTCGCCCACATCGCGGCGCTCACCGAGCGGCTCGTCGTCACCACCTCGACGACGCTCATCACCACCAACGACCCGGTGCGCATCGCCGAGGAGTACGCGATGCTCCAGCACATCGCCGACGGCCGCATGGACCTCATGCTCGGCCGCGGCAACACCGCGCCCGTCTACCCGTGGTTCGGCCAGGACATCCGCCAGGGTCTGCCGCTCGCGCTCGAGCACTACAACCTGCTGCACCGGCTGTGGCACGAGGACGTCGTCGACTGGCAGGGCAACTTCCGCACCCCGCTGCAGGGCTTCACCTCGACGCCGCGCCCCCTCGACGACGTGGCGCCGTTCGTCTGGCACGGCTCGATCCGCACGCCGGAGATCGCCGAGCAGGCCGCGTACTACGGCGACGGGTTCTTCGCGAACAACATCTTCTGGCCGAAGGAGCACTACATGCGGCTCATCGAGCTGTACCGTCAGCGCTTCGAGCACTACGGCCACGGCACCGCGAAGCAGGCGATCGTCGGACTCGGCGGCCAGGCCTACATCGCGAAGAAGTCGCAGGACGCCTGGAGCGAGTTCCGGCCCTACTTCGACGAGGCCCCGGTCTACGGCAACGGACCGAAGATGGAGGACTTCGTCGAGGCGACCCCGCTGTCGGTCGGCAGCCCGCAGGAGGTCATCGACAAGACCCTGACCTTCCGCGAGCACTTCGGCGACTACCAGCGCCAGCTCTTCCTGATCGACCACGCCGGCATGCCCACCGACATGGTGCTGCGCCAGCTCGACCTGCTCGGCGAGGAGGTCGTGCCGGTGCTGCGCCGCGAGCTCGCCGCGCGCCGCGACCCCGAGGTGCCCGACGCGCCCACCCACGCGAGCCGGGTCGCCGCGAAGTACGGCGACGCGGCCCCGCGCCAGCCGCGTCCGAACGCGAACCGCGGCGACAACGTGACCGGCGGCTCGCCCTACCAGGACTCCGACGAGGTGCTCGCCGCCCGCGCGGCGGCCCTCGCCGAGGACGGCGACGACGGCGCGGCGGTGGCCTGATGACCACGTCGACGACCGCGGTGACCGGTCGCAGCCGCGCCGCCAACGCGGCGTGGGAGTCGCTGCTCACCGCCCACGCGGTGCGGATGAAGGACTTCGCCGCCGACGACGTGTGGGGCGACGTGTCGATGAAGGACTACGACGTGCTCTACACGCTCGCGAAGGCGGGCGACCCGCTGCGGCTCACCGACCTGCACCGGGGCGTGCTGCTCAGCCAGCCCGCCCTCTCGCGGCTGGTCGACCGGCTCATCGCCCGCGGACTGGTGGAGCGCTGCCCCGACCCCGGCGACGGGCGCTCGGTGCGCATCTCGCTGACGGCTGCCGGGCGCGCCCGGCAGCGCGAGGTGGGCCGGCGCCACGCCGCAGCGGTCACCGCCGCCGTCACCTCCGCGCTCGACGACGCCGAGATCGCGGCGCTCGACCGCATCTGCCGCAAGCTCGCCGCGACCCCCTCCGCCCACGAGAACCCCGCTCCCGAACTGGAGGCCGTGCCATGAGCACTCCGACCACCCCATCCGCCCGCATCGTCGTGCTGAGCGCCGGCGTCGGCGACCCGTCGTCGACGCGGATGCTGGCCGACCGCACGGCGGACCGCATCCTCGCCCTCGCCGCCGACCGCGACCTCGTGGTCGAGGCGGAGGTCATCGAGCTGCGCACGTTCGCGACCGAGATCGCCGCGGCCCTCGTGTCGACGACGGTGGGACCGCGCCTGCGCGCGGTGCGCGAGTCGCTCGCCGCGGCCGACGGCATCGTCGTCGCGGCGCCGGTCTACAAGGCTGCGCCGAGCGCGCTGCTGCTGGCGCTGCTGCAGGGCCTCGACAACGACCTGCTGATCGGCAAGCCGGTGGTGCTCGCGGCCACCGCGGGCACGGCCCGACACGCGCTGGTGATCGACGACCAGCTGCGCGGCCTGTTCGCGTTCCTGCGCACGATCACCGTGCCGACGTCGCTGTTCGCCGCGCCGGAGGACTGGAGCGACCCGGCGCTCGCCGAGCGCATCGACCGGGCCGCCGCCGAGTTCGTGCTGCTGCTGGAGAGCGGGGTCGCGGCGGCGATCCGCGACGGATCGTGGCACCGCTACCGGCACGAGTTCGGCTCGACCGGTGCGGACGCGGCGCCGTCGCTCGACTTCGACAGCGACCTGATGCGGATGGCGCGCGGCGGCGCGTGACGCGCGCGGACGCCGCCGGATCGCCGGCGCCCCTCAGGGCGTGAGCAGGGCCTGCAGCACCGCGCCGTAGCGCACCGCGAGGTCGCGCGGGTCGGTCGCCGCCAGCTCGTCGTCGCGCACCACCCAGAGCGCGTAGAGCAGCCCGCCGACGACGGATGCCGCCATCCGCGCGCGCAGGTCGGCATCCGCTCCGCTCAGCCGGTCGCGCAGCGGGGCGACGAAGTCCCGCTCGTGCGCCTCGCGCAGCCGCGACCCGACGCCGCCCGCGTCGGACGCGCGGATGAGCGCGAGGTAGACCGCGCGCATTCGGTCGTCGGCGGTGAGCAGGTGCTCGACGAACCGCTCGCCGAGCGTGTCGAGCGGACCGTCGAGCAGCGGGTTCGGCTCCAGCTCGAGGTGCATCGCGTCGAGGAACAGCTGCTCCTTCGACCCGAAGTGGCGGATGACGAGGGCGGCGTCGACGCCCGCGGCGCCGGCGATGTCGCGCACCGTCGTGCCCGCGTAGCCGCGCTCCGCGAACAGCACCGAGGCGGCGCGCTCGATCGCGTCACGGGTGCGGACGGTGGTCTTCGCCATCCGGTCAGCGTACGCCGCGGGCCATGACGCGGCCGCGGGCGCGGTGGCTCATGATCGAGCCGGCCGAGAGCGAACTCAGCAGCGACGCCGCCGAGAGCCAGGACAGCGCGGAGCCCACCGAGAACGCCGAGCCGACCGACAGCAGCGAGCCGACCGATCCGATCGACAGGATCGAGCCGGCCGATCCGATGGAGAGGATCGACCCCGTCGACCCGATCGACCACAGCGACCCCGACGATCCGCGTGACCCGATCGAGCCGCGCGACCCGGCGGCGCCACGGCGCATCCGCGCGCGCTGTCCGGGGAGCATCGGCCTCACGCGGCGCCCTCCTCGTCGGCCGCGGCCAGCTGCCCGCAGGCGCCGTCGATCTCCTTGCCGCGGGTGTCGCGCAGCGTGGTGGGGATGCCGGCGTCGTTGAGCCGGCGGACGAACTCGTCCTGCACCGCCGGCTCCGACGCGGTCCAGATGGACCCCGGGGTCGGGTTGAGCGGGATCGGGTTGACGTGCACCCAGCCGCGGCCGCGGGCGAGCAGCTTCTTCGCGAGCAGGTCGGCCCGCCACGGGTGGTCGTTCATGTCCTTGATCAGCGCGTACTCGATGCTCACCCGGCGGCCGGTCGCGTCGAAGTAGGCGCGGGCCGCGTCCAGTGCCTCGTCGACCTTCCAGCGCGAGTTCACCGGGATCAGCTCGTCGCGCAGCTCGTCGTCCGGCGCGTGCAGCGAGAGCGCGAAGGTGACCGGGATGTCCTCGGCCGCGAGCTTGCCGATCGCGGGCACCAGCCCGACCGTCGAGACGGTGATGCCGCGGGCGCTCATCCCGAGCCCGTCGGGCTGCGGCGCGACCATCGTGCGCACCGCCGACATCAGCCGCGCGTAGTTGGCGAGCGGCTCCCCCATGCCCATGAACACGATGTTGCTCACCCGGTCGGCCGAATGGTCGTCGCGACGCTTGCCGCCCAGGCCGCCCTCGGCGATCACCCGGTTCGCCTGCACCACATGGTCGACGATCTCGGCCGCCGACATGTTGCGGGTGAGTCCCGCCTGACCGGTGGCGCAGAACGGGCAGTTCATGCCGCATCCGGCCTGGCTCGACACGCACAGCGTGACGCGGCCCGGGTAGCGCATGAGCACCGACTCGACGAGCGCGCCGTCGTGCAGCTTCCAGAGGAACTTGATCGTGTCGCCGCGGTCGGTCTCGAGCCGCCGCACCTCGGTGAGCAGCGGCGGCAGCAGGCCCGCCACGAGTTCCGCACGACCCGCCGCCGGCAGGTCCGTCATCCGGTCGGGGTCGGCGGTGTGGTGGCTGAAGTAGTGCGTCGAGATCTGCTTCGCGCGGAACTTCGGCAGCCCCGCGGCCTCGACCCGCTCGACCCGCTGGGTCGGGCTGAGGTCGGCCCAGTGCTCGGGCGGCTTGCCGCGCTTCGGCGAGGCGAACTGCAGCAGCGGGCGCCCCTCGCCGTCGAGCTTCTGCGACCAGCCCTCGGTCGCCGGGCGCACCTGGCGGGCGGATGGGGTGGTCATGCTCCCAGGGTACGGCGCGGATGCCGCGTCGACGGCGGTGGCGCGGCGCGGCCTCTCACAGTCGATCCATAGCGGGAGCCGAGGATGCGGCAGGTCGCGTGCGGCCAGACTGAGCGCACCCGCCGCCGCGGGAGAGACGAAGGAGACCGAGATGCGCCGGATGCCCGAGCCCGTCCAGACACCCGACGGCCCCACCTACGAGGGCCGCCCGCTCGAGCGGGCGGACGAAGAGGTCGTCGACCAGGGCGTGAAGTTCGATCTGGGGACCCTGGTCAGCCGACGCGGCGCATTCACCCTGGTCGGACTCGGCGGCCTCGCCGCCGCGCTCGCCGCGTGCGCCCCCACGAGCACGTCGACTTCGACGACCTCCACGTCCGGCGGCACCACCACCACGGTGGCGGACGGCGAGATCCCCGACGAGACGGCCGGCCCCTACCCCGGCGACGGCTCCAACGGCCCCGACGTGCTCGAGCAGTCGGGCATCGTGCGTCGCGACATCACGGCGAGCCTCGACGGGGGCACCGTCGCCGAGGGTGTTCCGATGGCCCTCACCCTCACCATCCTCGACATGACCAACGGCGACATCCCCTTCGCCGACCTCGCCGTCTATGCCTGGCACTGCGACGCGCAGGGCGGCTACTCGATGTACTCCTCGGGGATCGAGAACGAGACCTACCTGCGCGGTGTGCAGGTCGCGGATGCGGACGGGGTCGTCACCTTCGACTCGATCTACCCCGCGTGCTACACGGGGCGGTGGCCGCACATCCACTTCGAGGTCTACCCCGACGTCTCGTCCATCACCGACTCCACCAACGCGATCGCGACCTCGCAGGTCGCGCTCCCGGAGGATGTGTCGCAGACCGTGTACGCGCTCTCCGGGTACGAGGGGTCCAGCCAGAACATGTCGCAGGTCACGCTCGCCAGCGACAACGTCTTCGGCGAGGACAGCGGCGCGCTGCAGCTGGCCACCGTGACCGGGGACGCGAGCTCGGGCTATCAGGTGAACCTGACCGTCCGCGTCGACACGACCACCGCCCCGACGAGCGGATCGACCCCGGGTGGCGGGTCTGCTCCGGGCGGCGCTCCGGGTGGGGGCGGACCGCAGGGCGGCTGATCCCGACCTGACCGCGCGGTCTTCCGGCTGTCGGCGGCGAGGAGCAGACTCGGCGCGTGGAACCCGCCCTGCGCATCGTGCCCGCGTCCGAGTCGTCCCCCGACGATCTGCAGACGGTGTTCGGCCCGCGCGGCGAGGCGCACAGCTGCCAGTGCCAGTGGGTACGTCTGCCGGCGCGCGAGTACCGGGCGATGCCGGTCGAGGAGCGGCGCGAGCGGTTCCACGAGCAGGCGGCCGGCGACACCCCGTCGGGCGTGCCGAGCGGACTCGTGGCGTACCTCGGTGACGACCCGGTCGGCTGGGTGGCGGTCGAGCCGCGCAGCGCGTACCGGCGGCTGCGCACCGGGAGGGTGGTCTGGCCCGGCCGCGACGAGAACCCGGATGACGACACGGTCTGGGCGATCACCTGCTTCGTGGTGCGCACGGGCTGGCGGCGCCGCGGGATCAGCCGCGAACTCGCCGCCGCCGCGGTCGAGCACGCCCGGCGGCACGGCGCCCGGGCGGTGGAGGGCTATCCGCTCGAACTCGACCCGGGCCGGGAGCAGCAGTGGGGCGAGCTGTTCGTCGGCTCCCCCGGCGTGTTCGCCGCCGCCGGCATGGTCGAGGTGAGTCGCCCTACGCCGCGGCGCCGGGTCATGCGCGTCGAGCTCTGACCGCGGACGGCCGACGCCCCGGCATCCGGCTCGCGACTACTCCGACGCCGTGGAGCGCCGGCGCGACCGCGGAGCCGCCTCCGACTGGGCGAGCGCCTCGCCCGCGGCCTGGCCGGCCGCGCGCCCGGTGATCAGCTCGGCGATGTCGACCCCGACCAGGTCTTTGATGATCTGCCGGGTCGTAGCCAGCTGGCTCTCCACATTGCGGCCCACCTCGGCGGCGCCCGACCCGTCGGACGAGATGACGGTCATGTTCTCGATCGCCGACAGCGGCTCGGCCGCGGCGCGCACGATCTCGGGGAGCTGCTCGATGATCTGCTGGCGCAGCAGCTCGGCGCTGCGCTCGGCGAGCGCCTCCGCCTTGGCGCGCGACGACTCGGCCTCGGCGTTTCCGCGCACGCGGATCGACTCCGCCTCCGCCTCGCCCTCGGCCCGCAGCGCCTCGGCGGCCGCGATGCGGCGGTTCTTCTCCGCGACACCCTCGACCTCGACGGCCTGCGCCGCCGACGTGCGCGAGTCGCGCTCGGCGTTGGCGTTGGCGACCGCGGCCTGCGCGTTCGCGGTGGCGGCCTTCTCGATGGCGTAGGCCTCGGCATCCGCCACGGCGCGCACCTCGGCGTCGAGCTCCTGCTTGCGCAGGCCGACCCGCTTCGCCGCGGTGACCTCCTGCTGCGCCACGACCTCCTGCTGCGCGATCGCCTCGGCGAGCGGCGCGGCCGCGGCGGCCTCGGCGCGGGCCTTGTCGGTCTCCTTCTGGATCTCGGCGTTGCGCAGGTCGAGCGTGCGCTGCGCCTCGGCGACCGCCTGGTCGGCCGTGATGCGCGCCTCCTCGGAGACCCGGCGGGCATCCGCCTCGGCCACCTCGGCGACCTGCTTGACGCGCGCGGCCTCGCCGCGACCGAGGTCTCGGATGTAGCCGTTGTCGTCGTCGATCTCCTTGATCTGCAGGGTGTCGATGGTGAGGCCCTGCACGTCGAGCGACTCGCCGACGGCCTCGAGCACCTGCCCCTGCAGCGCCTGGCGGTTGGTGATGATCTCGGTCACCGTGAGCTGTCCGACGATGGAGCGGATCGATCCGGAGAGCACCTCCTCGGTGCTCGACTCGATCTGGTCCTGCTGGTTGAGGAAGCGCTGGGCCGCGGCACGCACCATCGCCTCGTTGCCGCCCACCTTGACCACGGCGACGGCGTTCACCCGGATGGTGATCGCGTCGCGGGTCTGGGCGGTGGCCTGCACGTTGAGCTGGCGGCTGCGCAGGCTGAGCTTGAAGTGCGCCTCGACGATCGGTCGCACGAACACCCGCGAGCCGAGCACGACGCGCTGTCCGGCGGAGGCGTCGATCGACTGACCGGGCTTGCCGCGGCTCTGCCGCGAGGTGACGATGATCGCCTCGTCGGGGCGGGCCACCTTGATGCTGCGCAGGATCACGATCAGCGCGATGAGCAGGATGAGCAGGGCGAGGCCGCCGAGCACGAGCAGGGTCACGAAGTCGAGCACAAACACGGGCTCAGTATGGCGGATGCGAGCCGCCCTCAGCTGATCGGATTCGGCGCCCGCGACTGCGAATGCGATCGCGGCGGCGACCGCGCGGGTCCTTGACAGGCAAGTCGCTGCTTGCCTATTGTGACCGCGTGGCCGACGTGTACAAGGCGATCGCCGACGAGACGCGCCGGCTGCTGCTCGACGAGCTGCGCGAGCGCGACGACCAGACGCTGTTCGAACTGTGCGGCCGACTCGCCATGCGGCACGGCGCCACCGTGACCCGGCAGGCCGTCTCCCAGCACCTCGCCGTGCTCGAAGAGGCGGGCCTCGTGCACAGCGAACGCCGCGGCCGCTCCCGATTCCACACCCTCGACACCACCCCGCTCGCCGAGATCGCCGAGCGTTGGCCCCAGAGAAAGGCGGACACCCCGTGAAGATCCAGGCCGTGAGCATCTTCGTCGACGACCAGCAGCGCGCCCTCGACTTCTACACCGGACCCCTCGGCTTCGCCGTCGCGGCCGACGTGCCGATGGGCGAGCACCGCTGGCTCACCGTCGTCGACCCGGAGCGGCCCGACGGAACGCAGATCTCGCTCGAGCCGAAGGACCACCCCGCCGTCGCGCCGTTCACCGGGGCGCTCGTCGGCGACGGCATCCCGTGGTGCGCGTTCGGCGTCGACGACGTGCAGGCCGAACACGACCGGCTCGCCGCACTCGGCGTCGCCTTCACCCAGCCGCCCACCGATCTCGGCCCGGTGACCATCGCCGTGCTCGACGACACCTGCGGCAACCTCATCCAGCTGGCGCAGTACACCGGGTGACGCCGCAGTCCGCCCGGGCGACCGCCGCTAGGCTCGCTCGCGTGACGGGCGGGACGTATCGCTTCGGCGACTTCGAGGTCGACGCGGCGCGCTACGAGGTCCGCAACGACGGACAGCCGGTTCCGATGGAGCCCAAGGTGTTCGATCTGCTGCACCACCTGCTCGAGCATCGCGACCGGGTGGTGCCCAAGGACGAGCTGGTCGACGCCGTCTGGGGCAGCCGGTTCGTCAGCGAGTCGGCGCTCACCACCGCGCTGCGGGCGGTACGCCGCGCCCTCGGCGACAGCGGCGGGGAGCAGCGGATGATCCGCACCTCGCACGGCCGGGGGTACCGATTCGTCGCCCCGGTCACCGTCGTCGGCCGGCACCGCGACGCGGCCGCCGAGACGGCGGCGACCCAGGAGATCCGCTTCTGCCGCGCCGCCGACGACACCCGCATCGCCTACGCCTCCGTCGGATCCGGCGCCCCGCTGGTGAAGGCGGCCAACTGGATCACCCACCTCGACCTCGAGTGGAGCAGCCCGGTGTGGTCGCACTGGATGCACGGACTCGCCCGCGGTCGCCGCCTCATCCGGTACGACGAGCGCGGATGCGGGCTCTCCGACTGGGAGGTCCCCTCGTTCGGGTTCGACGACTGGGTGAGCGACCTCGAAACCGTCGTCGACGCCACCGGGCTCGAACGGTTCCCGCTGATCGGCGTCTCCCAGGGCGGCGCGGTCGCCCTCGCCTACGCGGCGCGGCATCCGGAGCGGGTGAGCCGGCTGATCCTCGTCGGCGCCTACGCGCGAGGGCGCGCGGTGCGCGCCGAAGGGCCGGAGGAGCAGGCCGCCGCCGCCCTCGACATCGAACTCGCCCGGGTCGGCTGGGCCCGCGAAGACCCCAGCTTCATGCGCGTGTTCGCGTCGCAGTTCCTGCCCGACGGCAGCCAGGACGACTGGGACGACTTCACCGAGTTCCAACGGCGCACCACGTCCGGCGCCAACGCGCTGCGCTTCCTCGAGGAGTTCGCCCGGATCGACGTCACCCGGCAGGCCCCGCTCGTGCAGTGCCCGACCCTGATCCTGCACTCGCGCGACGACGTGCGCGTGCCGGCGTCGCAGGCGGGCGAGCTGGCGACACTCATCCCCGACAGCCGGCTCGTACTGCTCGACAGCCGCAACCACCTGCTCTCCGCCGCCGAGCCCGCGTGGCCGAAGTTCCTCGACCACGTCGACGCGTTCCTCGGCGAGGAGCACGTCGCCGTCTGACGCCGCCGGCGCTCAGCGCAGACGATGCAGCAGCGGTGCGTCGAACCCGACGCCGCCGCGTGGCCCCGGGTCCCGCCGTCGACACCCGTTGCCGCCGCCCCGAGCCGGGCCTAGGGTGTGGTCGACACCCGGGAGGACCACATGGCCGCCGAAGCTCTGCCCCCGACATCCGACGCCCCCGCCCCGAAGACCTGCGACGCCAGCGGGATGGCGCTCATCCACCGCTTCTTCCGCAAGCACTTCGGCGAGGCCCCCGGCATCGTGCGGGGCGTCGCCGCGGGTGACACTGCGCACGCCGCCGTCGTCGCCGACCACCTCGCGCTGCTCTCCGTCGGCCTGCACTCGCACCACGAAGGCGAGGACGAGCGGCTGTGGAGCACGGTCGAGACGCGTAACCCCGCGTGCGCCGTGCACGTCGAGCGGATGAAGCAGCACCACGCGACGATGCTCGAGCACCTGCACGCGCTCGACGCCGCGATCCCCGCCTGGCGCGCGAGCGGCGACGACCCGGGAGCCGTGCTCGCCGCCCTCGACGGCGTCAACGCGGCGCTCGCGGTGCACCTCGACGACGAGGTGGCGAACATCGTGCCGGTGATGGAGACGACGATGACCCAGGCCGAGGTCGACTGGTTCAGCGAACACGGCCGCAAGGCGACCCCGAAGGGGCGGATGTGGGCATCCGTCGGCATGATCATGGACGCCCAGCCCGACGGCGGCGCCCACATGCTGCGCACCGAGATGCCCCCGCCGTTTCGGCTGCTGTGGCGGTTCGTCGGGTCGAAGAAGTACGCGCAGTACCGCGCCGCGCTCGCCGGGGCCGCCTGACCCGCTCAGGCCTGCGGCGTCACGTCCGCGGTCGCGCGGTCATCGCACCAGGGCGATCGCCAGCGTCGCCGCGGCTCCCGCCGCCGCCGCGCTGAGGGCCACGAACGCGGAGCTCCAGCGCCGGCGCGCGACCTCCGGATCCGCCGCCACGCCGCCGTCGACCGCCGACATCGCCTGGTCGAGCTCGTCGAAGTGCCCGAGCGGGTGACCGCGCCCGTCGAGGGCGAGGTAGTCGCCGTCGACGCGCTCCACGCGGCCAGCGTGCTCGCCGCCGCGCGTCGCGACCCAGATGCCCCGTTCCGGCGCGAGCCAGGTCGCGGCCCGGTCCTGGCGGGGACGGACGTCGACGGGACGCGCGGGGGACGTCGGAGCGAGGGGTCCCGTCAGTTCGATCACCATGACAGCGACGCTAGGCGGCGCTGGTCACCGTCGGCGGGGTCTTGACACGGGGCCCGCCGCACCCCTATCAAGGCGCGACTTCGCTTCGGCGCGGCCCGGCGGGGGCTATTCCGGCGAGTCGGCGGAGCCCGACGGCTCCGGCCCGAGCACCAGCCCGCCCGGCGAGTTGGCCGACTTGTTCAGCACCTTCACCCACTCCGGGTTCAGCCGCGGCTGCCGGCTGCCGAAGTACTCGAAGGTGAGCGGGATCGACGGCGCGATCCAGATCGACGTGCGCCCGAACCCGTTGCGCGACGGCTCCGTCCAGGTGAACGAGAACTGCTCGCCCCGCCGCAGCTTCGACCAGATGACGACCTGCAGGTGAGCCAGGATGCGGTCGTCGAACGCGACGGTGAGCTTCGAGTCGTAGGTGAACGTGCCCATCCCTCCGGATGATACGCGGAACCCGCCTCGCGCCCGCCGACCGCCGCGAGCCGCCTCCCCGCACCGAGCGACCCCCAGCCCGGTCCGCGAGGCGGGATCGGGCATTATACGCACCGGACCGGATGACGCCACCCTGTTGACCGAGGCATCCGATGACGACGACTCTGGACCCATGCGACCCGACGCGAGCACCGAGCTCACGCCCGACGACTGGGCGGGGCAGTTGCGGCGCGCGTTCCGCCACGGGGAGCTGACCGCCCACTACCAGCCGCAGTACGACCTGAAGAACATGCGGGTCACGAGCCTCGAGGCGCTCTGCCGCTGGCAGCATCCGCAGCACGGTCTGCTGCTGCCCGAGCGCTTCATCGACGTCGCCGAACGGTACGGGCTCATCTCCGACGTGGGCCGGTTCATGCTCGACGAGTCGGGCCGCCGGGCCGCCGACTGGCACCGCCGCGGGCTGCACGTCGGCGTCGCGATCAACGTGTCGCCCAGCGAACTCGAGCCCGACTTCGCCGCCGCCGTGCTCGGCAAGCTGCGCACCCTCGACCTGCCGCACCGGGCGCTCACCGTCGAGATCACCGAGTCGCCGGCGATCACCTACTCGCGCTCCGAGCGCACCACCCTCGCCGCCCTCATCGACGGCGGCGTCGGCGTCTCCATCGACGACTTCGGCAGCGGCAACACGTCGCTCGACCTGATCCGCCGCCTGCCGCTCACCGAGATCAAGATCGACCGCTCACTCGTGCAGGCCGGAACCCGCGCCATCGACATCCTCGTGGACGAGTGCGTCGAAATCGCGCGCGACCGCGACGCGACCGTCGTCGCCGAAGGCATCGAGACCGAGGAGCACCTCGAGCGCGCCCGGCACTGGGGTGCCGATCGCGGGCAGGGCTACTACTTCTCGCCCCCGCTCCCCCGCGAGCAGGTCGAGCCGCTGCTGTACCGGCTCGACGGTTAGGGCGCGGTCAGATCTCGAACTCGTCGCCGTGCGCGGCCGCGCCGTCGGAATCCGACTCCGCGGCGGCATCCCCGCCCACGTCGATCTGCGACCACGTCACCGGCATGCCCGGCGAGAACAGGATGTCGATGCCCGGCCCCCCGCGCAGCGGCGGCACGTTGACGTAGCCGCCACCAGCCTGGATGGCCGCGAGGATCTGAGCCTTCAACTCCGTGACCGGCTCGGGGAGGAAATAGTCCCGGCCGTCGACGGTCAAACGGTTCACGATCGCCACCGGGACAGGCTACCCCGCATCACCGGAGCGCGGCCTAGGATCGACACGATGGGGTCGCTGCACTACGGTTCGCCGCCTGCGTCGTTCGAGATCGACGATCGCACGCTCGCGCACGTGGAACTGGTCGTCGTCGCCAAGCTGCGACGCAACGAGGCGTTCGCGCTCACCATCGACACCGCCGACGGGCGATCCACCATCTGGATCAACGCCGCGGCGACGCTGCGCTTCGACACCGCCGCCGGCGAGCACGACATCAACCGCGAGTGGCTCGACCAGCTCATCGACTCCGCCAACACCACCGCCGGGATGCGCATCCTCCCCGAGCCGGCCGCGCGCGCCACCGCCTGACGCCCGCCGCCACCGCCTGACGGCCGCCAGCGCACGGCACCTGCAGGACGCGGGCGCCGACGGTCAGTCCGAGATGCGGTTGCGACCCGCCCGCTTCGCCCGGTACATCGCGGCGTCCGCCGCCTCGAGCAGCCCCTCGCGCGGGGTCCCCGGGGCGGCCACCACGATGCCGCACGACGCCGTCACCTTCACCACCCGAGAGCCGACCACGATCGGCACCGCCACCGCCTCCACGATCCGCTCCGCGATCGCCGCCGCGTCGTCGCCCTGCGCCCCCTCGCACAGCACCACGAACTCGTCGCCGCCGAGGCGGATCACCACGTCCTGCACCCGCGAATGCGCCGTCAGGCGACGGGCCACCGCCAGGATCACTTCGTCGCCAACGTCGTGGCCGAACTCGTCGTTCACCACCTTGAAGTCGTCCAAGTCGACGAACAGCACCGACTTGCCCTGCGGCCCCACCGGCCCGCGTGTGCTCAGACGCTCCACCAGGTAGCGCCGGTTGTAGAGACCCGTCAACGGATCGCGCATCGCCAGCTCCGCCAGCTTCGCCTCCGCCCGGCGGTGCAGCGCCACCGCCAGCTCCTCCGCCAGCTCCCGTGCCTCCGCCACCGCGTCGCCCCACGGCTCCGACCGGCCGCGCACGCTCTGCTTCCACGCGCTGAACGACGTGCGCGGCGACAGCCCATCGGGCCGGCTCCCGATGCCCGGGTCACCCAGCCACGACACCTCGCGGGCCAACTCCCGCCGGGTGAACACCAGCACGTCGGGCGGACCCGCCTCCGCGTCGTCGTCGTCGAGTTCGGCCGCGGCGCCCGCGGGCGGTCGACCGTTGATCGGCACCACCAGCAACCCGGCCAGGTCGGGCAGCAGCGCCGCCAGATCCGGACGCTCCCGCTCCAGGCACTCGAACGCCAGCGGTGCGCCGTCCCAGTCGTCCAGCACCCGCTCCAGCGCCGCCCGATCCGGCACCTCGCCCGCCACCCGCGTCACCCCGCCGATGCGCACCAGCACGCCCGCCGCCGGAATCAGATCGAGCACCGTGCGCGACCCGTCCAGCAGTGCCCGGAACACGTCATCCGACCCGTACAGCGGCGCCAGCAGCTCCGCCCGACGCTCCCGCACCTCCACCGTGCGGCGCAGCGACTCGATCTGCCGCATCGACGACACCTGCATCGTCACCTGATTCGCCAGAACCTCCAGCGACCGGCGCAGCAGCGGCGGCAGGCGCCGCGGCTCCCCGTGGGCGCAGGTGATCATCCCCACCAGTCGCCCGTGCTCCACCAGCGAGAACGACACCGTCGCCGCCTGGCCCATGTTGCGCATGTACCGCAGGTGGTACGGCGACACCGCCCGCAGCTCCGCCGCCGACAAGTCGATCGACGCCGGATCCACCTCCAGCGCCACCAGCGGCACCGCCGCAGCCGACGAATCGGCGATCTGCCGCGACAGCTTCGACACGTACAGCTCGCGCGCCTGCGGCGGGATGTCCGACGACGGGAAGTGCAGACCCAGGTACGACTCCGCGCCCGGGGCCGCCGACTCCGCCACCACCTCGCCGTGACCGTCCGGGTGGAAGCGGTGGACCATCACCCGGTCGTAGCCGGTGATCGACCGGATCTCCTCCGCCGCCACCCGCAGCAGCTCCGCCGTCGACGTCAGCGTCGACAGCCGCTGGATCGCCGCCACCACCGGGGTGCGCGCGTACTCCCCCGCGAACAGCGGCTCGATCTCCACGATCGCCACCTCGCCGACGCGGTGCACGATCGCATCCGCCGGCACCCCCCGCCAGTCCACCCGCACCGGGTCCACCGCCGTGCCCGTGCGCGCCGCATAGTCGAGCACCGGGTCGCCCACCTCGGCCAGATCGCGACCCAGCCAGTCGGCGGCGTCCTCGCTCGCCACCACCACGCGCCCCGTGTCGGCGTCGACACCCAGCAGCGTGCCGAACGACTGCACCGCACCCGGCGTGCGGATCGGCTCACGCGCGCACTCCGCGAGGCGACGCACCTCGTCGGGGTCGACCGCGAGTTCGGCGGGGTCCACCAGCGGCTCCGTCTTCCGGTCGAATCAGGGGGGGGACCGGAAGCTCTCACGCTACTGCCCGGGAGAGATCCTCGGAACTCGGTTCCGCCGGTGCGGCGTCAGGTGAGGGCCCGGAACTCAGTCGAGGATGTCGCCGTCCACGTAGAGCCAGCGACCCGCCTCGCGTACGAAGCGGCTGCGCTCGTGCAGCACCCCGCCGCCACCCTCCGCATCACGGAACGACGCCCGGAACTCCACCACGCCATCCGCGTCGTCCACGCCGCCGCGCACCGCATCCACGATCTGCAGCCGCCGCCACACCGTGCCGTCGCCCACACTCAGATCCGCCGGAACGGTCGACGGATGCCACGACGCCCGCAGGTAACCCACGTCACCCCGGGCGAACGCCGCGAAACGCGACCGCATCAGCGCCACCGCCGTCGGCGCCGGCTCCCCCGCGTGCCACCGCCCACAGCATCCCGCGTACGCCACCCCCGACCCGCACGGGCACGGGTCCGGCGACCGACTCACTCGGCGCTCGGGCGCTCGCCGATCGCCGTGCCCGGCACGCGCCCCGAACCCGGAGCGAACTTCTCCCGCTCGGCCACCAGCCACTCCGGCCGCTCCTCCAGCAGCGCCCGGATCTCCGCCGACGTCATCGAATCGCTCACACCCGCGCGCGCCAGCGCCGAATTCGACACCCCCAGCCGCCGCGACACCTCCGACCGCGGATGCGGCCCCTCCCTGCGCAGCGTCGACAGCCACTCCGGCGGGTCGTCCTGCAGCGCCTGCAGCGCGGTGCGCGAAATCGGCGCCGCGCGGAACTCCTCCGGCGTCGCCGGCAAGTGCACGCCCAACTTCTGCGCCGCCGTCGCCGGCTTCAGCAGCTGCTCCTTCGGCGGCTTCGGCTGCTGGCGGCGGTCCTCGCGCGGGGCGTCGGTCATGCCCCACAGGCTACGCGCCCCGGCCGCCCGCCAGAGGGCGGCGGGTAGCCTGACCGCATGCCGGAGCCCCTCGTCGTCGCCTTCGTGCCCGGCGTCACCCCCGGCAAATGGGAGCGCATCTGGCGCGAGAGACGCCTCGGAGTGCTCGAACTCCGCCCCATGCTGCAGGCGGATGCCCTCGCCGCACTCGAGGACGGCACCGTACACATGGCGTTCCTGCGCGACACCGTCGCCGACGACGACCGGCACGCCATCCCCCTCTACCGGGAAGCGCCCGTCGTGCTCTCCCCCCGCGGATCGCTCGTCGCCGCGCTCGACAGCGTCGACCTCGCCGACCTCGCCGACGAGACACAGCAGGAGGTCGACCTGCTCACCGGCGACGGGCTCGCGGCCGTCGAACTCGTCGCCGCCAACGTCGGCGTCGCCGTCATGCCGCAATCCATCGCGCGGCTCCACGCCCGGAAGGATGTCGTGGCACGGCCGCTGCGGGACGGGAACGACACCGGGGTGTCGCTGGTGTGGCCCACCACGGATGCCCACCCGCTGTCCGACGCGTTCATCGGGGTCGTGCGGGGGAGGACGGCGAACTCCTCGCGCTGAACAGCCGTTCGGTCGTCGTGCGGCAATACGTAACCGTCCTGCATGTCAGCGCGGCGAGGACCCAAACGCTCGCCGCTACGCTTTCGATGCACACCCGTGGAGACGTGACAGAAGAGGAGCGAGGTTCCGATGGTCGCCCCCGTATTGGTCGCCGTGGCTGGAGCGGCGGTCCTCGCGGGCACCGGAGCGGCAGCGGCAGCGGCCACTCGGCCACTCAAGAACATTCGTGGTGCGTCGCTCGCGATCCTCGGGCGCGAGAAGGTCGGGAAGACGACCCTCCTCGCGGAGCTGCGTCAGCGGAATTCTGCCGAGCCGGGGCAATGGTCCAGCGGCAAGTTCTGGATTGGCTCCGGGCCCAAAAAGCGCAAGCTCACGGTTTCGCGGGACCTCGGCGGCGCTCAAGGCATCCTCTTGCCGCAATGGAAGTCCGCCTTTCTCGAAGCGGACTACGTTTGGTACCTGTTCCGTGCCGATCTCGTGTCCCAGAAGAACCCGCACGAACTGGCGCTCTTGAGAGATCATCTGGCGCTGCTCAACAACTGGATGTCATCGAGGAAGCGCCGAAAGCCCAAGATTGTCCTCGTTGGGACCTGGGCCGATGGCGAAACGGGCTACGCAAGCGATCCGGTTCGCTTGGCCACAAGAGTCACCACAGAGCCGGTGATCGCGCTGGCTGCCGCGAAACTCGGACCTGCACCCATCGTGGTCGGTTCTCTCGCAACGTCCGAGGCCACTGAGAAGCTGATCGACGATCTCGGAGGAGTCTGATGAGCGGGGTGGGGGAAGCGGGGAAACCGAGCCGCGAGACGCCAGTCGCGCCGCTATCGGTGCTGGTCGCTGACGACGACCTGTATCTGACGATCCTGCACGAACCGAGCTCGGCGCGCTTGCTCGAAGATCGCTTCGCGATGGTGATTCCCTACTCGTTGACGCCCGCCGTCAACGTGGATGGGGCGCTCGCGGTCCGTGAGATGCTTGAGCGTTCGGGGCAGTCAATGCGAAACACCCTGCTGGTGAAGAATCCGTACCGAGCCGCGAGCTACGAGCCCGCCGACACCGCCCTACAGGCGTTCGCCAGCGCAAAGCATCGAGCGGTCGGCCAGGTAGCAGGCCTCCTCGGCGCGCGAACGGTTGAAGTTGTCGAGACCCGTGTGGACAAGACCACGCTGAAGCATGACGCGCGATTTAGTGCCGTATTGAAGCTGCTGAGAGCCGATGTCGACGGCAGTCGAGAAGTCGCCGAGGAAATCGCGAAACGGCTGGAAGTCGTGGTGAAGTTCGCCGGCGGTGCGCCCCGGCCGGAAGAAGCGCGTGCCTACCTGGCCCAACGGAACTTGTCGGCCGACGACGAGTTGCTCGACTTGATCAACATGAGGGCCGACACCGAACTTCTCGAATACACGATGACCGTCAACGGCACGCGCGAGTCCCGCGCGAGCCTAGCCGCGGCGCTCGATCTTGCAGCGGTGCCGGTCGTCAAGGCAGCGCAAGTGGGTGTCGGATTCTCACAGACCCTGCAGGCCGTTAGCACCGTCGAAATCAGCACGCGAATCACCTTCTGATTGCTCGGCCTGGCGCCGTCATCGACATTGCCGCGCAAACCCAGGGTCCGGCAACTCGCGTGGAAGAGGGCTCCCTTACCTCCGAGCTAGGGAAGCACGTCTCGGCGAAACGTCAGGAGTTCCCGCACCAGTTCGGCTCGCGGCAGCGAGAGGATCTCGTCAAGATCCGCGCGCATCTGCGCAACCTCACCCGGCGGAAAGAGCTTCAAGAGCTCATTGGTCGCTGAACTCCGCTCAGTGACTTCACCCGCGAGGTGCAGGGTGCCGATGTGGAGCGTCGAAAGCGCGGCAAACGTGACGCGGTCACCTTCGAAGAGCTTCGACTGACGCGCCTCCGCGACCATCGCCCTCGTCACGCTTGCCGCGCGTGAGTACTCGCCAGCTTCAAACGCTCTCTCCCACTCGGGAGTGCGCTGGATCGCCCGAGTGCCGATCTCTCCCCGGATGCCTTGAGCGACAAGTGCACGATTGTGAAGCATCCCCGCGATCCACCAGATGCCGATGAGCACGCCGATGAGCACAATTGCGAGGCCCCAGTTCCCGCTTGCGAAGGCGGGGACAATGCCGCCAATGAGGATGACACCCGAGAGGATGATCGCGATGCAGCCCATCAAGCTGCACCAGTCGTTCGGCGCGCTCGCCGCAGTACCCGAGCGCAGACTCGCGGGGCCACGCCTTGGAAGGTGCTCAAGCCCGCTCCATTCCTAGGCAATGGCCGACAACGAGCGCGACCGGGCGAACGCAACAATTGCTTCCTGGGCATTGAACCGCGGCCACAGCCTACTCCGCCTCCCAATCCTCCGAGTCGCACGTCGGTCACTTCTCGACGGCCACAACCGTGTCGTACAGCCCGATCTTCCGCAACCCCTCATGCGAAGCGATCCCCGTGTACGCGAGGGATGCGTCCTCGTACCGCCGGAACGCGAAGACGGCCTGGTTCATCTGCGAGGCATTGAACACGCCGAGCGACACGAGCAGGTCGAAGTCCTCCACCGTGAGCCCCGTCACCGCGCGGAACAGCCCCGGCTCCAGCTTGGTGATGACGTCCTTGAGCGTGTTCTCGCGGTAGTCCGTCAAGTACATGAACGCGGGGATGCGCGTCGCGAACTTGATCAGCTTCTCCTGGATCTGCTTCCGCTTCGACTTGTACTCCTTCTCCTCTTCGGAGAGCTCCTTCCTCTCCTTCGGGGTCAGGTCGTCCCCCTTGGTCTTCTTGGTGTTCTTCACCGACTCCGACTTGTTGATGACCGTCTCGAAGACGTCCGCGCCGAGCGCGCGGAAGCCCTCGATGTTCATCACCGCCGCCAACGCCTTCTCGTGGCCCATTACCTTCTTGAGGGTGTCGTTGTCGACGTTGACGAGGATCGCCGACTCCCACTTGCGGGCCAGCAGCGTCGCCGACGTGCCCGCCATCGCGATGTCGAGGATGCCGCCCGCATCGACCTGAGTCATGTTCGCCCCGTCGTAGGCGAGCACCGGAAGGAACGAGACGAGTTCCTCGACCGCCTTCTCCGGGTTCGGCTGATCGGGCGACAAGCCGATCGCGTAGTCGGAGAGCTGCCGCAGCGCTCGGGTCGGGGCGAAGTCGAACACGAAGCAGACCGGCTTGATCACCTCCTGCTCGTGGGGGTCGTCGCCGTTGGGGTTCTTGATCGACCACGGCGACTGCACGCGGAACGCCGCCTGGAAGTAGGTCTCCGGCGACTTCAGGTTGCGGAGCATCAGGATGGAGGCCCACTGGGCGACCGTCACACCGGTGGTCAGCTTCCCGCACGACAGCGTGATCGTCTTCGTGTCGACGCCGTTGCCGATCGCCTGACGCACCGGCGGGAGCGCCTCGAGGCCGATGCCGGCACCCGGGCCCGCGGCATTCAGCACCTGGTACTGCCCCCAGTAGGGCACGTTCTGCTTCTCGGCGAACAGGTTCGCCATCGCGTGGCACGCGGCCACATTCGGCAGGAACCAAAACGAGTGCTGCAGGTAGGGCAACAGACGCACGTCGGAGTAGGGGAACGGAGGCCGACTCCCGCCCTTCAGCGCATCCACCTGCGTCGGCAGGTGCTGGCCCCGAATGATGTCGAGCCACTTCTGCACGTCGTCCTTGTGGGTGAACGACGCATTCGAGCCGACGCCGGTCGCGGCGAAGAACGCGTTCAAGTCGAACTCGTCGAACTCGCCCGCGCTCGCGACCGCGAGCAGCTCGTCGGGCATCTGGTACGTCAGCAGACGCATCTCCGGCAAGGCTCCATACGGGTTCAGCTTCTCCGGGTGCTTCTTCGCGTAGTCGGCCTTCGCCTTCTGCTCGTCCGTGTAGGTCCAGTTGAAGATCTGTTCCTCGATGAACTCACCGGTCGCCAGCGCCTTGAACGGCGTGCCCGAAAGGTACAGGTAGGCCCGGGTCGTGATCGGCAGGAAGTCTTTCTCGTCGCTGCCCAGCTCGTCCAGCTCCTCGTCGAACGTCTCCAGACCCTCGCCGTACTCCCCCGCGAGCTCCTTCTTCGCCTCCTTCTCGTCCTCCCCCTCGAACAGCTCCTTCGCGCTGTCCCGCCACGCCCCGTAGTGGTACTCGTCGAACACGACCAGGTCCCAGTCGATCCCGTGGATCCACTCGTTCTTCGGCTTGATCAGCCCGGTCTTCTTGTCGCGGCCGAGCAGGTCCTGGAACGAGCCGAAGTAGACGAGCGGCGTCTTCTTTCCCACCGTCGAGGGGTCGATCCCCGACGACTTCGAAACGTACTGCCAGCCGTCGAAGTCCTGGTGGCTCAGCAGGTCGGACGCCCACGCGTCCTCGACCGCCGGCTTGAACGTCACGACGAGCACGCGCTTCGCGCCGAGCGACTTCGCGAGCTGGTAGCTGGTGAAGGTCTTGCCGAAGCGCATCTTCGCGTTCCACAGGAACCGCGGGACCGCGTGCATGTCCTCCTTCCACACCGAATGGAAGTAGTCGTGCGTCCGCTGCACCGCCCGCTTCTGCTCCGGACGCATCGGGAACGTCTCGTGGTGCGTCCCCGTGACCGCCTGCCCCGTGCGGAGCTCCGTGATCGCGGTGAGCACGTCGTCGACCGTGCACTCCATCCACTCCAGCGTCGGGTTCGCGTGCCCCTTCACCCTCAGCCGCTCCCGCACCGCATGGTCGCTGAAGAACGAGCCGTCATCGCGGATCGCCGGCTTGTCCAGCACGATCGTGTAGTTCGTCACCGCGGCGGTCTTCACCTGCTGGGCGACCCGCGCCTTGACGTCCTGCGTGGTCTGGCCGACCTTCAGCCAGCCCTCGTGCGCCTCGTCGTGGATGGCGTAGGCGTAGATGCGGAGCTGCCCCTCGGGGCGCTCCGGCAGCAGGTCATCGAGCGGCCTAGTCATCGGCAACGCCGGTCACGGGTATTCCGTCGGCCCAGGGGTCGATGCCGGTATACGGGAGTGATTCGCGTTCCGCCCGGGCGAACTGGAGGATGGCTAGCCTCAGTGCCGACTCGTTGAACAACCCAGCTCTGACCAACGCGCCCATCTGGGACGGCGTCAACTCCATCACCTGCTGAAAGAGCTCGACTTCGTCCGTGGCCAACACATCGGCGAGGGTCTTTTCGTAGTTCTGGGAGAGGTACATGAAGGCGTTGATGCGCCGTGCCAGGAATTGCAGGCGCTTGGTCAGGGCGCCTACATCGGCCTCTGGATCTTCGCGCCCGCCGCCACCTTCTTCGTTGCCCGTCGCGGTGGTGGGCTCGATGTCGGGGTCATCGGCGACGATCGTCGGCGAGTCCTTGGCCTTCTTGCTTGCCTTCCCGTGCACTACGCGGATGGCATCGAGCGCCCCCTTAGCTTCAGCGCCAAGGCGCGCATGGATGCCGGCCCGGGGGTTGATGTATCGCAGGGAGTCCATCTGTCGGGCGTCGACCGAGGCAGACTGCAATGCCACGTCGAGGATTTCACCAGCGTCCACGCGGTGCATGGATGCGCCCTCGAAGGCCAGAACGGGGAGATACTTTGCCAGGTCGTGCAGGTCCTGCTGAGGATCCGCACCCGTTCCAAGTCGAACTCCGTAGTCGGCGTATAGACGGAGCGCCCGACTCGGGGCAAAGTCGATAACGAGACAGGCAGGCTTCTCGACTCGCTCGCGACGGGGCTCATCCCCGTCTGGGTTCTTGACTGACCATGCGGACTGCACCCGGAAAGCTGCCTGGAAGTACGTCTCCGGCGAAGACAGATTGCACAACATGAAGATGGATGCCCATTGGCGCACGGTGACACCGGTCAGCAGCTTTCCGCACGTCAGGGTGATGGTCTTGGTGTCATACCCCGAGCCTATCGCCGTCGTCACGGGTGGTAGGGCTGCCTCGCCGATCCCTGCGCTCTCGCCAGCGACAGCCAGTACGCCATAGTCGCCCCACCAACTCCCAGGGGCAGTCAGAAGGTTCCTCATCGCGTGCACCGCCGCGACGCTCGGCAGGAACCAGACGCTGTGGTCCAGGTATTGCCGAATGTGAGCCGAGGCGAATGGCATCGGCATTGCCTGCGCGTCAAGCGCAGTCTCGATGGCTGCGGCGCCCTGCCCGCGGAGCCAATCAAGCCAGGCGAGTACGAAGTCGGCCTGATCGAACTTCGCGTTGTTGCCACTCCCGGATGCCTTGAAGAACGCGTTGAGATCGAACTCGTTCCGCACCCCAGTGGCCGCAATGGCGCGCATTTCAGCGGGGACCTCGTAGGTCAGCAGCTGCATGCCAGGCAATGCGGCGTAAGGATTTGTCAGCTGTTCAGCGCCTTCGACCCACTCCGCCTTCGCCGCCTGCTCGTCCGTATAGGTCCAGTTGAAAATCTGCTCCGGAGCGAACTTGCCGGATGCGAGCGCGCGAAACGGGGTGCCGGAGAGATACAAGAACGCTCCGGCATGTTGGAACGGGAGGAAATCAATCTCGTCTTTGCCCCATTCGTCCTGCTCTTCATCGAACAGATTCGAAGCTTCGGTGAACTCAGCCTCGACGTCTTGCTTGCCGCCACCGGACTCGCCTGCGAGGAGCTCGTCCGCGTAGCGCCAGGCACCGTAGTGGTACTCATCAAAAATGACCAGATCCCAATGCTCGTCGGCGATCCAAGCGTTCTTGGGCTTGAACCTCCCCGACTGGTCGACCCCGAAGAGGTCCTGGAAGGACGCGAAATACACGTACTTCTCGTCCTGTCCGGCGACTGGCTCGTTGCCGGTCTGACGGAACACCCAACCCTCAAATTGGACGTGCGTCTCCAAGTCGGTCTTCCATGCGTCGGCGACGACTGGTTTGAACGTCGCGACGAGGACCCGCTTCGCCTTCAGCTCGAGCGCGAGATTGTACGCAGCGAATGTCTTTCCGAAGCGCATCTTCGCGTTCCAGAGGAAACGCGGCACCGCGGTCGGATCGGCGACCGAGACCGCATCGAAATATGCCTTGGTCTGGGCGACCGCTCGGGTCTGCTCGTCGCGTGGTCTGAAGTCCTCGGTCCTGCCCGGCTCAATGGTACGGCCGGCGACGACACTCTGATACGCATTTCGGACGTCATCCAGGCTGCACTCGAACCACTCGCTTCCACCCCCGGTATTGAGGTGGTCGACATTGGGCAGCTTCTTCAGTTCTGCGTGAACAGCCTTGTCTGCGAATGCGTGCCCGGCCCGATCGATCGCCGGTTCGTTGAAGAGGATCTCGACAAGGTCGGCTAGACCCGCGGTTCTTATCTGCTCGTCGATGCGCTCCCTGACTGCCCTACCGGTTTCACCGACCTTAATTCGCCCTTCGAGCTCACTCAGTTTGAACCGATAGGCGTAGATGCGGCGGGTGGCAAGTTCCCGCTCCGGGAGTGACTCGATCTCACTCGTCATCCTCGACCGCGCTCTCATCGGCGGCGTCGTCAGACGGTGTGGCGCGCACCTGGGTCTCGATGAACAGCGACTCAGTCTCGGTGATTCCATACTTTGCGTAAAGCGCAGAGTCATCCCAGGCGCGCGAGAGGTCCTGGACTGGGACGAATGCGAAACAGTCCTGGGAGATGTTCTGAGTGGTCTTGATCAGGGAGACGAGAAATCGGAAAAACCTGGTCTGCATGTAGCCGACAAGGTTCTCGGCCTCTATCTCGCTATCTGGAAAGTCGACAATGAGATACGTCTCCGTCGAGACCGAGCCCTTCGGGGCGATGATCGGGCGCCCTAGGACGGCGTGCGGATATTCATCTCCGCCCGGGCTTGCCTTCGACACAAGTACCTTGACTCTCTCGACGAAGGCCTTGTTCTTGGCAATCGCATCGTGTCCGACAAACACCTCACGATTCGCCGTCGATCCACGCCGACTCCGAAAGAGCAGCACAGGAGTCGCCTCGTTCTTGCTGGTAGAGAACTTGGCGAAGTTCGCTGGTATCCCGTAGGGATTCCTCGGTTGCACGCGAGTGTCCATGGTCGCCTCGCCCTTCTCGCGAACCTTGCGAAGAATGGAGATGGCTTCGTTATGGCGAACGAAGGTCTTAACGCCGTCCTCCCGCGGTGGTCTGACCATGAAGGAGGTGTCGCCACCCTTGCGGTGGTTGTGAACCGCGACCCCACCTTCATGTTCGCGTGCCCAACGGAAGTAGCTGACCCCGCCACGAATATTCAGTCCCGGGAAGACCAGGTCGGTCTCCTGGAAGTCGTGAATCTCGGCAAGCCCCCCGTCGCCAAGCATCGACTCGCGGAAGTCCTTCAGCCCCTTGCCGCCGCTGTACCACCGTGCCGGGGTAACCATCACTAGCTGAGCCGGTTCGAGCGCTTTCGCTTGCTCCACGAACCGGTGATATAGCGTCGTAGCGCTGGAGCCTTCCCCGCCACCATCGTTGAGCTGATACGGCGGGTTCCCGATGATGATGTCAAAGTGCATGTCGGCTCCGAAGCGATCAGCGACGAACGTCTTTGCGTCGTCGGTATGGATGAGTGCATACGCGTGGGTCTCGAGGTCGTCGCCGCGGGCGTACTGAGCTTCCTTCGCTCCGCAGCGGCAACTCCCGGTACCAGAGATCTCGACTGAGATTTCTGAACCAGACGTCGGATGTATCTGCTTCTCGGTCTTGCGCCCAGTCCAGGTGTGTTCGGTCCGCTCGAACCAGATGTTTCCCTCAGAGGTCTGCAAGGATTTCGCGATGGAGTGCGGACCGTTCGCCCACTTCGAACAATAGAGGCTCCGCCTGGCGAGCATCGCGGTGAGCTGCGTGATCCCGATGCCGAACACTTGCTTGGTCAAGATGTGATCCACGCGCTCGTGCAGGTCGGGGATCACTAGCGCCAGGCCGTCGCTAAGTCGGGAGGTGATCTCCCGAAGGAACACGCCGGACTTCGCAAACGGGTCGAGGAAGGTGACGGTCGGATCCGCCCAGATGCTGGCCCCGTCGTTCACATCGGCCCACGCCGTCTCCAGGGTGTCGAGCATCCGGTTCGCGAACCCTGGCGGGGTGAACACCTCGTCGTTCGACAGGTTCGCGATGCAGGTCAGCACATCAGGGTTCCGCCCACGAAGAGCGAAGGATGCCTGTGTCATGAGGCGATCTCCTCGACGGTCGCGCTCTGATACGACTTCACCGGGCTGAAGATCTCTGCCTCCTCAAGGTGAGCCCAAAGCGTGTCGACCGCATTGAACGCGGCACGCTCTCGGAGATTCGAGAACTCGAAGTCGTTGCGTTGGTACTTCCCTTTCCCGAGATAGCCCCACTCCGGCAAGACGATCGGGTGGCCGTGAGCTGCGGGCGTCGAACCGACCGTCGTCATGCTTAGCGCATCTCCCTGCACGATGTTCGCGGCAAGCACCCGCTCCGCGGCGCGATAGAAAGGGTCACCAGGCTCGAGTACGAGGTAGCTCGCGAAGACCTCGATCAGATTCGCTCGGCACTCCGCAGCGTTGTCTGCGAGCAACTCAATCCCGTAGATGCACATGAGCGCGAGCAGCGCCTGATGCCGGCGCTCGAAGTCCGACTTGCCGTAGCGAGCCTGCACGGTAGCGAGCTTGCGGCGAAGCACCGGGACGAGGAAGTTGCCCGACCCGCACGCCGGCTCCAGAACCCGCGAATCGATTCGCTCGGACTCCGCCCTCACCAGGTCAAGCATGTCGTCGACCATCCAGCCGGGCGTGAACACCTCGCCGTGGTCCGCGACCCGCTGCTTCGACTTCACCAAGGGCGCAGAAGACCGGTCCTGTGACAATCGTGAATCTCCTCGCGCTCGTTCCTCTCAGCGTACTGACCGGGTCGGACGTTGCCCGGTTGGCGGACGCGCGGGCGCGGCAACGTTGAAGGGCGGGGGGGGCGAAAGACGCGAGTTCGCGCGGGTCGGGCCGATAGGATTTGTCCCCACCGCACGGCCGCCACGTCGCTTCGCGACGCGCCGGAACCGGCGGCGTGGGCCCACCTGCTCGCAGGTGCAAGCCATCACGCCCGATGAAACGCGAAGAGGGCCGTCCGCTGGACGACCCTCTTCGCGTTTGGTCGGGCTGACAGGATTTGAACCTGCGACCCCTTGACCCCCAGTCAAGTGCGCTACCAAGCTGCGCCACAGCCCGTGGCTCGTGCCGTGAGGCACGAGGAGTAATGCTACCGGTTCCGTTCGGGCGGTGGGACCGCGGCGGGTGGGCGAGCCGCTCGGGGGTGGGGGCGCCCTCAGCCCGGCGCGGGTGCGGGGCCTAACGGCGGCGGTAGACCAGTACCGAGTCGTCGATGGTGGCGGTCTCGCCCGACGGGCTCACGGCCTCGCGGGGGCGGGTCTCGCAGGTGACGAGGTCGACCAGGGCGGGGTCGAGGGCGAGGGCCGCGGACTCCTGCTCGGGGGTGAGTTCGAGGTGGTGGCCGTGCTTCGCCCAGGGCGGGGCGGTGGCGTGGGCGACGACGAGCAGGCGGCCGCCGGGGGCGAGCGCGGCGGCGGCGCGGCGCAGGATCGTCACCCGGTCGAGCGCCACCGACGACTGGAAGAAGCAGGCGCTCACCAGGTCGACGTCGGCCGGGAACTGCCACGACTCCAGGTCGGCGGCGACCCAGTCGATGCGGTCGGGGGCGACGCCGGCGGTCGCCGCGTGGGCGCGGCCTCGGGAGACGGCGGTCGGTGAGATGTCGACGGCGGTGACGCGCCATCCGCGGGAGGCCAGCCAGATCGCGTCGGCGCCCTCGCCGCATCCGAGGTCCACGGCCCGGCCCGGCGACCAGTCCTCGGCGACCGCCACCAGCGAGGCGTTCGGGCGGCCCGACCAGACGCGCGCACCCTCCGCGTAGCGGGACTCCCAGTGCTCGGCCGGGGTCGGGTCGCCCGCGGACGGGTCGGAGGGGTGCGGGGCGGCGGCCCCGTCGGGACGGTCGGCGGGGTGGTCGTGCACATCAGGATGCTACGTCTCCCACCCGGGGAGCGCCGACCCCGTGTCAACCCGGCGGGCGGGCGGGCCCGTCGCGAAGGCAGAGCACCGCATCCCCGAAGGAGACCACCATGAACACCCGCACCCTCGCCGCGGCCGTCGCCGCGGCGGCACTCGTCCTCGGCACCGCCGCCCCCGCGGCCGCGGCGCCGACCACCGCCGACCGCGTCGCCGTCGTCGCCGGCGTCGGCGACCTGAAGGCCTGCAAGGGCCTGCTCTCCCCCGCGGCCGCCTCGCTGTTCGCGCACCCGCTGCGGGTCACCCTGCCGCTCGGTCGCGGAACCGTCGACCCCGCCATCGCCGCCGTGCTGCGCGGCAACGGCGGCCAGGCGTGCGCCTGGCGCGAGGTCGGCGCGAAGAACGTCATCCGGTTCTCGATCACCCCGATCAGCGCCAAGGACCGCGCCCTCATCGAGGCGGCGTGGGCGGCACGCGGCGTCACCCCCGTCGGCACCGGCGGCGCGAACGTCATCTACCACCTGCCGCTCGGCGCGGGAGCCGAGTCGGCCTACCTGCTCGAAGACGGCTACTACGTCACCGCCACCACCCGCGACGGCACCTGGTTCCCCGCCTTCATCCAGGCGCAGGCCGACTACCTGGTGCCCTGACTGGTGTCCTGACGCCCGGCCCCTCCCGGCGCCCCGGTCCGCCCCGCTGACCGGACGCGCCGCCCCGCCGGCGGCATCCGCTCCCCACCTTTGCGAGGATGGAGCGGATGTCGCTGGCGATCGAGGACTACGCGCTCATCGGGGACTGCCACACCGGCGCCCTGGTGGGAACCGACGGGAACATCGACTGGCTCTGCCTGCCGAGGTTCGACTCCGGGTCGACCTTCGGGGCGCTGCTCGGCGACGAGAACCACGGCCACTGGCGGGTCGCGCCGCTCGGCGCCGAACGGTGCACCGACCGGCGCTACGACGGCGACACCTTCACCCTCATCACCCGGTGGCAGACGCCCGACGGCGAGGTGGAGGTCACCGACCTCATGCCGATCGGCGACCGGCGGGCCGACGTCATCCGCCGCATCCGGGGACTGCGCGGCACCGTGCGGATGGAGCAGGTCCTGCGCATCCGGTTCGACTACGCGGATGCCGTGCCCTGGATCCGCCAGTCGAAGACCCAGTCGGGCCCCGGCGAGCACGACCACGCGCTCATCGCCGTCGCCGGACCCGACTCGGTCGTCGTGCGCGGGCCGCGGCTGCGCGCCCAAGACCACTCGCACCGGGCCGAGTTCGACGTCGCCGAGGGCGAGACCGTCGACATCGTCATGACCTGGTACCCTTCGCACCGCACCACCCCGCCGGCCCCGGATGTCGACCGTCGCATCGCCGACACCGCCGCCTGGTGGGCGCGGTGGGCCGCCCACCTCGACGACGACGGCCCCTACTCCGCCGCGGTGCGTCGCTCGCTGCTCGTGCTGCGCGCCCTCACCCACGAGGACACCGCCGGCATCGTCGCCGCCGCCACCACGAGCCTGCCCGAGGAGTTCGGCGGCACCCGCAACTGGGACTACCGCTACGTCTGGCTGCGCGACGCGTCGCTCACCCTGCAGGCGCTGATGCTGCACGGCTTCGAGACCGAGGCGGAGCAGTGGCGCCGCTGGCTGCTGCGCGCCATCGCCGGCGACCCCGAAGACCTGCAGATCATGTACGGCCTCGGCGGCGAGCGGCGGCTGCCCGAGTGGGAGATCGGCACGCTGCCCGGCTACCAGGGGTCCGGACCGGTGCGCGCCGGCAACGGCGCCTACGACCAGTACCAGGGCGACATCTTCGGCGAGGTTATGCTCGCGCTCGAGCAGGCGCGCATGATCGGCGTCGCCGAAGACGAGGTCTCGTGGCCGCTGCAGGTGGCGCTGCTCACACAGGTGGAGCGCTGGTTCGACCGCCGCGACCACGGCATCTGGGAGATCCGCGGCGACCTGCAGAACTTCACCCAGTCGCGGGCGATGCTCTGGGCCGCGTTCGAGTGCGGCATCCGCGCCGTGCGCGACCACGGCCTCGACGGCCCCGTCGAACGTTGGGAAGAGCTGCGCGACCGGCTGCGCGCCGAGATCGACGAGCACGGCTACGACGACGAACTCGGCTCGTTCGTGCAGTACTACGGATCCGACCAGGTCGACGCGTCGCTGCTCACCCTCGCCCAGATCGGCTTCGTCTCCCCCGACGACCCGCGGATGCTGGGCACCGTCGCCAAGATCGAGCAGGACCTGCTTCGCGATGGGCTGCCGCTGCGCTACCGCACCGAGAGCGGCGTCGACGGGCTGCCCGGCGACGAGCATCCGTTCCTCGCCTGCGCGTTCTGGCTGGTCGAGCAGTACGCCGGGTCGGGCCGCGTCGACGACGCCGTCGCCCTGATGGACCGGCTCGTCGCGGCCGCCAACGACGTGGGCCTGCTCTCGGAGGAGCTCGAGGCGCACACCGGCCGGCACGTCGGCAACACCCCGCAGGCGTTCTCGCACCTCACCCTGGTGCGCGCCGCCGACGCCATCCAGCGCGCCCGCCGGCGGGACGACGACGAGCCGTCCCGCCTCGAATCGACCTGATCACCGTCGTGTGACGGCGCGGGACGTCCGACCCGGGGCACCCCGGCGGCGCGTGACAGACTGACCGGATGAGCAGCGACCGAGCTCCGTTCCGCGCCGACCACGTCGGCAGCTTCCTCCGGCCGGAGGCGATCAAGTCGGCGCGCGCCGCGCACGCGACCGGGGCCCTCGACGACGCCGGACTGCGCGAGGTCGAGGACCACGAGATCGCCGAACTGGTGCGCCGGCAGACCGAGGTGGGCCTGCACGACGTCACCGACGGCGAGTTCCGCCGCTCGTGGTGGCACTTCGACTTCTTCGGCATGCTCGACGGCGTCGAGGTGCGCGAACTCGACCACGGCATCCAGTTCCAGGGCGTGCAGACCAAGCCGCGCGGCGTCGCCGTCACCGGGCCGATCGGGTTCTCCGACGACCACCCCATGCTCGAGCACTTCCGCTACCTCGCCGAGAACACGCCCGGCGGCGTGATGCCCAAGATGACCATCCCGGCCCCGACGGTGCTCGACTTCCGGCTCGAAGAGCCCAACATCGACACCGACGAGTACCCCGACCGCGCCGCCATCCACGAGGCGCTCGCCGCCGCCTACCGCGACGCGGTGCGCGCCTTCTACGACGCCGGATGCCGCTACCTGCAGTTCGACGACACCGCCTGGGCCTACCTGTGCTCCGACGCCGAACTGGCGAAGGCGCGGGAGCGCGGACTCGACACCGACCGGATCGCCGAGCGCTACGCCGAGCTGCTCAACGCATCGTTGCGCGGACGCCCCGACGACATGACGGTCACCACGCACGTGTGCCGCGGCAACTTCCGCTCCACCTGGATCTCGGAGGGCGGCTACGAGCCGGTGGCCGAGCAGCTGCTCGACGTGTGCGACTACGACGGCTACTTCCTCGAGTACGACACCGACCGCGCGGGCGGCTTCGAGCCGCTGCGCTACCTGCCCAAGGGCGACAAGCGGGTCGTGCTCGGACTGATCACCAGCAAGAGCGGCGACCTCGAGTCCGCCGCCGACGTGAAGGCCCGCATCGACGAGGCCGCCGGCTACGCCGCGCTCGACCAGCTCGCGCTCAGCCCGCAGTGCGGCTTCGCCTCCACCGAGGAGGGCAACGTGCTCACCGAGGAGCAGCAGTGGGCGAAGATGCGCGAGATCGTCGAGATCGCCGAGGACGTCTGGCGCTGAGCCGTCGCCGACCGGTCAGGTCGTCGAACAGGTCAGGCACGCAGTCCGGCCACCAGCCGGTCGAGTCCCCACTCGAAGGCCTCGTCGACGTCGCCGCCGAGTCGGAACGCGTCGGCCAGCTCCATCAGGATGAACCCGGTCGCCCACGCGGTGAAGGTGCGCGCCGCGTGCAGGGCATGGTCGGGCCCGACCAGCGCGCCGGTGACGCGCAGCAGCGGCGCGACGGCCTCGCGCAGTCCGACGTCGACGGGCCGCGACGGCGACGTGCCGAACGCGTAGCGGAACCCCTCGGGGCGCTCGCGGGCGAACCGGCGGAACGCGTGCGCGAGGTCGCGCACCGACTGCTCGGCATCCGCCCCCTCCGCGTCGGCGAGGCGCGCTCCCGCGTCGGCGACGATCGACCGGGCGGCGAGGGCGAGCAGGTCGGCGCGGTCGCCCACCCGCTTGTAGAGCGACGGCGCCCGCACCCCGACCCGCGTCGCGACGGCCTGCATCGTCATCGCGTCCGGCCCCCCGGCTTCGAGGATGTCGACGGCGGCCGCGACGATCTCGTCCGGTGTGACGCGTTCCGGGGCGGGCATCCGGTCTCCTCTCGACCTCTCCGAGCATAGGCTATTGACTGTAGCCATGAAGGCTATGTATCGTAGCCGTCATGCAGCTCTCCCCCGGACTCCACCGCATCGGCGACGACCTGGTCGCCGTCCACCTCGTCGTCACCGACGACGGGACCACCCTCATCGACGCCGGCCTGCCGGGCGACCTGCGGGCCGTTCGCCGCGAACTGCAGGCCCTCGGGCGCGACCTCGACGACATCCGCGGCATCGTGCTGACCCACGGCGACTCCGACCACATCGGCTTCGCCGAGCGGCTGCGCGTCGAGCACGGCACGCCCGTGCACGTGCACGCGGGCGACGCCGAGCGCGCCCGCACCGGCGAGAAGCCCGCCACCGGCATGCACGGGGCGCGGCTGCTGCCGACCGCCCGGTTCATGGTGGCCGCCGCGCTGCGCGGCGGTCTGCGCACCCACCACATCGGCGAGGTCGTCGAGTTCGGCGACGACGCGGTGCTCGACCTGCCGGGGTCGCCGCGCATCATCCCGATGCCCGGCCACTCGCCCGGCAGCGTCGCCGTGCACGTCCCCGCCGTGCGCGCCGTCTTCGTCGGCGACGCGCTCACCACCCGTGACGTGCTCAGCGGCCGGGAGGGCGTGCTGCCGGCGCCGTTCACCGACGACCCGGATGCCGCCGACGCCTCCATCGGTCGGCTCGCGGAGCTCGACGTCGACTGGGTGATCCCGGGGCACGGCGCCCCGTGGCGCGGAACCGGCGCGGAGCTCGTCGCCCGCTACGGTCGTCAGACCCCGGCGTAGACGTCGAGGATCGTCGGCGCGCCCTCCGGCGACGCGATCACCTCGACCGGGTCGCCCGCCGAGATCCGCCCGGGGGTGACGACGCGCAGGTAGGCACCGAGGCGACGCGCGTCGGAGAAGCGCTTCACCCATCCGTTGTCCTGCTCGCCCATCCAGCGGGCGAACGTCATGCACGGGGTGCGCGCCGAGGTCACCTCGAGCACGACGGCGCTCTCGCCCGCGCCGATGCGCCAGCGCTCCCCCACCCGGGCGGCGCTGACGTCGAGACCCTCGATGCGCAGGTTCTCGCCGAAGGTGCCCGGCGCGATCTCGCGCTGCAGCTGCTCGGCCCACCAGTCGGCATCCTCGGCCGCGTAGGCGTAGACCGCCTTCTCCTCGCCGCCGTGGTGCTTGCGGTCGGCCTGCACGTCGGCGTACACGCCGAGCCGGCCGACCTTCACCGGGCCGTCGACCGGGCGCTTGTCGATCGCCGTCGTGCCCACGGTTCCCGCGTCGTCGTGCAACCGCCCGACGACGCACACCTGCAGCAGCCGACCCATGACGTCAGCCTAGGGCGCGCTCACGAAAGGCGCGCCGACGGGCGGCGCACCCGCGCGTCACTCGACGCCGAACTCGAAGCTCGCGTCCCACGAACCCCACGCGGAGCTGGTCACGAGTCCGGTGTCCGACCCCTCGTACGACTCCTGACCGGGAGCGGCGACCACACGCACGACGCCGCCCGTGGTCGGGTCGAGGAAGCCGCCGTGCACCGCGGCGGCGCACACCGACGAGTCGTCGGTGTAGACCAGCGTGCCCCAGACCGCGTACTCGAGGTCGCCCTCGCCGGCCGGGTAGTCGTCGCCGACGTCGATTGTGGACGGCCGCGGCTTGAAGTCGTCGCGGGTCCCCGCGCCCGCCGCGGACCGCATCGTCTCCCCCGGCGCCGTTGAGCCGGTCGTCGCCGCGCCCGCCCGCGATCGTGTCCGCGCCGGCGCCGCCGCGCCCGACATCCGCGCCCCGCCCGCCTCGGATCAGATCGGCGCCGTCGCCGCCGAAGAGCGTGTCCGCTCCGGCGCCGCCGAACAGGGCGTCGCCGCTTCGGCCGCCGTGGATCTCGTCCCGGCCGGCGCCGCCCTTCAGCGTGTCGGCCCGATCACCAGCCACGCGCCCGATCCCGAAACGTGAGAGCGATCCGTCGAGCGAGACGGCGTAAAGCGACCCGTCAGGCCCGGTGGCGAAGGCCGTGATCAGCCCGGGCGCGGCTTCGCCGGCGAACTGGCCCTCAATCCGGCGTACATCCGTCGCTCGGCCGTCATCGTCGAACCAGGCCGCCCAGACATTGCCGGAGAGGAAGTCGCCGAAGACATAGGCGCCGTCGAGCCCGCCCCGCTCGCCCTTGAACACCCCGCCGGTGACGGACTGGCCGAGATCGCGACCGTATTCGAAGGCCGGGCCGACGAGGGACGGGTCGCTCGGCGCGGGCTCGCCCGGATCGGGCGGCTCGAAGACGAGCGAGCCCTCGCGCACGTCCCAGCCGAAGTTCATCCCGCCGGCGACGCCGAAGGGATGAACGTTGATCTCCTCGCGCGCATTCTGTCCAACATCGGCGATCACAAGCGCGCCGGTCTCCGGGGCGAAGGTGAAGCGGAACGGGTTGCGCAGCCCATAGTCCCAGATCTCGCCCCGCCCCGGACCGGCCGAGAATGGATTGTCGTCCGGAATCGCGTAGTTCCGGTTCGCGTTTCCGGGAAAATCGTCGCCATCCACGTCGATCCGCAGGATAGAGCCGAGGAGATCGGTTAAATCCTGCGCGTTCTCCCCCGGATCGCCCGCGCCGCCGCCGTCGCCGACGGAGATGTAGAGCATTCCGTCCAGCCCGAAGGCGACCGTGCCGCCGTTGTGGTTGGCGTTGTCGGGATGAGGAACGACGAGGATTGTGCGCGCGCTCGTCGGATCGGCCCGGGCGCCGTCGCGCGCATATTCCCGGATCTCGATATCGCCGTCGGCGTTGACGAAATGGATGAAGAGGCGGCCGTTCGCCGCGTAGTCCGGATGGAAGGCGAGGCCGAGCAGCCCTTCCTCGCCCGACTGGCCGAGCAGCGCGTCGGGAAGGTCCAGGAAGGCGGCGCTCGCGCCGGTCTCCGGGTTGAAGCGAAGGATGCGGCCGGCGGCGTTCTCGATCAGGTAG
>JBHIXX010000022.1:0-40666 GCA_041984585.1 Pseudolysinimonas sp. | reverse complement strand
ACTGTCTGCTGGATCTGCTGTGGCGGCATCGGCGGGGGGAGATCCCGATGACGGTGCCGATGGTGATCAGCAATCACACGAATGTGGCGGATGATGTGCGGTCGTTCGGGATTCCGTTCTTCCATGTCCCGTCGCAGGGTCCGGACAAGAGCGCGGCGGAGGCGGAGATCCTGAAGCTGCTCGCGGGGAACGTGGATGTGGTGGTGCTGGCGCGGTACATGCAGATCATCTCGGCGGAGTTCCTGGAGCAGGTGGGGGTGCCGGTGATCAACATCCATCACTCGTTCCTGCCGGCGTTCATCGGTGCGGGTCCGTATCGGAAGGCGAAGGAGCGCGGGGTGAAGCTGATCGGCGCGACCGCGCACTATGTGACCGAGGAGTTGGACGAGGGTCCGATCATCGAGCAGGACGTGGTGCGGGTCACCCATGCCGACACGGCGGGGGAGATGCAGCGCAAGGGCGCCTACGTCGAGCGTGAGGTGCTGTCGCGTGCGGTGCTGGCGCACTGCGAGGACCGCGTCATCCGCCACGGCCGCCAGACCATCGTCTTCTGACCATCCGGCCCACGCGGCCCCGACCCAGGCATCCATCAGACCCAGTCATCCATTCGACGGAGAAGGAAAAGAGAGAAACATGGCCCACAAGAACCTGACCGAGGCGATCGCCGCCGCGGGAAGCCCGGTGGAGCTGCTGCGCAACTCGCAGATCGGCTCGTACATCTATCCCGTAGTCCCCGCGGACTTCCAGAACTGGATCAAGGAGCAGAAGGCGTGGCGTGACACGGCCGTGCTCTACGACCAGTCGCACCACATGGACAACGTGTTCCTCAAGGGCTCGGACGCCATCAACCTGATCTCGGACACCGCGATCAACTCGGTCGCCAACTTCCCGGTCGACCGCGCCAAGCAGTACGTGCCCACCACCGCGTCGGGCCACGTCATCGGCGACGGCATCCTGTTCCGCGAGGCCGAGGACGAGTACGTCTACGTCGGCCGTGCGCCGGCCTCCAACTGGCTCATGTACCACGGTGAGACCGGCGGCTACAAGAACCTCTCGGTCGAGGTCGACCGCCGCTCGAACTCGCGCCCCTACGGCGACGCCGTGAGCCGCAAGTACTACCGCTTCCAGATCCAGGGCCCCAACGCCTGGGCCGTGATCGAGAAGCTCAACGGCGGACCGCTCGAGCAGCTCAAATTCTTCAACATGTCGACGATGAAGATCGGCGGCATGAACGTGCGCACCCTGCGTCACGGCATGGCCGGCGCGCCGGGTCTCGAGATCTGGGGTCCCTACGCCGACCACCACAAGATCCGCGACATCATCGTCGAGGCGGGCGCCGAGTTCGGCCTCGTCCCCGTCGGATCGCGCGCCTACCCGTCCAACACCCTCGAGTCCGGCTGGATCCCCTCGCCGCTGCCGGCGATCTACACCGGCGCCGAGGAGCAGGGCTACCGCGACTGGCTGCCCGGCGACTCCTACGAGGCCACCGGCACCCTCGCCGGGTCGTTCGTCTCGTCGAACATCGAGGACTACTACATGACCCCGTGGGAGCTCGGCTACGGCTCGTTCGTGAAGTTCGACCACGACTTCATCGGCCGCGACACGCTCGAGAAGATGGACCCCGCCGCGCAGCGCAAGAAGGTGACGCTGGCCTGGAACGCCGAGGACGTGACGAAGCTCTACGCGTCGCTGCTCGACGTCGACGGCCCCAGCTACAAGTTCTTCGACCTGCCGCTGGCGAACTACGGATCGGCCAACTACGACGCGATCGTCGACGCCGACGACAACGTGGTCGGCTACTCGATGTTCACCGGCTACTCGTCGAACGAGAAGCGCGCGCTGTCGCTCGCGACCGTCAACCCGGATGTCCCCGAGGGCACCGAGCTGCGCGTCAAGTGGGGCGAGAGCCCCAACACCACCAAGGCGTCGGTCGAGCCGCACGAGCAGACCGACGTGCGCGTCGTCGTCAGCCCCGTGCCGTACTCGACGGTGGCCCGCCAGGAGTACCAGGGCGGCTGGCGCACCGGCTACGGCCAGTAACCCGGCGCGCTTTGTAGAGTCGGACGCGGGGCCCCGCCACCGCCCCGCGTCCGACTCGACTCCATCCGGGGGATCACCGTGAGCCTGCGATACGCGCTGCTGGCCCTGCTCAGCGTCGACGCGATGACCGGCTACGACCTGCACAAGCGGTTCGACTCGTCGGTCGGTCACGTCTGGTACGCCCCCGACTCGCAGATCTACCCCGAGCTGCGCAAGATGGAGGCGGACGGCGTGGTGCGCGCCGAGGAGATCCCCTGGGGCGCGAAGAGCACCAAGCGCGAGTACCACATCACCGACGCGGGGCGACAGGCGCTGCGCGACTGGATGAACCAAACGCTCCCGTACGCTCGGGTGCGTGACGCCATGCACCTCAAGTCGGCCTACTTCGAGTGGGCCGACCCGGATGCCGCCCGTGCCCAGCTGGACGCGCACATCGAGCACCACCGCGCCGAACTGGAGCAGTGGCAGGACCAGATCGACCAGATCGACACCGGGACCAGTCCCATGCTGAACCGGCGCCTGGCCGTCACGCCGGCCGAGGAGCACGAGCGCACCACCGCGTTCAAGCGGTATGCGTACGAAGGGCTCGTCGCCCGCGCCGAGGCAGAGATCGCCTGGGCCGAGCGCGGACTGCGCATGCTCGACCGCCTGGCCGACTCACGCACCCGCGGGGCGGCGTCGTGAGCGCCGACGCCCCGTCGGCCGCGCCGCCGCCCGGCTTCGCGCCGCTCGCCGAGGCCGCGCTCGAGGACCGCCTCGTCGAGCTCCCCTACCACCGGCTGCTGCGCGCGCAGCCGACCTATCGGTGGTGGCGTCCGCTGCTCGCGGTGCTGCTGCTCGCCGTGTTCGTGCTCGTCGCGTCGTTCATCGTGGTCGGCGCGGGTGCCGGGATCGGCGTGCTGATCGGCGAGATCCGCATCGACACGGTCGAGCACTTCGAGGCCGACCTGCTCGCCCTCGCGGTCATCGACGCGGCGTCGCCGTTCCACCTCGCCGTCGCGCTGCTCAGCGTCGTGGTCTGGCTGCCCTGCGTGCCGCTCGCCCTGCTGTGCGCCGGCATCCGCCCCGCCGGTGTGGCGACGAGCGTCGTCAACTCGGTCACCTTCCGGCTGCGCGGGCGCTGGCTCGCCGCCTGCCTCCTCCCCGCGGTCGTCGTGGCCGTCGTCGCGATGTCGATCGCGCTCGGGCTCGGCGTGGCCATGGGCGACACCCTCGCCGCCCCCGCGCTCGATCCGACGATCGCGCTCAGCATCGTGCTGATCCTGCTCATCGTCCCGTTCCAGGCCGCCGCCGAGGAGTACGTGTTCCGCGGCGTGCTGATGCAGACGATCGGCGCCTGGGTGCGCTGGCTGCCGCTCGCCATCGTCATCCCCACCCTGCTGTTCGTCGCGGGCCACATCTACGACATCTGGGGGCTGCTCGACGTGGGCGTCTTCGGACTCGCCGCCGCCATCCTCACCTGGCGCACCGGCGGGCTCGAGGCGGCGATCGTGATGCACGCGCTCAACAACATCGTCGCGTTCCTCGTGCTCGCCTCGGGCATCCTCGGCACCACCGCGGTCACCGCCGAGGGTGGCACGCCGATCGGGGTCGGCATCACCGTGCTCACCATGGGCGGCTACGTGATCTGGATCGAGCACCTCGCGCGCCGTCGCGGCATCGAGCGGCTGAGCCGCATCCGGGTTCTGGTGCCGGTCGGCACCCCGCCCGTCTCCTGACACGCGCCCCGCGCCGCGGGAACCTCCGACCGCCGAAGGGTATCGACCCTCAAGAGCGGCGACCGGCCCCCGCCGGGAATAGCTGCCTCGAGACCTGGGTTTCGGTCGGGGTGAGCCCCGAACAGTCCCCGGCCCCCGTCGACCCGATCCGCATCGACGTCTGGTCGGACATCGCGTGTCCGTGGTGCTACATCGGCAAGCGGAAGTTCGAGGCCGGCGCCGCGGAGTCCGGGCTGCCGGTGGAGGTGGTCTACCGCGCATTCGAGCTCTCGCCCGACACGCCCGTCGACTTCGAGGGCAGCGAGGAGGAGTACCTCGCGGGCCACAAGGGCATCCCGGTCGAGACGGCGCGCGCCATGATCGACCGCGTGACGGGCATCGCCGAGTCGGTCGGCCTCGACTACGACTACGACGCGCTACACCACACCAACACGGTGCTCGCCCACCAGCTCATCCGCTACGCGGCCGAGCACGGTCGGCAGCTCGAGATGGTCGAGCGGCTGTTCGCCGCCTACTTCGAGCAGGGCCGCCACCTCGGCCGCGTCGCCGAGCTCGCCGACCTGGCCGCCGAGATCGGGCTCGACCGCGCCGATGCCGTGAGGGCTCTGGAGGCCGGTGATCACCTCGATGCCGTGCGCGCCGACCAACGTCAGGCCGAGGAGTTGGGGATCCGCGGTGTACCGTTCTTCGTCGTGGAGGGACGCTACGGCGTCTCCGGCGCGCAGGACCCCGCGACGTTCGCCGACGTGCTGCGCCAGGTGGCCGAGCGCCGCACCGCCGAGGGAGGCGCGGCGTGAGCTCCGGCGGCGGGCTCGAGATGCTCGGGGACCCGGGAATGGTCTGCGGCGACGACACCTGCGTGATCCCCGGCGGTGCTGCGGATGCGACGGGCGACGAGCGCTCCGTCGCCCCGCCGCACGCCGATGCCGAGGCGGTCAGCCCCGAGGCGTGAGCGGGTCGCTGAGGTCGGCGACCGTGGCGCCGAGGCCCCGGATGAGGTCGTCGGCGTCGACGAACAGGCTGAGGCCGTGCTCGCCCGCGCCCATCGACACGCGACGCCCGACCATGCGCTCGTCGGCGTAGACCGGCCAGGCGGTGGTCGAGCCGAGCGGGGTGATCGTGCCGCGCTCGTATCCGGTCGCGTCGAGCGCCACATCGGGCGCCGGCATCTGCAGCTTGTTCACCGCGACGAGCGCGCGCAGCCTGGGCCAGGAGATCTGCCGATCGCCGGGGACGAGGGCGAACAGGAAGTCGCCGTCGTGGCGCTTCACGACGAGCGACTTCACGATGTCGGCCGGGGTGATCCCGAGGATCTCGGCCGCCTCCTCGAGCGAGCGCGCCGCCGCGCGCTCGACGAACTCGATGTCGATCCCGCGCGCCTCGGCATCCGCCGCCACCCGCTCGCGTCCCGTCGTCATCGGCCCGTCCTCTCCGGCCGTCCGGCCGCATCCCGCACGCTCTGGAAGAATCGGAGTCGTGTCCACCTCCATCCTCGCAAGCACGGCGCCCGCGCCGCTGCGCATCGGGCCGCTCAGCCTCGACGTGCCGGTCGTGCTCGCGCCCATGGCGGGGATCACCAACACGGCGTTCCGGCGCCTCTGCCGCGAGTACGGCGCCGGGCTATACGTGTCGGAGATGATCACCAGCCGCGCGCTCGTGGAGCGCACCCCGGAGAGCATGCGCCTCATCCGGCACCACGAGTCGGAGACGCCGCGCAGCATCCAGCTCTACGGCGTCGACCCGGCGACGATGCGCGAGGCGGTGACGATGCTCGTCGCCGAGGACCGCGCCGACCACATCGACATGAACTTCGGCTGCCCGGTGCCGAAGGTGACCCGCAAGGGCGGGGGAGCGGCCCTGCCGTGGAAGCTCGACCTGTTCCGCGGCATCGTCGAGCAGGCGGTGAAGGCGGCCGGCGACGTGCCGGTCACGGTGAAGATGCGCAAGGGCATCGACGCCGACCACCTCACCTACCTGGAGGCGGGACGGATCGCCGAGGGCGCCGGAGCGGCGAGCGTCGCGCTGCACGCCCGTACCGCCGCCGAGTTCTACTCCGGCACCGCCGACTGGTCGGCGATCGCGGAGCTCAAGCAGACGGTGACGAGCGTCCCGGTGCTCGGCAACGGCGACATCTGGAGCGCCGAGGACGCGCTGCGGATGGTCGACGAGACCGGATGCGACGGCGTCGTCGTCGGACGCGGCTGCCTCGGCAAGCCGTGGCTGTTCGGCGACCTGGCCGCGGCCTTCGCGGGCGAGGAGTGCCACGCCGAGCCCACGCTCGGCGAGGTCGCCCGGGCGTTCCGCCGCCACGCCGAACTGCTCGTCGAGTTCTTCGACGACGAGGTGCGCGCGTGCCGCGACATCCGCAAGCACGTCGCCTGGTACTTCAAGGGCTACCCGGTCGGCGGCGAGACCCGCGCGGCGCTCGCCATGGCGTCGAGCCTGCAGGAGATCGACGACCTGCTCGGCACCCTCGACGCCGACACCCCGTACCCCGGCGAGACCGCGGAGGGGCCGCGCGGGCGGGCCGGCACGCCGAAGAAGCCGAGCCTGCCCGAGAACTGGCTCGACAGTCGCGAACTGCAGGAGACCCACCGTACCGAGCTGGTCGACGCCGAGCTGAGCACGAGCGGTGGCTGACGGGCACCACGGCGGGGCCGACCTCCCGCCCGGGTACTCGCCCCGCGACGTCGAGCGCCGCCTCCCCGAGGAGCACTCCAGCCGCCGCAGCGACTTCGCCCGCGACCGGGCGCGCGTTCTGCACTCGAGCGCGTGGCGGCGGCTCGCCGTGAAGACCCAGGTGCTGAGCCCCACCGCGGGCCTCGACTTCGCCCGCAACCGGCTCACCCACTCGCTCGAGGTGGCGCAGGTGGGCCGGGAGCTCGCGGTGCGGCTCGGCCTCGCCCCCGACGTGGTCGACACGGCGTGCCTCGCGCACGACCTCGGGCATCCGCCGTTCGGGCACAACGGCGAGAAGGCGCTCGCCGAGTGGGCCGCCGACATCGGCGGGTTCGAGGGCAACGCGCAGACGCTCCGCGTGCTCACCCGGCTGGAGCCGAAGGTGTTCGGCCCCGACGGCACGCACGGGCTCAATCTCACGCGCGCCACCCTCGACGCCTCGTGCAAGTACCCGTGGCCCGAGAGCCAGGCGGTCGTCGACCCGGGCAGCGGCCGTGGCAAGTTCGGCTTCTACGACGACGACGCGGATGCTTTCACCTGGCTGCGCGGCGACGCCCCCGACCGGGCGCGCTGCATCGAGGCGCAGGTGATGGACCTCTCCGACGACATCGCCTACTCGGTGCACGACTTCGAGGACGCGATCGTCGGCGGCTTCGTCGATGTGCGCGCGCTAAGCAGCCGGTCCGACCACGACGCGCTCGTCGACGCGATGGTCGACTGGGTCGGCGGCGAGTACGGCCACGACGAGCTCATGGCCGCGTTCGACCGGCTCGACAACCTGGAGATCTGGATCGAGTCGTGGGAGGGCTCACGAATCGACCTGGCGCGGCTGAAGAACCTCACCAGCCTGCTCATCGGCCGCTTCGCCGGGCACGCGGTGCGCGCCACCCGCGAGGCGCATCCCGAGGGGCCGCTCGCGCGCTTCGCCGCCGACGTCATCGTGCCCGACGAGACCCGCACCGAGATCGCCGTGCTCAAGGGGATCGTGGCCGCGCACGTGATGGCGACCGACAAGCGGCAGCCTCTCTACACCCGGCAGCGCGCGCTGCTCACCCAGCTCGCCGACGCGCTGCTGGCCGATCCGACCGGCCTCGACGTCGTGTTCGCCGCCGACTATGCCGCCGCAGCGGACGACGCGGCGCGCAAGCGGGTCGTCGTCGACCAGGTGGCGTCGCTCACCGACGTGTCGGCCAACGCCTGGCACGAGCGCCTCGTCGGCTGACCCGCGTCCTGCGGGGCGCCCTGGGGCTTCGCCGCGGCCGGGTGGGCTCCTCAGCCGGCCGCGGCGTCGCGCACGGCCGCGTCCGCATCGGGTCGCGCCGGGAGGTCGGAGTTGGCGTGCGTGCCCATCAGCGCGTCGACGTGGTCGGGTGCGACCGCCGCGTTGAGGCGCCGCAGCAGCCACCACGGATGCTTGACGTTCTCGTTGCGCAGCCCCGCGTTCACCTTGACCACGACGTTGTCGCGCTCCGAGCGCTCGAGGTCGGCGAGCAGGTGCGGGGGAGCGCCGTCGAGCGGCACCGGGATGCCCAGCAGCGTCGTGCGACTCACCGTGATGCCGCCCTCGTAGACCCGCCACCACCAGTGCGCGAGCGACGAGTTGAGCACCACCGCCGCGCGGTCGCGGTCGGCGGCGGTGACGAAGTGGAGTCGGATGCGGTGGCCCCGGTCCAGCTCCCGCCGGGCCGCCGTGAGGAAGTAGCGCGGCGTGATCGGCACGTCGAGGTGGAACGCGGTCGGCTCGTCGGCGAGCAGGTCGCCCACCGTCTGCTCGGTCGCCGCGAGGGCGCGGTGCAGGTCGACCAGGTCGGCCCCCACCTTCGGGAACGCGCGGTCGGCATCCGGCTGCAGCGGCGCCAGGAACTCGTCGGCGGTCGCTAGCAGCGTGGCCCGCTCGTGCGCGCGCCAGCGCAGCAGCGGGGTGATGCGGTGCCGGTGCGGCGTGCCCTCGGGGTGCCGGCGGGCGACCAGGATGGCGGCGCGGGTGGAGTTGACCCGGTTGCTGTTCTGCGATCCGAACTTCACCCCGCGGAACACCGTGTCGGGCACGTTGTCGAAGCAGTACACGTCGAGCTCGGCGCACTCCCGCACCAGCAGGCGGCGCAGCGGCGCATACCGGCGGCCGGAGGTGTAGCTCTGCGGCGTGATCGCGACCAGCCCGCGGCCGTCGCGCAGCATCCGCTCCAGGAAGTAGGCGTACAGGTCGCGCGCCTCGGCCACCGCGAACCGGTCGTCGCGCGGCACCTGCACGTACGGCGGGTTGAGGATCGCGAAGTCGTAGTCGGGCAGCGGGTCGGCGAGGGCGTCGGCGACCCGGGCACGATCGCGCAGTGCGGGCCAGACGGACCGCTCGGCCTCGAACTCGAGGGACAGCAGGGCCACGGCGATGCGTAGCGCGAGCGGGTCGCGATCGACCAGCACGAGGTGTTCGGCCACGAACGCCGCCGGATCGGGCTGCGCCGCCGCGAGCGCGTGCGCCAGATTGCCCACGCCGGTGCAGGGGTCGATCCAGACGCCCGGCGGGAACCCGGCCGCGCGCTCCGCGAGGAACCGCGCCACGTCGTCGGGCGTGAAGTACTGGCCGCTGCTCTTGCGGCTGCGGTGGTCGACGTGGGCGAGCGACGACTCGTAGAGCACCGAGATCTGGGTGAGGGTGAGACCGTCGAGCAGGTCGTCGACGCCCGCCGCGGGCCCGCCGAACGCGTCGGCGATCGCGGCACTGCTGGGCCGGTCGGCGCGCAACGCGTGGGCCGCGACCAGCGCGCTCCACGCCGGCTCGAGCCCGCCGAGCCGGTCGATCGCCTCGTGCACCAGCTCCACGCGGGCGCGGAGCAGTCGGCTGGCGGTCACGTGCCGACCCTACGGCGCGCCACCGTCGTCGCCCCGGTGCCACCCCGAGCGCTCGCGCGCCCGGACGACGTCACTCGACGTCGTCGGCGTCGTACTCCCCGGTGATGTCGTGGTCGTGGCGGTCGGAGAACCGCGCCCCGCCGACCGGCGGACCGCCCCACGACAGCGCCGTCCAGCCCGACTCGGGCCCACCGTCGAGTTCGACCAGCCCGGTGTTCTCCAGGTGCGCGGGATCGTCGCGCCCCGGCGGCATCGGCACGCGGCGGGCGGTCCACACCCGGATGGCGGCTCCGTGGCTGACCACCAGCGCGGTGCCGTCGGGGCCGGTCTCCGCGGCGATCCGCGCGATGTCGGCGTCGAACCGGGCGAAGAACTCGCCGCCCCGCTCGCCGCCCGGCATCGCGCGCTCGTCGTCGCCGAACGCCCAGGCGAATGCGGTCTCGAGGTACTCGTGCACCGCCTCGCGGTCGGAGCGCCCCTCGAGCGAGCCGGCCTCGATCTCGTGCAGGCCCGGCAGCTCGACCGGCTGCAGGCCGCGCGCGCGGGCGAGTGGCGCCACGGTGTCGTGGGTGCGACGCAGGCGCGACACGTAGAGACGCTCGATGCCGCGGTCGGCCAGGGCGTCGGCCGCCGCCTGCGCCTGCCGCGCGCCGAGGTCGGTGAGACCGGGACCGGGAGCGGCGGTGTCGAGGATGCCGGACACGTTGGCCGGGGTCTGCCCGTGGCGGAGGAGGAGAAGTCGCATCCCTCTCACCCTAAGCGGGCGGGATGACGCGCCCGGGTCGCGGGGTCAGCGCGCGGACAGCGCGTAGGAGAACTCGCCGTCCTCGCCGTCGATGCTCACCCAGACGACCGTCGACGCGCCGTTCGGCAGCTTGACGGAGCAGGTGTACAGGGCGCCCGTGCTGAAGTCCTCGACGAAGAACGGGCAGTTCACGCTCGTCGCGCGCCCGTCGCCGATGAGGTCGGCGCTCACCGTCTGCTGGATCTCGAGCGCGGTCGTCACCGGACGTGCGCTGTCGGTGGCCACCGCGGCGACGGGGAGTCCGACCGCGGTCGCGGTGAAGATCAGGAACGCCACGAGCGGGCCCGAGCCGCGCACCCGCACACGGCGGGCGACGAGGTAGACGAACGGTCCGAGCAGGGCGAGCGCCGCGCTCGCCGGGCGGTGGCCCAGCTGCCGCAGACGACGCGCGTCGGCGATGGCCCACAGCACGGTGAGCAGCAGCGGCACGGCGCCGAGGCCGAGCACGTAGAGCTCGGGCTGCACGTAGAAGTACAGGTACGCCGCGGCCGCGGCGGCGGCGAGCGTGAACACCGGCCAGAGCGCGATCAGCCATGCCGAGGCGGTGGAGGTCGGGGGCTCCTCCTCGTCGGCGCCCCAGTCGGCGCGGTAGGCGTCGTCGACGGCCGCCTGGTCGTGCCGCTGCTGCACGACCTCGTGCTCGGCGGTCGAGATGCCGAACTCGCGTTCCAGCTCGCGGGCCTCGGCGATGCGCGCCGACTCCGCCTGCGACTCGGGGGTGGTGTACCAGGCGTCGGCGGACGTGTGCTCGGCCGCCTGGGCGGCGGCTCCGGCCTGCGCGGCGGCTCGGGCCTGCGCGGCGGCATCCTGGGCCGCCTGCCCGTACGCCGACTGCGCGGACGAGGCCTGGTCGTAGCCGGCGCTCTGGCCGTAACCGCTCTGGCCGTACCCCGCGCCCTGGGCGGCGGTCTGGTCGGCGGCGGGTTGCGCCGTGACGCGCGACTCCGGCTTCGCGGCCGTGTGCTCGGTCCAGGCGAGCCCGTTCCACCAGCGGACGTGCGCGGGCGACGCGGGGTCCTCGTACCATCCTGCGGGGACGACTCGCGTCGCTTGATCGGTCACGCCTGGTCCTTCACCGAGATCCGGGGGGTGGGGCGGGGGTCGCTCCCACTGTATCCGGGTCTCCGGGGAGGATCAGGTCCCCGTTCGGGGCGTGTCCGGCTCGCATTTTCGCGAGCCCGGCTCACATCGTGAAGACGCCCCAGTCGTCGACGCGCCAGTCGATCCATCCGTTGGCGCGCTGCAGGCTCACCCGCACGTCGAAGACCTCGCCGTCGTCGTTCGCCGCGCGGCACGAGAACGACTGGTTCACCAGCATCGGAACCTCGTCGGGGCAGTCGACGGTCAGGTTCGCCCCGATGGCCGCCGCGTCGGTGGCGATCGACGCCTCCGCCTCGGCCGACCAGGTCGCCGGCGAGTACACCATCACGAGACCGGGAACGGCGACGATGGCGCCGAGTCCGAAGATCGCGAGCACCACGTAGGTGAGCACGGGGCCGAAGCCGTTGCCGGCCTCGCGCACGGTGGCGATGAGTCGGGCCACCAGGTAGACGGGGGCGCTCAGCAGCGACCAGGCCCAGTGCGCGGGCTGTTCCATGCCGTTGGCGATCAGCATCCGCCGGTCGACGTAGGCGAGCACGATCCCGGCGACGTACGGCAGGGCGACCATGACGCCGAGGTTCACCAGCGGGTTCGCCGCGGCGGAGCCGGAGAGCAAGATGAGCATGCCGACGAGCAGCGCGTAGACGGGCAGCAGGGTGAGCAGCCAGGCGGGCCCGGTGCTCGTGTGCAGCGCCGCCGTCGTGCGGGTGGGGCGCGGCCGGGTCTCCTCGGCCGCCTCCGGCACGTAGTGGGTGGCGCCGCTCGAGGCGTGCGCCGCCGAGGCGCGCGGGGTGCTCGGAACGCCGAGCAGGTCGTCGTAGCGCTCGTCGAGGTCGTAAGGGAGGCTCGTCGGCGCGTCGTCGAGGTAGCCGCCGAGCGCGAGCTTCACCGCCGGCGCGGGCTCCGAGGTGTCGGCGTCCTGCGTCGGCGCCTCGAGCGACAGCAGCGGCTCGTCGAACGCGGCGGCGTCGACGGTCTGCTCCGAGTCGCCGTCGGACTCGGCGAGGGCGACGCGCTCGCGCTCGCGCATCTCGCGGCGCGAGGGCAGGTCGTCGAGCGGCTCGGCCGGCTCGTCGTCGGCGTACGCGAGCTTGGTGGTCGTCGTCTCCTGCGCCATCATCGGCTGCCGCGCGTCGGAGGTGTGCTCGGTCCACGCGTGGTTGTCCCACCAGCGCAGCTGCGGCAGACCCAGCGGGTCGGGGTACCACCCGGCGGGGACGCGGACGTCGTCATCGCTCATGACGGCATGCTCCTCTCCCCGCACGGCCCGCGACGCGGGCGCGAATGATCGCGATTCCCAGTGGATTCTAAGCGATGGGGGTTCCCCGGGGATACCCGGGCGGTCTACCCAGTCCGGGGGCGGTCGGCGGGAGGCGCCGCTGGCCCGCGGGCGCCCCGCGCCGTGCGGCAGACTCGACGGATGCCCCTGGTCGACTCGCTGCCGCGCCCGTGGGACCCGGATGCCTTCGTGGCGGTCTTCGACGACTGGGTGCGCGAGCGCGGCATCCGCCTCTATCCGGCGCAGGAGGAGGCGATCCTCGAGCTGGTGCTCGACCGGCACGTCGTGCTCTCCACGCCCACCGGCACCGGCAAGTCGCTGGTGGCGGTCGCGGCGCACGCCGCGGCCCTCGCCCGGGGCGAGCGGTCGTTCTACACCGCGCCGATCAAGGCCCTCGTCAGCGAGAAGTTCTTCGACCTGGTGCACGTCTTCGGGGCCGAGAACGTCGGCATGGTCACGGGGGACTCGCGGGTGAACCCCGACGCGCCGATCATCTGCTGCACGGCCGAGATCCTCGCCAACCAGGCGCTGCGCCACGGCGCGGCGACCGAGGCCGACGTCGTGGTGATGGACGAGTTCCACTTCTACGCCGAACCCGACCGCGGCTGGGCGTGGCAGGTCCCCCTGCTGCAGCTGCCGCGCACGCGCTTCCTGCTGATGTCGGCGACGCTCGGCGACCTCACCGACATCTCGGCCGACCTCGAGCGCCGCACCGGGCGCGAGGTGGCGCACGTGACCGGTGTCGAGCGTCCGGTCCCACTCGACTACCGGTACGTCGACACCCCCGTGCACGAGACGGTGGAGCAGCTGCTCGACGACGGTCTCGCCCCGGTCTACATCGTGCACTTCGCCCAGGCCGCGGCCGTCGAGCGCGCGCAGGCGCTCGTGTCGGCGCGGGTGGCGAGCCGCGAGCAGCGCGACCGCATCGCCGAGGCGATCGGCGGGTTCCGTTTCTCCGCCGGGTTCGGCCAGACGCTCAACCGGCTCGTGCGCTCCGGGGTGGGGGTGCACCACGCGGGCATGCTGCCCAAGTACCGGCGCCTCGTCGAGCAACTCGCGCAGCGCGGACTGCTGCGGGTGATCTGCGGCACCGACACCCTCGGCGTCGGGGTGAACGTCCCCATCCGCACGGTTCTGCTCACCGCGCTCACCAAGTTCGACGGAACCCGGATGCGGCAGCTCACCGCCCGCGAGTTCCACCAGATCGCGGGCCGCGCGGGACGCGCCGGCTTCGACACCGCGGGCGAGGTCGTTGCCCAGGCGCCCGAGCACGAGATCGAGAACGTCGTGGCGGCGAGGAAGGCCGAGGCGAAGGGGCGGAAGCCGGGGCCCAAGAAGCGCGCGCCGGAGGGATTCGTATCCTGGGGTCCGGGATCGTTCGAGCGGATGATCGCCGCGCCGCCGGAGACGCTCACCAGCTCGATGACGGTGACCGCGGCGATGATGATCAACCTCATCGGACGCGACGGCGCGGACCAGCCGGCAGCCGCGTTCGACGCGGTGCGCGCACTGGTGACCGACAACCACGAGCCGCCGGAGCGGAAGCGGGAGCTCGCCCGACGCGCGATCGGCATCTACCGCACGCTGCGCACCGGCGGCGTGGTGGAGCAGATCGGCGGCGGCTTCGACGGGTCCGCCCGCATCCGCCTCACCGTCGACCTGCCGCCCGACTTCGCGCTCAACCAGCCGCTGTCGCCGTTCGCCCTCGCCGCGTTCGAGCTGCTCGACCGCGAGGCGCCGACCTACCCGCTCGACGTGCTGAGCGTGATCGAGGCGACCCTCGACGACCCGCGCACGGTGCTCGCTCAGCAGCAGTACCGGGCCCGCGGCGAGGCGGTGCAGGCGATGAAGGCCGACGGCATCGAGTACGACGAGCGGATGGAGCTGCTCGAGGAGGTCACCTGGCCGAAGCCCCTCGAGGAGCTGCTCGGCGAGGCCTTCGCCACCTTCGCCTCGAGCCAGCCGTGGGTGCGCGACTTCGAGCTCTCGCCCAAGTCGGTCGTGCGCGACCTGTACGAACGGGCGATGACCTTCGCCGAGTACGTCGCCTTCTACGAGGTGGGCCGCAGCGAGGGCCTCGTGCTGCGCTACCTCTCCGACGCGTTCCGGGCCGCGCGCCAGACGATCCCGGATGAGGCGAAGACCGACGAGCTGCGCGACCTGATCGAGTGGCTGGGTGAGCTGGTGCGCCAGGTCGACTCGAGCCTGCTCGATGAGTGGGAGGCGCTCACCGCCGGCACCGCCGCGGCCGAGCGGGGCGAGGATGCCGACCTGCGCCCGCCGCAGCCGACGAGCGTCGTCGCGAACCCGCGCGCCTTCCTCGTGCTGGTGCGCAACGAGCTGTGGCGGCGGGTGCAGCTGGCGGCGCTGCAGCGGGACGACGAGCTGGTGGCGCTCGACCCTGATGCCGGCTGGCCGGAGGCCCTCGACGCGTACTACGACGAGCACGACGAGATCGGCACCGGGCCCGATGCCCGCAGCTCCGCGCGCCTGGTGATCGATCGCGACCCGGACGTGTGGCGGGTGCGGCAGATCCTCGACGACCCGGCGGGGCATCACGACTGGGGGATCCGCGCCGAGGTCGACCTCGGCGCGTCGGCCGAGGAGGGGGTCGCGATCGTGCGCGTGCTCGGCGTCGACCGGCTCTAGTCGGCCGCCCGCGGCGGGTCGACCCGCGGCCGACGCCCGTCGGCCCAGTCGATCGTCGGGATGCTGCCGGTCGGGGGCATCGCCTCGCGCTCGGGGTAATCGCGCGGTCGACGCGGGATGAGCATCGCCAGCGCCGCGGCGAGCACCCCCGCGCCGAGCGCCACCGCCCAGGTCGCGGTGAATCCGGTCGCGCTCGGAACCACGGTGTCGCCGACCTCGGTGCTCGTCGTGGCCAGGATCGTCCCGACCACGGCCGCGGCGGTCGTCGTGCCGAGTGAGCGCATCAGCGCGTTCAGACCGTTGGCCGCGGCCGTCTCCGTCGCCGGGACCGCGCTCATGATCAGCATCGGCATCACCGCGAAGGCGAGCGCGATGCCCACGCCGACGATGACCACGGCGACGAGGAAGTGCCAGACCTCGGAGCTGAAGAACAGCAGCCAGACGAACGACAGCGCGGTGAACAGGGCGCCGGCGGCGAGCAGGTTGCGCCCGCCCACGCGGTCGGCGATCCGACCGGTGATGGGGGAGCCGATCATCATGATGATCCCGCTGGGCATCATCACGAGGCTCGCGGTGAGCAGGGTCTGCCCGAGGCCCACGCCGGTGTCGACCGGGAGTTCGAGGATCTGCGGCACGGCCACGTTGTGGGCGAACAGGGCGAAGCCGAGCGCGATCGACGACAGGTTCGTGAACAGCACCGTCGGCCGCACCGCGACGCGCAGGTCGACGAGCGGGCTGGCGACCCGCAGCTCGACGACGGCCCAGACCGCGAGCACCGCCGCGCCGCCGATGCCGCAGGCGAGCGTCGCCGGCGATGTCCAGCCCCAGGCCGCACCCTTGGTGACGGCGAGCAGCACGCCGGCGAGCCCGACCGCCAGCCCGATCGCGCCGAACACGTCGAACCGGCCGAGCGAGCGCAGCACGCTGACCGGCACGACGGTCGCGACGAGGACGAAGCACAGCACACCGAGCACCGCCGACAGCCAGAAGATGACGTGCCAGTCGAGCAGCTGCGCCGAGAGGGCCGCCAGCGGCAGGCCGAGCGCCCCGCCGATACCGAGGGTCGCGCTGACGAAGGCGACCGCCGGCCCGAGACGGGCGGGCGGCAGCACGTCACGCAGGATCGAGATGCCGAGCGGCACCGAGCCCATGGCGGCGCCCTGCAGGCCGCGTCCGACGATGACCCCGGCGAGCGAGTGGGACAGCCCGGCGATCACCGATCCCAGCACCAGCACGGCGAGCAGAGCGAGCAGGATGCGTCGCTTGCCGAACAGGTCGCCCAGCCGGCCCGCGATCGGCGTCACGATCGCGGCGACCAGCAGGGTGACGGTGACCACCCATCCGGTGTCGTCCTTGCCGGCGTCGAGCAGTTCCGGCAGTCGCGCCTGGATGGGCAGGACGATGGTCATCATGAACGACGCGTTCATGCCGACGATGGCGAGCACGGCCGTCACGGCGCGGTGGCCCGTCGGACGGGTGAGTCGGGAGCGACGCGGATCCCGGGTGTCGCTCACATCGGCACCCTACGCGGGTCGCGGCGGGCCGCGCCGGGAGACCGGCCGCGCGGCCGGGGCGACCGCGTCGCGCGAGCCGCCTGCGGCCGGAGGGTCGGGTCAGTCGTCGATGGGGGTGTGGCGTGCCGCGCGGCGGCGGGCGAGCCGCTCCAGCTCGCGCTCGACCTCGGGGTCCGCGGTACGCGGGGTGCCGGTGTGCTCGACGATCCACTGCACCGCGGGGATCGCGCTCACCAGCAGCGCGAGCACGCCCAGCACGGCGAAGGTGACCGCCACCGCGGGAATGCCGGCGGCGCACGCCTCGCCCGCGCAGCTCTCGCGCACGGTGACGTCGACGACGGCGAAGCTCACGGCGGCGACGGCGATCGCCGCGACCGCGAGGATCCCGAATCCGCGGGTGGTGCTCACCGCATCCCCCCTGTCCGGCCGGTGTCCCTCCACCGTAGGGCGGGGCGGCCCGCGGCGGACGCCCCGGTCCGGGGGACGCGGCCGCCCGTTTCCGGGGGACACCCGGGGCGGCGCGGCGGCCCCGTCCGCCGCCGGATCCGGGCGGTAGCCTCGCTCGCGTGGACGCGATCCTCGCCGCCGGCAGCGGACTGCTGACCGGGTCGCTGCTGCTCGTCGGCGCGCTCATCGGCTGGTACGCGCGGGTGCCCGCGACGGTCGTCGCCGGCATCCTCGCCTTCGGCGCCGGGGTGCTCATCTCGGCGCTCGCGTTCGAGCTCGTCGCCGAGGCGCACCGCGACGGCGGACTCGTGCCCACCGTCGTCGGATTCGCCGTGGGCGCGCTCGTCTACGTCGGCGCCGACGTGGCGCTCGACCGGCGGGGTCGGCGTCGGGGCGGGGACGACGCCAGCGGCAGCGTGCTGCTGGTCGGCGCACTGCTCGACGGCATCCCCGAGTCTCTGGTGCTCGGGCTGAGCGTGGCCGCGACCGGCGGCCTCAGCCTGCCCGTCGTCGCGGCGATCGCGATCTCCAACCTGCCGGAGGGCCTGTCGAGTTCGGAGGCGATGCGTCGCGCGGGGCGCTCCGCCGGCTCGGTGTTCGGCACCTGGCTGGCCGTCGCCGGGGTGACCGCGGTGGCGGCGCTGGCCGGCTACCTGCTGCTCAGCGACGCCCCGGCGGAGCTGATCGCGGTGATCACGACGGTCGCGGCCGGGGCGATGCTCGCGATGGTCTGCAACACGATGATCCCCCGCGCGTTCGCCCAGGACCGGGCCGCGACCGGGCTGCTCGCGACGCTCGGCTTCCTCGCCGCGTTCGCGCTCTCCCAGCTCGGCTGAGGACGTGCCCTCCGGCCGGACGGCGCCCCGCCCTCGGGCGGCGGGCCCTCCCGGCCGGGCCGGGGCCCGCCTAGGCTCGACCCATGCAGGTGACGAACGGCCCCGAGCCGGCCGCCGCGCAACTGGCCGACGCGGCGTCGGGCGCGCCCACCCGCCTCGAGCGGGACTCGCTGGGCGAGGTGGAGGTCCCCGCCGACGCGTACTGGGGCATCCACACCGCCCGGGCGCTGGTGAACTTCCCGATCTCCCGTCGCGCGATCTCCAACTACCCCGACCTGGTGCGCGCCCTCGCCCGGGTCAAGCAGGCGGCTGCGCGGGCGAACCGCGACCTGGGCACTCTCGACCCGGCCAAGGCGGAGGCGATCGAGATCGCCTGTGAGCGGATCGTCGCCGGAGAGCTGCACGACCAATTCGTGGTGGGTGTGATCCAGGGCGGCGCGGGCACGAGCACCAACATGAACGCCAACGAGGTGATCGCGAACGCCGCGCTCGAGCACATGGGCCGCCCGAAGGGCGACTACGCGGCGATCCACCCGATCGACGACGTCAACCGCTCGCAGTCGACGAACGACGTCTACCCGACGGCGATCAAGCTGGCGATGGTGCTCGGCATCCAGAGACTGCTCGACGAGCACCGACTGCTCGGCGACGCGTTCGCCGCCAAGGGCGCGGAATTCGCCGAGGTGCTCAAGGTCGGCCGCACCCAGCTGCAGGACGCGGTGCCGATGACGCTGGGGCAGGAGTTCCACGGGTTCGCGACCACGCTGGCTGAGGACCGCGACCGTCTCGGTCAGGTGATCCCGCTGCTCGGCGAGATCAACCTCGGGGCGACCGCGATCGGCACCGGCATCACCGCCGACCCGCGCTACGCCGAGGCGGTGCGCACCCAGCTGGAGCAGCTCACCGGCATCCGGCAGGTCACCGCCCCCGACCTGATCGAGGCCACCTCCGATACCGGCGTCTTCATGTCGGTGTCGGGCGCGCTCAAGCGCGCCGCGGTGAAGCTGTCGAAGATCTGCAACGACCTGCGACTGCTCTCATCCGGGCCGCAGGCCGGACTCGGCGAGATCTCGCTGCCGGCGCGTCAGGCCGGGTCGTCGATCATGCCGGGCAAGGTCAACCCGGTGATCCCCGAGGTGGTGAACCAGGTCGCCTTCGCGGTCATCGGGGCGGATGCCACCGTCACCGCGGCGGCCGAGGGCGGGCAGTTGCAGCTCAACGCCTTCGAGCCGGTGATCGCGCACAGCATCCTGCAGTCGCTGTCGTGGATGACGAACGCCTGCCGCACCCTGCGCGTCAACTGCGTCGAGGGGATCACGGCGAACCGGGAGCGGCTGGCCGACATGGTGGGGGCGAACGTCGGCGTCGTCACCGCGCTCACGCCGTACGTCGGCTACGCCGCCGCGGCCGCGCTCGCGCACGAGGCGCTGACCACGCGCGCGTCGATCCGCGACCTGGTGCTCGCGGCGGGGCTGCTGCCCGAGGAGCGGCTCGACAAGGTGCTCTCGCCCGGGCGGTTGAGCGGCATCATCCCGGTCACCGGGGTGATCCAGCTGCCCGACCTGGCCGAGCTCGCGGACGCCGAGTCGGCGGCGGACGGCGCGTCCGACGGCGCGGCGCCGGGCGAGGACGCGGATGACTGATCCCCGCGCCGCGGTCCCGTTCGCCCCGACGCGCGCTCCGGCGCGCCCGGGGGTCAAGATCCTGCCGGCGATCGGCGTCTCGCTGTCGGCGTTCCTGTTCTTCGCGCTGCGCGTGCCCGAGGCGGGCGCCGCGATGCTCGTCGTGTCGCTCGTCGCGGCGGTGATCATCGACCGCGACCTCGGGCGCGACCTCGTGCTGATCGGGCTCGGCATCGGCATCGTGAGCAGCACCTCCGTCGAGGCCGACGTCTCGTGGCCGAGTTTCATCCGCATCGGCGTGGTGCTCGGGCTCGCGGTGCTCGTCCCGCTGCTCGTCGACCGGCTGGTCTTCCGGCGCCGCGCCTACGGCTTCCCGTGGCGCATCCGGGAGCGGCTCACCCGGCTCGAGATCGCCTACCTGGTCGCGGTTCCCGCGCTCGGCTGGCTGATCCTGCCGTTCTACTTCATCCGCTCCGGCACCTATCTCAACTGGCCGAACATCACCGACTTCTCGGAGCTGGCCCGGTTCTTCGTCGGGGTGAACGCGGTGGGCACCTGGGACGAGCTGTTCTTCATCTGCACGTGCCTCGCGCTGCTGCTGCGGCACTTCCCGCTCTGGCAGGCGAACCTGCTGCAGACGACGATCTTCGTGTCGTTCCTCTGGGAGCTCGGCTACCGCGCCTGGGGCCCGCTGCTCACCATCCCGTTCGCGCTGCTGCAGGGCTACCTGTTCGCCAAGACCCGGTCGCTCGGCTACGTGCTGGCCGTGCACCTGCTGTTCGACGCGCTCGTGTTCCTCGCGATCGTGCACGCGCACAACCCCGACTGGCTGCCGATCTTCGTCTACTGAGGCCGGTCGGCGGCTCGCGGCTCAGTCGTCGGGGTCGGCGTCGATCTCGCCGAGGCGTTCGAGGTCGGCGCGGGTGCGGGCCTTGAGCTCGTCCCACTCCTGCTCGGGCACGACGTGGTGGTGCTCCTGCTCGGCCTTCTTCCAGGCGTCGAGTGACTCGTCCTTGCGTTCCGGCGGGATGCGGTGCATGCCCCCAGACTGCCGCATCGGTCCGGAAGCCGCCGGGCCGCGAGCCCGGACACCGCCGGACGGCGGGCCCGGGGAGGCGAGGCCTGGGTCAGGGCGACTCTCGGTCAGGGCGTTCCGCAGGTCAGGGCGCCTCTCGGTCAGGGCGTTCCGCAGGTCAGGGCGCCTCGCGCGTCACCTCGGCGGCGGACTTGTCCGGCCGCAGCCCGCGCCAGGTGGGGGCCCGCATCCGTCCGTCGGGGGTGAACTCCGCGTACTCGACCTCGCCGACCAGCTTCGGCGTCACCCAGTGGGCGTCGCGGGCGTCGGCGTCGGGCACGTCGACGAGCGGCGGGGTGACGCGGGCGATCCGGTCGAGCGCGGCGCGCAGGCGCGCGAGATCGCGGTCGGTGAACCCGGAGCCGACGCGCCCCGCGTAGCGCAGCCCGGACGCGTCGGGGATGCCGACCAGCAGCGACCCGAGCGTGTCGGCGCGGGCGCCGTTGCCGGGGCGCCATCCGCCGATCACGACCTCCTGGGTGCGGGTGTGCTTGACCTTGACCCAGTCGCGCGAGCGGCGCCCCACCCGGTAGCGGCTGTCGCTGCGCTTCGCGACGACGCCCTCCAGACCGAGTTCCCGGCTCGCCGCCACCGCGGCGGCGAGGTCGTGGCCCGCGTCGGGCGGCACGGCGACCAGGTCGGTGTCGGCGACCAGGTCGCGCAGCATCCGTCGGCGTTCCGCATACGGTTCGCCGGTGACGTCGCGGCCGTCGATCTCGAGCACGTCGAAGGCGAGGAAGCGCACGGGAGCGGCGCGCCGGGCCCGCTCCACGTCACGGGGCGAGGTGAGGCCGGATCGCTGCTGCAGCCGGGAGAAGTCGGGGCGCCCCGCCGGGTCGAGCGCGACGATCTCCCCGTCGAGCACGGCGTCGCCCCGCACGGCGCCGCGGAGCGCGGCGAGCTCCGGGTAGGTCGGCGCGAAGTCGAGTCCGTTGCGCGAGCGCAGGTCGAGGTCGTCGCCCCGGACGGTCGCGATCGCCCGGTAGCCGTCCCACTTCATCTCGAAGGTCCAGTCGCCCCGGGCGAGCGCGTCGGGCTCGCCGAGGTGGGCGAGCATCGGGCTGACCGACCCCGCCCCGCCGGTGCGGCCGCCCACCACGGTCTTGCCGCGACGCAGCCCGCGCCGCTGCGGCGCCGGCCCGCGGTTCCGCGAGGTGCGCGCCTTCGACGCGGCGACGCTCGCCGGGTCGTCCCAGTCGACGCTCTGCTGGTCCTTCATCCGGTGCAGCAGCCAGTTCTTGCCCTCGGTGCGGATGAGGGCGATCCGGTGCGCGCCGTGCTTCTCGCCGTGCAGGGTCGCGATCACCTCGTCGTCGCGCCACTTCTCCAGGTCGTAGCGGCCGCGATCCCAGATTCCGATCTCGCCGGCGCCGTACTCGCCGGCCGGGATGGTGCCCTCGAACAGCCCGTACTCGAGCGGGTGGTCCTCGGTGCGCACGGCCAGGTGGTTGCGGTCGGGATCGTGGGGGATGCCGTTCGGCACCGCCCACGAGACCAGCACCCCGTCGCGCTCGAGGCGCACGTCGTAGTGCAGGCGGCTGGCGTGGTGCTCGTGGATCACGAACGAGTCGCCCGACCCGCGCACCGCGGCATCCTCGCCGCCCATCGGCTCCGGGGTCTTCGCCGGGTCGCGCATCGAGCGGTAGGTGGCGAGCCGCGCCTCGCGGTCGGAGTGCCACACCTCCCGCTCCACCGCGGCGAGCGGGTCGCCGTCGCGCGCGACGCGCGCGAGCACCTCGCCGAACTCGAGCTGCCGCAGCGCGGGGTCGTCGAGCTCGTCCCAGCTGCGGGGAGCCGCCACCGTCGGCCGCTCCCGGCCGCGCAGGGAGTAGGGAGCGATGGTGGTCTTGGCGGCGTTGTTCTGGCTCCAGTCGACGAGCACCTTGCCGGCGCGCAGGGCCTTCTTCATGTCGCTGACGACGAGCTTCGGGTGGTCCGCCTCGAGCGCGCGCGCCAGTTCGTGCGCGACCGCCGAGACCTCGTCGCTCGACCACGAGCCGTCGAGCGCGGCGTACAGGTGGATGCCTTTGCTGCCGCTCGTCACCGGCACGGGCTCGAGTCCCATCCCGCCGAGGATGCGGCGGATGAGGCGGGCGACTTCGGCGCATTCGGCCAGTCCGGCGCCCTCGCCCGGGTCGAGGTCGAGCACGAGCCGATCGGGGTGCAGCGCCGCGCCGCCGGCCCCGAACCGCCACTGCGGCACGTGCAGCTCCAGGGCCGCCTGCTGCGCCATCCACACCAGGGTGGCGAGGTCGTCGACGAGCGGGTAGCGGGTGGTGTGGTCGGAGTGCGCCATCTCGCGCACCGGGATCCAGTCCGGAGCCGAGTCGGGCAGGTTCTTCTCGAAGAACACCTCGCCGGGCTCGTCGGCCGTTCCGACGCCCGCGACCCAGCGCTTGCGGGTGACCGGCCGGTTGCGCATGTGGGGGAGCAGCACGTCGGCGATGCGCGAGTAGTACTCGACCACTTCGGCCTTCGTGGTGCCGGTCGCCGGGTAGAGCACTTTGCCGAGGTTGGTGAGGCGGATGCGGCGCCCGGCGACGACGACGGCCTGCTCCGTCGCGGCATCCCGACTCGCCATGCGCCCACGCTTCCACACCCGCGCGTGTGCGGCCATGCATGGACACCCCGGCGGCGGGGGCGGAAGATGGGGGGATGCGCTCGATCTGGAAGGGGTCGCTCAGCTTCGGGCTGGTCAACGTGCCGGTGAAGCTGTATTCCGCGACCGAGACCCACGACGTGCCCCTGCACCAGGTGCACGAGGAGGACGGCGGGCGCATCCGCTACAAGCGCACCTGCGAGGTGTGCGGCGAGACGGTCGCCTACGAGGACATCGCGAAGGCCTACGTCGACGGCGACCAGACCGTCGTGCTCACCGACGACGACTTCGCCGCCCTGCCGGTCGAGCGCAGCAAGGACATCGACGTGGTCGAGTTCGTGCCGACCGAGCAGATCGACCCGATCATGCTCGACAAGCCCTACTACCTGTCGCCCGACTCGAAGTCGACGAAGGCCTACGTGCTGCTGCGGCAGACCCTCGAGTCGACCGACCGCACGGCGATCGTGAAGTTCGCCCTGCGGCAGAAGACCCGCCTGGCCGCACTGCGGGTGCGCGATGACGTGCTCGTGCTGCAAACCCTGCTCTGGGAGGACGAGGTGCGCGAGGCGCGCTTCCCCGAGCTCGACGAGGCGCCGAAGATCTCGGATGCGGAGCTCGAGATGTCGCGGCAGCTGGTGGAGAGCTTCGCGAGCGACTTCACCCCGGAGAAGTTCAGCGACGACTACCAGGAGCAGCTGACGACCCTCGTCGAGGCGAAGCTCGAGCAGGGCGACGCGATCGACACCGAGGCGACGTTCGGCGGCGCCGCGGCCGAGTCGGGCGGGGAGGTGCTCGACCTGATGGAGGCGCTGCGTCGCTCCGTGGCCCAGTCGCGCGAGGGGGAGAGCGACGAGAAGGCGCCCGCGAGCTCGCGCAAGTCGCCCAAGTCGAAGGCCGGCTGACCCGAGCGCGGCCACCCGCCCGGGGCGCCTCCGGGCCCGTCCCCCGAAGGGGGACTTGTGCGGGTCCGTCGAAGATCCTGGAAATCGGATGCGAGAGCGTGCCCGGCGACGCACCGGAGCCCTACAGTGGCACTTGAGACCGGCATTGCGACCGGCGAGGCGCGCGGTCTCCGCGGTCGGGTCCGCGACGCGCGCCCGCCCCGCCCGGAGGATCGTTCGGGTCAATCCTCCGGGCGGGGCCACCACGCCGCCCCGCGCGCCCTAGGGTGACGAGAGTGTTCGATCACCACCAGGCGGTCGAGGGCGAACCCGCCGACGAGGCCGAGCGTCTCGACCGGGCCCTCCAGGACCGCGACTGGACCGTGCCGCCGCCGGGGGCCCGCGCGCGGCGACTGCGCGCGCCGAGCGGCGACCTCGCGCTGCTCGAGGTCGGGGACGAGGGCGACCCCCGGGTGGTGCTGGTGCCGGGGGTATCGGGGTCGAAGGAGGACTTCGCCCTCATGCTCCCGCTGTTCGCGGCGGCCGGCTACCACGCCCAGTCGTTCGACATGGCCGGGCAGTACGAGTCCGGCCGGGCGGGTCCGCCGCCGGGGGAGCACTACGACTACGACCTCTTCGTCGACGACCTGATCGCCGTGCTCGAGGCGGGCGCTCCAGCGCACGTGCTGGGCTACTCGTTCGCCGGCACCGTCGCCATGATCGCGCTCACCCGTCGACCCGACCTCTTCCGCAGTCTCACCCTGTTGGCCACACCGCCCGAGCCGGGCAACGGGTTCCGGGGCGTGCGCGGGCTGGGCCCGTTCACCTGGATGGCCGGGGGGCGCGTCGGCGCGGCGCTGATGACCTGGGGCATCCGCACCAACAAGAACCATGTGCCGCCGCTGCGGCTCGACTTCGTGCGGATGCGCTTCGAGCACACCAGCCGTCGCAGCATGGAGGACATCATCCGGCTCATGAAGCGCGCGCCCGACGTGCGCGACGCCGTCGCGGCGACGCCGATCCCGAAGCTGGTCGCCGTCGGATCGCACGACCTGTGGCCGACGGCGCTGCATGCGGAGCTCGCCGAGAGGATCGGCGCGCGGCTCGTCGTCTTCCCGACCGGGCACAGCCCGTGCGAGACGGCGCCGCACCAGTTGACCCGCGACATGCTCGCGCTGTTCGCGGAGGCGGAGCGGGTCGGCGGGGATGGCTAGGCGAGCGCCTCGCGCTCGTCGCCGTCGGCATCCGGATCGGCCAGCGGGAAGTCGCAGCGCGCGCCGCCGTGGGCCTGCAGCCACTCCTCGCGCGCCCGGCGCCGCGCCCACGGCGAATCGTCGGGCCAGTGCGCGTGCAGCGTCGGCACGATCCAGCTGAGTCGCCGCACGAACCCGCGCCAGGAGGCGAACGGCCGCGCCGAGATGCCGACGGTGAAGCGCTTGTCGTAGCGCACGCCCATCCCCGGACGCAGGTGCAGGCTCAGGTCGAGGTCGTCGTGGATGTCGGTGGCCTCGCGGTGGAACTCGCCGCCGATCTCGCGCCACACCGCGCGCCGCATCACGAAGTTCGAGCCGAACACCGGCGGATGCCCGAGGTAGAGCGTCATCGACCAGTACAGTCCGCCGACCCACCAGGCGCGGCCGAGCCGCCGCGTCAGCGCCCCCGCCCCGTAGAACTCGCCCGCGCCGGTCAGCACGTCGAGTCCGCGGTCGGCCTCGAACGCGCGGAGGGCGTGCTCGAGCCAGCCGGGAGGGCACACCGAGTCGGCGTCGATGCGCGCGATGAGGTCGCCCGTGGCGGCGTCGAACCCGGCGGCGGAGGCGCGCGGGATGCCGGCGATCGGCTCCCACACGACGCGGGCGCCGGCGGCCCGGGCCACCTGCGCGGTGTCGTCGGTGGAGCCGTTGTCGACCACGACGATCTCGTCGGGGGCGACGGTCTGCGCGGCGAGCGCGGCGAGGCAGCGCTCCAGCATCCGCGCGTCGTCGCGGGCCGGGATCACGACGGAGACGGACATCGGGCGCCAGCCTACGCCCGGGTGCGGCGGCCGCGACCTATCGTCGAGGCATGGGGAACGCACGCACGCCGCGCCGCCTCGCGACATGGGCGGGGGTGCTCGCCGGTGTCTCATTCGCGCTCAGCGCGCTGAGCGCCCTGTTCCTCGCGGGGCATCAGGTGGTGGCGGCACGCAACTGGATGCTCGAGTGCGCCCGCCTCGACCCGGACCCGCTTCCGCCGGACCTCGCGCCGGAATCCCTCACCTCATCCTGGGAGTGGTGGCCGATGGGGGTGCGCTGCACCTATCAGTCGTTCGACGGCGGGTCCGTGACCTTCGGACCCGATCCCGCCTACTCCGTCCTGCTCGTCATCTGCGCTGCAGCGGCGCTCGCGGGCATCGTGGCGCTCGTCATCCGGACGGTACGGCCGAACCGCTGACGTCAACCGATCAGGGGCGGGCGCGCCAGAGGTGCAGTGCCGCGTAGGAGCGCCAGGGCGACCACGCGGCGGGGCGCGAGGCGGGGATGCCGAGCGCCGCCATCGACTGCCGCAGGACGAGGTCGGTGGCCGGGAAGGCATCCGGATGTCCGAGCGCCCGCATCGCGAGGTACTCGGCCGTCCAGGGGCCGATGCCGGGCCGGTCGAGCAGGGCCGCGCGGAACTCCGCGGCGGGGGTGCTGGGGTCGAGCCGCAGGTCGCCGGCGGCCACGGCGGCGGCGGTGTCGCGGATGGCCGCGATGCGCGCCGCGGGGCCGCGCAGCACCTCCTCGCCGTGGTCGGCGAGCTGCGCGGCGGTGGGGAAGGCGCCGAAGTGGGCCACGATCCGGCCGAGCACTGTGCGCGCCGCGGCGACTGAGATCTGCTGGCCGACGAGGGTGCGGAACAGGGCCTCCTCGGGGTCGGCGCTGCCGGCGATCCGGATGCCGGGCACCGCATCGACGAGCGGCGCGAGGTCGGGGTCGCGGCGCAGCGCCGCATCGATCGCCACCGCGTCGGCGTCGAGGTCGAACATCCGCCGCACCCGTGCGGTGAGCGCGGGGAGGTCGGCCAGTCGGGTCAGACGCGCCGACAGCAGCACCCCGATCCGGTCGGGGTCGGCGCGCACGTCGATGTCGGCCTCGCCCCCCGGCAGCCGGAGGCGGCGCCGGAACCGGGCGTCGTCACCCTGCTCGAGCCCGGGGACGGCGTGGTCGGCGAAGAACTGGAACAACCCCGTTGCGTCGAACGGCGGCCGGGCCGGGAGCCGCAGCGACACCGCTCCGCCGGTCTCGGCCCCCGCCTCGGTCGCCGACGTCGGACCGGGCGCCGCCTCGGGAGCCCGAGCGCCGCCGCGCCGCGCGAGGGCGCGCAGCTCGGTCGGGGTCGCCCGGTACACCTCGGCGATCGTGTCGTTGAACTGTCGCAGGCTGCCGAACCCGGCGGCGAAGGCGATGTCGGCGACCGGAAGGTCGGTGCTGGCGAGCAGGGTGCGCGCCGTCTGCGCGCGGTGGGCGCGGGCGAGTGCGAGCGGCCCGGCCCCCAGCTCCGCGCGCAGCACCCGGGAGAGGTGGCGCGGGGTGTAGCCCAGCCGGGCGGCGAGACCGGGAACGCCCTCGCGCTCGACGACGCCGTCCTGCACGAGGCGCATCGCGCGCGAGGCGAGGTCGTCGCGCAGGTTCCAGTTGGGGGAGCCGGGTACGGCATCCGGCTGGCAGCGCTTGCACGCCCGCAACCCCGCCTCGTGCGCCGCCGCAGCGGTGCGATAGAACCGCACGTTGCCGGGCTTGGGGGTGATCGCCGGGCAGCTGGGGCGGCAGTAGATGCCGGTCGAGTGGACGCCCGCGATGAACTGCCCGTCGAACCGCGCGTCGCGCGAGGCGAGGGCGGCGTAGCGCTCGGCGAACCGGTCGTCCATGACCTCAGGATGGCATCCGCCCCCGGCATCGCCCAGCGGGAATCGGACATCGCTCGCGGGCCGCGCGCGACCGCGCGATCCGGCGCGACCGGTCGGGCGCCGTGCCGCCGATACGCTCGGAGGATGACGACCGCGGCCCCCGGCGAAGTGGACCTGATCGCCCCGCTCCGGGCGGAGCTCGGCGATGCGGCGGTCACCGATCCGGCCGTGCTGGATGCCGCCCGGGCCGACAAGTCCGGGCACGTCGCCGCGGGGACGCCGCTCGTCGTCGTGGAGGCGCGCACCGTGGAGCACGTGCAGGCCACGCTGCGGTTCGCGAGCGCCCACGGCATCCCGGTCGTGCCGCGCGGCGCCGGCACCGGGCTCGCGGGCGGCGCGATCGGCGACGCCGGTGAGATCGTGCTCAGCACCCGCCGGATGGAGCGCATCCTCGAGGTCTCCGTCGACGACGAGCTCGCCGTGGTCGAGCCGGGGGTGCTCAACGGCGACCTCGACGCGGCGCTCGCCGAGCACGGGCTCTGGTACGCGCCCGACCCGGCGAGCAAGGCGATCTCGACGATCGGCGGCAACATCGCCACCAACGCGGGCGGGCTGCTCTGCGTCAAGTACGGCGTGACCCGCGAGGCGGTGCTCGGGCTGAAGGTGGTGCTCGCCGACGGGCGACTCGTCACCCTCGGCCGGCGCACCGTGAAGGGGGTCACCGGGTACGACCTGACGGCGCTGATGATCGGATCCGAGGGCACCCTCGGCGTGATCGTCGAGGCGACGCTGCGGCTGCGTCCCCGCGATCGCGGCAGCGTGCTGACCCTCTCGGCCGGGTTCCCCGACGTCGAGGCCGCGGCCCGCGCCTCCGCCGTGGTGAGCGCCAGCGGCCGGCGCCCCGCGATCATGGAGCTGCTCGACGCCCAGGCGGTCGCGTCGATCTCCGCGCACCTCGGCATCGACCTGCCCGCGCAGCCGCGCCTCCTCATCCAGACCGACGGTGCCGGCTCCGTGGCGGAGGCCGACGGCATCGCCGCCACGCTCCGTTCGCTCGGCGGGGAGGTGGAGCTGACCGCGGACCCGGACGAGGGGGAGCGGCTCTTCGCCATCCGCCGCGCGTTCCACCCCTCGCTCGAGGCGACCGGGACGGTGCTCATCGAGGACGTCGCCGTTCCGCGCAGCGCCCTGCCGGCCATGTTCGCCGCGATCGAGCGCATCCAGGCGAAGTACGACGTGCGCATCCCCACGGTCGCCCACGCCGGCGACGGCAACCTGCATCCCAACTTCGTGCTGCCGCCCGGGTCGGGCGAGGGGCACTACGACGTGCCCGACCACGTCTGGGCCGCCGCCGACGAGATGTTCCTCGACTGCCTGCGCCTCGGCGGCACGCTGACCGGCGAGCACGGTGTCGGAACGCTCAAGAAGCGCTGGCTGCGCGACGAGCTGGGCGAGGACTCGCTCGACCTGCACCGGCGGATCAAGCAGGTGTTCGATCCCGACGGCATCCTCAACCCCGGCAAGGTGCTCTGAGGCCGGGAATACCGCTCCGGCCGGGGTCGTTGCATCCATCGAGGTGAGATCCCAACCGATGACTGCTGAGCTCCGAACCACTTCTGTGCCCCGCTCCGTCGTGCCCCGCCCGACGATCGGGAGGCTGCGCCTGCGCCCCACCCGGCGCGGTCGCGGATTCGTCGTGGGCGTGGTCGACGCGGTGGGCCCGGACACCAACGGGTTCGCCCCCCGCGACCGCGTCGCCTGGCGGGACACCGGCGCCGACCTCGACGAGATCCTGCTGATGGACCAGGACGACGTGCTCGGCGTGCCGTCCTGGATCACCGACGAGCAGGTCGTCAGCTTCCTCGGCCCCGGCCTGATCGCCCGCGCCCTGGTGCGCACCCGTCCGTTCGGGCGGGGCGACGACGTGCGCATCGAGAGCCACGACCCGCTCGTGGCGGAGATGACGTCGGCCTGGGCCCGGTCGCTCGGCGCCCGCGTGGTCGAGTCGGACGCCGACATCGCCATCCACGACGACCTGCGGGCGCGGATGGCGGGCCTCGGCAGCCACGGTCGGCTCGCGCAGGCGGCGGTCGAGGTCTTCCAGGCGATCCGCTCCGGCGCGTTCGACGACGTGCGGATGGTGGGCGAGAGCCGCTCGCGCATCGCGGCCTGAGCGCCGGCGCCGCGCCGCCCGACGCGCGCGGGCCTCGGCGGCGCCACGTCGCGTCGCGGACGGGGCCGCTCTAGAGTGACGGCATGGGCTTCCTCCCCGTGCCGTCGGACGACCAGCTGAGCGCGGATGCGGTGGCCGCCCGCAACCGTCGTCAGGACGCGCATCCCGGCCCGATCCGCCCGCTCGACCGGGCGCTGCTCAACTCCGTCCCCGTGTTCGAGGCGTACGCCGGCTGGCTCGACGTGCGCGAGGAGCTGGAGCCGCTGGTCGGCGAGCGCGCGGTGACGCTGCTCTCGCTGGCGATCGCCGAGTCGTGCGCGGCGCCCTACTGCGTGGCCGAGTTCCGCGGCGCCCTCGAGGCCGGCGGCGACGACCCCGACGCCCCGCAGGTGACCGAGGCCGAGCGCCTGCTGCTCGACTGGGGCCGAGCGGTCGCGTCCGACGAGGTGCCCGCCGACCTGGCCGCGCGCGTCGAGGCGGCGTTCCAGCCGCGCACCCGCGCGGTGCTCGCCGGATACGCCGGGCTCACCATCGCGGTCGCCGCGTTCTCGCGTATCGCCGGGCTCGAGCCCGACACCGCCCCGTGATCCCCGGCCTCCTGGTCGCGGTCGTGGTGACCGCGCTCGCCGCGCTGCTGCTCGCCGACGCGGTGCGCGGGATGACGGTGCTGGCCCGCGCCGACCGCCCCAGCTACGCTCGCCTCCGTCGCGAGCTGCGGGAGCGGCGCGGCACGGCGTTCAGCGCCGACGAGCTGGACGACCTCACCGATCGCCTCGCCCGCGTCGACCGCATCGAGCGGCGCCGGCCGCGGGTCGCGATGGCCTCGCGGCTCGTCGCGCTCGCGCTCGTGGGCGCCGGGCTCGCGGTGGGTTGGTGGGTCGCGGACGGTCCGACCGTGCCGGTCGTGCTCGGGGTGGTGACCGTCGTCGCGGTGGTCGCCGCGGTCGTCGCGGGGGTCGCCGCGGTGCGGGTCGGGGAGCGCAGCCGGGCCGTCGCCGCGGCCCAGCGCTCCGAAGTCGTACGGCTGCTCGAGGACGCCCGTCTGCCGCAGCGCCAGCGGGTGCCGGGGCTCGGCGATCGGGTCACCCGGGCCCTCGCGATCCTGCGCGAGAAGCAGCGCTGATCCCGCGCCGGGAGCAGCGATAAGGTGTGCCCATGACCAGCACCATCACGGCGCATCAGGCGCAGCTGCGCTCGGCGGACGCGCCCCAGCAGGCGCCCGCGGAGGTCGCCGAGCAGTCCGCCACGGTGGCCCACGACGTGCTCAGCGTGACGCCCCGCCGACGCCCCAGCCTTCTCGCCGCGGCGATCGTCGGCTTCGTGCTGCTGGGCATCGCCCTGCTGCTCGTCGTCGGCTACTTCCTGCTCGCGCTCGGCCCCGGTCTGTCGTTCATCGGGGGCCTGCTCGCGCTCATCCCGCTGACCATCGTCGCGCTCGGCGTGCGCTGGATCGACCGCTGGGAGCCGGAGCCGCGGATCGCCCTGGTGCTCGCCTTCCTCTGGGGCGCGACCGCGTCGATCCTCATCGCGCTGTTCGTCGACGTCGCCGCCTCCGACTGGATCGCGGCGAGCGGCGGCGACACCAACCTGACGGTGTTCTTCCAGGCCGCGGTGCAGGCGCCTATCGTCGAGGAGGTGGCGAAGGGCCTCGGTCTACTGATCATCTACCTGGTCGCCCGGCGCTACTTCGACGGACCGGTCGACGGCATCGTCTACGCGGCGATGATCGCCGCCGGCTTCGCGTTCACCGAGAACATCCAGTACTTCGGCCTGCAGCTTTTCGAGTCGGGCGCCCTCGACGGCGCGGTCATCGAGATCTTCTTCATCCGCGGCATCCTGGCGCCGTTCTCGCACGTCATGTTCACTGCGTGCATCGGGTTCGCCATCGGTCTCGCGGCGCGCAAGGGCACCGTGTTCGGCGGGATCGGCGCCCTGCTGCTGGGCCTCATCCCGGCCATCCTGCTGCACGCGTTCTGGAACGGCGTGCTGTTCTTCATCTACGACTTCTACGCCTACTACGTGCTCATCCAGGTGCCGATGTTCGCCGTCGCGGTGGGCATCGTGCTCTACCTGCGCAACCGCGAGCAGAAGATGACCCGGCTGCGGCTCGGCGAGTACGCGGCCGCGGGCTGGTTCAACGCCGACGAGGTCGCGACGCTCGGCACCTCGGGCGGCCGCCGGCAGGCCATGGCCTGGGCTCGCCCGCGCGGCCTCGGCGACGTGATGAAGGCCTACATCCGGGATGCCACCCACCTGGCGTTCGCGCGCAACCGCATCGTCACCGGCCGCGACCGCATCGGCTCGCAGCACGACGAGGCGCTGCTGCTGCAGAAGCTCACGGAATCCCGCCGGGCGCTGATGACCGCGACCCCGGTGGAGCGCCGGCCCGCCGCGGCCGCCCCGACCGCCTGACCGGGGTCCCCGTCGTCGGGCGGGGTTGACCGAGCGGGTCCGATCGCCCGACCGGGCTCAGCCGAGGAACCCGAGCAGCATGCCCCCGAAGGTGCTGAGCACCCAGTAGCCGACGACGACCGCGCCGACGACGATCGCGACCACGGGCACGCCGCGCCGCAGCCGCTGCCCCTGCGGCGCGACGATGTCGGCCGCGAACGGCTGCATCGTGCGCTCGTCGTGGTAGCGGTCGGTCTGGCGCACGGCCTTCGACCCGACCGTGTCGACGATCCGCAGCAGCCGGGCGTAGGCCGACGCGTCGCCCGGCGGGAACGGGCGGCTCGAGTAGACGAACATCCAGTCGTCGACCACCTCGACGTCGAACGGCGCGGCCTCGTCGATGAGCAGCGCCATCAGGTCGGGGGTGAAGACGTAGAGCGCGTCGCGCTCGTACTGCCGCGGGCAGTACAGCGTGAAGTAGCGGTCGAAGTCGCCCTCGAGGCTCAGCACCTGGTCGCGGCGGAAGGTCGCCGGCAGGTTGGTGCCGAACATCCCGTTGTTGGCCTTCGAGTCGAGCATCATGTGCGGCAGCCGACGGTCGAGCTCGACGGCGAGGAACCCCCAGTGCCGGGTCGAGCGGTTCTTGCCCGAGCCGGTGGTGTAGCGGTAGTTGCCGAAGTCGACGAAGCGGCCCTCCACGGTGGTGAAGTGGTCGGTCGCCATCCGCGACGAGCCGAGCGAGAAGATCGCGCCCGGGTAGCGCGGCGACGGATCGGCCGGCGAGTAGCGCATGCCGTTGGCGCGGGCGAAGCGGTCCATCCGCACCCGACGGGCCCAGGTCGCGGACCCGCCGCCCCTCGCGGTGCGGACGATCAGCCAGACCGCCCCGCCCAGCATTCCGAGGGTGACGAGCAGCATCACGCCGCCCATGATCGACGCGCCCCCGCCCTCGAGCAGCAGGGCGAATGCGCCGAACACGAACGTGGGCAGCACGAACACGGCGATCCCGCCGGCCACGATCGCGACGAGGACGATCTGCATGACGTTGACCGTGCTCCAGCTGCGGCCCGCCGCCCGGGCGGCCTGGCGGTAGGCGGCGATCTCCGCCGCGCTGACCGGCGTGCTCAGCGGCGAGTAGTCGATGACGCGGGAAGGCATGCCGCCATCCTGGCGGAGCGGCCGGTTAAAGACTCATCGCCCAGTGGCGGGTCCGAGACTCCGGCTCTTCTGGGCGATGAGTTGTCCTGGCTTCAGCCTGCACCCGCGCGGCCCGGTCGTCAAGACCCGGCCGATGCGCTCAGCCGCTCACGCAGGCGCCCGACGACACCGGGTCGTCGAAGCCGGCGGCGGCCGCGGCGACGGGGGCGAGCTCCTGCCCGGTCATCGCGTAGCCGAGCTGCGGATCGGTCGCATTGCGCGCGAAGACGACCCCCGCGACCTCGCCGTCGAGGGTGAGGAACGGGCCGCCCGAATTGCCGGGCGCGACGGTCGCCGCGAGCGAGTAGACCTCGCGCGGCGAGCTGCTGGTCCCGTAGACGTCCTCGATGCGCTCCGTCGAGACGGCGAGCACCTCCGCGCCGCCGCTGGTGAACGGCCCGCCGTACGGATAGCCGTCGACGACCCCCTCGGCGCCCACCGGGAGGGGGTCGGAGAGCGGCAGCGGCGCCGCATCCAGGCCGGGTGCGGCGATCACCGCGAGGTCGTCGATCGGGTCGTAGTAGGCGACGGCACCCTCGATGGTCTGACCGTTGGGAGCGTGCACGACGGGGCGCTCGACCCCGGCGACGACGTGCGCGTTGGTGACCACCCGGTCGTCGGCGACGACGAACCCCGAGCCGGTCTGGTTCTGGCCGCAGGCGTAGGCGGTGCCGCCGATGCGCACCACCGACTGCGCGGCGGCCGCGAGCTGCGGAGTCGAGGTGTCGAGGTCGGGCGCGCCGGGGGAGACCTGCACCCCGCCGAGGGCCTCCGAGATGGCCGGCAGGCCCTCCTCGAGGATGGCGGAGCGCACCCGCGAGAGCGCAGCGTCCACCGGTGCGGGCGTGATCGCGTCGATGGCGCGGAGCACGACCGAACCCGCGATCGCCCGACTCACGATCGGCACGCCGAGCGGTCCCACGGCCCCCGCGATGAGGGCGACCACGAGCACCGTCACGACGCCGTCGACGAGCGCGCCGAGCAGGCGGCTGAGCACCGGGAGGTCGACGCGATCCGGATCGTCGGGGTCGACCCGACGGCGGCTGAGCCCCCGCGCGACACCGGTCCCGAGCGCGTGCCCGCCGACGAGCAGCAGCACCGACGCGGCGGCGGTGATCGCGATGCGCCACACCGGGTCGGGCAGGAGCGCCGACCACACCGGCACCAGCAGGAACGCCGCGACCCCGCCGGCCACGACGCCGAGGATGCCGCCGATGCTGCGTCCGAGGCCGTTGCGCCAGCCCTCGCCGAGGAAGACGAGCAGCACGAGCACGAGCAGCACGTCGAGCAGGCGGGCGGCGATCTCCACGCTCTCAGTCTCCCGGATGCGACCGCGCTGCGGACCGGGTCGATCGGCGCGGCCCGGGCAGCACCGTTCGACTCAGTATTGCGATATATCGGTGAGTGTCGTAGAGTAACGGCGATGGGTCGCGAACCGGCGACCCGCACCACGACTTCCACAAGGAGACACCATGTACCGCCACAACACCCCCCGACCCCACCGCGGCCGCGGATTCGGCCCCGGCGACGACTACATGCGCTGGATGGGCGGCCCGTTCCCGGGCTTCGGCCCGCGCGGCGGGCGTGCCCGCAAGGGCGACGTCCGCGAGGCGATCCTGTCGCTGCTCGCCGAGGCGCCGTCGAACGGCTACGGCCTCATCACCGGCATCCACACCAAGACGGATGGCGCCTGGCGCCCGAGTCCCGGATCGGTGTACCCGACGCTGCAGCAGCTCGTCGACGAGGGGCTCATCGAGCCGACCTCGCCGGGCGCGCGCGCGGAGTACTCGCTGACCGACGAGGGCCGTGCCTACGTCGAGGAGAACGCCGACAAGATCGCCGCCGCCTGGGAGGGATCCCGCCGGCCGACCGATCACCGCGAGCTGTTCCAGGCGGCCGGCAAGCTGGCCGGCGTCGTGCGCCAGGTCGCTGCCGAGGGCACGCCCGAGCAGCGCACGGCCGCGGCCGAGAAGCTCGACGGCCTGCGCCGCGAGCTATACCGCATGCTCGGCGAGTGATCGCCGCGATCGGCGTCTGATCGCCGACAGAACCGTCCGAGGGGCGGGGTGCCATCCGGCGCCCCGCCCCTCGTCGTCCCAGCGTCTGAGGCCGCTCCCCACCGTCGGCAAGCGGCCCCGGGCGCCCCCGCGTCACCGGGATCAGGGACGGTGGGCGGCGGCGCCCGGAACCTTCCGACGAAAGTACGTGCGCCTCCCCGGGGACCGTAGGGACCAAAGTCCCACACGCTGTTCCCCGGGTCCGTGAGCATCCCCTTGCGGTCCCCTTCATGGGGGACCCTAGGATGGGGGCCATGACGGTCGCCCCCACGGCCGGCATCGCACCCCGACCGCTGGTCGACGCGTACCCGATCGCGTGGACCACCTGCTACTCCTGCGGCACGGGAGCCGACGCCCGCCATCCCTTCTGCTCCCACTGCGGCAGCCGTGTCGCGGTGCTCTCCCGCCCCGGCAAGCGCCCCGCGTCGCTGCACGCCACGCGCGCGCTCCAGCTCGGCCTGCTCGTCGTCGTCGCCAACATCCTGCTCGGCGGGGTCTCGTTCGGCGTCGTCTACCTGGTCGCGGATGCCGCCCGCCTCACCGAGGCGGCGCTCGGCCTCGAGGCGATGCGCTGGCTCGCGGTCGCGGCGCTGGCGACGCTCGCCATCCGGTCGGGCGTCCGCGGCATCCGGGACACCGCCGACGGGGCGCTCGGCCGCCGCGCGTGGGCCGTCGTCGGCATCGTCGTCGCGGGGCTCTGGGCGCTGATGGTCTCGGCGTCGCTCGCCGCCACCGCCGCGCTCTTCCTGCTGCGCTGACAGCGCATCGGCACACGCCGGGCGGTGTCACCCCTCCGGTCGTCGCGAGGCGTCGGCTCTGCTATTCTCGGGAGGTTGCCGTCATGACGGCCGCGGAGAAAGAGAGCCGACACATCAGGTGCTCGGCGCCGCGCAACGAGGAGAAGGAGGGGATCCCATCTATGGCTCTGGACGCTGAGACCAAGAAGGCGATCATCGACGAGTACGCGACGAAGCCCGGTGACACCGGATCCCCGGAGGTGCAGGTCGCCATGCTCTCCACCCGGATCAAGGACCTGACCGAGCACCTCAAGGAGCACAAGCACGACCACCACTCGCGTCGTGGGCTGCTCCTCCTGGTGGGTCAGCGCCGCCGGCTCCTCGGGTACCTCCAGGACGTCGACATCGAGCGCTACCGCTCGCTGATCGAGCGCCTGGGGCTGCGCCGCTAAGCAGCGCAGCGACTGCGACGATCGATCGCCGCAGCGACAGACACACGACGGGCCGTCGTCCTCCGGGACGGCGGCCCGTCCGTCGTCTCCGGCGCCCGGCGTGGGCGTCGAGCACGGGTCGGGGCGGGTGCGGACCGACGCGCGTCAGTCGACAGGCAGCTCCGAGAGCGCCACGGCGGCGCGCTCGACGAGGTCGCGGAACCACTCCTCGCCGGGCTCCCGGCCGTCGGAGTAGAGGCTGATCCGCTCGACGAGGTTGCCGCGCTGCAGGTCGACCGAGTAATAGCCGCTGTTGCGCGCGGTGCCGATGCCCGACTCGATCCAGCCGACGGCGGCGACGTCGTCGGGAAGTTCCAGCCCGTCGAGCGGACCCACGGTCGCCGAGTAGTACTGCTCGACGAGGCGGTAGTCGTCGCAGCCGGCGATCCGCTGCTCCATGCGCGCCATGAAGTTCACGGCGCCGTCCGAGTGGGCGAAGACCCGCACCGTCTGCGACACGTTCGTTCCGGAGGAGCGCCCGGCCCAGCCGAGGCTCCACACCTCGTCGTCGACGGCGATGCCGACGTCGTCGGCCCCGAACGCGTGCGGGGTGGTCGAGATGGTGAAGAAGCACTCGTCGGGCTCGCCGCCCGCCTCGGCCCAGGAGTCGAGGTTCCAGCCGTGCGACTCGACGGTGCCGTAGGGCGGGTCGACCCCGTACTGCTCGTCGAGGCCCACGGCGTCGTACTCGGCCGGGTCGAACGCGAGGCTGCGCACCGAGCCGCCGAGGCAGTCGTCGTCGCAGTCGAGCGGGTCGACGGCGTGGGCGCCGCGGGCGACGAACCCGTCGTCGAGCGGTGCGCTGTCGTCCGCGCCGTCGGAGTCGAACACGGCGGATCCGCCGCCGGAGGGGCCGCCGGCGGTGGGTGCCGATCCCAGGGTGCCGAGCAGGCTCGACACGGCGACCACCAGCCCGACGATGAGCCCGAGCAGCACGACCCCGCCCACGCCGATCGCGATTCCGATGCCCAAGCGGCTTCCGCCGGAGGGCGGGGGAGCCGTCGGGTACGGGGCCGGAGGCACGGGGGACGCCCCGGGCGAGGGCACTCCGGTCGGCGGCGGGAGGTGAGTCATCGGGCGACCTCCATCTCCGGACCCCGAGGGTGACTATGGCTCACACTAGTGGCGGGAGGCCGCCAGGAGTTCCCGCAGTTCGGCCATCTCGGCGCGCAGCAGCGCGACCTCCCGGGCGGTGGGCTCGACACCCTCTCCGCGGCCGTCGGCGCCGGGGATGACGGGAGTCTGAGCGGGGACGTCATCCTTCGCGTCGTCGGCGCCCTCGGCGATGCCGGAGACCCGCTCGACGATCCACGACGCCACCGTCGCCGTGACAACGCCGATGAGGGCGATGCCGCCGATCATGAGGCCCACGGCGATCAGCCGACCCGCGACCGTCACCGGGAAGAAGTCGCCGTAGCCGACCGTGGTGACGGTGACGAACGCCCACCAGAGCGCGTCGCCGAGCGTGGTGATCGTGCCCGCCTCGCGCTCGGCCTGCAGGATCGCCAGCGCCGCGATGTAGATCAGCAGCAGCGAGGCGACCACGGTGTAGACGACCACTCGGCCGCGGACGACGGCGCCCGCCCGTCGCTGCAGTACCTGAAGCACGGTCACCAGACGGAGCAACCGCAGCTGCTGCAGCACGGGCAGCGCGACGATCGCCAGGTCGAGCAGGTGTCGGCGGAACCACCGCCAGCGCTCCGGCGCGAGCGCCAGACGGACGACGTAGTCGATGACGAACAGCAGCCACATGGCGTTGAGCACCAGGTCGGCCGCCAGCTGCGCCCGCCCGCTGAGCTGCCCGATCACCTCCCACGAGTAGGCGCCGAGGAAGACCAGCGACGCGGCCGTCATCGGCCAGTCGGCCATCCTCTCGTAGCGGTCGAATCGGGCGCGGCGCTGGGCGAGGTCCATGGGCCGTCATGGTAGTCAGGCGGACCCCTGCGGCGGGTCGCGCCCGCTAGGGTTCAGGGGCCGACGAGAGGAGACCCGACGTGCCGCCCGCCACCCTGCAGGAACGCGTCCGCTACCGGTTCGACACCTGGATGGCGCGGGGCACCGGGGCGCTGATGGCGCTGCTCGGGCTGGCCACGCTCGCGTTCGTCGTCGTGGCCGGAGTGGTCACCTGGGTCGTGCTCAAGCTGACTCGAGACGACCGCAACCTCGGCGACGACACGGCCGGCCCGCTCGACCTGATCTGGCGCTCACTGATGCGCACCCTCGACCCCGGAACCATGGGCGGCGACGAGGGGTGGGTGTTCCGCATCCTGATGCTGATCGTCACCGTGGGTGGCCTCGTGCTCGTCGCCGGCCTGATCGGCATCGTGTCGGGCGCGTTCGACGCCCGAGTGGAGGACCTGCGCAAGGGCCGCTCACGGGTGCTCGAGGAGGACCACACGCTCATCCTCGGCTGGAGCCCGAAGGTGTTCTCCATCGTCGAGGAGATCTGCCTCGCCAACCGGTCGCGCGGCGGCTCGGTCATCGTCCTGCTCGCCGATCGCGACAAGGTCGAGATGGAGGATGCGATCCGCGCCCACGTGCCCGACACCGGCAAGACGCGGATCATCGTGCGCAGCGGTGACCCGATGGCGCTCGCCGACCTCGCCATCGTCACGCCGCAGGAGGCGCGCAGTGTCATCGTGCTCGGCGACGAGGACAGCGACGCCCCCGACGCCGAGGTGATCAAGACCGCCCTCGCCGTCACGCACCGGCCGCCGCGACGAGGTCCGAAGTACCACATCGTGGGCGAGCTGCGCGATCCGGCGAACCTCGAGGCGGCGCGCCTGATCGGCGGCGAGCACGCCCACTGGGTGCTGTCGGCCGAGGCGATCAGCCGCATCGCCGTGCAGACGAGCCGTCAGAACGGTCTCTCCGTCGTCTACGCCGAGCTGCTCGGCTTCGCGGGCGCGGAGATGTACTTCACCGAGCAGCCGTCGCTGGTGGGGCGCACCTTCCTCGAGGCGCAGCTCTCGTTCCCCGACTGCTCGGTGCTCGGCCTCGCCAGCGGCGACGCGGTGCGGCTCAATCCGCCCGCCGACACGGTGATCCCGGCGGGCGACCGCATCGTGGTCATCGCCGACGACGACACGTCGATCCGGGTGACCGCCCCCGCGACACCGCGCGCCGGCGGCGTCGTCGACGCGGCGCCGCGGTCGGCGGTGCCGGAGACGACGGTGGTGCTCGGCTGGAACTCGAAGCTGACGATGATCCTCGTCGAGCTCGACGAGTACTCCCACCCGGGGTCGCGGGTGCAGATCCTCGCCGACGTCCCCGCCCCCGACATTCCGGAGACCCGCAACCTCGAGGTGACGTTCGACCGCGCCGACCCGACGAGCCGCACCGTGCTCGAGGAGAACGCCGTGCACGGCTACGACCACGCGCTCGTGCTGGCGCGGGAGGACCTCGGCGCCCAGCAGGCCGACGCGCGCACCCTCGTCATCCTGTTGCACCTGCGCGACCTGGGCGCGCGGCACGGCCGCACGCCGGCGATCGTCAGCGAGATGCTCGACGACCGCAACCGGGAGCTGGCCGAGGTCACGCGCGCCGACGACTTCATCGTCAGCGACCGGATCATCAGCCTGATGCTGTCGCAGTCGAGCGAGGCGCCGCAGCTCATCCAGGTCTTCGAGGAGCTGTTCACCAGCAGCGGCATCGAGA
>JBHIXX010000021.1:0-43300 GCA_041984585.1 Pseudolysinimonas sp. | reverse complement strand
AGGGCCCGGGGGCGGCGCCCACGCCGCGTCCGCGGGCGGGAACCCCTCGATGGTCGGGGCGCCCGGCTCGGTCGGCGCGCCGGCGGCGGGCGGCGGCGCGTCCCAGGTCGGTGTCGCGCGTGGATCGTGCCACTCGGCGGTCGACTCCGGGGCGAACGGGTCGGGCGCTGCCACCGTCGGCGGCTCCGCGGCGGTGGGCGGCTCGGCGGGCTCGGCCTCCGCCGGAGCGGTCTCGCCACCAGCGCGGCGGCGCAGCTCCTGCTCCAGCCGTTCGATCTGCTCGAGCGTCGAGGAACCGGTGGTGGGGGCGTCGACTTCGGCCGTCGGCTCCGCGACGGAGGCCGGCTCGGCGACCAAGAGTGGCTCGGAGACGGAGAGCGGCTCGGAGACGGAGGGCGGCTCAGCGACGGACGGGGTGTCGACCGTCGCTGAACCCGGCTCCTGCGGCGGCTGCGGCGGCGGGGCGCCGAGGTCCCAGACGGGGCCGCCGGGCTCGACGGGCGGCGCGAGCCAGGTCTCGCCGTCGGAGTCGGGTGCGGGCTCGCGGTCGTCGTCGGCGGCGGGCTCGTCGAACGGCGACGCCGGGCGCTCGGGGGTGCCTGCGGGCGGCACGGCATCCGCACCCGACGGCTCCTCGCGCTGCTCGACATCCTCGGTCGGCGGCACGATCGGGATCGGCGAGGTGTACGGCGCTACCTGCGCGGCGAGGGCGTCGGCCAGGGCGTCGTCGTCGAAGCTCGGCGGTTCGGCCCCGTCCGGCGGCGGCGTGAACGTGGACCGGCGGAGGCCGCTGGGCACATAGCGATCGTCCTCCTCGTCCGGTCGTCCAGTGCCCGGCGGGATGTCGGTCATGAGCAGAAGTTTAGAGTCGAGGGCCCGGATCCGGGCCGCGACGGGCCGTGACGAGCAGAGTCAGTCCGGCGAGCACGAGGGCGCCGCCGAGCCATCCGATGAGGGTCAGACGCTCCCCCACGACGAGCACCGCGAGCACCGTCGCGACCACCGGCTCGAGCAGCGCGATCGTCGTTGCCGTGGTGCTCGGCACCGTGCGCAGGCCGACGCCGAACAGCACGTAGGCGAGCAGCATCGGCCCGAGGGCGAGGTACGCCGCGATCCCGACCGAGCCCCACGACTGCAGCAGCGGGGCGCCCGTGACGGCGAGCACCGGCAGCAGCGCCAGCGCCCCGACGCCGAACATCGCGCCCATCACCCCGCGCGACGGCCTGCCCCGCCGGATGGCGTGCGACGAGGCGACGGTGAACAGCGCGTAGGCGAGTCCGGCCAGCAGCGCGAGGCCGACGCCGAGGGCGGTCTCCTCGGGCGAATGGGGCGCGCCGCCCTCATCGCGGCCGCCGGCGAGCAGCGCGATGCCGACGACGGCGAGCAGGGTCGACGCCGCCCACCGCCGGGAGAGGCGCTCCCGGGTCGCAATCCACTCGATGAAGGCGGCGAACACCGGTCCCGAGCCGAGCGCCACGACGTTGCCCACCGCGACGCCGGCGAGGTCCATGCCGGCGTAGAAGGCCAGCGGATAGACGACCACCCCGATCGCGCCGAGCAGCACCCAGCGGCGGGCGACCGGATCGCGCAGCACCGTGCGCGTCATCCGCGGCGCCGTCGCGGCGAGCAACAGGCCGCCGACGCCCATCGTCGAGGCGCCGACGGCGAGCGGGGAGACGTCGTCGGGCAGGAACGTCGCGCTCGTCCCGGTGGTGCCCCACAGCACGGAGGCGAGGACGAGCGCGAGCACCCCCACCGGGGCGGCCGCGGCGCGCGACGACCCGTTCACCCGACCGACTCGCTCACTCGACCGACCCGCTCACTCGACCGGCGCGGGGAGGGCCGCGAGCTGCGCGGCGACCGCGTCCCAGAGCTCCGTGCACGGCGCGCCGTCGGCGGAGCCGACCAGGGTGCAGGTGGCGCGCACGACGATGTTGCCGCGACGCAGCTCCGCCGCGCGGTACTGGTAGACGTCGGCGTCCTGGTTGAAGCCGGACTCCAGCCAGGTGACCGCCGTGATCCCGTCCGCCGGATCCGGGTACTCCCCCGGTTCCAGCGCCGTCGCGTCCCAGAACGGGCTGGAGTAGCCGTCGGCGCACTCCGCCAGCGTGTCCGCCACGGTGTCGAGGTGCTCCGCCGCGCTCTCGGGGTCCGCGAACGCGCGGGCCGACACGGTGACCGTCGACCCGTCGTCGCCGACCAGGTCCGCGACGGTGATCACCCGATCCGTCGCCGTGCGGTCGCCGACGCCGACCGGCTCCAGGTAGGCGAACAGCGCGCACGCCGTCGGATCGGTGCCGGCGAAAGTGGCGACGTCGTGGGCGAGCACGTCGGATGCCGTCCCCGAGAATCCGGTCGGGGTCGCCGTGTCCGACATCTCGCCGAGCGACGCGGGCGGCTCCAGCGCGTGCAGCCCGTCGAGCGCACCCGGGGCGAACACCGGTTCCGGCCGCTCGACCGTGCCGCTCACCGCCAGTACGGCGACGACCGCGACCACGATCGCCGCGACACCCGCAGCGGAGGCGATGAGCGCGACCCGCAGCCGTCGGCCCGATCCCGCTGCGGGTTCGGCGACGTCCGCGGCGGCGGGGAGTCCGGTCGGATCCGTCTCCCGGGCGGGCGTCGTCGGTTCGGGCTCCGCGACCGCAACCGGCCCCGCGCTCTCGGGCGGGACCACCGGAACCGGGGCGGTGTCGTCGGTCGCGACGTCCTCGGGCTCGACGGCCCCGTCCGGCACCGGTTGCTCGTTCTCGGTCATGCTCCCCCTCCTCCAGCGAGTCTCACATGCACCATCCAGACTCGCGGGATAGCGTCGCCGAGCCGCGTCGCGGTCGTGCTCCCGCACGACGCCGCCGCATCCGGAACATGATCACCACTCGTCACCATCTCGATCGTCGCGCCGCCGTCGCGAGCTACCTCGTCACCGGCCCCGACGAGCCGCCGCGCCGTGTGCGCCGTCGTCAGCGCGCCCGCCTCGTCGCCGGGGGCGCCATCGCCGCGACCACGCTCGCCGCGACCATCGTGCTCGCCGTCCCCGCCCCGCCGAGCGACGCGCAGCTGATCGACGCCTACGTGCAGGCGAATCCGCAGTCGGTCGACCCGGTCGAGGCGACCACGCTGCAGGAGGCCGCGCGCGTCGACGCCTCCGCGCTCACCGCGGCGACGCAGCGCGACGGCTGGGACGCGACCCCCGGCGAGGCGACCCTCATCGCGGGCGGCACCAACTACGACTGGGCCAAGCTCGTGCTGCTCTACGGCGGCTGGCGACTCTCCGACGAGAACGTCACCGTCATCGTCCGCTGGATGCGCCAGGAGAACTACGTCGACTCCTGGTGGACGCGCAACAACCCGCTCAACATCGGGTCGGGCGGCTTCGCCTCCTACGGCAGCCTCGTCGACTCGGCGCACGTCGTCGCCAACGCGCTGAGCTCCTACGGCGGCTACTCCCAGATCCGGGCGGCCCTGGAGCGCTCCGCGCCGACCGCCGAGACCGAGTACGCCATCTGGGCCTCGCCGTGGGCCGGCGGTCACTACGACTGGGGCGGCCACTGGTCGTACGCCGAGGTGCCCGTCGTCACCGCGCCCGCCTCCGTCTGGCAGTAGCCCGAAGACCCTCCGCCACCGAATCGGGACCTCCGACCCCGACGGCGCGCCCGCGGCTCTCGTAGCCTGGACCCGTGCCGAACCGCGTGTACGTGACTTCCGCCGAGGGCCGCACCGGCAAGTCGACGGTGGCGGTGGGTCTGCTCGCCGCGCTCGCCGACGCCGGAGAGCGGGTCGCGGTCTTCCGCCCCGTCCTCCGCTCCGCCGAGGGCGACGACGCCATGGTCGCCGCGATGGCCGAACGGGCGGATGCCGGCATCCCGGCCGCCGACGGACTGGGCGTGCCGAGCGCGCTGCTGCGCTCCGATCCCGACGAGGCGCTGCGCCGCATCGTCGACACCGCCGACGACCTGGGCGAGCGCGCCGACTGGCTGCTCGTGCTCGGCTCCGACTACACCGGGGTGGCCGCCCCCACCGAGCTCGCCGACAACGCCCGCATCGCCGCCAACCTGGGCGCCCCGGTGGTGCTGGTCGTGCGCGGGCAGACCTCCGACGACGCGCCGCGTGAGCCCTCCGAGATCGCCGAGGCGGCGACCATCGCGCTCGCCGAGCTGCGCCACGAGCACGCGAGCGTCGCCGCCATCGTCGTGAACCGCGCCGACCCCGGATCCCTCGACGACGCCGTGGCCGCGGTCGCGGCGGTGGCGGACGGCATCCCGGTGCGCGCCATCGCGGAGGACCGCGCGCTCACCGCTCCCCTGCTGGGCGCGCTGCTCGACGCGGTCGACGCGATGCCGGTCACGGTCACCGCGGTCGACCGGCTCCGCCCGGTGCCGACCACTGTGCTCGCCGGGATGAGCGTCGAGCACGTGCTGCCGAAGCTGGCGGCCGACGCCCTGGTCATCGTGCCGGCGGACCGCTCCGACGCCCTGCTCGGGGTGCTCGTCGCCCACGCGTCGGCGACGTCGCCGCAGCTCGCCGGGGTGCTGATCAACGGCGGCGTGCCGATCGCCCCGGCCGTGCAGGCAGTGATCGACGGCGTGCACGGCGCGCCGCCGATGGCGACCACCGAGCTCGACAGCTACACGACGGCGCTGCGGCTGAGCACGACGCGCAGCCTGCTCGCCGCGGACTCCCCGCAGAAGTACCGGGTCGCGGAGGAGCTGTTCGCCCGGCACGTCGACGCGCAGGACATCCTCGGCGCGGTGCGCGCCGCCCCGCCGCCGGTGATGACGCCGACCCGGTTCGAGCACCTGCTCGCCGAGCGCGCCCGGTCCCGTCCGATGCGCATCGTGCTGCCGGAGGGCAACGACGACCGCATCCTCGAGGCGGCGGCGATCGTGACCCGGCGCGGCCTGGCGCGGCTCACCGTGCTCGGCGACCCCAACGCCATCCGCGCGCGCGCCGCGGAGCTAGGGCTCGACCTCGACGGCGTCGACCTGCTCTCGCCGCTCGACCCCGACCTCGGCGCGCGCTTCGCGGACGAGTATCACCGCCTGCGCGCGCACAAGGGCGTCACGCCGGAGAGCGCCGCCGAGACGGTGACCGACGTGTCGTACTTCGGCACGATGATGGTGCACCTCGGCCTGGCCGACGGGATGGTCTCGGGCGCCCGGCACACGACGGCGCACACCATCCGACCCGCCTTCGAGTTCGTGAAGACGGCGCCCGGCGTCTCCGTGGTGTCGAGCGTGTTCCTCATGGCCCTCGCCGACCGCGTGCTCGTCTACGGCGACTGCGCCGTCATCCCGGAGCCGACGGTCGAGCAGCTCGCCGACATCGCCGTCTCGGCGGCGGCGACCGCGCGCCGATTCGGCATCGACCCGCGCGTGGCGATGCTCAGCTACTCCACCGGGGAGTCCGGATCGGGCGGCGAGGTCGACCAGGTGCGCGCGGCGACCGCGCTGGTGCGCGAGCGCGAGCCCGGCCTGCCGGTCGCGGGTCCCATCCAGTACGACGCGGCGGCCGACCCGGTCGTCGCCGCGGCGAAGCTGCCCGACTCGGATGTCGCCGGGCGCGCGACCGTGTTCGTGTTCCCCGATCTGGATGCCGGCAACAACACCTACAAGGCCGTGCAGCGCTCGGCGGGCGCGGTCGCGATCGGGCCCGTGCTGCAGGGGCTCGCGAAGCCGGTCAACGATCTGTCGCGGGGCGCGCTCGTCCGCGACATCGTGAACACCATCGCGATCACCGCGATCCAGGCGCAGGGCGACGACGACGCCGCGCCGGAGGAGCAGGCGTGAGCGCGCGCATCCTGGCCCTCAACTCGGGCTCGTCGTCGGTGAAGTTCCGCCTGGTCGAAACGGGGTCGGAGCGCACCCTCGCGGCGGGACTCGTCGAGCGGGTCGAGGCGGGCGGGCACGGGGACGCGATCGCCCGGGTGCTGGCCGAACTGCCGGAGGGCCCGATCGACGCCGTCGGGCACCGCGTCGTGCACGGTGGTGCCGATTTCACGGCGGCGACGGCGATCGACGCGCGGGTCGAGGAGCGGATCGACGCCCTCGCCGAGCTGGCGCCGCTGCACAACCCGCCGGCGCTGGCCGGCATCCGCGCCGCCCGCGAGGCGCTGCCCGGGGTGCCCGGCGTCGCCGTCTTCGACACCGCCTTCCACGCCGACCTGCCCGCGGCGGCCCGCACCTACGCGATCGACCGCGACGTGGCGCAGCGGCACGGCATCCGCCGCTACGGCTTCCACGGCATCTCCTACCGCTACGTGTCGGCGGAGACGGCGCGTTTCCTGGGCCGCCCGCTCGCCGAGCTGCGGATGATCGTGCTGCACCTCGGCAACGGCGCCTCCGCCGCGGCCATCGACGGCGGCCGCTCGGTCGACACGTCGATGGGCTTCACGCCGCTGGAGGGCCTCGTGATGGGCACCCGCGGCGGCGACATCGACGCGGGCGCGCTGATCCACCTGCTGCGCGCCGGGATGACGGTGGACGAGGTCGACGAGCTGCTGCAGCGCGGCAGCGGGATGCGGGGACTCGCCGGCAGCGCGGACCTGCGCGACGTGCTGGCGGCCGCCGACGGCGGCGACGACGCGGCCCGGCTCGCGCTCGACGTCTACGTGCACCGGCTGCGGCGCTACATCGGCGCGTTCGCCGCCGTGCTCGGCCGCCTCGACGCCGTGGTGTTCACCGCGGGCGTCGGCGAGAACAACGCGCTGGTCCGCGAGCGCACGCTCGCCGGGCTCGACCTGCTCGGGCTCGCCGTCGATCCGGCGCGCAACGCCTCCTCCGACCGCGACGCGCGGGCGATCTCCCCCGACGGCTCCACGGTGCCGGTGCTCGTCATCCCGACCGACGAGGAGCGCGAGATTGTGCGTCAGACGGCGGAAGTCGTCGGGCTCTGAGCCGGCTCGGGCGACGCCGCGGCTCCACCCGCGCGGCGCCCGCCTCGCTCGGGGTTCATGAACGAGGCGACCCGGCGCTGAGGTCAGCCAACAGTGCGGGGAAGTACGACCGCAGCCAGCACCACAGCAGCGACCAGCACGATGATCGCGACCAGCACGACGATCGCGCGCATGTACTGCGCGTACCGAGTGCCGCCGTCTTCACGGGATAGGCGTGAGCTCCCGTTCAGCACGTGACCCCAGCCGACGGTAGCCAGCCACAGCACAATTCCGCCGATGACGAAGAGCAGGACGATCCCGACGACACTCTCCACGGGACTCACCCCGACCCCGGCCTGGACATAGGCGGAGGGTACCGCCCACGCATGCCCCGCGCGCTCCCCTCTCGGACGCCTCGACCGGCGCCAGCTCGCTCAGCGGCCCCCAACAGAACGCGAGCCGCGCGAGATCGTGCGTCAGACGGCGGAAGTCGTCGGGCTCTGAGCCGGCTCGGGCGACGCCGCGGCTCCACCCGCGCGGCGCCCGCCTCCCGCGGCGCGCAGTCCGTTGAGGATCGTCACGATATCGATCGCCTCCTGCACGAGCGCCCCGGCGAGCGCGGGCACCACGCCGAACGCGGCGACGAGCATCCCGGCGACGCTCAGCCCGACCCCGATGGCGACGCTCTGGGTGGCGATCCGCCGCGTGCGCCGTGCCGTGCGCACCGCCGCGGCGACCGGGTGGATGGCGTCGACCAGCACCACGGCGTCGGCGCTCTCGCCCGCCGCGGTCGCGCCGCGGGCGCCCATCGCGACCCCGACGTCGGCGGCGGCGAGCACGGGGGCGTCGTTCACGCCGTCGCCGACCATGAGCACGGGGCGGTCGGGCAGCGCGGCGACCGCCGCCGCCTTGTCGCCCGGCAGCAGTTCGGCGCGCACGTCGTCGATGCCGACGCGGCCCGCGACCACCGCCGCCGTGCCCGGCAGATCGCCGGTGAGCATGACGACGTGGGCGGCACCGAGCGAGCGGAGCTCGGCGACGGTCGCGGCGGCGTCGGGGCGCACCGGATCGCGCAGCACGACGCGGCCGATGCCGCGGCCGTCGAGCGCGACCAGCACCGCGGTCTCGCCGTCGGACACCGACGACGACTCCCCGGAGTCCGCGACGAATCCGGCGCGTCCGATCGCCACCTCGCGCTCGCCGAGCCGGCCGCGCAGCCCGAAGCCGGTCTCGTCGGTCACCGCGCGCACCTCGGCGGGCACCACGCCCCGGGTCGCCGCGGCGTCGACGATCGCACGGGCGAGCACGTGGCTCGACGCCGACTCGAGCCCCGCCGCGATGCCCAGCACCTCGGCCTCGGTCGAGCCGGGCGCGACCTCGACGCGCTCGACGGCGGGGCGGCCCAGGGTCAGCGTGCCGGTCTTGTCGACGGCGACCGTGCGCAGCGTGGCGAGACGCTCGAGGGTCTCGCCGTCCTTCACGATGACGCCCTCCTTGGCGGCCCGCCCCATCCCGGCGACGAACGCGGCCGGCGCGGCGATGAGCAGCGGGCAGGGCGTGGCGAGCACGAGCACCTCGGCGATGCGCACCGGGTCGCCGGAGACGAGCCAGGCGATCAGCGCGATCGCCACCGCGACGACGGTGAACGGCACGGCCACCCGATCGGCGATCCGCACGTACCGGGAGCGGCTCTCGGCCGCGCCCTCGACGAGGGCGACGATGCGCTGATACTGGCTGTCGGCGGACGCGGCGACCGCACGCACGCGCACCGCGGTGCCCCCGTTGACGGCCCCGCTCGGCACCTCGTCGCCCGCCGGCCGGGCCACCGGCAGGCTCTCCCCGGTGATCGACGACTCGTCGAACTCCCCCGCGTCGAGCAGCTCGCCGTCGACCGGCACCACGCCGCCCGGCGGCACCAGCAGCACCTCGCCCGGCACGACGCTCTCCACGGGCACCTCGACGGTCTCCGCGCCGCGCACCCGCAGCGCGAGCTGGGGCGCCCGCTCCAGCAGAGCGGTCACCTGGCGGCGCGCGCGCTGCCCGGCGTAGTCCTCCAGCGCCTCGCCCCCCGTGATCATCAGCGCGACGACGAGCGCCGCCCATGGATCGCCGACGGCGACGGTGCTGCCGATCGCCAGCAGCGCGAGCACGTCGAGCCCCCAGTGGCCGGCTCGGAACTCGCGGATCATGCCGATCGCCTGCACCAGCGCGATGCCGAGCGCGGCCGCCGAGCCGACGAACGCCGCGGCGTCGGGCTGTCCGGCGAGCGCGAGCGCTCCCGCGACGACGCCCGCGAGCAGAACGACGACAACGCCCGGATAGCGGGCGGCGAGCTCCGCGAGGCGCGGGCGGCGCGCGCGATCGGTCGACGACATCCGGGAACCTCCTCGTCGAGTCAACCCCGCCGGGTCGGGCGGCACCCGGGCCGGAGGTCCCGCGACGCGGACGCCGCACGGTGGGCCCTGAGGGACTCGAACCCCCGGCATCTTCGGTGTAAACGAAGCGCTCTACCAGCTGAGCTAAGAGCCCCGGCGCCCCGATGGTATCCGACCCCGATCGAACGGAATATCCTGAGCCTGCTCGCCAGAGCATCACTCGATTCCGCAGCAGGAAAGGCACACGGATGCCCCGCACTCCGCGCATCCTCGCCGGCGCTCTCGCCGCCCTCGTCGCCACGGGCGGCCTGACCGGATGCGTCGGCGGCGTCGTGGGCACGCCGGGCGGCTTCCAGGCGCCCGACTCGTGGACGGTGATGACGTTCGAGATCGCCGACACCAACCTCGAGCCGTTCCTGCTCGACGACGTCGAGGAGATGGGGCAGGTCGGCACGCAGCCCGGCTTCAACCTGGTCTCGTTCATCGACCGTGCCGAGGGCTTCACCGACCGCACGGTGCTCGGACTGCCCGACTGGACCGGCGCGAAGGTCGTCGAGATCCAGAAGGGCGGCGCGGAGGAGCTGGCCGACCTGGGCCCCGTGAACACCGGCGATCCGTCGATCCTGGCCGGATTCATCCGCGAGTCGATCCTCGCCTACCCCGCCGCGAACTACGCGCTCATCATCTCCGACCACGGCGCCTCCTGGCCGGGCGTCGGCGGCGACCTGTCGCACGACCACGACCACCTCACCCTCGCCGAGCTGCAGGAGGGCATCGAGTCGGGGTTGACGCAGGCCGGGCTCGACCGGCTCGACCTGCTGGGCTTCGACGCCTGCCTGATGGCGACGTGGGAGACCGCGCACGCGATGGCGCCGTACGCCGACCTGATGGTCGCCTCGCAGGAGCTCGAGCCGGGCCACGGCTGGGACTACACGGCGCTCGAGACGGCCTACCGCGGCGGCACGCCGGCGGAGCTCGGCTCTGCGATCATCGACGGCTTCGCCGCGCAGGCGCTCGCGCAGGGGCAGGAGAACGAGATCACCCTCTCGCTCACCGACCTGACCGGGATGGACGACGTCGACGACGCGCTCGCCGCGTTCACCTCGGCGCTCGTCGAGCGGGTCGACGGGATCGCGCCCGCCGTCGGCCGCTCGCTGGCCGAGACGCTCGGATTCGGCACCAACCCCGACCCCCGGTACGACACCCACATGAAGGACCTCGCGGGTCTCGCCGCCGACCTCGGGATCGACGCGCTCGACGTCGCCGACGAGGCCGACGCACTGGTGCGGGCGATCAACGACGTCATCCTCGACAAGGTCGACGGACAGGCGACCCGCGGTGCCACCGGGATGTCGATCTACTTCCCGCCGAGCACGGCCTACTACAACCCCGACTACGCGGTCGTCGACGGCTCGTCGGGCTGGAGCGACTTCCTCGCCGCGTACTACCAGGCCGGGTCGCAGATCCCGCAGGACCAGCTGCCCGAGTTCGTCTCCAACGACGCCACGGTCGAGTTCGGCGACGGCGGGGTCGTGGTCACCGGCCAGTTCGGCGCGGGCGCCGAGCAGAACGTCGCCGACTCCTACCTGCAGTACGGACTGGTGAACGACGACGGCACGATCAGCCTGCTCGGCGAGCAGGCCGCCGAGGTCTCGACCGACGGCACCGGCACGATCGCCGCGTTCTACGACCTCACCTACCTGGTGATCAGCGACGGCGAGGACGCCGCGTCGGCCTACATGGCGTACTACCAGGACGAGCAGTCGGGCACGGCGACCGTCGACGTGCCGCTCGCCTACTACCCGCCGCAGGGCTCCTCCGACCCGCCGTCGGAGAACGCGCTCCTGTCGCTCACCCTCGACGCCGGGTCGGGCACCGTGGTGTCGGAGACCTACTACGCGTATGAGGCGACCACCGGCACGTACGGCGAGCTGAGCGTCGAGCCGACCGGCCTCATCCAGCCGCTCGTGATCCTGCTGGCGCAGGACGGCTCGGCCGAGTGGGCGCCGACGAGCGACGTGGGCCTGTACGCCGACCTGCCGAACCTGCAGTACGGCCTGGAGTACCTCGAGTCGGGCACCCAGCTCTACGTGGAGCTGTGGATCGTCGACTTCGGCGGCAACGCCGACTACGTCAACGCGGTGGTGACGATCCCCTAGGCGTGCACGGCGCGGATCTGCTCGAGCGCCTCGCGGTACTCGTCGATGGAGCGCGGCTCGCCCGGCGCGGTGATGAACGACGCGCGGATGACGCCCTTCGCGTCGATCACGAAGGTCGCCCGGTTGGCGAAGCCCTTCTCATCGAGGAACACGCCGTACTCCTTGGCGACGGCGCCGTGCGGCCAGAAGTCGGCCAGCAGCTGGAAGTCGTAGCCCTCCTGTTCGGCGAACGCGCGCAGGGTGGCCTTCGAGTCGACCGAGATGCCGATCAGCTCCACCTCGTTGTCGCGGAACAGCCCGAGGTTGTCGCGCAGCTCGCACAGCTCGCCGGTGCAGACGCCCGAGAAGGCGAGCGGGAAGAACACCAGCACGACGGGCTTCACGCCGCGGAAGTCGCTCAGCAGCACGTGCTCCCCGAACTGGTTCGGCAGATCGAAGTCGGGAGCCTGGGTGTCGTTCTCCAGCGCCATCGCGGTGTCTCGTCCTTCCGGCCGGGTCGAGTCTCCCGGCGAGTCCAGCGCCCGATCATACGCCGACCCCGCGCGCGCCGCCGACGCCCCGCGGTCGGTGGGCCCCCTCCGCACGGAACTAGACTCGACTCTGCACTCCGACCCGGCGCCGTGACCCGGCCGCCGGATCCGCCCCGCGATCCCACCCGATCGCGCCGCCACGACATGAGAGCGAGGTCGACGGTGCCCGTCAACGACCAGGACCCCTATTCGGTGAGCAACACGGATCCGGATCCGGAGGAGACGCTCGAGTGGCAGCAGTCGCTCGACGAGCTCGTCGACGCGAAGGGCCGCGGACGCGGTCGCGACGTCATGCTCAGCCTGCTGAAGCGCTCGAAGGAGCTGCAGCTCGGCGTGCCGATGGTCCCGACGACGGACTACATCAACACCATCGCCTCGGAGAACGAGCCCGAGTTCCCCGGTGACGAGGACATCGAGCGCCGGTATCGCGCCTGGATCCGCTGGAACGCGGCGATCACGGTGCACCGGGCGCAGCGTCCGGACATCTCGGTCGGCGGCCACATCTCCACCTACGCCTCGTCGGCGGCCCTGTACGAGGTCGGCCACAACTGGTTCTTCCGCGGCAAGGACCACCCCGGCGGCGGCGACCAGATCTTCTACCAGGGCCACGCCTCCCCCGGCATGTACGCCCGCGCCTACCTCGAGGGCCGCCTCTCCGAGGAACAGCTCGACGGGTTCCGCCAGGAGAAGAGCCGGTTCCCCAACGGCCTGAGCTCCTACCCGCACCCGCGGCTGATGCCCGAGTTCTGGGAGTTCCCGACGGTGTCGATGGGCCTCGGCCCGATCAACGCGATCTACCAGGCGCAGCTCAACCGCTACCTGCACAACCGCGGTATCAAGGACACCTCCCAGCAGCACGTGTGGGCATTCCTCGGCGACGGCGAGATGGACGAGGTCGAGTCGCGCGGCGCCCTGCAGTGGGCCGCCAACGACAAGCTCGACAACCTCACGTTCGTCGTGAACTGCAACCTGCAGCGCCTCGACGGTCCGGTGCGCGGCAACGGCAAGATCATCCAGGAGCTGGAGAGCTTCTTCCGCGGCGCCGGCTGGAACGTCATCAAGGTCGTCTGGGGCCGCGAGTGGGACGACCTGCTCGCCCGCGACGAGACCGGCGCGCTGGTCAACCTGATGAACGCCACCCCCGACGGCGACTTCCAGACCTACAAGGCCGAGTCGGGCGCGTTCGTGCGCGAGAACTTCTTCGGCCGCGACCCCGAGGCGGCGAAGCTCGTCGAGGGGTACACCGACGACCAGATCTGGAACCTCAAGCGCGGCGGCCACGACTACCGCAAGGTGTTCGCCGCCTACCAGGCCGCCATGCAGCACACCGGCCAGCCGACCGTCATCCTCGCGAAGACCATCAAGGGCTACGGCCTGGGTCCGCACTTCGAGGGCCGCAACGCGACCCACCAGATGAAGAAGATGACCCTCGACGACCTCAAGCTGTTCCGCGACCAGATGCACATCCCGATCACGGATGCGCAGCTCGAGGCCGACCCGTACCGCCCGCCGTACTACAACCCCGGCACCGGCGACGAGGCGATCGAGTACCTGCACGAGCGGCGGCGCGAGCTGGGCGGCTACCTGCCCGAGCGGCGCACGACGCACACGCAGATCAAGCTGCCCGACGACTCGGCGTACGCCGACATGAAGAAGGGCTCGGGCAAGCAGGCGGTCGCCACGACGATGGCCTTCGCCCGACTGCTCAAGGACCTGCTGCGCGCCGAGGGCTTCGGCAACCGCATCGTGCCGATCATCCCGGACGAGGCCCGCACGTTCGGCATGGACTCCTACTTCCCGAGCGCCAAGATCTACAACCCGAACGGGCAGACCTACACCTCGGTCGACCGCGAGCTGCTCCTCGCCTACAAGGAGAGCGCGCAGGGGCAGATCATCCACGTCGGCATCAACGAGGCGGGCGCGTTCGCGTCGTTCACCGCGGCGGGCACCAGCTACGCCACCCACGGCGAGCCCCTCATCCCGGTGTACGTCTTCTACTCGATGTTCGGGTTCCAGCGCACCGGCGACGCGATGTGGGCGGCGGGCGACCAGATGGCCCGCGGGTTCATCATGGGCGCCACCGCCGGTCGCACCACGCTGACCGGCGAGGGCCTGCAGCACGCCGACGGGCACTCGCATCTGCTGTCGGCGACCAACCCGGCGGTCGTCTCCTACGACCCGGCCTACGCCTACGAGCTGGGGCACATCGTGCGCTCCGGCATCGAGCGGATGTACGGCGGCAGCCACCCCGACCCCGACGTCATGTACTACCTGACGGTCTACAACGAGCCGGCCCAGCAGCCGGCCGAGCCGGAGGGCCTCGACGTCGAGGGCGTCGTGAAGGGCATCTACAAGCTCAAGGCCGCCGAGAACCTCGGGCCGAAGGCGCAGATCCTCGCCTCCGGCGTGGGCGTGCCGTGGGCGCTCGAGGCCCAGCAGCTGCTCGCCGACGACTGGAACGTCGCGGCGGACGTGTGGAGCGTCACCTCGTGGACCGAGCTGCGCCGCGACGGCCTCGCCGCCGACGAGCACAACTTCCTCCACCCGGAGGAGCCCGTGCAGGTGCCCTACCTGTTCTCGAAGCTGAGCGGATCGGAGGGGCCGTTCCTCGGTGTCTCCGACTTCATGCACGCGGTGCAGGACCAGATCCGGCCGTTCGTCCCGGGCGAGTACATCACGCTCGGCGCCGACGGATTCGGCTTCTCCGACACCCGCGCCGCCGCCCGCCGGTTCTTCCACATCGACGGTCCGTCCATCGTGGTCCGCATCCTGCAGTCGCTCGCCCGCCGCGGCGAGGTGGCCGAGGACGCGCCCGCGCAGGCGATCGCGAAGTACCGGCTGCACGACGTGTCCGCGGGCACGTCGGGGGCGGCGGGCGGCGAGAGCTAGGCTCGTCCTCCGTGGCGCCGTCGCGGACGAAGCAGCAGACCCTGGCCTGGCTGCGGACCCTCTCGGGCGAGCTGTCGACGGCCACGCTCAAGCGGCTCGACGACACGCTCCCCTGGTACCGGGACATGCCGCCGTCCCGCCGCAGCGCGGTCGGGATGGTGGCGCAGGCCGGCATCTCGTCGTTCATCTCGTGGTTCGACGACCCGCAGTCCACCCCGTGGATCGCGGCCGACGTGTTCGGCGCCGCCCCCCGCGAGCTGCTGCGCTCGGTGAGCCTGCAGCAGACGCTGCAGCTGATCCGGGTCACCGTCGAGGTGGTCGAGGAGCGGGTCAAGGACGACGACGAGTCGCTGCGCGAGGCGATCCTGCTCTACTCGCGCGAGATCGCCTTCGCCGCCGCCGACGTCTACGCGCGGGCCGCCGAGGCGCGCGGGCTGTGGGACGCGCGCCTCGAGGCGCTGGTGGTCGACTCGATCCTCACCGGCGAGTACGACTCGGAGCTGCCCAGCCGCGTGGCCGCGCTCGGCTGGAACGGCCACGGCGAGGTGACCGTGCTGGTCGGGGTCGCGCCGAAGGTGGTCGACGTCGACCTCATCCGTCGCACCGCCCGCCACCTGGACGCCGACGTACTGGTCGGTGTGCAGGGCAGCCGGCTCGTGGTCGTCATCGGACGGGTCGAGGAGCCGCAGGAGGGCGAGGCCGCCGAGACGACCGACGCGGACGGGCAGCGGCCGTTCCTCGAGATCGCCGCGCAGCTGGAGCCGTCGTTCGGCCCCGGGCACCTCGTGCTCGGTCACACCGTCCCGTCGCTCGTCGACGCGTCGCGCAGCGCGAAGGCCGCGCTCGCCGGGTTCGCCGTGGCACGCGCGTGGCGCAACGCCCCGCGTCCGGCGCTCGCCGACGACCTGCTCCCCGAGCGGGCGCTCGCCGGCGACCCGATCGCGCGCTCCACGCTCATCAACCGCATCTACCGCCCCCTCAACGAGCACTCGTCGGAGCTGCACACCACCCTGTGGTGCTACCTCGACAACGGCCGCTCGCTCGAGGCGACGGCGCGGGAGCTGTTCGTGCACCCCAACACGGTGCGCTACCGGCTGAAGCGCATCTCGGAGCTGATCGGATGGGATGCCACCGGTTCGCGGGAGGCGCTCATCCTGCAGACGGCGCTCATCGTCGGCGCGATCGCCTCCGGCGGCAAGGGCGCGACGCCCACGTCCTCGTCGGCCGGCTGACCCCGCCGAGGCGCCCGGCGCGGGGCGTGTTGGAGGTTCCCACCAACTGACGGCGCGTTTCTCGGTGTGCCGGGTTGCGTCGCGACGCCCCGGACGGGGCAGGATGGTATCTCGTGAGTGTCGTCGTCGTCGCGCCCGGACAGGGCTCCCAGACCCCCGGTTTCCTCGCGCCCTGGTTGGCGGAGCCCCGCTTCGCCGAGCACCTCGGCGAGCTGTCGGAGGCCGCCAAGCTCGACCTGGCCGCGCACGGCACCGAGTCGGATGCCGACACCATCCGCGACACGGCCGTCGCGCAGCCGCTCATCGTCGCCGCCTCGCTGCTGGCGTTCCGCGGCGTGGCCGAGTCGCGCCGCAGCGCCCTGGCCGGTGTCGCCGGGCACTCCGTGGGCGAGTTCGCCGCCGCCGCCGCGGCCGGCATCCTGACCGAGACCCACGCGATGACGCTGGTGCGCGAGCGCGGCACCGCCATGGCCGCCGCCGCGGAGCGCGTCGCCACCGGCATGTCCGCCGTGATCGGCGGCGACGCCGACGCCCTCTCTGCCCGGCTCGGCGAGCTCGGGCTCTCCCCCGCCAACGTCAACGGCGGCGGACAGGTCGTCGTCGCCGGCGAGGTCGGCGCGCTCGCCAAGCTCGCCGAGGAGCCCCCGGCCGGCGCCCGCGTCATCCCGCTCCAGGTCGCCGGCGCGTTCCACACCCGGTACATGGAGCCGGCCGTCGAGCGGCTCGCCGCCGTCGCCGACGACGTGGCGCCGAGCAACCCCGAGCTGCCGATCTGGACCAACAAGGACGGCTCGATCGTGCGGTCGGGTCGCAGCTTCCTCGAGCTGCTCGTCGGCCAGGTGGCCAACCCCGTGCGCTGGGACCTCTGCATGGAGGGCTTCCTCGAGGCGGGCGTCACCGGTCTGATCGAACTCGCCCCCGCGGGCGCGCTCGTCGGCCTCGCGAAGCGCGGGATGAAGGGCATCCCGACGATCGCGGTGAAGACCCCGGACGACCTCGCGGCCGCCCACGAACTGATCGACGGAGCGGCATGACCACCCTCACCCAGGCCACCGGGCCCACGTACACCCGCATCCTCGCGATGGGCGCCGCCCGCGGCGAGCGGGTCGTGCCGAACGACGATCTCGTCGGCCCGATCGACTCCTCCGACGAGTGGATCCGCCAGCGCACCGGCATCGAGACCCGGGTGCGCGCCGAGCAGGGCACCACCGCCCTCGACCTGGCCACCGCCGCCGCGCGCGAGGCCGTCGCATCCGCCGGCATCGAGCCGAGCGAGGTGGATGCGGTGCTGGTCGCGACCATCAGCAACGAGCAGCGCACCCCGTCGGTCGCCGCCGTCGTCGCCGACAGCATCGGCGCCACCCCGGCCGCCGCCTACGATCTGAACGCCGCCTGCGCCGGCTACGCCTACGCGATCGCCCAGGCGGATGCGCTCATCCGCGCCGGCGCGGCACGGCACGTGGTGGTCGTGGGCGCCGAGAAGCTCTCCGAGTTCGTCGACCCGACCGACCGCTCGATCTCCTTCCTGCTCGGCGACGGCGCGGGCGCGGCGGTGATCGGTCCGGCCGACGAGCCGGGCATCTCGAAGACCGTGTGGGGATCGGACGGCGGCAAGGCCGACGCGGTCGGCATGAACGCCACGCTCACCCAGTTCCGCGACGGCGAGGTGCCGTGGCCGACCCTGCGCCAGGAGGGCCAGACGGTGTTCCGCTGGGCCGTCTGGGAGATGGCGAAGGTCGGCAAGGAGATCCTCGAGGCCGCGGGAGTGGGCCCCGCGGACATCGCCGCGTTCATCCCGCACCAGGCCAACCTGCGCATCGTCGACGAGCTCGCCAAGCAGCTGAAGCTGCCGGAGTCGGTGGTCATCGCCGACGACATCCGCACCACCGGCAACACGTCGGCCGCGTCGATCCCCCTCGCCACGCACCGTCTGCTGCAGGAGCACCCCGAGCTCAGCGGCAAGCTCGCGCTGCAGATGGGATTCGGCGCGGGACTCGTCTACGGCGGGCAGGTCGTGCGCCTGCCCTGACCGGCCCCGATCGGGCTCCGCCGTAGGATTGAGCCCGGTCACTGCAAACCACCCCCACGACTCGGCGTCCCGCCGGGACGCGACACACGAGGAGAAGGAAATGGCACTGTCCAACGAAGAGGTTCTCGCCGGCCTGGCCGAGCTGATCAACGACGAGACCGGGATCGCGACCGATAGCGTCGAGATGGACAAGTCGTTCACCGACGACCTCGACATCGACTCGATCTCGATGATGACCATCGTGGTCAACGCCGAGGAGAAGTTCGACGTGAAGATCCCCGACGAGGAGGTCAAGAACCTCATGACCGTCGGCGACGCCGTCAACTACATCACCAAGGCCCAGGGCTGACGGACCCGGGCGGGGGCCATCCCCCGCCCGGACCCTCCCGGGTCCACCCGCCCGCGGCACCGTCCCGGGCACCCGCCCGCGGCATCCGCTCCGGGCGACCGGACATCAACGGAGATCTGCAGTGACCAAGAAGATCGTCGTCACCGGCATCGGCGCCACCACCCCGCTCGGCGGGACCGCGCCGGAGAGCTGGACCGCGCTGCTCGCCGGAGATTCGGGCGCGCGCACCCTCGAACACGACTGGGTGGCCGAGTACGAGCTGCCCGTGACCTTCGCCGCCGAGGCGAAGGTGCGCCCCGACACCGTGCTGGAGCGCCCCGTCGCCAAGCGGCTCGACCCGTCGTCGCAGCTCGCGCTCGTCGCCGCCATGGAGGCGTGGGCGGATGCCGGATCGCCCGAGGTCGCGCCCGAGCGTCTCGGCGTCGACTTCGCGACCGGCATCGGCGGCGTCTGGACGCTGCTCGACGCCTGGGACACCCTGCGCGAGAAGGGCCCGCGCCGGGTCCTCCCGATGACCGTGCCGATGCTCATGCCCAACGCAGCGGCCGGCAACCTCTCCCTGCACTTCGGCGCCCGCGCCTACGCCCGCACCGTCGCGAGCGCCTGCGCGTCGAGCACCGAGTCGCTCGTCAACGCCTACGAGCACCTGCAGGCAGGCCTCGCCGACGTGGTGATCGCGGGCGGCGCCGAGTCGGCCATCCACCCGATCACGATCGCGTCGTTCGCGTCGATGCAGGCGCTGTCGCGTCGCAACGACTCCCCCGAGACCGCCTCGCGGCCGGGCAGCATCGACCGCGACGGGTTCGTCATGGGCGAAGGCGCGGCCGCGCTGATCCTCGAGACCGAGGAGCACGCGAAGGCGCGCGGCGCCACGATCTACGCCGAGATCGCCGGCGGCGGCGTCACCGCCGACTCGTACCACATCACCGCGAACGACCCCGAGGGCGCCGGCGCCGCACGCGCGGTGCTGCTCGCCCTCGACGCGGCCGGCGCCACGGCCGACGAGGTCACCCACGTCAACGCGCACGCCACGTCGACGCCGGTCGGCGACCCCAACGAGTACGTCGCGCTGAAGGCCGTCATGGGCGACCGGATCGACGAGGTGCCGGTGTCGGCCACCAAGGCGTCGACCGGTCACCTGCTCGGCGGCACCGGGGCGCTGGAGGCGGTGTTCACGGTGCTCGCCGTGCGCGACCGCGTGGCCCCGCCGACGATCAACCTCACCGAGCAGGACCCGGCCGTGCCGTTCCGCATCTCGGGCGAGGCCCAGCCGCTCGGCGACGGGGCCCAGTTCGCGATCAGCAACTCGTTCGGCTTCGGCGGCCACAACGCCGTCGTGGCGGTGCGCTCCGTCTGACCGCGACGCCGCCCCTCCGGGCGGCCCGCGGGTGGGACGGCGCGGCTCGCGCCGCGCCGTCCGGGTTCCCCCGACCGGGATCGCGCGGCCTCATCCGCGCCCGGATCCCGGTGGTCTCTCGCGCCCCTAGACGGGGCGGCAGACGTCGTGCTCGTCGCACTCCACGTCGTCGGCGACCGACGGCAGCAGCTCGGAGTCGAGCTGGGCGTCCAGGTCGGCGAACGACAGCAGCGCCGCCGCGTCGAGCAGGCGGTCGAATTCCTCGTCGAGCGTCCTCATCGCATCCTCCTCGTCGTGGCCTCAGCCGACCTTGTGCAGCCAGGTCACCGGCATGTCCTCGGTCGCGTGGCGGAACGGCTCGAGCTCCTCGTCCCAGGCATCGCCCAGCGCGAGACGCAGCTCGCGGTGCAGCTCGAATGCGTCGGACCCGGCGGACTCCATCGCGGCGCGCACGCGGTCCTCGGGGACGACCAGGTTGCCGACCGTGTCGGTCTGGGCGTGGAAGATCCCGAGGTCGGGCGTGTGCATCCAGCGGCCGCCGTCGGTGCCGAGCCCGGCATCCTCCGTCACCTCGTAGCGCAGGTGCTCCCAGCCGCGCAGACCGCTGGCGAGGACGGCGCCGAGACCGCGCGGCCCCTCCCAGAAGTACTCGGTGCGCTGAGCGCCCTTGAGCACCGGCTGCTCGCGCCAATCGAAGTCGACCGGGCGCCCGAGGGCGCGGCCGACCGCCCACTCGACGTGGGGGCAGAGCGCCCGCGGAGCGGAGTGGATGTACACCACGCCGCGCGCCGGGGCGCGTTCGGTCGTCTGGACCACCGCTTCTCTCCGTTCCTTCCAGATGCGACTTCCCCATCGATCTGGCGGGACGGCTCCGAGAGCGGTCTCTCGGGCATTATGCACGAGGAACATGCGGAATCACAAGGATGTCATTCCGCGCGCCGCCTCACGCAGAACGGACGGACGCGGGCCGCGCCTCACTTCGCGTCGGCGTAGGAGTCGACGACGGCGACGGACACCGCGAACTCGACGGGCGTCTCGCCGAAGAGCAGGCGCCCCGCCTCGGCGGCGGACTCGCGCATCGCCTCGGCGACCCGGTCGGCGACCCCGGCCGGCGCGTGCACGACCAGTTCGTCGTGCACGAAGAACACCAGGTGCGGGCGGTCGAGCACGCCGGGTCCGCCGTCCACCGCCGCCGGGGGCCCCTCGTCCGCCCCACCGATCTGCCACAGCCGACGGCGCAGCGCCCCGATCCAGCACAGCGCCCACTCGGCGGCCGTGCCCTGCACCACGAAGTTGCGGGTGAACCGTCCGCGCTCCCGGGCGCGTCGGCGGGCCGCCTCGCGCACCGACGGCGCCGCGGTCTCGTCGTACGCGTCGGCGTCGCCGGGAGGGGATCCCCGACCGAGCCAGGTGCTGACGACCTCGCCGCGCTCCCCCGCGCGGGCGGCGGCCTCGACGTAGCCGAAGGCCGCCGGGTAGGCGCGCTCGATGCGGGGCCGCATCCGGCCGCTCTCCCCCGTCGTCCCCCCGTAGATGGCGCCGAGCACGCCGTACTTGGCCTGTTGGCGCGTCTCGACGGCGCCCGCGTCGACCATGCCCTGGTAGAGGTCGGCGGCCGCGCCGGCCCGGGCGAGCGCGGTGTCGCGGGACATGGCTCCCAGCACGCGCGGCTCGAGCTGCGCGGCGTCGGCGACGACGAGCCGCCATCCGGGATCGGGTACGACGGCCGCCCGGATCGCCTTCGGCAGCTGCAGGGCGCCGCCGCCGTCGGTGGCCCAGCGCCCGGTGACGACGCCGCCGGGCACGTAGACCGGGCGGAAGCGTCCGTCGTGCACCCATTCGTCGAGCCACGCCCAACCGTTGGCGGTGAGCAGCCGGGAGAGCGCCTTGTACTCGAGGACGACCGGCACCGCCGGGTGCTCGTGCCGGGTGAGCTCCCACTTCGACGTGCTGTCGACGGCGAGTCCGGCGTGGCGCAGGGCGCGGAGCAGGTCGGGCTGCGAGTCGGGGTTGAGCACGGGGGCGTCGAGCGCCGCGCGCACCGCGTCGGCGGCCGCCTCGAGCCGCGTCGGGCGCCCGCCGGCGACAGGGTCGCCCACCTGCGCGCGCAGCAGGGCGTCGTGCCGCTCGGCGCTCCACGGCAGGCCGGCGAACCGCATCTCGGCGGCGGCGAGCGCGCCGACGCTCTCGGCTGCGAGCAGCAGTTCCAGCCGGGCCGGGTCGGCGGCGTCCGCGACGGCGGCCTGCTGGCGCCGGAACTCCTGCACCGGATCGGGCTCGTGCCGCGCCGGTGCGAGGTCGAACAGGGTCGTCGCCGCGTCGGGCGGAGCTGCGGTCACCGCGTCGTCCCAGTCGTCACGCGGTCCGCGGGCGAGGTCGCTGCCGGCGGTGGCGACGGCGGCGCGGAGGATCGCCCGCCGCAGCCGCAGGTCGGCGGCGCGTTCCACCCGCACGCCGGCCGCGAGGAGCTCCGGGTACCACTCGGTGGTCGCGCCCCACACCCAGCGCGGCCGCACGCCCTCCCGCTCGCGCACGAGGTGCGGCAGGTCCGTCGGGACGACGTCGCGCACCGCACCCGCGGCATCCCCGTCGACGTCGGTGACCCGCACGGCGCCGTCGGGCATCCGCTGCAGGACGACGTGCATGCCCCCAGTCTCCCCGCCGCGACCGACGGGCGGCACGCGCCCCGCTCCCGACACGCAGGCCGGGCGACGCGGCGCGACCCGCGACGGCCGACCCTGATCCGAGCGCGTCGTCGGCCGCCGCGGGGGTCAGCGGAAGGGAACCGCCTCCTCCATCAGCCGCGAGCGGATGAGGAAGCGCACGCCGTCCGGGGCCTCCACCGAGAACCCGCTGCCGCGTCCCTGCACGACGTCGACGGTGAGGTGGGTGTGGCTCCAGTACTCGAACTGCTCGGCCGACATCCAGAACTCGAGCGGACGCGCGCCGTCGGGGCCGCCGAGGTCGAACCGGCCGAGCAGCACGTCGCGCGGGCCGGTGGTGAACTCGCCCGCGGGGTAGCACATCGGCGAGCTGCCGTCGCAGCATCCGCCGGACTGGTGGAACATGAGCGGGCCGTGCTGCGCCCACAGCCGGTCGAGCAGCGCGACCGCCACGTCGGTGAGGGCGACCCGGGGCTGCGTCTCCCCGGGCATGGTGACCTCGGCATCCATGACGCCTCCTTCGCTCGGGCCGCTCCGGCCCCGTCCGCCGGGCGGTCCCCCGTCCCGATCGGGATGGTGCACCGATCGGGACGGGGAGGGTGGTGCGGGGGCCGGCCGCCCGGCATCGGGCCGGCCCCCGGTCGTGCCCGGCGCGGCGGCATCCCCCGATGGCCGCGCCGGGAGCCGGTCAGAAGAACCCGAGCGGGTTCTCGGAGTACGACACCAGCAGGTTCTTCGTCTGCTGGTAGTGGTGCAGCGCCTCGACGTTGTTCTCGCGGCCGATGCCCGACGACTTGTAGCCGCCGAACGCCGCCCCCGCCGGGTACGCGTGGTAGTTGTTGATCCACACCCGGCCGGCCTGGATGTCGCGACCGGCGCGGTAGGCGGTGTTGCCGTTGCGCGTCCACACCCCGGCGCCGAGGCCGTAGAGCGTGTCGTTGGCGAGCATGATCGCCTCGTCGTAGTCCTTGAAGGTGGTGACCGCGACGACCGGTCCGAAGATCTCCTCCTGGAACAGCCGCATCGAGTTGTTCCCCTCGAACACGGTCGGCTCGACGTAGTAGCCGCCCGACAGGTCGCCGCCGAGGTCGGCGCGCCCGCCGCCGGTGGCGATCCGGGCGCCCTCCTTCACCCCGATGTCGATGTAGCTCAGGATCTTCTCGAGCTGGTCGTTCGACGCCTGCGCGCCGACCTGGGTGTCGGTGTCGAGCGGGTTGCCCTGCACGGCCTGCTTCGTGCGCGTGATCGCGTCCTGGAAGAACTGGTCGTACATCGACTCCTGGATGAGCGAGCGGCTCGGGCAGGTGCAGACCTCGCCCTGGTTGAACGCGAACAGCGTGAAGCCCTCGAGGGCCTTGCTGTAGTAGGCGTCGTCGGCGGCCGCGACGTCGTCGAAGAAGAGGTTCGGGCTCTTGCCGCCGAGTTCGAGGGTCGCCGGGATGATGTTGGCGCTCGCGTACTGCAGGATGAGCCGGCCGGTCGTCGTCTCGCCGGTGAAGGCGATCTTCTTGATGCGGTTGCTCGACGCGAGCGGCTTGCCCGCCTCGACGCCGAACCCGTTGACGACGTTGACCACGCCCGGGGGCAGGATGTCGCCGATCAGCTCCATCAGCACCAGGATCGAGACCGGTGTCTGCTCCGCCGGCTTCAGCACCACGGTGTTGCCGGCCGCGAGGGCCGGAGCGAGCTTCCAGACCGCCATCAGCAGCGGGAAGTTCCACGGGATGATCTGCCCGACGACGCCGAGCGGCTCGTTGAAGTGGTACGCGACGGTGTCCTCGTCGAGCTGGGTGAACGACCCCTCCTGCGCCCGGATGAGGCTGGCGTAGTAGCGGAAATGGTCGGCGGCGAGCGGGAGGTCGGCGTTGAGCGGCTCGCGGATCGGCTTGCCGTTGTCCCAGGTCTCGGCGACCGCGAGCGTCTCGAGGTTGGCCTCGATGACGTCGGCGATGCGGTTGAGCACCATCGCGCGTTCGGTGGCGGAGGACTTCCCCCACGCCGGAGCCGCACGATGGGCCGCGTCGAGCGCCGCCTCGATGTCATCGGCGGTGCCGCGGGCGACCTCGGCGAACGGCTTGCCGTTGACCGGCGAGATATCGTCGAAGTAGGCGCCGCCCTTCGGCTTCACCCAGCCTCCGTCGATCCAGTGCTCGTAGCGGTCCTTGAAGGTGATCTTGCTGCCCTTCGTCCCGGGCGCGGCGTAGACGGTCATCGGTGACCCTCCTCAGGTGACGTCGTCGTCGATCGCGGACGGGATGTCCGCTCGCCGGAGACGCTAGGCGGAGGCGGGTTGCAGGAGGGTTGCGAGCGGTTGCGAGCGCCGGTCGCGGGCCGGTCGGCGCGGCCTGGTCAGTCGCCGAGCTCGCGCTCGATGCGCTCCAGCCGGGCGACCACCGCCGCGCGCTTGGGCGAGCGCGGCGGTAGCCGTCGCAGCAGCTCGCGCCACACCTCGGCGTCGTAGGCGGCCTCGTCGGTGCGGGCGTAGGCGAGCAGCACGTCGGGGGCCGCATCCGCCAGCAGGACGTCGCGCAGCGTCGCGGCGAGCTCCTCGCGGATGGCGACCACACCGGGCGCGTCCGACCCCGGGAGCACGGGGCCGGCATATGACGACAGCGCGACCTTGTGCGCCCCGCGCTCGAGGAAGGCGAGCACGCGGTGCGCGTCCAGTTCGAGACCGTCGACGAGACGGTACGGGCGCGACTCCACCTCGAGTCCGGGAAGGGCCTTGCGCAGCCGCACCATCTCGGCCCGCAGCGTGACCAGCGCGTCGTCGCGGCCGTAAAGCAGCGCGGCCAGACGTTCGGCGCCGAGACCCGACGGATGCCAGGCCAGCAGGGTGAGGATCTCGCTGTGCCGAGCGCTCAGCTCGTGCCGGTCGCGGCCCCGCACGAGCACCGCCTCCTCCCGGCCGAGCACCTCGAGCGCGGGCCGCACCGCGAGCGGCGCCCCGATGGGAACGGTGACGCCGCGCCGCGGGGCGACCTCGTCGAGCCGGTGCACCTTGAGCTCGGCCTCGACGGCGGCCACCGCGGCCTCCATGAGCGGCAGGGTCGTGGCCGACACCGCGTCGTCGCCCCCGGTCACGTCGATGACGCCGAGGATGCCGCCCGTCGCCGGGTCGTGCACGGGCACGGCGGTGCAGCTCCACGGGTGCACGACGCGGCCGAAGTGCTCGGCGCCGGTGATCTGGATGCCGTGGTCGACCGCGAGCGCGGTGCCCGGTGCGCTGGTGCCGGCGGAGCGCTCGGACCAGTCGGCGCCCTCGACGAAGGCCATCGACTCGGCGCGGCGGCGCAGGTCGCGGTCGCCGTCGATCCAGAGCAGCCGGCCGGCCTGGTCGCCGACGGCGACGAGCATCCCGGCGTCGAAGGCGTGCCGGATGAGCAGCTGGTGGATCACCGGCAGCGCGCGGCTGAGCGGATGCGCGGCCCGGTACTCCCGCAGGTCGTCGTCGCTGACGTCGGGACCGAGCACGACCCGGTCGGGGTCGAGTCGGAAGTCGAGCGACCGCCGCCACGACTCGAGCACGAGCGGACGGATGCCGGCCGCGTCGAGGCCGGAGCCGACGACCGCGTCGTGGGCGATGCGCAGCGCGTCCCGCTGCTCGGGGGGCGCGGCGACCCACGGGCTGCGCTCCATGACCCCTCCGATCGCCGTCGACCCGGATGCGCCCACAGCGTACCCCGCGCCGCCGCGCGACGGCGGATCAGCCGGAGACCGCGGCGCCTGTGCCGGTCAGCCGTGCAGCAGGGCGCCCTCGCGGTTCAGCACGTTCTTCTCCCCCGCCTCGACGGCGAACGGGAAGCGGTTCTGCTTCGGCGGCAGCGGGCAGTTGAACGCGTAGCTGAACGCGCACGGGGGCAGGATGGCGCGGTTGAAGTCGAGCGTGATGGTGCCGTCGGGGTTCGGGGCGACGAACAGGAAGCGCCCGACCGAGTAGGTCGACTCGCCGTTGGTGGCGTCGGCGAAGACCAGCTGCAGCGCCCGACCCGCCTTGAACGCGACGATGTCGTACTCGGCGCCGTCGCGGGTGAACCGGATGCTGCCGGGCACCACCTCGTCGCGGGTGTCGCCGTCGTCCTTCAGGTGCTCGAAGCCGAAGGTGGTGCCCTCGGGGTTCTCGGTCCACTCGGCGGTGACCACCCAGTCGGGGTCGTAGTCGTAGGCGGCGATCCCGCCGAAGTCGCGGATGCCCTCCGACTCGGCATCCCACACCCGCAGCGCGTACCCGCCGGTCGACTGCGGAACGACCGCGCCGCGCACGGTGTCCGAGAACACGACGTCCGACGGCGCCGGGTCGTCCTTGCCGCGCACCACCGCGGTCCCGTCGACCAGCTCGCCGTCGACGCGTATGCCGTCGGCCGCGGTCGCCGTCACGGTGAGGCCGGACTCGCCCGCGTCGCGGGGCCCCCACTGCCCCGGCACGCCCCAGACCGGCTGGGGGGATTCCACCAGCTGGGTGTTGACCAGCGCGAGGCTTCCCAGCGGCTGGGTGACCGCCAGCTCGCGGCGCTCGTGGAAGTAGGCGAGCTGCTCGGCCGGCGTCATCGCGGCGAGCTCCTCGGCGGTGCGGGGCGTGGTCGACATGGGCTCCATCCTGACGGTGCCCCCTCGACAACGCCGCGCGACACGGCCGCATTCCGCGACCGCCGTCCCCAGCTCGCGACGGATGCTGGGCCGCGACCCCGCCGGTACCTAGACTCGCGCCCATGAGCACCACCTGGGGCGACAGCGCCGCGCGGTTCCTGACCAACGAGCTGATGTGCCCGCGCTGCGAGACCCCCTCGGTCTCCGACGGGCGCTGCGCCCGCTGCCGCGCCGTGCTCACCGGCGAGACCGCCGACCGCATCCGCACCGCCTCGCTCGCCGCGGCCGAGCGACTGCGCGAGCGCGACGCGCTGATCGCCGACCTCGAGACGGCGCCCGCCGCGCCACCGCCGCCCGTCGGCGCGCCCACCGACACGACGCCGCCTGCCGCGGCCATGCCCGCCGCGGGCGCCGTGACCCCGCCGGTCTCTGCCGCCGACGAGTCCCGGGTGAGTGTGCAGTCGGTGCTCGCGGTCGCCGGCGCGGCGCTGGTCGCGATCGCCGCCCTGGTGTTCGCCTACCTGACGCCCGACCTCGACACCGCCACCCGCAACGTCGTGATCGGCGTGGTGACCGCACTGTTCCTCGGCGGCGCCTGGTGGCTCGCCGGCCGCGGCATCCGGTTCTCCGCCGAGGCGGTCGGCGCGCTCGCCGCCGTGTTCCTCGCCCTCGACGTCGCCGCCGTCGCCGAGCGGTTCCCGGCCGACCGGGTCACCGCCGCCGCGGTCGGCACGCTCGCGGCGTCGCTCCTGCTGCTCGGCGGCGCGCTGCTGGTGCGCCTGCGCAGCTGGCTGTGGCTCGCCGTCGTGGGTGTCGTCGTCACCCCGGTGCTGCTCGGCATCGGCGCCGAGCAGACCTGGGGCGCGGTCGTCGGCTGGCTCGGCGCCACGGCGGTCGCGGTGGCGGTTCCGGTGGGGCTGGCACGCCTCGAGACCCGGATGGGCGGCCCGCTGCGGGCGGAGACGGTCACCTCGACGATCCTCACCCTCGCCGGGGTCGGGGGCACCGCGATCACCCTGGCGGCCGTCGTCGAGTCCGACGGCACCACCCGCGCGATCGGCACGTCGGCCGCTGTCGCCGCGCTCGCGGTGCTGGCCGGGATCGCCGCCCGCTGGCGCCTCTCGGCGCTGTGGAGCGCCCTCGCGGGGCTCGGCGCCGTCGTTGCGCTCGGCATCCTCCCGTTCGCGCTCGACCTGCCCGCGGCCGACGGCGGCTGGTACCTCGCACTCGCCCCGGCGGCGACCGGGATCGCGGTGGCGGCATCCGCCCTGCTCCCGGTGCCCGGGTGGGTGCGGCGCGGGGCGCTCACCGTCGGCGCCTACGCCACCGCGCTCGCGGCCGCACTGCCCACGGTGATGGTGGGTCTGGCGCTGGCCGGCTCGCCCGCGTTCCGCCTGATCGCCGTGCGCGGACCGTTCGCCGACACGCCCGCCCCGTGGGACCTGCCGGTCGACGGCGTGCCCGATCCGGAGGGGCTCGCCGCCGTGCTCGGCGTGCTCGCGCTCGCCGGAGGGATGGCGCTGCTCGGCGCGGTCCGGCGTTCCGCGACGCCGTACCCGCTCACCACGACCGGGCCGGTGACCGCCCTCTGGCTGATCGGACTCGGCCTCACGGCGCTCACCGCGTGGTCGGGGCTACCCTGGGCCGCGCAGCTGATCTCCGCGCTCGGCGGTGCGACGGCGATCGCCCTGGTGCTCGCGCTCGTCCCGGGGGCCCGACACGCTCGCGCACTGCTGCGCGCGCCCGCGCTCGTCGCCGCCCACGGCATGCTGCTGATCGGTGTGCTCGTCGCGTGGTCGCTCGACGCGCTGACGGTTCTCGGCGGGCTCGGGGCGGTCGTCGTGGTGCTGGCGCTCGCCGCAGCGCTGCGTCCGGCGCGCGCCGCCTACGTGGCCGCCGCCGACGCCCTGCTGCTCGTGGTCCTCGCCCGCGCCCTGGTGCTCGCCGAGCTCGACGACATCGTGGTGCTCAGCCTGACGGCGACCGCGGGGGTGCTGATCGCCTTCGTCGTGACGCTCGTGCCGCGGATCCCCGCCGCGTGGTGGTACGGCGTCCTCGTCGTGACCACCCTGCCGGTCGCGCTCGGCGTCGCGGCCCTGGTCCCCGGCGCGAACCGCAGCGGCTGGCAGGCGCTCTCCACCGGCGCCATCGTGCTGCTCGCGATCGTGCTGCTGATCACCCGCCGCCCCGGGCTGACCCGGGCCGTGCGCGCCCTGGCCGCGGCGGTCGTCGTGCCGGGGCTCGCGGTGGTCGCGGTGTCGCTCGCGTCGCAGTTCCTCGACGACAGCGGCTCCCCGTACGCGCTGCCGGTGATCGCGGTGCTGGTGGCGGTGGCCGTCGGCGCCGGACACCTGGTCGCCGAGTCGGTCGGGCGACGCGACGGACGCCCCGGAACGGCCACCGCGGTGCGCGTGCTGCTCGAGGTCTCGAGCGCGCTCACCGCCGTCATCGCCGTGCTGCTCGCCCTGCTGCTCCCCGCCGCCGGCTACCCGACGGCGATGATCGTGCTGCTGCTGCTCGGCATCGGCGCCGCCGCAGCGCGGGTGTTCGGCGGGCGGCGCTACGGATGGTGGCTCGCCGGCGCGGCGTGGACCGGCGCCCTGTGGTGCGTGTGGGCGCTCGCCGAGGTGCGGGTGCTCGAGCCCTACCTGCTGCCGCCGGCCCTGGCCGCCGTGCTCGTCGGACTCGTGCTCGCCTGGCGCGAGCGGCCGGGCGCCGCCCTCGTCGCCGTCGGGCTCACCGCCGCGGTCGCGCCGAGTCTCGTGGTGCTGGCCGTCGCGGGCAACGGCGACGGCGCGCTGCTGCCGTGGCGCGCGCTCGGGCTGCTCGCCGGGTCGCTGCTGCTGCTCAGCGCGGGCGTCGCGGCGCTCCGCCGTCGCACCGGTTCGGCTCCGCGGCTCGCGAGCCTGCGCGCCCCCGTGCTCGCGGTGGCGCTGCTCGCCGCGACGGCCGGCGCGGTGCAGGCGGTGCGCGTCGGCCTCGGCGTCGACGCCGTCGACGTGCCGACCGCGGAGTGGCGCATCCTGCCCGCCCTCGCCTGGTCGGCGGTAGGCGCCCTTCTCGCGGCGCTCGCCGGAGCGGTGCTGGTGATCGGCGCCCGGCGCGACGACGACGGCCAGCGCGTCGCGGAGTCCCGGTGGCTGCTGGCACCCGCGCTCGTCGGACTCGTGGTCGGTCCGATCTGCGCGGTCGGCCCGGGCACCGTGCCGACGTGGACGCTCTGGGGGCTCGCCCTCGCGGTGTTCGCCCTCACGGTGCTCATCGCGGCCCGCGGGCTGGCCGGACGCACCCTGCTGCCGCCGGTCTGGTTCGCCTTCCTGGTCGGGTGGGCCACCGGCGTCGCCGGCTGGAGCGTGCGCGACCTGCACGTCGAGGTGTTCTCGCTGCCGATGGGCGCCGCCTTGCTCGCCGTCGGCGTGCTCGCGCTGCGGTCGTCGAGCACGGTCCCTCGCAGCCTCGACTCCTGGCCGGCCGGATTCCGCGGCTCCTGGTGGTTGCTCACCCCCGGCATCGTCGTGACGCTGCTGCCGTCGATGATCGGCACCGCGACCAACCCGGCGACCTGGCGCGCGATCCTGGTGCTCGCCCTCGCGGTCGCCGGGGTGCTGCTCGCCTCGCTGTTCCGCCTCGCCGCGCCGTTCCTGCTCGGGCTCATCGTGCTGGTCATCGAGAACGCGATCGTGCTCATCGCCCTCGCCGGACAGGGACGCGAGATCTCGGCGGCGCAGATCTGGATCGCGGTCGGGGCGCTCGGCGCGGTGCTGCTGGCGATCGCGGTGAACTCCGAACGCCGCACCGCGAAGGACGGCTCGTCCGGGGTTCGGATGCGCGACCTGCGTTAGTCGTCGCTCCCGGGCGCCGCGGGGGTCACCGGCCCCGGATGCGGACCCGCGGGCGGGACCGGGAGCGCGGCGGCGCCGGTGGACGGGGCGGCCTCGGTCGACGGGGCGGGCTGCGCCGCGGCATCCGGGGCGACCACCGGATTCCGGATGCCCAGCCACGAGACCAGCCCGCCGACGATCAGCAGGGCCGCGGTCGCGATCGCGGCGCGGTGGAACCCGTCGAGGTCGAGCCGCCCGCCGACGATGATCCCGGCGAGCGCCACGAGCACGAGCCCGGCGACCCGGGCGACCGCGTTGTTGACCGCCGACGCCGTGCCCGCCCGGCTCGGGTCGACCGCGCCGAGGATCGCCGAGGTGAGCGGGGCGACCGTGATCGTCAGGCCGAGCCCGAACACGACGACGCCGGGCAGCACCTGGGTCCAGTAGTCGAAGTCCTCGGCGACGGCCAGGTAGAGCAGCGTGCCGAGGCCGGCGACGATCGGCCCGAGGGCCATGAACACCCGGGGGCCGAGCCGCCCGGCGAGCGCGCCGACGCGCGAGCTGAGCAGGATCATCAGCACGACGCTCGGCAGCGTCGCGAGTCCCGCCTGGGTCGCCGACAGACCGGCGCCCTGCTGCAGGTACACCCCGGTCGCGAACCCGGTCAGCCCGAGGGCGCCGTAGACGAACCAGGTGGCGAGGTTGCCCGCCCAGAAGTTGCGCTCCCGGAACATGCCGAGCGGCATGATCGGCGTCGCGGCGACCCGCTGTCGCAGCAGGAAGCCGGCGAAGGCGAGCGCGCCCCCGGCCAGGGATCCCCAGATCAGCGGATGGCCCCATCCGAAGTTGCCCTGCTCGATGAGCGCCAGAACGATGCCGCCGAGCCCGACCGTGCACAGTACCGCCCCGAGCACGTCGACCCGCGCGTCGGGACGTCGCGCGTCGCGGGCGCCGAGTCCGACGAGCAGCGCAAGCGTGACCCCGATCGGCAGCACGTTGATGAGGAAGGCGAGCCGCCACGACAGCAGGTCGACGAACACGCCGCCGACGAGCGGGCCGATGATCATCGCGACGCTCGTCAGTCCCGTCCAGGTGCCGATCGCGCGTCCGCGGGCGGCGCCGTCGAAGGTCGCGGTGATGAGGGCCAGCGAGCTCGGCACCAGCAGGGCCCCGGCCACTCCCTGCGCGAGGCGGGCGACGATGAGCACCTCGACCGTCGGCGCCGCGGCGATCGCGATCGACGCGAGCCCGAACAGCACGAGACCGACGCGCAGCACGCGGATGCGGCCGTAGACGTCGCTCACCGATCCGGCCACCAGGATGAGGGCGCCGAGCGTGATCAGGTAAGCGTCGACGATCCACTGCTGCGCCGCGAGTCCGCCGCCCAGTTCGGCGCGGATGGCGGGCAGCGCGACGGTCACCACCGTGCTGTCGAGGAAGGCGACGAACGACGCCAGCACCGCGACAGCGAGGATGCGGCGCTGCTCTCCGGTCACCCGCACAGTCTGCACCCGGTGAGCGCCGGCGCGCTGGACGATCTCCGCGCTCCACGGATCGTCGGATTCCGCCGCCCCGCCCCGGCGGCCGCTACCGTCGGAGGATGGCCCCGCCGACGTTCCGTGAGCGCCTCGCCGTGCTCGCCGACCTCGGCGCCGCCTACTCGGCCGAGATCCCGGGTCACGACCCGGCGGCGCCCACCGCGTGGCCGCTCTGGCCCGACGCAGCGGCGCTCACCGACCACCTCGGCGGCAACCACCGCTGGGCGGCCGCGATGGTCCGCACCGGCGAACGGGTCGACCGCCGCACCGTGCCGCCGGCGCCGACGGACGGCGTGCGCGCCTGGTTCGACGACGGCGTGCACGACCTGCTCGGCGCCCTCGACGAGGCCGGACCGGATCGCCCCACCTGGCGGATCGGGGTCGATCCGGCGGGCACCACCGGCTTCTGGGCCCGGCGGATGGTGATCGAGACGGCGAAGCACCTCGCCGACCTTCGGGCCGGCGACTCACGTCGCTGGACCGCCCCGCCGGAGCTGCCCTCCGCGCACGCCGCCGACGCGGTCGACGAGCTGTTCGAGGTGTTCCTCCCGCGCTCGCGGCCGACCCTCGCGACGCTCCCGGGCGCGCTCCGGCTGCGCGCCGACGACATCCGGGTCGACTGGGTGGTGGGCGAAGACTGGACTGTGCGACGCGACCCGGCGGCGCCGTCGGGCGACGCGGCGGTCCCCGTCGCTCAGCCGGTCCGCGCCGACGCCCTCGAGACCGCGACCACCCACCCGGCGGCCACCGTGTCGGGCGGGATCGGCGACCTGCTGCTGCTCTGCTGGGAGCGCGCGGCTCCCGCCGATCCGCGACTGCGGATCGAGGGCGACGCCGGCGTCGTCGACGCGTTCGCCGCGTCGCCGGTGCACCCCTGAGCCCGATCCGCGGGCGTTTCGGGGAAGGTCACCGGGCGCGACCGATTCCCGTGACCGGGGAGGGGCTTCAGACCCCGAGCTCGACGAGGAGCTTCTCGATCCGGCCCTTGATGTCGTCCCGGATGGGACGCACGGCGTCCGCGCCCTGACCGGCCGGGTCGTCGAGCTCCCAGTCCTCGTAGCGCTTGCCGGGGAAGATCGGACAGGTGTCGCCGCAGCCCATGGTGATGACGACGTCGGCCTGCTTGACCGCGTCGACGGTGAGGATCTTCGGCTCGTTGCCGGCGATGTCGATCCCCTCCTCGGCCATCACCTCCACGGCGACCGGGTTGATCGCGTCGGCGGGGGCGGAGCCGGCCGAGAAGACGTCGACCTTCCCGGCGCCGAGCGCCTGCAGGTAGCCGGCGGCCATCTGGGAGCGTCCGGCGTTGTGGACGCAGACGAACAGGACGGCGGGCTTGTCGGACATGGGACTCCTCGGGGTGGCGTGAGCGGGCGTCATGGTAGTCGGTGGAGATGTCGCTTCGGGGTGACGGGTCGGGGTGATGGATCGAGCGTCCGCGGGGGTGCCGTCGCGCGACACGGCGGGTGAACCGGCCGCCGGTGCACTCGGCGGCCGGCGCTCAGCAGCAGCCGTTCGGCCGGTGCTCCGCGCAGTCCGGCGGGCAGGCCACCGGGTCGCAGCACTCGTGCATGTCGGACCTCCTCGATCAGGGCGACGTCGTGTCGCCGCGGATGCGACACATCGACGGTCATCGATGCCCTGTCAGCATGCCCGGTAGATCGACATCCGTCAATATTCATGGCAATCTATCTCCATGACCGCGACCCTGACGGCGCCCCCGCGCGCCGACGCGCTGCTCCCGGTGCGCGACCTCGCCGCCTGCTGCTCCCCGATCACCGGCGAGGCGATCACACCCGCCAACGCCGAGAGCCTCGCCCACTCGCTCAAGGCGCTCGCCGATCCGGCGCGCCTGCGGCTGGTGTCGCTCGTCGCCGCCCACGAGGGTGCGGAGGCGTGCGTCTGCGACCTCACCGAGCCGCTCGGCCTCAGTCAGCCGACGGTGTCGCACCACCTCAAGGTGCTGGTCGAGGCGGGATACCTCACCCGCGAGAAGCGCGGCACCTGGGCGTACTACCGCATCGTGCCCGGCGCGCTCGACGCCGTGTCGCGACTGCTCGCGGCGGTCTGACGTGGCGACCGACGACGCGACGACGACCCCGCCCGCAGCGCCCGCCACGGCGGGCGACCCGGCCTCCGCGTCTCCGTCGGCACTCGCGCTCGCACGCCGGGTCGCCGCGGAGGCGCTCGGGACGGGAGCGCTCGTCGCGACCGTCGTCGGCTCGGGGATCATGGCCTCGCGCCTCTCCCCCGGCGACGTCGGCCTGCAGCTGCTCGAGAACGCGCTCGCGACCGGATTCGTGCTCGCCGTGATCATCGCGGTGCTCGGTCCGGTGAGCGGCGCCCACCTCAACCCCGTCGTCTCGGTGCTCGACGCGATCATCGGCGGGCGCCCCTGGCGCGACGTGGTCGCGTACCTCCCCGCCCAGGTCGTCGGCGGCGTCGGCGGCGCGATCGTCGCGAACCTGATGTTCGGCGAGCCCGCGGTCTCGATCTCGACCACCGACCGGCTGACCCCGGCGACGGCGTTCGCCGAGGTGGTGGCGACGGCGGGGCTGGTCACGGTGATCTTCGTCCTGGTGCGGCTCGACCGGGCGGCGCTGGTCGCGCCCGCCGTCGGCGCGTACATCGCCGGGGCGTACTTCCTCACCAGCTCGACCTCGTTCGCGAACCCCGCGGTCACCGTGGGGCGCATCTTCTCCGACTCGTTCGCGGGCATCGCCCCGGGGTCGGCCCCGGGGTTCCTGCTCGCCCAGGTCGCCGGGGCGGCGCTGGGGCTCGGCGTCGTACTGCTCGTCACGCCACGGGCGCGGCGAGCGGCGTGATCGCCAGTTCGTCGAGCAGCGCCAGCACGCGCCGCTCGATCTCGTCGCGCACCGGCCGGACGTCGGCGACCGCCTTGCCCGCCGGGTCGTCGAGCACCCACTCCTCGTAGCGCTTCCCCGGGAAGATCGGGCACGCGTCGCCGCAGCCCATGGTGATCACGACGTCCGCCGCCCGCACCACCTCGTCGGTCCAGGGCTTCGGGTACTCCGCCGAGATGTCGATGCCGCGCTCGCGCATCGCGTCGATCGCGGCGGGGTTCACCTGCGTCCCGGGCTCTGAGCCGCCCGACCAGGCGACGGCGGCATCCCCGGCGTGGTGCTGGAAGAACCCGAGCGCCAACTGGGAGCGGCCGGCGTTGTGCACGCAGAGGAACAGCACCGTCGGCTTGCCGTCCTTCTGCTTGCCCTCGACGCGGGCGAGGGCGGAGAGCCGCTGCCGGGCGAACCGCTCGGCGAGCAGGGGCAGGAAGTTGGTCACCGTCGCGTTCGCCGCGAACTGGTCGTACGACGACACGAGGAAGCGCTCGATCGTCTCGGCGCCGTAGACGCCGTCGAAGTCGCGGGCGAGCCGGGTCGACGCGACCTTCAGCGCGTACTGCTGATCGAGGGTGATCTCGCGGCGCGTCGACGCGACGACGTCGTGACCGTCGAATTCGGGGCGGGTGATGTCGGACATGGCGGCCTCCGGGGGCGCATCGAGACGCGACGGGGTCGCGTCGGGGTGGATGTTCACGCGGCCACCAGTCGGGGGGCGGCGTCGCGGATGCGGCGGTCGATCTCCGCGAGTGCGGAGTCGAAGGCGGCGTCGGTGCCCGCGCGCACGGGGTCGGGCACCGACCAGTGCATCGCGTCGCGGCCGGCGAGCTCCTCGTGCGCGGCGTCGCACACGGTCACCACGAGGTCGCCGGGGGCGAGCACGTCGTCGAGGTGCACCGGGCGCACGTCGGGCAGGTCGAGGCCGTGGCGATCGGCGGCGCCGTGCGCACCCGGGTCGATCCGCGCCGCCGGGTGCGTGCCGGCGGTCGCGGTCGGCACGCCGCTCGCGCGGCGCCACAGGGCCGCCGCGAGCTGCGATCGGGCGGAGTTCCCGGTGCAGACGAACACCACGCGCTGCGCCGCGCGCGACGGCCGGGCGGTGAGACCGTCGAAGACCTCGGGGACGAGGGTCAGGTAGGTGCGGCGCCGGTCGGCCTCCGAGCGGCGCCGGCGGATCACGCCCGCCGCCTCGAGGATGCCGACGTGGTGCGCGATGAGATTCGACCCGGCGCCCAGCTCCGCCTGGATCTCGCTCGGCGCCAGGTCGCCGAGGGCGAGCATGTCGGCGATGCGCAGTCGGGTCGCGTCGGCGAGGGCCGCGTGGCGCGCCGCCCGCTGCTCGATCGACATCCAGTCAGTGTTCATTGACTCAATAATCAGTGAGCTATCTTGGAGATGTCAAGGGCGGGTCTCCGGGCCCGCGCGCAATCGGCGCTTCGCGGCATCCCTGTGGAGCAGTCCACGGCATCCCGCCGGATGACGCGGACGTCCAGGCAGACATGGCACCCTCGGAGCATCCGCCCCTGTGAGAACGGAGACCGGGTGAGCGATCTCCCCACCGCGCCGATCCCCACGAGCACCGCGCCCGGCGCCGCTGCCGACCCGGCTCGACCGCGATTCCCTCTCGTGCGCGTGCTCATCGCCGTGGCGGCGGTCCTCGCGCTCGGCGCGCTCGTGCTGACCCTCGTGGCCGCCGTGGTGCTCCCGGCCGGCGACGCGGACGCCGCGCGCGACCGCTACGCCACCGCCCTCGCCGACCTCGACGCGGCCGAAACCGCCTACCAGGAGGCGGCCGACGACCTGGCGGACGTGCTCGCCGACGTGGAGGCCGAGAGCGCCGCCGCGCAGGCCGCCGTCGACGCCGCCGCGGGCGTGCTCGATGACGCCCTCGTCGAGGAGGCGGCCGCGCTGGCCGCCGTCGCCGCGGACGCCGCCGCGACCACCGATGATCCCGCTCCCCTGCCCGTCGTGGTCGAGATCGACCTCGACGACGCCGACCTCGACGCGCTCCTCGCCGCCATCGCGGACCTGGAGGCGCGCACCGGCGACGCCTCCGCCCTCACCGCCGAGCTGCTCGCCGCGCGCGACCGCCTCGACATCGTGCTCCGCGACCTGCGCGACCACCTCGGCAACCTCGCGGGGAGCGTCGCCGGGCACGCGGCCGAGTTCGAGGATCGGGCGTCGGGCCCGCGAGCCCTGCGGGACGCCGTGACGGCCGCCGCCGAGCGGGTCGCCGCGGTCGCCGCGGATGAGACCGCGGGCGCGCGGGTGTCGGAGGCGATCGCCACCTACGCCGACGCGGTCCGCGCCTACGACGACCGGGACGGACGCGGCGGACGGGACGACGACGAGGAAGACGAGGACGACGACTGAGTCAGCCGACGGCGCGCCGCAGCAGCTCCACGATGTGCTTCTCGACGGCGGCATCCACCTCGATCACCGCGAACGCGGTCGCCCACATCGGGCCGTCGTCGAGCTGCGCCGGGTCCTGGAACCCGAGGGTGCCGTACCGGGTCTTGAACTTCGCGCCGGGCTGGTAGAAGCAGACGACCTTGCCGTCCTTCGCGTAGGCGGGGAAGCCGTACCAGGTGCGGGCCGCGAGCTCGGGCGCGTGCTCGAGCACCAGCTCGTGGATGCGCGACGCGACCGCGTGGTCGACGCCGTCCATCTCGGCGATGGCCGCCTCGGCCGCCGCGAGATCCTCCTCGGGGGTCGTCTTGCCCTTGCGCTTGCGCACCTCCTGGGAGCGCTGCTTCATCGCGGCGCGCTCCTCGGCGCTCCAGCCGTCGCCACCCTGGGTCGCGTCGCTCTTCTTCGTCGCCATCACGGGCCCTCCTGCTCGGTCGCCCCAGGCTACGCGCACCGCGCTCACCGCACGAGGCGGGTGACCTCCGGGTCGATCGGCCCGTCGCCGGGCTCCTCCACGGGGCGCAGCGACTCGGTGACGCCCGCGAAGTGCGCCGAGATGCGCCGGTAGGAGCGGCTGGCGAACGCCAGCAGGGCGATCACCACCATCACCAGTCCCGCGATGAGGAACACCAGCGCGATGCCGCGGGCCTCGCCCTCGCCGAGCAGCCAGCCCCAGGCGGCGACGCCGGCATCCGACTCCATGTACGGGATGATCACGAACTCGGCGAGCGGCGCGATGAGGAACGCGGTGATCGGCGCCGCCGAGGCCTCGAGCGTCTGGGCGAACCCGAACACGCGCCCCTGGGTGCGGAAGTCGACGACCCGCTGGATGACGGTCTGCTCGGCCGCCTCGACCGCCGGGATGAGCGTCATGTAGAGCCAGATGCCGGCGAGGTACAGCCACCACCACTCGCGGATGGTGAAGGTCGCGCCGAGCAGTCCCATCACGACGATGAGCATCAGCAGCGTGCGGATCGGGTTGCGCCCCAGCCCGAACCTCGAGATCAGAAGCCCGCCGACGATGAACCCGGTCGACGAGATGCCGAGCACGACGCCCCACCATTCGACGGGGAACAGTTCGAGCCCGTACGGGTCCATGAGCGCCATGTAGACGCCGCCGACGAGGTTGTTGAACGTCGCGAACAGCAGGAGCGCGAGCAGCCCGGGCACCAGCCGGATGGCGGCCATCGCGCCGCGGACGTCGATGAGCGGCGCGCTCTCCTCGACCACCGGCTTCCCCTCCGGGATGCGGAGGGTGAGCAGGTGCCCGACCGCGACGGCCGTGAACACGATCGCGATGAGCAGGGTCCAGCCCATGCCGAGCAGACCGATCGAGAGCCCGGAGAACACGCTCGTCACCATGAAGGCGAGCCCCTGCACGGTGCCGACCATCCCGTTGGCGTTCGCGTGCCGCTCCACCGGGACGAGCAGGGTGACGGTGGTCGAGAGCGCGATGTTGCGCATGTTCTCGATCACCCCGCCGAACAGGATGATGCCGGCGAACAGCCAGAACCACGGCCCGCCGAGGTCGAGCAGGGCCGACTCGGGGAAGAGCAGGTAGAGCGCCCCGGCGATGAGGAACGCGGCGAGCGACACCCCGCTGGCCAGCAGCATCGCCCGGTGCTTGCGCAGCCGGTCGACGATGGTGCCGAACAGCATCCCGAACAGGGCGACGAACAGCATGTACGCGCCGCCGATGATGCCGGTCGCCAGCACCGAGCGGGTCTCGAGGTAGACCCAGAAGGTCAGCGCGAACCAGAGGTAGCTGGTCGTGACGTTGGCGGCGGCGGTGTTGACGAGCACCTGCAGGAAGGTGCGCATGCCGCCGGGCGGCGGCACGTGTGCAGCGGCCGGGGCGGACCCCGGGGTCGCGGAGTCGGACGACCCGGCGTCCGAGTCGGCGGAACGCGAGTCCGTCATGCTGCCGAGGATACGTCGCCCCACCGACACGGGCGAGCGGTGAGGATCAGCGGATGGAGCGCCCGATCCGCCACGCCCCGAGCAGGGCGAACAGCACGAGCAGCCCCGCGAGCTCCACGACGGCGAACGGCGTGGTGATCTCGAACTCGCCGACGAACAAGCGCATCCCGTAGTACTCGGTCATCGCGTCGATCGCCCCCTGCTGCCCGCCGGTCATCTGCTCCAGAGCGGCCTCGGTGAACGGCTGCCGGATGAGCATCGCCGACTGGGAGAACGGCAGCGGGTTCATCACGTTGAGCACCGCCGCGGGCAGCAGGCCCGGCGGGAGGTAGGCGCCGGCGAGGAACCCGAGCACCGTGCCCATCACCGTGCTCAGTGCCGAGAACGCGCCGGTCGTGCTGAGGAACCCGGCGAGGAAACCCGACAGGGCGGCGAAGCAGGCCGACGACAGCGCGATCCACCCGAGTGCGATCGCGAGGTTCGCCCACCCGAGGAACAGCCCGGCGGTGAGCAGCAGCCACACCTGCCCGATGACGAGCACCACGGTCGACAACGCGACCGCGACGACGAACGCCGCCAGCAGGTAGCCGCCGACCAGCTGCATCCGCGACAGCGGGGTCACCCGGAAGTCGGCGAACCGACCGGATGCCCGGTCTTCGACGAACGCCCCGACCGCGCTGAGCCCGGTGGTGAGCGTCGTGATCATCACCACCCCGGCGAACACCCAGGACGTGACGAACGTCTGGATGTCATCCGCATCGGCCTGCGGCAGGGTCTGGGACAGCCCATCGGTCTGCAGTCGGCCCAGGAACAGGCCGTAGAGGCCGAGCAGGATGAGCGGGCCGAGCAGAGAGAAGAACACGCCGAGCCGGTCGCGGGAGTACAGCCGCAGATTCCGGCCGGCGAGGTGCAGCACGCCGTTCATGCGGCGACATCCTCGTCGGACCCGACGGCCGGGCGGCCGGTGAGCGCCAGGAACACGTCGTCCATGGTGCCGTGGCGGAACTCGAAGTCGCGGACCTCGTCGCCGAGATCGGCCAGGATCGCGCGGGCGACTCCGGCATCCGGCACGGCGATGCGCAGCATCCCGCCCACCCGGGTCGGCGCGCCGCCGAGCACCGCGATCCGGCTGTCGACACGGGGGTCGGCGGTCACCGACAGCACGCTCGAGGAGTGATCACGGCGCAGCTCGGCCGGGGTTCCTTCGGCGACGATCCGCCCTTCTTCGATGATGCACACCCGGTCCGCCCGCTCCGTCTCCTCCATGTAGTGCGTCGTGAGGAACACGGTGAGCCCCTGCTCGTCGCGAAGGGTGCGCACCGCGCGCCAGAGCTGCTCGCGGCTCTGCGGATCGAGTCCGGCCGTCGGCTCGTCGAGGAACAGCACGTCGGGCTGGTGCAGCAGCGCGCGGGCGATGTCGACCCGGCGGCGCTGCCCGCCCGACAGCCGGTCGTACCGCCGCGACGCGAAGTCCTGCAGCTGCAGCAGGTCGACCAGCTCGCCGATGCGCACGTCGCGGGATGCCCCCGACAGCCCGTAGAAGGCGGCCCGCAGTGCGAGGTTCTCGCGCACGGTCAGCCGGTCGTCGAGAACCGAGTCCTGGAACACGACACCGATCCGCCGACGCAGGACGGCGTCGTCGTGCCCGACCCGGTCGCCGTCGATCGCCAGCTCTCCGGCATCCGGCGCGACCGTCGTGGTGAGACAGCCGATCGTGGTGCTCTTGCCGGCGCCGTTGCGGCCAAGGAACGCGAACAGCGACCCGGTCGGCACCTCGAACGACACCCCTTGGACTGCTCGCACACGGCCGTAGGACTTGCGCAGGTCGCGCACGGTGATCGTCATCGTCCTGCCTCTCAGACCCGAGCAGTCCGCTCGCGGGGTGGTTCGGACACGTCGCAGGCCACGCTAGCCGCCGTGGCGGCTAGCGGTATCCGTTCGCGGTCAGAAGTCGACGATCGGGCTGACCAGGATGCCCTGCCGGATCACGTCGGCCTGCGCCTCGTCACCCTCGCAGACGACGTCGGACTCGTCGGCGCCGACCGCGAACGAGTAGTCCACCGAGAGCGCGAACTCCTCGCCGTCGGCGGTGGTCACGCCGATGCCGGTGATCTCGTAGTCGCCGTAGGAGTTGAGCGGCAGCACTCCGACGACGACCCCGTCGTCGTCGACCGACGCCTTCGCGTCGGGAAGACCGTCGACGGTGATGTCGGCGCCGGCGAGCGCGGGCAGTTCGGCGCCGTCGTCGGTCTCGACGAGCGCGGCGTAGAGCGCCCAGCTCAGGCTGTCGAAGAACTGGTTGGCGCCGTGCCAGAGCCCGGTGCAGTAGGTCGGCGCGATATTGAGCCGGAGCTGCGGCGGGTCGAGCGGCGGGACGTCCGGGCCGTAGCAGCCGGACAGGGCGAGGGCGGCGGCGCCGGCGCCGGCGAGAGCAGCGGGCACCAGTCGGGGTCGGGTCGTGCGTCTCATGCCCCGGCACCCTAGACCCGGGCCGCGGGCGACGACACTCCCGTCGGCGTGTCGGTTCGGTGAGGTCCGCTCAGCCGGCGGACACCGCCGCGGGCCCCATCCGGATGACGCGCAGGCGGCTGAAGCCCCACACCGCGGCCGCGACGACGATCACGGCGACGAGGATCAGCAGCACCGTGACGGCGATGCTCCCGTAGCCCAGCGACGGGTCGAGGAACGGGTAGGGCACCCATCCGTCGGTCGCGCCGCGCACCAGCACGACGGCAGCCCAGACCAGCGGGTAGACGACGACCAGCCACAGCCGCTTCCAGGGCAGAGCCGGCCGGTCGGCCACGAGAATCCAGTCGAGCAGGATGTAGATCGGGAAGACGATGTGCACGACGTGGTTGGCCCACTCGAGCGCCACCCCGCCGCCGCCGGGGGTCCCGACGAGCAGGGTGTTGTAGACGACCCCGACGATGACCATGTAGGTCACCCACGCCGCGCGGACGATGGCGAACCAGCCGGGCAGCGTGCGCCGGGCGAGCGCCGCGATCGCGACGATCAGCAGGATCACCGCCGCCAGGATGTTGCTCTGCAGCGTGAAATAGCCGAAGAAGTTGAACGGGTTGATCGTCACCCGCGAGGCCGTGTCGGCGAACGTGGCCGCCACCGACACGAGAACGAACAGCGACATCGCCACACGCACGAGCGACACGATCGTCGACACCATCAGCGGATCCCCTCACCCCGAGACAACGGTCCGCCGCCGATCGTAGGGGGAAGACCGGGTGCGCCGCGCCCCGACACCGTAGGGCGGACGGGACTTGAACCCGTGACCGTCGGATTATGAGTCCGCTGCTCTAACCGGCTGAGCTACCGCCCCGTGCGGGTCGAGCCTATTGCCCGCGCACGCCCGCACCCGGACGCGCGGTGATCGCGTCAGGCGGCGAGCGCGCGGGCGGGGGCGGAGTGCACGTGGTCGGCGATCCGCTCGATCACCGAGCCGGTGGCGAGGATGCGGGCGTGGCCGCTGCCCTCGGTGACGAGCAGCTCGGCGCCGGGGTGCGCCTCGGCGATGCGCACCGCCTCGGCCACCGGCACCCGGCGGTCGGCACGGTCGTGCACGACGAGCGGCGCGAGACCCGGGACCGGACGGACGGCGGAAAGGGCATCCGTCTCGCGCTCCCCCACCCGCGCCGCGACCCGGTCGCGCACGCCGGCGCGCAGGTCGTCGGGCAGGTCGAGCTGCGCGGCGAACT
>JBHIXX010000020.1:0-44413 GCA_041984585.1 Pseudolysinimonas sp. | reverse complement strand
TCGATCCGCCGATATCGGCATAGGCGCGTCCGATCGCCCCCGCACACCACACCAGGCGACCGCCCCGCTCCACCACGACATCGGGATTGACGCACAGCAGCGGCAGGCCGCGCGCCTTCCACGTCTCGAGCCGCGCCGCGTAGTGCTCCGGCGTCTCGTTCTCGTCGTGCTCGCTCACGTCACTCCTCGCAGGTTCGCGCCCCGCGGGCGGGGCCCGCCCAGTCTAGCGAAGCGATCCGGCCGCGCCCGCGTCGCCATCCCGGCCACCGGACGGTCGGTGGCCCGCAGCTCCCCCGTCCGGCGGGTCATCCCTCTCGCCGGGGTCCGCCGGGTGCGTCGGGCCGGTCGGTCGGGTCGGTCGGATCGTCGCCAGCGGAGAGCGCGTCCCAGTCACCGACGGGGTCACCCACCAGTCGGCTGCGGGAGTACCGCCGCCCGGATGCCGGCCATGCGCGCGAGGTGAGTGCCACCGCGACCGCGCCGAGGGCCACGAGCACGCCGCCGACGAGCGCCACCACGGGCCACGGCGTCGACTCGACGCCGCGGACCAGGTCGACCGCGGCGGCCGGCGCCACACCGGTGATCTCCGCGACCGCGGGCGCCACGGCGCGGGCGGCATCCGACGTCGTGAACGCGGTCGCGACCACCGTGGTGACGCCGAGCAGCACGCCGAGCACCGCCAGCACGACGCGCACGAGGAGTCCGGCGATCGCCAGCGCGCCCACCAGGGCGAAGGTCGCCAGGGCGAGCGCGGGCAGCGCGGGCGCCGCGACGTCGCCGCCGACGGCCAGCTCGGCGTCGTCGGTGGCGGCCAGGTACCAGGTCTGGGTCCAGGCGAGCAGCACGAGACCGGCCGGGACGGCGACGCCCAGCAGCCCGAGGAGCTTGAGCCGGCCGGCGGTCATCGCGACGCCCCGAGCGCGCCGGAGGTCACGAGAGCGGGCGCATCGCGTTCGCGACCGCGACCGCGCGCAGCGGGGCGGCCGCCTTGTTCTGCGCCTCGATGTGCTCGGTGGCGGGGTCGGAGTCGGCGACGAGTCCCGCGCCCGCCTGCACCCGGGCGATGCCGCCGGCGAGCACGGCGGTGCGGATGGCGATGGCCACATCCGCGTCGCCGGCGAAACCGAAGTAGCCGACCACGCCGCCGTAGACCCCGCGCTGCGCGGGCTCCAGCTCGTCGATGATCTCGAGCGCCCGCGGCTTCGGCGCCCCCGAGAGGGTGCCCGCCGGGAAGGTCGCCTTGAATACGTCGATGCTGGTGGCATCCGGGCGCAGGTCGCCCTCGACGCTCGAGACGAGGTGCATGATGTGGCTGAACCGCTCCACCTGCATGAACTCGGTCACCTCGACGCTGCCCGCCGTGCACACCTTCGACAGGTCGTTGCGCGCCAGGTCGACGAGCATGAGGTGCTCGGCCTGCTCCTTCGGGTCGGCGAGCAGCTCGTCGGCCAGCTCGAGGTCGGCCTCGGGGGTCGCGCCGCGCGGCCGCGATCCGGCGATCGGATGCGTGAACACCCGCCCGTCCTCCACCTTCACCAGCGCCTCGGGCGACGATCCGATGATCGAGTACGGCTCGCCGGAGGGGGTCTCCAGCTCGAGCAGGTACATGTACGGGCTCGGGTTGAGCGAGCGCAGCACCCGGTAGACGTCGATCGGCGCGGCCGTCACCGGGTGGTCGAAGCGCTGCGAGATCACCACCTGGAACACGTCGCCGTCGCGGATGTACTCCCGCGACCGGTCGACGGCGGCCATGTATTCCTCCGGCGTCGACCGGGCGATCGGGTCGGGCGCGGCGGCGAAGTCGACCTCGGCGAGGTGCGCCTCGGCGGGGCGGGCCAGCCCGGCCTGCAGCTCGTCGAGCCGGGACTGCGCGTCCGCCCACAGCGCGTCCTCGTCGCCGCCGTCGGCGAGCACCGTCGCGATCAGGATGGCGTCGCCGCTGCGGTGGTCGAGCGCGACGAGCTGCGACACGAAGCTGAGCGCCTGGCCCGGCACGTCGGACTCGGCGGGCGGCGCGTCGGGCAGGTGCTCGATCTGGCGCACCGCCTCCCAGCCGATGAAGCCGACGAGGCCGCCGGTGAGCGGCGGATGTCCCGGCACCTGCGGGGTCGCCCAGCGGGCGTACAGCGCGGCGAGGGCCTCGAGCGGGGCCGCGGGGGCGTCGGGTCCGAGCGCCCGCTCGGCGGGCAGACCGTAGTCGAGCCAGACCGCCCGGTCGCCGTCCTGGGTGAGCACGCCGAGCGATCCGACGCCGACGAACGACCAGCGCGACCAGATGCCGCCCTGCTCGGCGGACTCCAGCAGGAAGCTGCCGGGCCGGCCGGCGCCGAGCTTGCGGTAGACGCCGATCGGCGTCTCGCCGTCGGCGAAGATGCGGCGCAGCACCGGCACGACGCGGTGACCCGCAGACAGCGCCGAGCCGAACTCGTCGCGGGTGGTGCTGCCCACCGGGGCGGTCGCGGTGCTCACCCGTCGATTGTCGCATCCGGCGACGCGCCCCCGCGCCGAGCGACGTCAGCCGCCGACGACCGGGGAGAGCGGGTCGACGTCGAAGCAGGCGTGGGCGCCCGTGTGGCAGGCGGGACCGACCTGGTGCACGGTGACCAGGAGGGTGTCGCCGTCGCAGTCGAGCGCGGCGGCGCGCACGTGCTGCACGTGGCCGCTCGTGTCGCCCTTGCGCCAGTACTCCTGCCGCGATCGCGACCAGAAGGTGACGCGCCCCTCCGTGAGCGTGCGGCGCAGCGCCTCGGCGTCCATGTAGCCGAGCATGAGGACGTCCTTCGTCGACTCCTCCTGGATGATCGCGGGCAGCAGCCCGTCGTCGCCGAACGTCGCGCGGGCGACCACGGCATCCGCGGTCTCGGACTCGCTCATCGCACCTCGATCCCTTCGGCGCGCAGCGCGCCCTTCACGTCGCCCACGGTGAGCTCCCCGTAGTGGAACACGGATGCCGCCAGCAGCGCATCAGCCCCGGCCGCCACGGCGGGGGCGAAGTGCTCGAGCGCGCCCGCGCCGCCGCTCGCGATCACCGGCACGGAGCTGATCTCGCGCATGGCCGCGACCAGTTCGAGGTCGAAGCCCTGCTTGGTGCCGTCGGCGTCGATCGAATTGACCAGCAGCTCGCCTGCGCCGCGCTCGATCGCCTCCGCCGCCCAGGCGAGCGCGTCGATGTCGGTCTCGGTGCGGCCGCCGTGGGTGGTGACGACGAAGCCGGACGGCATCCGGTCGCTGCGCTTCACGTCGAGGGAGAGCACGAGCACCTGGGCGCCGAACACGTCGGCGATCTCGCCCACCAGGGCGGGACGCGCGATGGCGGCGGAGTTGACGCCAACCTTGTCGGCCCCGGAGGCGAGCAGTCGGGCGACGTCGTCGCGGGAGCGCACTCCCCCGCCGACGGTGAGCGGGATGAACACCTGCTCGGCCGTGCGGGTGACGGTGTCGTACATGGTGGCGCGGTCCTCGACGGTCGCGGTGACGTCGAGGAAGGTGATCTCGTCGGCGCCCTGCTCGGCGTAGCGCGCCGCGAGCTCGACCGGGTCGCCCGCGTCGCGCAGGTCGAGGAAGTTGACGCCCTTCACGACGCGCCCCGCGGCGACGTCGAGGCACGGGATGACGCGGGTGATGACGCTCACGGCGCCCCTCCCGCGGCGGGTCCGGCGCCCATCAGATGCGCGCGGCGTGGATCGACGACACCAGGATGGCGCGGGCGCCCAGCTCGTAGAGCGCGTCCATGATCTGGTTGGTCTCATCGCGCGGCACCATGACCCGCACGGCGACCCACCCGCCGTCCTTGAGCGGCGACACGGTCGGCGACTCGAACCCGGGGGTGATCTCCGTCGCCTTCTCGATGAGGTTCGCCGGCAGGTCGTAGTCCATCAGCACGTAGCGGTGGGCCACCATCACGCCCTGCAGGCGGCGGCGCAGGGTGGCGAGCCCGGGCACGTCGTCGCGCGCGGCGATGAGCACCGCTTTCGATTCGAGGATGACGGGTCCGAAGATCTCGAGGCCCTGCTTGCGCAGCGTGGATCCCGTCTCGACGACGTCGGCGACGGCATCCGCCACGCCGAGGCGCACCGCGGACTCGACTGCCCCGTCGAGGCGCACGACCGTCGCGGTCACCTGCTCGGCGGCGAGGAAGTCGCCGACGAGGGCGTCGTAGCTGGTCGCGACGCGCACGCCCTGCAGGTCGGAGAGCTTATCGAACTCGCCCGCCGGACCGGCGAACCGGAAGGTGGAGGCGCCGAAGTCGAGCTCGTCGACCTCGACCGCGGTCGAGTGCGAGTCGAGCAGCAGGTCTCGCCCGGTGATGCCGACGTCGAGCGCGCCCGAGCCGACGTAGGTGGCGATGTCGCGGGGCCGCAAGTAGAAGAACTCGACGCCGTTGCGCGGGTCGGCGACGATGAGTTCCTTCGGGTCGCGGCGCACGGCGTAGCCCGCCTCGCGGAGCATGTCCACGGCGGACTCGGAGAGGGTGCCCTTGTTGGGCACGGCGATGCGGAGCATGGGGTCTTTCCCGGTCGTGATGGTCGTCGGATGTCGGATCGGATGCCGGTGGGCGTCCGCGGCCTCAGAGATGTCGGCCGACGTCCTCGAGCGTCAGCCCCTTCGCGAGCATGAGCACCTGCAGGTGGTAGAGCAGCTGGGAGATCTCCTCCGCGGTGCGCTCGTCGCCCTCGTGCTCGGCCGCCATCCAGACCTCCGCGGCCTCTTCGACGACCTTCTTGCCGATCGCGTGCACGCCGGCGTCGAGCATCGCGACGGTGCCGGATCCCGCGGGGCGGGTCTCGGCCTTCTCGCTCAGCTCGGCGAACAGCGCGTCGAACGACTTCACCCCGACAGGCTACCGGGCCGCGTGCTCCGTCACTGCGACGGGCTCGAGTCGCACGATCACCGACTTCGACACGGGCGTGTTGCTGCCCTCGGCGACCGAGTCGAGCGGCACGAGCACGTTCGCCTCCGGGTAGTACGCGGCGGCGCATCCCTTCGCGGTCGGGTAGGCGACGATCCGCCAGCCGGGCAGCACCCGGTCGACGCCGTCGGCCCACTCGGAGTGGATGTCGACCCGCTGCCCGTCCTCGAGGCCGAGCTCGGCGAGGTCGTCGGGGTTGACGAACACCACGTCGCGGCCCTTCGAGATGCCGCGGTAACGGTCGTTGAGCGAGTAGATGGTGGTGTTGAACTGGTCGTGCGAGCGCAGCGTCTGCAGGATGAGCCGCCCCGGCGGCACCTCGATCGGGTCGAGGGCGTTGACGGTGATGCGCGCCTTGCCGGTGGCGGTCGCGAAGCTGCGCGAGTCGCGCGGCCCGTTCGGCAGGATGAACCCGCCCTTCTGCCGCACCACGGTGTTGAAGTCCGAGAAGCCCGGCACGACGCGCGCGATGTGGTCGCGGATGACGTCGTAGTCGCGCTCGAAGGTCTCCCACGCGATCGGGTGGTCCGGTCCGAGCGCGGCGCGCGCCATCCGGCACACCACGGCGACCTCGGAGAGCAGCGTGTCGGCGACCGGCTTCACGGCGCCGTGGCTCGCGTGCACGGCGCACACCGTGTCCTCCACCGAGACGAACTGTGGCCCGGTCTGCTGCAGGTCGATCTCGGTGCGGCCGAGCACCGGCAGGATGAGCGCCTCGTCGCCGGTGACGACGTGCGAGCGGTTCAGCTTCGTCGAGACCTGCACCGTGAGCTTCGCGCCGCGCATCGCGGCCTCGGCGGCCGCCGTGTCGGAGATGGCGCCGACGAAGTTGCCGCCCATCGCGACGAACACGTCGATCTCGCCGTCGCGCAGCCCGCGCAGCGCGTCGACCGCGTCGTGCCCGTGCTTCCGCGGGATGGGGATCGAGAACTCCGCCTCGAGCGCCGCGAGGAACGGCTCGGGCATCTTCTCCCAGATGCCCATCGTGCGGTCGCCCTGCACGTTGCTGTGGCCGCGGATCGGTGCGGCGCCTGCGCCCTCGCGCCCGATGTTGCCGCGCAACAGCAGCAGGTTGACGATCTCCTTGATCGTCGCGACGCCCTTCTTCTGCTGCGTGATGCCCATCGCCCAGCAGACGATGACGCGGTTCGCGGCGAGGTAGTCGTCGGCGAGCGCGTCGATCTCCTCGCTGCTGAGTCCGGTGGCGGCGAGCACCTCGGCCTCGTCGAGCTGGTCGAGGTGCAGCTGGAACGCGGTGAGCCCGTCGGTGTGCTCGGCGATGAAGTCGAGGTCGAGCACCGTGCCGGGCGCTGCGCGCTCGGCGGCGAGCACTCGCTTCGACACGGCCTGCAGCAGCGCCATGTCGCCGCCGGAGCGGATCTGCAGAAACCGGTCGGCGATGTCGGTGCCGCGGCCGATGATCCCCCGCGCCTTCTGCGGGTTCTTGTAGCGCATCAGCCCGGCCTCGGGCAGCGGGTTCACGGCGACGATACGCCCGCCGTTGCGCTTGCAGTCCTCGAGGGCCGACAGCATCCGCGGATGGTTCGTGCCGGGGTTCTGCCCCATCACGATGATGAGGTCGGCCTTCTCGAAGTCGTCGTAGGCGACGGTGGCCTTGCCGATGCCGATGGTCTCGACCAGCGCCGTGCCCGACGACTCGTGGCACATGTTGGAGCAGTCGGGCAGGTTGTTGGTGCCGAGCGCCCGGGCGAGCAGCTGGTAGAGGAACGCGGTCTCGTTGGCGGTGCGGCCGGAGGTGTAGAACGCGGCGCGGTCGGGGTCGGGCAGCTCGCGCAGGTGCTCGCTGACGATCTCGAACGCGCGGTCCCAGCTCACCGGCTCGTAGTGGTCCGATCCGGCCGGCTTGTAGACCGGCTCCGTGAGCCGCCCCTGCTGGCCCAGCCAGTACTCGCCCTTGTCGAGCAGCGACGTGAGCGAGTTCTCGGCCCAGAACTCCCGCGGAACCGTGACCGGCGTGGCCTCCCAGGTGACCGCCTTGAAGCCGTTCTCGCAAAACTCGATCGTGTGGCGGTGGTCGGGGTCCGGCCACGCGCACGACATGCAGTCGAAGCCGTCCTTCTGGTTGATCGCCAGCCCGAGCTTCGCGGTGCGCACCGGCCCCATCCGCAGCAGCGCGGGCGTCAACGAGTTGACGATCGCGGGCACGCCGACCGCCCACTCCTCGTTGTGCTCGACCTTCAGGTCGGGGTACTCGTCGTGCGGACGGATGTCGGTCATCGGGTCACCACGGTGTTGTCGGCCGGCGACGTCGCCGGGGCGGATGCTGCGGGCACGGCGTCGACGATGCGCTCGGCGCCGGAGTAGACCACCATCGACGCGCCGCGCAGGAAGCCGACGAGCGTCATTCCGGCGTCCTCGGCCAGCTCGACGGCGAGCGACGACGGGGCGGAGACGGCCGCGAGCACCGGGATGCCGGCCATCGAGGCCTTCTGCGCGAGCTCGAAGCTGGCCCGGCCGGAGACCTGCAGCACGGTGCCGCGCAGGGGCAGCATCCCCTCGCGGAGGGCCCAGCCGATCACCTTGTCGACGGCGTTGTGACGGCCGACGTCTTCGCGCAGCACCAGCATCTCGCCGGTGGTGCCGTCGAACAGCGCCGCGGCGTGCAGCCCGCCGGTCTTGTCGAACACGTCCTGTCCGGCGCGCAGCCGATCCGGGAACGTGGTGAGCAGGTGCGCGTCGAGGCGCAACGGGTCGTCGGCGACGGCGAACCGGGATGCCGTGCGCACCGCGTCGATGCTCGCCTTGCCGCACAGTCCGCACGACGACGACGTGTAGACGTGGCGCTCGAGGCTGGTGTCGGGCGGCGCCACCCCGGGGGCGAGGGTCACGTCGAGCACGTTGTACGTGTTCTCTATTTGCCCGCCCTGGCCATCGTCGCCCGCGCAGTGGATGATGCCCGCCACCTCGTCGGCGGCGCCCACGACACCCTCGGAGACGAGGAACCCGACGGCGAGATCGAAGTCGTGGCCGGGCGTGCGCATCGTGATCGCGAGCTGCCGTCGGCCGACGCGGATCTCGAGCGGCTCCTCGACGGCGAGCACGTCTTCCCGTCGGGAGACGCGCTCTCCGACGGTGATGCGTGTGACGCGGCGACGCGCCGTGATCCGGCCCACTCCCAATGCCTATCACGCGAGTGATCGCCACCGCCTGCACGCTTACGCTGAATGGGACATGATCCTCGATGCCGTGGTCCTCGCCGGGGGTCGTTCGTCGCGCCTCGGCGGCGTGCCGAAGGCGGCGCTGCAGGTCGACGGCACGCCGCTGCTCGCCCTCGCCGTGCGGGCCGCGTCGCCCGCGCGGCGCACCGTCGTCGTCGGAGAGGCGGGCGCCATCCGGCTGCCGGATGCCGTGACGCTGGTGCGCGAGGATCCGCCGTTCGGGGGCCCCGTCGCGGGGCTCGCCGCGGGGGTTGCGGCTCTCGCCCCCGACACCGAGGTGGTGCTCGTGCTCGCCTGCGACGCCCCGCGCGCCGCGGAGGCGGTCGCCGCGCTGGTCGGCGCCCTCGCCGAAAGCGACGCTGACGGCGTGCGCGCGGTGGCGGGTGGGCATCCGCAACATCTGCTCGCCGTCTACCGGGCGGAGCCGCTGCGCCGCGCGCTCGCCGCGCTGGGCGACCCGACCGGTGCGGCGATGCGCGCACTCGTCGGCGGGCTCGACCTGGTCGACGTGCCGGTCGCGCCGGAGGTCGCCGCCGATATCGACACCTGGGAGGATGCCGCAGCGGCCGGCATCGCGCGCCCCCGCCCCGAATCCGCTTCGACACCCGCGCCCGGGAGGACCTCATGACCGACGACCTCGACCCCCGCGTCGCCGAGTGGGCGGCACGCCTTGCGACCGAACTCGGGCTCGACACCGATGTCGACGTCCGCGCGGTGCTGGGCGTCGCCGGCGTCGCCGCGCACGCCGTCGTGCGTCCTGCCGCCCCGGTGACCACCTACCTGCTCGGCTTCGCCGCGGGGCGTGCGGCGGCATCCGGAGAGGACCCCGAGGCGGCGTTCGCGGAGGCGGTGCGGGTCGCGCGCGACCTCGCGGCCGCCCAGTGAGCGTCGACCGGTCGGCGTCATCCCGTGAGCGTCACACCGTGAGCGCCGTCGCGTGAGCCGCCTGTCGTTCGCCGACGCGCGGGCCCGCCTGCGCGCGCTCACGCCGCTCGCGGCCCGCTCCGTGCCGATCAGCGAGGCCGTCGGAGCGACGCTCGCCGACGATGTGCAGGCGCTCGCCGACATCCCGCACTTCGCCTCGTCGGCGATGGACGGCTGGGCGGTCGCCGGGGAGGGGCCGTGGCGGATCGTTCCGGCAGCCGGGGCCCTCGCCCCCGCGACCGCGAGCGTAATCGTGACCGGCGGCGTCATCCCCGACGGGGCGACGTCGGTGCTGCGCTCGGAGGCGGGACTCGCCGTCGACGGCACCCTGCGCGCCGACGACCCCGATGGCCGCGAAGTGCGGCCGGGTCGCCACATCCGTCCCGCCGGGGAGGAGGCGCGGGCGGGGGACGCCCTCGTGGCCGCGGGCCTGCTGCTGACGCCGCCGCGGGTGGCGGTCGCCGCGGTCGCCGGGCACGACTCCCTCGCCGTGCGCCGGCCCGAGGTCGACCTGCTGTTCACGGGTGACGAGGTGGATGTCGCCGGGATGCCGCCCGCCGGCCGGGTGCGCGACGCGTTCGGCCCCCAGCTCCCCGCAGTGGTGGCCGGACTGGGCGGACTCGTGGTGCGGGGACGACGCATCGGCGACGACGAGGCCGCCACCCTCGCCGCGCTCGACGACGCGGCGGGCGACGTGCTGGTGACGACGGGCGGCACGGGGCGCTCCGGCGCCGACCGGGTGCGGGCCGCGCTGCTCGATCGCGCGGACGAGGTGCTGGTCGACGGGATCGCCGTGCGGCCCGGCGGGCCGACCCTCGCGGTGCGGCTGCGCGACGGCCGGATCGCGCTCGCGCTCCCCGGCAACCCGCTGGCAGCGATGGTCGCGCTCGTCGCCCTCGGCGGGCCGCTGCTCGGAGCGCTCGCCGGGCGGACACCCGACCAGCCGCAGCACGCGACCGTCGCCGCTGAGGTGCCGGGGCATCCGCACGCGATCGCACTGCGGGCGGTTCGCACCACGTCGGAGGGCGTCGTCGCGGCCGGATTCGACGGGTCGGCCATGCTGCGCGGGCTGGCCGACGCCGACGGCATCCTGGTCGTGCCGCCGGGCGGGCTCGCCGCCGGCGCGAGCGGCGAGGTCGTGGCGCTGCCCTGGTGAGCCGCGTTCGGTCGCTCCAGACGAACGGGCGAAACGACCGCGGCCCGGGAGCGAGACGCTCACCGGGCCGCGGACACGACTGCTGGGTTCAGCCGACGCCGAGCAGGTCGATCACGAAGACGAGGGTGCGCCCCGACAGGCGGTGTCCGCCGCCGACCGGGCCGTAGGCGTACTCCGGCGGGCAGACCAGCTTGCGGCGGCCGCCGACCTTCATGCCGGGGATGCCCTCCTGCCACCCGCGGATGAGGCCGTTGAGCGGGAACGCGATCGACTCGCCGCGGCTCCAGCTGGAGTCGAACTCCTCGCCCGTCTCGTAGTCCACGCCGACGTAGTGGACGACGACCTGCGCGCCGGGCGTCGCCTCGGCGCCGTCGCCCACCTCGATGTCGGTCGCGGTCAGCTCCGACGGGGCCGGGCCCTCGGGGGCGTCGATCTCGGGCTTGGTCTTGTCTGTCGCCACCTGTAAACCTCGGTTCTTGCGATTGGCTGTCGCTTATACGGTATCCCGCCCTCGATTGGTCGGCGGTGACCAGTAGCCTCGTCGCGTGACCGACACTGACCCGGACCTGCGCGCAACTCTCCCGACAGCGTCGAAGTTGCTTGAGTTCGTGGTCGCCGCTCTTCGCGCAAACGGCGGCTCCGCCACCAATGCTGAGATCAGCAAACATGTAGTCGACGCGGTTGGGCTTTCAGAAGAGCAGCAGCAGGTAATGCGGGCTGATGGCCGACGTAGTCAGATCGAGCAGAGCATTTCCGAGGCGAAGAGCCAGCTAAAGACCGCGGGGCTGATTTCGAAGAGTGCCCGCGACGTCTGGGCGCTGACCGACGCGGGAGAAGCCGCGACGCCAGACGTGATTGGGGACGTGCCTAGCAAGGTCTGGGCAATCTATCGGGAGCGTCGTGCAGCCCAGACAGGTTCGGACGAGCCGGACGACGATTCAGAACCGGATTCCTCCGACGACGTATGGAAGGACTGGAAACAGGAGGTCATCAAACGCATGCTCGACCTGGACCCGGCCGCGTTCGAGCGCCTCGCGCAACGCATACTGCGCGAAGCCGGGTTCGAGAGCGTCAGAGTCCGGGGGAAAAGTGGCGACGGCGGAATCGACGGCGAAGGTGTCTACCGACCTCTACCCCTCATCGGCTTCCAGGTCTACTGGCAAAGTAAGCGATACAAGGGTTCCGTCACCGCAGAGGACGTTCGGAACTTCCGCGGCGCGATGGTGGGGCGTGGCGACAAGGGACTCTTCATCACGACCGGAACGTTCACCGGGCCCGCGCGGGATGAAGCTTCCCGTGAGGGCGCACCCCCAATTGATCTGATTGACGGCGACGCGCTTGCGGAGCTGCTCGCAACCCTCGGTCTTGGCGTCCGGACGACGGAACGTGTCGTCAAGGACTTCACGGTTTTGCCTGATTGGTTCGACGCGATCTAACCGCCGATTGGCGCGCGGCGAACCGCGTCCTTCGATTGGACGCACCCGATGGCAACGGGTGGGCCCGATATCGACTCACGGGTGTGTTGCCAACCTGCTGTCGGCTCACGGCGGAGCGCTTCTGGTTTCGCCCGACTGACGCACATTGGCTGTCCCCAGCCCACCGTAGAATTGCGAAAACTTCATGGAGACGGTCCCGAGACGGGGGCAGCATGGCCGACCGCGAGCCCAAGTACGAGAACAAGACCGTCCGGGTCGTGCGCGGCATGGAGGCCAGGACGATCTCCAAATGGGAGCGAGACGGCTGGGAGCTCGTTGGTCAGAGTGACGAACGGCTGTTTCGCACGAAGCTCGACTTTCGGCGGGTGAAGTCCATCAAGAGGCTCTACCCGGTACTGCTCGCGCTTGGTCTCTTCATCGTCGCTGCTGGCGGCATCGCCCTACTCGCGTCCCTTCCGAGGACCGACCCGCAAGAGAGCGTGGAGTCACCAACAGTCGCGACTTCGGCAACCACCGCGCCCACGCCGTCACCTGCGGAAGAGACGCTTTCCGCCGCACCGAGTGAAGCGACCGAAGTCACCGAACAGGAAGTCGTCGATGTTTTTTGGGCGTTCTTCCGCGAACGAGCCGAGTCTGGGGTCATGGTAGGCAAGGCCGTAACGGACGTTGACTTCTCGGACGGAATCGTGACAGTCATATTCACCCCGGCCGCCGCCGGGGTAGATCAGCAGACGTTCGACGCGCTTAATGCCTTCGACAATCTTGCGTACTTTGCGAGCACGCCTGTCGCGTTCAATGATGAGGTCGGAAATCGACTTCGGCCGGTCATCAACGCGATCGAAACGGTCCGGTTCGACGGTGAACCATTAGGCACCATTTCGCGCGCCGAGATCTTGGCACTCAACGGTCTGGACCAATAGCCAAGTCGCTGTAGGGCGGACGCTCGCCGACTCAGATTGGCGGCAGCGCCTCAGTCGCTGCAGGCCGACGACCGCCCCCGTCGACGACCGTCACGCCACGCTCCTTCGCCGCTGTTGCGAGGCGTTCGTCGAAAGTCCCGAGTGCGGCACCGTGCCGGATCGCGGCACCGAGCACGAAGCAGTCCGGCAATGCGACGCGATTTCCCGCCCGCAGCTCCGCGACGAGTGCAGGCTCGGCCGGATCCGGCACGAGCGTCTCAACGCCGATCCGTGCGAGGGTCGCGAGTGCCTCGGCCGTCCGTCCGCTTCGCGCCGGGAACACAAGGCATTCGGCGAGTGTCACAGGGTGCAGGGCGAACTCGTCCTCGGTATCGAGGATCGTGAACGCCCGCTCGGCGTGTACGTCGCCCTGGTTCAGGTGGGCGATGACGACGCTGGCGTCGAGCACGACGGAGGGCGGCATCCGATCAGCGCCACTCGGAGCGCAGCTCGTCGAGATAACCCTCGGGGTAGGTGAAGCTGCCCTGCGTCTCGAGGAGCGCTCGACGCCGATCGGCTGCACGCCCGCGGCCCGTGGCCTCAAGCTCCGCGTCTCCGAGCAGTGCGAGGCGTGCCAGGAGTTCGCTGCGGGAGACACCGGGCCACCGCCGCTCGGCGCGAGCGATCGCGTCACGGAGCTCGGGGCTCTGCGTCACCTGCACACGCGGGAGAGATGTCGCCATGCCGCGAGTGTACCTCTGACCATGCTGGTGGTACACCCCTAGGTGGCGCGATGGGCGACGGCCGTCGCGCGGAGATCCGCGATCGCGGCGGCAGCATCCGGCGGGCCATAGACGGCGGAGCCTGCGACGAACGTGTCCGCCCCCGCCTCGGCGGCGACGCCGATCGTGTCGGGGGCGATGCCGCCGTCGACCTGCAGCCAGACGTCGAGATCGGGGCGGGCATCGGCGGCGGCGCGCACCGTGCGCACCTTGGGCATCATGTCGGCCATGAACGACTGGCCGCCGAATCCGGGCTCGACGGTCATCACGAGGATCTGGTCGAACTCGTCGAGGTGCTCCAGGTAGGGCTCGACGGGGGTTCCGGGCTTCACGGCGACGCCGGCGCGGGCGCCGAGGTCGCGGATGCGACGGGCCAGTCCCACGGGATCGGTGGCCGCCTCGGCGTGGAAGGTGACCGAGAACGCGCCGAGCTCGGCGTAGCCGGGGGCCCACCGGTCGGCATCCGAGATCATCAGGTGCACGTCGAGCGGCACCGGCGACACGTCCTGGATGCGGCGCACCATCTGTGGGCCGAACGTGAGGTTGGGCACGAAGTGGTTGTCCATCACGTCCACGTGCACGGCGTCGGCGGTCGCGATGCGCTGCAGCTCCGCCTCCATGTTGACGAAGTCGGCGGAGAGGATGCTCGGGTTGATGCGGACGGCCACGCGCCCAGCCTAGGAGCGAGAGCCTCGCAGCGGCGGCCTACGCGCGGCGCTCGAACAGCTGGATGAACATCGCGTCCGAACCGTCGCGGTGCGGCCACAGCTGCAGGGCGGGGCCGGTGCCGTCGCCGAGGTCGCGCGGCGAGATGCCCGCCGCGACCGCACGGGTGTCGAGGGCGACGAGATCCGGATGACGCGCGAGCGCCGCGTCGACCCGCTCGCGGGTCTCGGCGAGGTGCGGCGAGCACGTCACGTAGGCGAGCAACCCGCCGGGCGCGAGCGCGGCGACGGCCGCGTCGAGCAGCTCGTCCTGCAGCGCGGCGAGTTCGGCGACATCCTCCGGCTGCTTGCGCCACCGCGCCTCCGGACGCCGTCGCAGCGCACCGAGGCCGGTGCACGGGGCGTCGAGCAGGATGCGGTCGGCCGGTGCGTCGAGGTCGTCGCCGATCGTGCGCCCGTCGCCGGTGCGCACCTCGACATCCGGGTCGACGGCCTCGAGCGCCGACCGCACGAGGCGGGCGCGGGCCGGGGCGACCTCGTTGGCGAGCAGGCGCGCGCCGCCGAGTCGCGCCTCCGCCGCGAGCAGCGCGGCCTTGCCGCCGGGGCCCGCGCACAGGTCGATCCAGCTCTCCCCCGGCGCCACCGGCCGGGCGCGGCTCAGGACGAGCGCCGCGAGCTGCGAGCCGGGATCCTGCACACGCGCACGACCCGCGGCGACGTCGGGATCGGCCGCCGGGTCGCCGGGCGGCGCCGGGCGTGCGAGCGGCGAGACGGCATCCGGAGCCTCCGGCGTCTCGCCGAGCCCCGGCAGTTCGACGAGCTGCACCGCGGGCGCGACGTTGTCGGCGGCGAGCAGGGCGGCGAGGTCCCCCTCACGGCCGTCGGCGGCGAGCGACGCGCGAAGCGCCGTCACCACCCACGCCGGATGCGAATGCTCGGCCGCCAGCAGCGCGTCGCCCGACAGCTCCGCCGTGATGCGGTCGCGCCAGGTGGCGGCATCCGTACGGTCGACGGTGCGCAGCACGCCGTTGACGAACCCCGACGCCCGCGACGCGCCCACGGCCCGCGCGAGTTGCACCGACTGGTCGACGGCGGCGTGCGACGGCACGCGCATCTCGAGCAGCTGATGCACGCCGAGTCGCAGCACGTCGAGCACGTCCGGGTCGATCGCGACGGTGTCCCGCTTCGCGGCGAGGGCGATCACCGCGTCGTGGCTGCCGCGGCGGCGGAGCGTGCCGTAGGCGAGTTCTGTCGCGAAGCCCGCGTCGGCGGGCGAGAGCCGCGCGTCGGCGATCCGTGCCGGCAGCAGCAGGTTGGCGTAGGCGTCGTCGCGGCGCACCGCCTGCAGCACGTCGAACGCCACGCGGCGGGCCGACACGGCGCGTGCGCGCCCGCCGCCCTCACGGCGATGCTCGCTCACTCGGCCTCCGCCGACTCGACGCCGCGGCCGCGCCACCAGTCGGCGGCGGGCATCGGGCGCTTGCCGGCCGGCTGCACCTCGAGCAGCTCGAGCGGAACGTCCGCCGTTCCGACCAGGATGCGGCCCTCGCGCGCCTCGATCCGTCCCGGCGGGAGCGCCGCGCCGCCGTGCGCGAGGGCGGCCGCGTGCACCTTCAGCCGCTCCCCCGCCACCTCGGTGAACGCGCCCGGTTCGGGCGTCGTGCCACGCACCCGCGCGGCCACCAGCTCCCCGGACTGCGACCACTCGAGTCGCCCGTCGGCGGCCGTGAGCTTCGGCGCGAGAGTCGGCTCGCCGGCCTGCTCCTCGAACACCGCCGTGCCGTCGGCGAGATCGTCGACCGCGCCCGCGAGCATCGCCGCGCCCTCGTCGGCGAGCACCTCGAGCAGCCGCCCCGCCGTCTCGTGCGCGCCGATCGGGCGCCGCAGCGTCGCCACGACCGGACCCGCGTCCAGCTCGGGCACGAGCCGGAACACCATCGCGCCGGTCTCCGCGTCGCCCGCGATCACCGCGTGCTGCACGGGGGCGGCACCGCGCCAGCGCGGCAGCAGCGAGAAGTGCAGGTTCACCCATCCGAGTCGGGGGGCGGAGAGCAGCGGCTCGCGGATGAGTCCGCCGTAGGCCACCACCACGCCCAGGTCGGCGTTCAACGCGACGAGCTCGTCGGTGACGGGCGCGAGGCGGTTCGCCTTGACCACCCGGATGCCCGCTGCCTCGGCGACGTCGGCCACCGGGGTCGGGGTGAGCACCCGCTTGCGGCCGACGGGCGCGTCCTCGCGGGTCACCACCGCGACGACCTCGTGCGGACCGGCGATGAGCGCCTCGAGGCTCGGCACCGCCGCGGCCGGCGATCCGGCGAAGATCAGGCGGAGGGGAGGCATCCCCCGATTCTCTCAGGCCGCCGCGACGCTCAGTTCTCGAACGGATCCGGATCGTCGAAGCGCGCCTTGAGGGGCAGCGGCCGCTTGCCCCGCGGGGGCGGCGCACCGGGGACCCCCTTGCGGCGGGCGGTGGCCTGGCGGATGATCTCCGCCCGCACCGCGGTCGCGACGGCGGCGCCGTGGGCGTAGTCGAACCGGACGATGGCCCGCGCGCTCCCCTGGCTCTCGGTGACGCCGACGGTTTCCGCGGCATCCGGGAGGGCGCCCAGGGCGGTGCGCACGGCATCCGGTGCCCCGGTGAGGGTCGCCATCCGCACCGTCGGCGGGAAGCGGAGCGCGCGGCGGGCTTCGAGTTCGCGCGCGGCGAGGTCGCGCGGGCGCCAGCCCGCGACGACGTGGCCGAGGTCGCCGCCCACCCCGACGAGCGCCACCGTCGCGTCGTCGGCGGCGAGGGCGGCCGCGTCCATCCACCAGCGCAGGCAGTCCTCGACGACCCGCAGCGACTCGCGGGCCAGCATCCGCTCCCCGTCGAGCAGCAGCACGGCCGCGTAGCCGCCGTCGGCGATCGGCTCCGCGCCGCGCGTGGCGATCACCAGCGCCGGCTTGGCGGGCACGCGCTCCACCGGATGCGACCCGTCCGAGAAGACGACCCGCACGCCCGGGAACGCGCGGCCGAGTTCGTCGGCCGTGCGCACCGACCCCGACCCCACCGTGCGCAGCTCGGAGCCCGAGCACGCGGAGCACCGCCACGACCGCTCGACCTTGCCGCACCAGGAACAGGTGGGCGGCGCCCCCTGGGCCGCGCGGCGGAGCGGACCGGCGCACCGGGCGCAGCGGGCGGGCTCGCCGCACGTGCCGCAGCGCAGCCCCGGCGCGTAGCCCGGACGCGAGACCTGCACCAGCACCGGGCCGCGGTCGAGGCCACCACGGGCCTCCCGCCAGGCGAGCGACGGGATGCGCGCCCCCGCCGCCGCGCCGTCCTGATGCTCCGAATCGGCGGTCGGGATCACCTTCGCCCGCTTCGGCTTCGCGGGCGCGATCTCCTCGAGGAATCCGATCTCGACGAGCCGCTGCGCCTCCGTCGATCGGGTGTGCCCGGCGATGACGAGTGCCGGGCGCTGCTGATCGGCGCGCACCAGCGCCGCGTCGCGCGCGTGCACGTAGGGCGCGAGCGGTTCGCCGAGCAGCGGGTCGCCGTCGTTCCACACCGCGAGCAGCCCCAGCTTCGCCGCCGGCGCGTAGACGACGGATCGCGGCCCCACCATCGCCATCGCGTCGCGGTCGGTGGCGCGCAGCATCGCCCGGTAGCGGTCGGCGTTGGGCTGCCGCGCGTCGAAGCGCGCCACCCGTTCCGCAGGGAGCACCGCGCGGAGCGCCGCGTGCAGCTGCCCCTCGTCGCGGTAGTCGGGCACCACCAGGATCGCCGACTCCCCCCGCGCCACCGACCGGGCGGCCGCTGCCGCGAGGGTGATCGCCCAGCGCCCCACCCAGGTGCCGTCGGGCAGGGCGGCGACCCCGGCATCCACCGTCAGCGCAATGCGGGAGTGGCCGTCGAGCGCGGCGTCGAGCGTGCCCTCGCGGTACCCCTCCAGCGGCGGCGCCTCCACGGCGGGGAGCCGCGCCGACGTGTCCCGGGCGAGCCACGCCTTCTCGACGCGCACCTGGCGGGGCGGGATGGCGACCCGCAGGACGTCGTTCGCCGACCCCGCCGCACGGTCGGCCACCGAGCGGGCGAGCGCCCACACCTCCGGGCGCAGAACCGGCACGGGCGAGACGACCTCGGCGACGTCGCTGAGCGGTCCGGGGAACGCCGGCTCCGCGGCCACGCCGACGACGAACCCCTCCGCGACGCGGCCGGCGGCGCGCAGCGGCACCTTCACGCGCACACCCGGCGCCACCCCGTCGAGACCCGGCGGGATGCGGTAGTCGAGCAGGCGATCCAGCTGCGGCAGGGCGGAGTCGACCAGCACACGGGCGATCGGCGTGGACGCGGCGCTCACGGCGTCGCCCCCGTCGTGAGCCCGCGCGCGACCGGCGTCACCGCGTCACCGGCCCGGCGGTCACAGCCCGGCGGCGGTCCGCAGGTCGTCCGCGCGGTCGGTCTGCTCCCAGGTGAAGTCGGGGAGCTCACGACCGAAGTGCCCGTAGGTCGCGGTCTGCTTGTAGATCGGGCGCAGCAGCCGAAGGTCCCGGATGATCGCGGCCGGACGCAGGTCGAACACCTCGCGGATGGCCGATGCGATGCGCTCCTCGGGCACGTGGGCGGTGCCGAACGTCTCGACGTAGAGGCCGACGGGCGAGGCGGCGCCGATCGCGTAGGCGACCTGCACCTCGAGCCGGTCGGCGAGCCCCGCGGCCACCGCGTTCTTCGCCACCCAGCGCATCGCGTAGGCGGCCGAGCGGTCGACCTTCGACGGGTCCTTGCCGCTGAACGCGCCGCCGCCGTGGCGGGCCGCGCCCCCGTAGGTGTCGACGATGATCTTGCGGCCGGTCAGCCCCGCGTCGCCCTGGGGCCCGCCGATCTCGAAGCGACCGGTCGGGTTGATCAGCACCTTCAGGTCGGGCGCCGGCAGGTCGACCGTCTCGAGCACCGGGTCGATCACCGCGCGGCGCACCTCGGCGCGCAGCGACTCCGTGTTGATCGCCGGCGAGTGCTGGGTCGAGAGCACGACGGTGTCGACGGTGCGCGGCGTCGTGCCGTCGTAGCCGATCGTCACCTGCGTCTTGCCGTCGGGGCGCAGGAAGTCGAGCTCGCCGCTGTGACGCACCCGCGACAGGCGCTCCGACATCCGGTGCGCCAGGTGGATCGGCAGGGGCATCAGCACGTCGGTCTCCCGCGTGGCGAAGCCGAACATGATGCCCTGATCGCCGGCACCCTGCTTGTCGAGGTCGTCGGCGCTGGCGCCCTCGCGGGACTCGTAGGCGTCGTCGACGCCCTGCGCGATGTCGGGCGACTGTCCGCCGATCGAGATCGAGACCCCGCACGAGCGGCCGTCGAACCAGACGTCCGACGAGTTGTAGCCGATGTCGGTGACCGTCTTCCGCACGATCGCCGGGATGTCCACGTAGCCGGTCGTCGACACCTCGCCGGCGACGTGCACGAGTCCGGTCGTGGTGAGCGTCTCCACCGCGACGCGCGCGGCCGGGTCGACGGTGAGCAGCGCATCCAGGATCGCGTCGCTCACCTGGTCGCAGATCTTGTCCGGGTGCCCCTCGGTCACGGACTCCGAGGTGAACAGGCGGAGAGCGGCGTCGGACACGGGTTCCCTACGGTCGATGGGCGGCGATCACGTCGAGGAGCCGGTCGGCGACGACCGCCTTGCTCCCCTCGGCCTCGGAAATGATATCGCCGGCCCCGGACAGGATGACGACCTCGTTACGCTCCGTGCCGAACCCCTCGGCCCAGCCGACCCTGTTGACGACGAGATAGTCGACGCCCTTGCGCGCCGCCTTCGCCCGCCCCAGATCGAGCAGCTTGTCGCGGTCGGGCTCGGTCTCGGCGGCGAAGCCGACGATCAGCTGCCCGTCCCTCCGCTCGGCGGTCAGTCCGGCCAGGATGTCGGGGTTCTTGACCAGGCGGAGCGTCAGCTCGTCGCCGCGGTCCTCCTTCTTGATCTTGCCGTCGGCGACCTCGTCGGGCCGGTAGTCCGCCACCGCCGCGGCCATCACGACGACGTCCGCGTCGCCGGCCGCCGCGCGGGCGGCATCCTGCAGCTCCGCCGTCGTTCCCACCTCGCGCACATCGGCGAGACCGGCGGTGAGGGTGGCGTCGTCGATGTTGGCGGCGATCAGCGTCACCTCCGCGCCCCGGACCGCCGCGGCGCGTGCGATGGCAACGCCCTGCTTGCCCGACGAGCGGTTGCCGAGGAAGCGCACCGGGTCGAGGGGCTCGCGGGTGCCGCCGGCGGTGACCACGACGCGCATCCCGGCGAGGTCGCGCGGGCCGAGCAGCCCCTGCGCCGCGGCGACGATGTCGTCGGGCTCCGACATCCGGCCGGGGCCCGAGTCGGCGCCGGTCAGCTGCCCGCTCGCCGGTCCGACGACGTGCACGCCGCGTTCGGTGAGCGTGGCGACGTTGGCCTGCGTCGACGCGTCGAGCCACATCTCGGTGTGCATCGCCGGGGCGAGCAGCAGCGGGGCCTCGCTCGCCAGGATCGTGGTGCCGAGCAGGTCGTCGGCGAGGCCGTGGGCGATCTTCGCGATCGTGTTCGCCGTCGCCGGGGCGACGACGATGAGGTCGGCGCGCTGCCCGAGGGCGACGTGGCGCACCTCGGCGACCCCCTCGTAGAGGTCGGTGTGCACCGGATTGCGGCTCAGCGCCTCGAGCGTCGGCTTGCCGACGAAGCGCAGCGCCGCATCCGTCGCCACGACGTGCACGTCGTGACCGGCGAGCACCAGCCCGCGCACGACGCCGACGGCCTTGTAGGCCGCGATCCCGCCGGTGATGCCGACGACGACGTTCACGGCGCGGAGGGGGACGGAGCCGTCAGCACGCGGGGCGGTCAGCGACCGCGCGTCACTCGCCCTGACGGGTGAGGACGAGCTTGTCCTCGTTGATCTCGCGCAGCGCGACGGTGAGCGGCTTGTCGTCGATCGTCGAGTCGACCAGCGGCCCGACGTTGTCGAACAGCGACCCCTCGTGCAGGTCGGCGTAGTAGTCGTTGATCTGGCGCGCGCGCTTGGCGGCGAAGATCACGAGCTGGTACTTCGAGTCCACCTTGGCGAGCAGGTCGTCGATGGGCGGGTCGATGATCCCGCTGGGGCGGTCGGCCATGTGAAAGTCTCCTCGTTCCGTGCGCCGGGCTCAGGCGCTCGCGGGCACGTCGAGCAATTCTACGACCTCGGCGGCCGCCTGGCCGACATCCCGGTTGACGACCTTCACGTCGAACTCGTCCTGCGCGGCCAGCTCGACGCGGGCGGTGGCGAGGCGGCGCTCGCGCTCCTCCTCGTCCTCGGTGCCCCGCCCGACCAGGCGCCGCACCAGCTCGTCCCACGTCGGCGGCAGCAGGAACACCAGCAGCGCCTCCGGCATCGCCGCCTTCACCGCGCGCGCGCCCTGCAGGTCGATCTCGAGCAGCACGCTCCTGCCGTCGGCGATCGCGGCGTCGATCGGCGGCCGGGGCGTGCCGTAGCGGTACCGGTTGTGCACGGTGGCGTGCTCGAGGAACTGGCCCGCCTCGACCATCGCGTCGAACTGGTCGTCGTCGAGGAAGTAGTAGTGCTCGCCGTCGACCTCGCCGGGTCGCGGCGGGCGCGTGGTCGCCGAGACGCTGAGCAGCACATCCGGATAGTTCTCCCGGATGTGGCGCGACACCGTGCCCTTGCCCACCGCGGTGGGTCCGGCGAGCACCACGAGCCGGCTGCGCCGCACGGGTCGCGCCGAGCCGAGGAACGCGCGCAGCCGCTCGCGCTGGCGCACACCCAGCCCGCCGAGTCGCTTCACCGGCGAGATCTCGAGCTCCGCGAGGCGCCGGTCGACCTTCACCGGGCCGACGCCGGGCACCGAGAGCAACAGCTCGCGCACCCGCAGGGTGGCCTCCGGGGATGCCGGGTCACCCGACCAGGCCGCCTCCGCCACCTGCAGCGGGGTGCGCTCCCCCGCCGCGACGGCGCGCTTCACCTCGGCCCGAGCGCGCCGCGCCGCGACCGCCGCCGCCGACGCGGCGACCCGGTCGACCTCCGGCGGGCGTCGCGTCATCCGCGCAGCTCCGCCAGGTGCGCGTCGATCGCCGCCTCGAGCCCGTCGGGTCCGGCGGCGAGGATCTCGCGCGACACGTTCGCCACCACCTGCGGCGCGAGCGCGCCGAACAGCTCGGGGATGTCGCCGACCCGTGCGCCCTGCGCGCCGAAGCCGGGCGCGAGGATCGGCATGCTCCCCCCGATCTGATCGAGGTTGGCCCAGCCGGACGCCTGCAAGTCGACGGTCGCGCCGATCACCACCCCGACGTGACCGTGGGCGGACGGCCACTCCAGCTCCATCGTGACCCCATGCGCGACGGTGATGCCGCCGGGCCCCGGCCGGACGGCGCGCTGGGTCTCGATTGCCTCCGGGTTCGACGTGGCGGCGAGGACGAACACGCCCTTGTCGGACTCGGCGGCGAGCTCCAGCACCGGCGTCAATGACCCCGTGCCCTGATAAGCGACCGCCGTCATCGCGTCGACCTCCAACGACGAGCCCGGCGTGAGCCAGGCCGCCCCGTACGCCTCGACCGTCGACCCGATGTCGCCGCGCTTGACGTCGGCGATGACGAGGAGGCCGGCCGCGCGGGCGGCGGCGATGACTTCCTCGAGCGCCGAGTAGCCGGCGGCCCCGTGGCGCTCGAAGAACGCCACCTGAGGCTTCACCACACCGACCCGATCCGCGGCGGCCTCGACGACACGCAGGCCGAACTCACGAACCCCCGGACCGTCGAACGAGAGCCCCCACTCGGCGAGCAGTCGCTCGTGCGGATCGATTCCGACGCACAGCTGGCCACGGTCGGTGGCGGTGCGCATCAGACGACGCGCGAAGCTACCGTCGGGCCAGGCCCGATCCGAGAAGTCCGGCGTCGTGGTCGTCATCCGGCGACCGCCGCCTCGTCGCGGGCTCCTCGGGCGGCGCGGTCCTTCGCGTAGTCCTGCAGCGACCGCACCCGCATCGCCCCGGTGTCGCGCTCCATCGAGGCGACCGCGGCGGCGAGCTGGGCCATGGTGGTGAACAGCGGCTTGTCGGCCGCGACGGTCGCGGTGCGGATCTCGTAGCCGTCGGCGCGCGCGCTGCGTCCCGACGGGGTGTTGATGACCACGTCGATCTCGCCCGCGTTGATCAGGTCGACCACGGTGGGCTCGTCGCCGTCCTCGGCGATCTGTCCCTCGAAGTACTTGCGCACGGTGCGCGAGGCGATGCCGTTGCGGGCCAGCACCTCGGCGGTTCCCTCGGTGGCGACGATGTTGAAGCCGAGCTGGGCGAGGCGCAGGATCGGCAGCACGATCGCGCGCTTGTCGCGGTCGGCGACCGACACGAACACCGACCCCGACTCGGGCAGCCCGCCGTAGGCGGCGTCCTGGCTCTTCGAGAAGGCGCGCGGGAAGTCGGCGTCGATGCCCATCACCTCGCCGGTGGAGCGCATCTCCGGCCCGAGCACCGAGTCGACGATCTGCCCGTCGCGGGTGCGGAACCGCTTGAACGGCAGCACCGCCTCCTTCACCGACACCGGGGAGTCGAGCGGCACACGCGAGCCGTCCTGCGCGGGCAGCAGACCGGCGGCGACCAGGTCGCGGATGCTCTCCCCGGCCATCAGGCGCGACGCGGCCTTCGCGAGCGGGATGCCGAGGGCCTTCGACACGAACGGCACGGTGCGCGACGCGCGCGGGTTCGCCTCGAGCACGTAGAGCACGCCGGCGCCGATCGCGAACTGCACGTTGAGCAGACCGCGCACGCCGACGCCTTCGGCGATCTTGCGGGTGGCGTCCACGACCCGGTCGAGCACGTCGCGACCCAGCGTCACCGGCGGCAGTGTGCAGGCCGAGTCGCCGGAGTGCACGCCGGCCTCCTCGATGTGCTCCATGATCCCGCCGACGTACAGCTCGGTGCCGTCGTAGAGCGCGTCGACATCGATCTCGAGCGCGTCGTCGAGGAACCGGTCGACCAGCAGCGGGGCGCCGGGGCCGATGATCGCGTGCTCGCGCACCCGGTCGAAGTAGTCCTCGAGGCTCGGCGTGTCGTAGACGATCTCCATCCCGCGGCCGCCGAGCACGTAGCTCGGGCGCACCAGCACGGGGTAGCCGATCTCCTCGGCCACACCGACCGCGCTCGGCGCGTCGGTCGCGGTGCCGTTGCGCGGAGCGACGAGCCCGCCGTCCGCGAGGATGTTCGCGAACAGCCCGCGCTCCTCGGCCAGGTCGATCGCGCTCGGGCTGGTGCCGAGGATCGGGATGCCGGCCGACTCGAGACCCTTCGCGAGGCCCAGGGCGGTCTGCCCGCCGAGCTGCACGATCACGCCGATCACCTCGCCGGACTGCTGCTCGGCGTGGATCACCTCGAGCACGTCCTCGAGGGTGAGCGGCTCGAAGTAGAGCCGGTCGGAGGTGTCGTAGTCGGTCGACACCGTCTCCGGGTTGCAGTTGATCATGATCGTCTCGAACCCGGCGTCGTGCAGCGCGAACGAGGCGTGCACGCACGAGTAGTCGAACTCGACGCCCTGCCCGATCCGGTTCGGACCGGAGCCGAGGATGACGACCTTCTTCGCGTCGCTCGGCGCGACCTCGGTCTCGGCGTCGTACGACGAGTAGTGGTACGGGGTGAGCGCCGGGAACTCGCCCGCGCAGGTGTCCACCGTCTTGAACACGGGCCGCAGACCGAACTGCCAGCGCGCCTCGCGCACCTCGTCCTCGGTCAGCCCGCGCAGTTCGGCGATCTGCGCGTCGGAGAAGCCGTGGTCCTTCGCCAGCTCGAGCAGTTCGCGGCCGAACGGCTTGTCGCCGGAGATCTGCTCGGCGATTTCGTTGATCAGCACGATCTGGTCGAGGAACCACGGGTCGATGCCGGTCGCCTCGAACGCCTGCTCGATGGTCGCGCCCTTGCGCAGGGCCTGCTGCACCGTGACGATGCGCCCGTCGGTGGGGGTCTTCGCGACCTCGAGCAGCTCGGCCACCGACCGCGGCTCCTCGCCCCAGTGGAACGACGACCCCCGCTTCTCGAGCGAGCGCAGCGCCTTCTGCAGCGCCGTCGAGTAGTTCCGGCCGATGGCCATCGCCTCGCCAACGCTCTTCATCGTCGTGGTGAGGGTGGCATCCGCCGACGGGAACTTCTCGAAGGCGAACCGCGGCACCTTCACGACGATGTAGTCGAGGGTGGGCTCGAACGACGCCGGCGTCACCTTCGTGATGTCGTTGGGGATCTCGTCGAGCCGGTAGCCGATCGCGAGCTTCGCGGCGATCTTCGCGATCGGGAACCCGGTCGCCTTCGACGCCAGCGCGCTCGACCGCGACACCCGCGGGTTCATCTCGATGACGATCACCCGGCCGGTCGCCGGGTCGACCGCGAACTGGATGTTGCACCCGCCGGTGTCGACGCCGACGTCGCGGATGATGCGGATGCCGATGTCGCGCAGCTTCTGGTACTCGCGGTCGGTCAGGGTGAGCGCCGGGGCGACCGTGATCGAGTCGCCGGTGTGCACGCCGACCGGGTCGACGTTCTCGATCGAGCAGACGACGACCGCGTTGTCGGCACGGTCGCGCATGATCTCGAGCTCGTACTCCTTCCACCCGAGGATCGACTCCTCCAGCAGCACCTCGGTTGTCGGCGACTGGTGCAGGCCGTCGGTGACCATCCGCACGAGCTCCTCGCGGCTGTACGCGAAGCCCGAGCCGAGGCCGCCCATCGTGAACGAGGGACGGATGACGAGCGGGTAGCCGAGGTCTTCGGCGAAGTCGATCGCCTCATCCACGGTCTTGGCGATGTGGCTGCGGGCGACGTCGGCGCCGGCCGCGACGACGAGGTCCTTGAACAGCCAGCGGTCCTCGCCCTTCTGGATCGCCTCGACCTTCGCGCCGATCAGCTCGACGCCGTACTTGGCGAGGATGCCCAGCTCGTCGAGCTTGATCGCCGCGTTGAGCGCCGTCTGGCCGCCGAGCGTCGGCAGCACGGCATCCGGCTTCTCCTGGGCGATGATCGCCTCGAGCGACTCCGGGGTGATCGGCTCGATGTAGGTGGCGTCGGCGAAGTCGGGGTCGGTCATGATCGTCGCCGGGTTCGGGTTGACGAGGATGACGCGGACCCCCTCGGCGCGCAGCACGCGGCACGCCTGGGTGCCGGAGTAGTCGAACTCGGCGGCCTGGCCGATGACGATCGGGCCGGAGCCGATGACGAGGACCGAGTTGATGTCGTCGCGCTTGGGCATGCTCAGTTACCGCCCTTCGCGGAGTGCTCGCGGACCATGTCGGCGAAGCGGTCGAACAGGTAGTTGGCGTCGTGCGGTCCGGCGGCCGCCTCCGGGTGGTACTGCACGCTGAACGCCGGGATGTCGAGCGCGCGCAGGCCCTCGACGACCTGGTCGTTGAGGCCGACGTGACTCACCTCGATGCGGCCGTAGCCGTTCGGAGCGTCGATCTCGCCCTCGAGCGGAGCGTCGACCGCGAAGCCGTGGTTGTGGGCGGTGATCTCGACCTTCCCGGTCGCCTTGTCCAGCACCGGCTGGTTGATGCCGCGGTGGCCGAACGGCAGCTTGTAGGTGCCGAGGCCGAGGGCCCGGCCGAACAACTGGTTGCCGAAGCAGATGCCGAAGAACGGCAGCCCGGCGTCGAGCACGCCGCGCAGCACCGCCACCTCCGCGTCGGACGCAGCGGGGTCGCCGGGCCCGTTCGAGTAGAACACCGCGACCGGCTTGATCGCGAGGATCTGCTCCAGCGTCGAGGTCATCGGCAGCACGTGCACGTCGAAGCCGCGGTCGGCCATGTTCTCGACCGTGGCCTGCTTGACGCCGAGGTCGATGATCACGAGGGTGCCGATCCGTTCGCCGCGGGCGGGCGTCACCTGCGCGGCCGCGACCGTAACGGTGCCGGCCAGGTTCTGCCCAGTCATCTCCGGGCTCTCCCTCACGAGGGCCAGCTGCTCGTCCGCCGACAGGGCGGCATCCGGCCCGGAGAACACGCCGGCCCGCATCGAGCCGGTGTCGCGCAGCCGCCGGGTGACGGCGCGGGTGTCGATGCCCGCGATGCCGACGATGCCGTTGCTCTCGAGGTCGTCGTCGAGGCTGCGCGTGGCGCGGAAGTTGCTCACCACGCGGCTCGGGTCGCGCACGACGTAGCCGCTCACCCAGATGCGCCGCGACTCGGGGTCCTCGTCGTTGACGCCGGTGTTGCCGATGTGCGGCGCCGTCATCACGACGATCTGCCCCGCGTAGCTGGGGTCGGTGAGGGTCTCCTGGTAGCCGGTCATCCCGGTGGCGAACACGGCCTCGCCCAGGGTGCGGCCGCGCGCGCCGTAGGCGCGGCCCTCGTAGCGGGTCCCGTCTTCGAGGACGAGGACGGCGGGATCGGTGGGGCTCATGCGGCGTTCCTGGGCGTTCGGGAGGCGGAGGTGTCGGAGTCGGCGGTGTCACCGGGGGTGCCGTCGGGGGCTGTGGGACCGGCGGGAGCGGCGGGCAGCAGGCGCTCGATCGCCGCCTGCAGCGCGCCGCCGTCGCGGTCGCGCAGGTAGCTGTCGAGTTCGTGCTCGCCGAGGCGCCAGCGGAGGAACAGCATCCCGTCGCCAGCGATGGTGCGGTCGATCGTCCACGCGGCGCGCCCGGTGCCGATCAGGTCGGCGGCCGGGATGAAGACCTCGGGCGACCCGGCGATCGCCAAGTGCACGCCGGCGTCGGTCACGACCACGCCGGCCCGCGCGCGGAAGCCGAGCCCGCGCACCGCGATGCGGTCGGTGGGCGCGTCGGCGCGGGTGGTGGCGACGTAGAGCAGGTCGGCGCTCGCGCGTACCTCGCCCGACTCGGCGGGGGGCGCCGCCGGAGTCGGGATGTCGGCCTGCCGGCGGCGGCGGGCGCGCCACCCGAGGGCGAGCCCGGTGAAGATCGCGGCCACGACGATGAGGATGATGAGGGCGGGCAGGAGCCTATCCACGGGCCACCTCCTCGACATCCCGGAGTTCGCCGTCGAGCACGGTCGGCACGCCGCCGTGGATCGTGGCGACGATGCGGCCGGGCAGCTCGCGCCCGAGGTACGGGGAGTTGACGCTCTTGCCGCGCAGGTCGCCGACCGCGAACGGCCTGGTGGCCGACGGGTCGTAGAGCGTCAGGTGCGCGGGACGGCCGACGGCGAACGGGTCGCCGTGACCGTGGAGTCCGCCGATGCGCGCCGGGGTGCCCGACATGACACGCGCCACGTCGCCCCAGTCGAGCCGCCCGTCGGCGACGACCGAGGCGTGCACCACGCTCAGCGCGCTCTCGAGTCCGACCATGCCGAACGCGGCCTCCGCCCAGGCGCACTCCTTCGACTCGGTCGGGTGCGGAGCGTGGTCCGTGGCGACGATGTCGATGGTGCCGTCGGCGAGGGCGGCGCGCAGGGCGTGCACGTCCTCCGCGCGGCGCAGCGGCGGGTTCACCTTGAACCGCGCGTCGTAGCCGGCCGTCGGCCAGCCCTCCGTGTCCGAGCCGACGGGGCCCCGACCGGCGACGACGTCCTCGGTGAGCAGCAGGTGGTGCGGCGTGACCTCCGCGGTCACGCGGATGCCGCGCGCCTTCGCCCAGCGCACCACCTCGACGCTGCCCGCCGTCGACAGGTGGCAGATGTGCAGGCGGGCGCCGACGGCATCCGCCAGCAGCACGTCGCGGGCGATGATCGACTCCTCGGCGACCGCAGGCCAGCCGGTGAGCCCCAGCTCCGACGCGAGAGCGCCCTCGTTCATCTGCGCCCCCTCGGTGAGCCGGGGGTCCTGCGCGTGCTGCGCGATCACCCCGCCGAAGGTCGCCACGTATTCGAGCGCCCGGCGCATCAGCTGCGAGTCGTGCACGCACAGGCCGTCGTCGCTGAACACGCGCACCTGCGCGCGCGAGCGGGCCATCGCGCCAATCTCGCTGAGCTGCTCCCCCGCGAGCCCGCGGGTGACCGCGCCGACGGGGCGCACGGTGACGTAGCCGTGCTGCTCGCCGAGCGACGCGACCTGTTCGACCACTCCGGCGGTGTCCTGCACCGGCGAGGTGTTCGCCATCGCGTGCACGGCCGTGTATCCGCCGGCGGCGGCGGCGCGCGATCCGGTGAGCACGGTCTCGCTCTGCTCGAAGCCGGGCTCGCGCAGGTGGGTGTGCAGGTCGACGAGCCCCGGCAGGGCGATCAGCCCGTCGGCGTCGATGTGCTGCGCGCCGCCGGCATCGAGGCCGGAGCCCACGCCGGTGACGAGTCCGCCGTCGATCAGCAGGTCGGTGCGGGTGCCGTCGGGCAGCTGCGCGCCCGTGATGTGAAGGGTCATGCGCCGACCGCCGAAGAGAGCACGAGGTAGAGCACCGCCATCCGGATCGACACCCCGTTGGTGACCTGGTCGAGAACCAGCGACCGGGCCGAGTCGGCGGCTCCCGCCGAGATCTCGAGCCCGCGGTTCATCGGGCCGGGGTGCATCACCATCGTATCCGGGGCGAGGCGGGCGAGCCGCTCGTCGCCGAGACCCCACTCGCGGGCGTACTCGCGCTCGTTCGGAAAGTACGCGGCCAGCATCCGCTCGCTCTGCACCCGCAGCATCATCACCACATCGGGGCCGTCGGCGAGGGCCGCGTCGAGGTCGGTGCCGACCTCCGCCGGCCAGGTCGCCGCGCCCACCGGCAGCAACGTCGCCGGGGCGACGAGGCGCACCCGCGCGCCGAGAGCGGTGAGCAGCCAGAGGTTCGACCGCGCGACCCGGGAGTGCAGGATGTCGCCGACGATCGTCACCGTCATCCCGTTGAGGTCGCGGCCGCGCGACGCGTCGCCGTGGCGCGCCTTGCGGATCGTGTACGCGTCGAGCAGCGCCTGCGTGGGGTGCTCGTGCGTGCCGTCGCCGGCGTTCACCACCGGGGCGTCGATCCAGTCGCTCTCGGCGAGCACGCGCGGCGCTCCCGATGCCGAGTGCCGGATGACCACCGCGTCGACCCCCATCGCCGCGAGCGTCTGCGTGGTGTCCTTGAGGCTCTCGCCCTTCGACACGCTCGACCCCTTCGCCGTGAAGGTGATCACGTCGGCCGAGAGCCGCTTCGCGGCGGCCTCGAACGACAGCCGGGTGCGGGTGGAGTCCTCGAAGAACAGGTTCGCGACCGTGCGCCCCTGCAGGGTGGGCAGCTTCGGCACGGCGCGGCGGGCGACATCCGCCATGTCCTCGGCGATGTCGAGGATGCCGACCGCGGTGTCACGGTCGAGGTCGCGGGTGGAGAGCAGATGGGTCAGCGCCGTCATCACACGCCCTCCCCGCCGTGCGGCTCACCCGTGCGCTGCTCGATCTCGACCCGGTCCTCGCCGTCGGTCTCGACCAGGCGCAGGTTCACGCGCTCGCTCGCCGCGCTCGGCAGGTTCTTGCCGACGAAGTCGGGCCGGATCGGCAGCTCGCGGTGGCCGCGGTCGATCAGCACCGCGAGGCGCACCACGCGGGGCCGCCCGTGGTGGGTGAGCGCGTCGAGGGCGGCGCGGATGGTGCGGCCCGAGTAGAGCACGTCGTCGACGAGCACCACCGTCGCGCCGTCGATGCCGGTGGTCGGAAGCCGCGTCGGGCTGGGCGTGCGGGTCGGCTGGGAGCGCAGGTCGTCGCGGAACATCGTGACGTCGAGCGACCCGGTGATCGCGGAGCCCGGCTCGATGCGCTCCAGCACGGCGGCGATGCGCTCGGCGAGCAGGACACCCCGGGTCGGGATGCCGAGAAGCACAAGATAGGGGTCGCCATCCGGATCCGAACCCTGTTGTCCATCGGATTCGAGGATCTCGTGCGCGATGCGGGTGATCGCCCGCTCGATGTCAGAACCCTGCAGCACGGCGCGCGCTGGCATCCTGACCTCCTTCCCCGCCTCGCAGGACGGACTTAAAGGATGTCGACCGGGGGCGACTCTACCAGGCGCGACCGGATGCTCCCGGGGACGCGCCCGCGTCGGCGGCGACGGTCGTGCGGCGACCAGCCGCTAGCGTGACGGCATGCCCGCGATCTCGGACGACGACGCCGGCGCCGAGTCGGCCATGGCCGCGCTCGGGCGCCGCGTGCAGACCCTGCGCCACGCCCACAAGCTCACGCTCGTCGCCCTCGCGGGACGCACCGGCCTCTCGCAGCCGTTCCTCAGCCAGATCGAGCGTGGGCGGGCGCGACCGAGCATGGAGTCGCTGCACCGCATCGCCCGCGCGCTCGACACCACGACGCCGGCTCTGCTCGCCGGCCCCTCCGCGGCCGACACTCCTGTCGAGGTGGACGACGATCGGGTGAGCCTGGTGCGGGCCGACCAGGGCGGACTCCTCGCCCACCCGAACGGGCGCGCCCGGTCGCTCGTCTCGGGAGAGCGCGACATGTACCCGGTTCTCTTCCTCGTCGAGGAGCGCGAGTTCGAGGACTACTTCGAGCACGACCAGCCCGAGTTCGTCTTCGTGCTGTCGGGGCGGGTGGAGATCGACCTCGACGGCCGGGGCGTCTCCGAGCTGCGCGAGGCCGACACCCTCTACTTCGAGGGCGGGGTCCGCCACCGCTGGCGTCTCCGTGGCAGCTGGCCGGCTCAGCTGCTCGTCGTGCAGTCCGGGTCCCGGTCTCACACCATTGACGTGAGTTAACTTTCAGCGAGTCGCCGCGTCCGGAAACGTTGACACGGTGGAAACAACTCCGTAACAGGCGTCCCGCACGCTATTGCTGTGATCAATAGTCGGGATGCCGTCCTCGCATTTCGCGATGTCGGACTGCGCTACCCCAACGGAACCGTCGCCCTCGACGGCGTCGACCTCACGGTCGCGCGCGGCGAGTTCGTGTCGCTCATCGGCCCGTCCGGCTGCGGCAAGTCGACGCTGCTCCGCCTCGCCGGCGGGCTCGAGACCGCGACGGCCGGCGAGGTCTCCTCCGATCCGACGCACGTCGGGTTCGTCTTCCAGGAGGCGACGCTCTTGCCGTGGCGCAGTGTTCGGCGCAACGTGTCGCTGTTCGCCGAACTCGACGGAATGCCGCGCCGCGAGATCGACGCCGCGGTCGACCGGGCGCTCGATGTCGTCGGGCTGCGTGGCGTCGAGAAGTCCAAGCCGTACCAGCTCTCCGGCGGGATGGCGATGCGCGTCTCGCTGGCACGCTCGCTCGTCACCGACCCGGGCCTGTTCCTGTTCGACGAGCCGTTCGGCGCGCTCGACGAGTTCACTCGCGAGCGGCTCAACGACGAGGTGCAGCGGATGTTCGTCTCCTCGGGCTTCGCGGGCGTCTTCGTCACCCACTCCATCGCCGAAGCAGTCTTCATGGGATCCCGCGTCGTCGTCATGGGCGCACGCCCAGGGCGCATCGTGCGCGAGTTCGAGGTGCCCTTCGATTTCCCGCGCACCCCGGAGCTCCGGTACAGCGACGAGTTCGCCGCGCTGTGCCGCGACATCTCCCTCGCACTCGGCGAGGTGATGCACGCGTGAGCCGCCGTCTGCGCTCCGTCCTGCTGCCGCTCGCCGTCGGCGCCGTGGTCATCGCGGTCTGGTACGTCGCGAGCCTCGTTCTACTCCCCGAGCGCCGCCGCTTCATCCTGCCGCCGCCGCACGAGGTGGTCGCAGTCGCGTTCTTCGACCTCGACAACCTGCGCGAGCTGCTCGCCCCGATCGGTGTCTCGGCCCAGGTCGCGCTCGTCGGACTGCTCATCGCCGCAGTGCTCGGCATCGGCACCGCGATGCTCATGAGCCAGGCACGCTGGGTCGAGACCGCGCTCTTCCCCTACGCGGTCGCGCTGCAGAGCGTGCCGATCCTCGCCCTCGTACCGCTCATCGCCTTCGCGCTCGGCTACGGCTTCGGCAGCCGCATCCTCGTCGTCATCCTGATCAGCCTGTTCCCGATCATCACCAACACCCTGTTCGGCCTGAAGTCGACCACGACGCTGCAAGAGGATCTGTTCACCCTCAAGCGCTCCGGCCGATGGACCCGGCTGGTGCGTCTGCAGCTCCCTGCGGCCCTGCCCGCGATCTTCACCGGGCTGCGGATCTCGGCCGGCATGGCGGTGGTCGGCTCCATCGTCGCCGACTTCTTCTTCCGGCGCGGCGAGGCCGGGATCGGCCTTCAGATCGACACCTACCGCAACCTGCTCGCCGGCGAGATGCTCTACGGCGCGATCATCCTCGCCTCGTTGCTCGGCCTCGCCACGTTCTGGGCCTTCGGGCTCCTCTCCCACCTCGTCGTCGGCAGCTGGTACCGCCCCCAGCGCCGCTGACCGTCCCGCGTCCCACCCACCCGCACCATCTCATCCCGATCCAGGAGGTCACCATGCCCACCACCCGACTGATCCCGGTCGCCGCCACCGCGGCTGCGGCGCTCGCGCTCGCGGGCTGCGCCGCCGATCCCGCCGTCGAGGCGCCGGTCGGCGGAAGCGGCGCGCTCGCGTCGTGCCCGGCCACCGTCGTGCTCCAGACCAACTGGTTCCCGGAGCCCGAGCACGCCGCCGCCTACCAGCTGATCGACCCGGCGTCGGCGACGATCGACGCGAACGCCGGCATCTACAGCGGACCCGCCATCGTCGACCCCGACGTCACCATCGAGGTGCGCGCGGGCGGACCGTTCATCGGGTTCCAGAGCTCGACGGCGCTGCTGTACACCGACGACTCGATCATGCTCGCCATGATCGACACCGACGAGTCGGTGCGGCTGTCGGCCGCGCAGCCGACGACCGCGGTGTTCACGCCCTTCCAGCAGACGCCGCAGGCGCTGTTCTTCGACCCCGAGCTGTTCGACTTCGAGAGCATCGCGGATGTCGGCGAGTCCGACGCCGTCGTGCAGTACTTCGAGGGCGCGTCGTACATGTCCTACCTCGTGGCCGAGGGCCTCATCCGCGAGGACCAGATCGATGGGTCGTTCGACGGCTCCGTCACTCGCCTGGTCAGCGGCGAGCCCGTCGTCATGCAGGGGTACATCACGCAGGAGCCCTGGCGCCTGATGAACGAGTTCACCGACTACGGCCGCGAGGTCGGCACCCTGCGCCTCGACGAGGCCGGCTACGAGATCTACCCGTCGGCCTGGGCCGGGCGGCCGGAGGTCGTCGACGCGCGGTCGGAGTGCCTCACGCAGCTGGTGCCCGCGCTGCAGCAGGCGCAGGTCGACTACATGCTCGACCCGGTCGCCGTGAACGAGATGCTCTCGGCGTACCTCGACGAGATCGGCCAGTTCTTCCGGATCTCGCCCGAGTTCGCCGCCGACATCACCGAGGTGATGGCCGGTCCGGGGATGGTCGTCAACGGCCCCGACGGCGTCATGGGCTCCTTCGACCCGGAGCGCATGGAGCGGATGACCGAGCTGCTCGTCGAGGTGTTCGCCGGTTCCGGCGTGGAGCCCGCCGAGGGGCTGACCGCGGACGACGTGTACACCAACGAGTTCCTCGACACGTCGATCGCCCTTCCCTGATCCACCACCCTCCGGGCGGCGCGGGAGACCGCGCCGCCCGGGCCCTGGAGTACTGATGAGAATCACCGGTATCGAAGCCCTCCCCGTCCTGCTCGAGTCGGCCAGCCAGCCCATGCCCTTCTTCGTGGTTCGCGTGGAGACCGACGAGGGCCTGGTCGGCTGGGGCGAGAGCTGCGACAGCTTCGGCGTCTCCCACCCGCACGTCCTCGCCGCCATCGTCGAGGAGAGCTACCGTCCCCTGCTGCTCGGCCGGGAGTTCGACGCGGCCGGTCCCCTCCTCGACGAGGTCACCCGCACGACCCGTCGCGCACTGGGCGCCTACTCCGGGGCGGCGCAGGCGCGCAGCGCGCTGTCGATCGCGCTCTCCGACCTGGTCGGGCAGCGTGCGGGGCGATCGTTGTCCGATCTCGCGGGCCGGGTCCGCGACGACATCCCGGTCTACGCCGGGCTCAGTCCGTTCCTGGAGACGCTCTCCGCGGCCGAGCACGCCGACAGCCTCGCGCCCGCGCTCGACCGAGGCGTCCGGATGGTGAAGATGCGGGTCGGTGTCGACTGGCGCCGCGCGCTCCGCGTTCTCCGCGAACTCCGTGACCGACTTCCCGACGACATCGAGATCGCCGTCGACGGGTCGGAGTTCTTCGACCTGCCGACCACGCTCCGCATGCTGCCCGCGCTCGCAGACCTCGGGATCTCCTGGTTCGAGGAGCCCATCGAGCACACCTCCGTCACCGCCGTCGCCGAACTCGCCGAAGTGTCGGCGGTCCCCCTCGCCTACGGTGAGCACGTGTTCGGACCGGACTTCGCACTCGAGTCCCTGCGCTCGGCGAGAATCGGGGTCATGCAACCGGATGCCACCATCGCCGGCGGGTTCGAGGCGGCACGGGTGGTGGCCGACCTCGCGGCAGGCGCTCGGCTCCGAGTCGCCATCCACCACCACGCCGGGCCGATCTCGCTGGCCGCCAACCTCCATGTCGCTGGGTCGGTCTCCTCCGTCGATGTCCTGGAGTATCCAACTCACCTGAGCCCGGTCTATGACCGCGTGGCACCGGGCAGCGCGTTCGATCTCGACGAGATCGTCGACGGGCGCCTCCGCGTGCCGACCGGCCCCGGCCTCGGGATCGACGTCGATGAGGCGGCGCTGCGCCGCGCGGTGCTGACGTGAGCCCGCTCCGGGTCGTCGTGACCGGTGGGCGGGGCAAGATCGGCAGACGCATCGCCGCCGCACACGTCGCGGCCGGGCACGATGTGCTCGTCACCGACATCGTGCGGCCCGTCTACGACGCCCCCGTCGATGGGGAGCCGCCGTATGTGCAGGCGGACCTCGAGCGCGCCGGCGACGCGCGCGAGGTCGTCGCCGGCGCCGACGTCGTCGTCAACGCGGCGGCCATCCCGGAGCCGAGCAAGAACACCGCGGAGACCGTCTTCGGCACCAACAGTCGAATCGCGTGGAACGTGACGGACGCGGTCGCACGCGAGCGCGTGCCGCGGCTGATCAACATCTCCAGCGACTCGGTGGCCGGCATGACGTGGGCGCACCGCCCGTTCGTCGCGGAGCAGGCACCGATCGACGAGTCGCTCCCCGACCGCCCGCAGGACGCCTATGGTCTGTCGAAACAACTCTCCGAGTCACTGTGCGATGCACTCGTGCGTCGCACCGACTCCACAGCGGTGTCCATCCGCCCGACCTGGGTGCTGACGTCGGAGACCTACGCGCGCAACCTCGGCCCCTTGATCCGGGACCGATCGATCCCTACCGCTGTGTTTTGGTCGTACCTCGATGTCGACGACCTCGCCGATCTCGTCGTCCTCGCGGCGACGAGCGCCACCGCTGGCCACGAGGTGGTGTACGCGGCCGCGGCCGACAACATCGGAGGACGCGACCTGCGGGCCGCCATCGCCCGTCTTCATCCGCAGGTGAGGGTGGGCAAGCTGGATCGCGTCGACGCCGGCGGCATCAGCAGTGCGAAGGCGCGGGCACTCTTCGGTTGGGAGCCGACACGATCCTGGCGCGATCACCTCGACGAGTCGGGCGAACCGATTCGCCGGTGATCGCGTCGCTCAGCCCCAGCGCTTGAGCAGGAACCGCTCGAGGAGTCCGATCAGGGCGTCGGAGAGCTTCCCGAGGATGGCGAGGATCACGATCGCGAGGAACAGCCGGTCGATGCGGCCGTTGTTCTGCGATTCGATCAGCAGGAAGCCGAGGCCCATGGTCGAGCCGACCAGCTCGGCGGCGACGAGGAACAGCCACGCCTGGGCGAGCGCGAGACGCAGGCCCGAGACGATCGACGGGATGACGGCGGGCAGCTGCACCGTGAGCAGCAGCTGCAGCCGGCGGAGTCCGAACGCCCGCCCCATCTCGACCAGCTGCGGGTCGACGTGCCGCAGCGCGCCGGCGACCGTCGTGTACACGGGGAACAGCGCGCCGATGGCGACGAGAGTGACCTTCGAGTCCTCGCCGAAGCCGAGGTAGAGGATGAGCAGCGGCACCCAGGCGAGCGAGGGCACGGCGCGCGCGGCGCCGACGGTCGGCGCGAGGATGCCGTCCGCCAGCCGGGAGAGCCCGACGATGGCGCCGAGCACGAGGCCGATGACGGCGCCGATGCCGAAGCCGAGGAAGACACGCTGGGTCGAGATGGCGACGTGGATCTGGAGCAGCCCGCGCTCCCACAGGTCGACCGCCGCGAAGATGACGCCCTGCGGCGAGGGCAGCTTGAAGGCGGGGACCCAGCCGAGCGCGGATGCCGCCCACCACAGGGCGAGCAGGGCGAGCGGGATGGCACCGCCGAGCGCTACCCGCTGCCAGGGACGCAGGCGGCGGCGCGGCCGTGGCCGCTCGACCACCGAGGCGCCGTAGCTGGAGACGGCGACCCTCGCCGCGACGGCGCGCTCGGACCCGTCCGCACCACCGGTGCGCACTGCGGTCTGGGCGAACGTGCTGTCGTCGCGGCGAGGGTCGGTCATCGGTCTCAGCCCACCCGGCTCGGGTCGGCGGCCTCGGCGAAGGCGGTGTAGAACAGCGACGCGAGGGCGTCATCCGCCTGCTGCTGCGACGCGATGTCGCCGTTCGCGACCTGGATCGGACCGACGACCTCGAGCACGGCGAGCTGCGCCGCTCCCGGGATCGGGTCGAGGTCGATCACGGTGCGCTCCAGCAGCACGACCTCGGCGACGGCCGGGTCGATGCCCGACACCTCGGCGAGCAGCGCCGCGGTCTCCTCCGGGTTCTCGAGCGCCCAGGCGCGGGCCTTCTCGTAGGCGTCCACGACCACCTGCGCCAGGTCGGCGTGGTTGGTGATGAAGTCCTCGGTCGCGTTGAGGAACCCGTAGGTGTTGAAGTCGACGTTGCGGTAGAAGAGCTCCACGCCGTCGTTCAGCTCGTGCGCGGCCATCATCGGGTCGAGTCCGGACCAGGCGTCCACGCTCCCGTTCACGAGGGCGGCGCCGCCGTCCGCGTGCTGGAGGTTCTGGATCTCGACGTCGGCGACGTCCACGCCCGCCTCGTCCAGCGCCTGCAGCAGGAAGAAGTACGGGTCGGTGCCGATGGTGACGGCGACGGTCTTGCCCGCCAGGTCGGCGACCGACTCGATGCCGCTGCCGGGCAGCGTCACGAGCGCGGACCACTCCGGCTGGGTGTAGATGTCGATCGTCTGGATCGGCGAGCCGTTCGCACGGGCGAGCAGGGCCGCCGAGCCGGCGGTCGAGCCGACGTCGAGGGCGCCGGCGCGCAGCCCCTCGTTCGCCTTGTTCGAGCCGAGCGACTGGGTCCAGGTGACCTCGACGTCGTCGCCGAGGGTCTCCTCGAGCCAGCCCTGCTCCTTGATGATCAGGCTGAGCGGGTTGTAGGTGGCGAAGTCGACGCTGAGCGTGTTCGCGCTCCACTCGCCGCCGTCGCCGCCGGAGTCGCCGCCGGCGTTCTCGCCCGCGATGCAGCCGGTCAGCGTCAGTGCGACGGCGGCTGCCGCGGCGATGGCCGCGATCGGGGTCCTCTTCATGATGGTGTCCTCGGTGTGCTGTGGGTGTGCTGTGGTGGTGATGCGGTACTGCGGATGTGACGGGTCAGAAGATCGGGGGGCGCGCCACGTCGTCGCCCGAGGCGGGGGCCGGCACCGACGCGCCCTGCCCGCGGCGCGCGCGCAGCGCGGCGGTGACGTAGTTCGGCGCGTGGTGGCTGTCGACGCCGAGCTGCTCGAGCAGCTGGGCGCGGAGAACCGCGAGGCCGTGGTCGGCGCGGTCGCGCGGACGCGGGCGGCCGACATCGAGCACCGAGCGGATCGTCGAGCCGGGGGCGTCGCCGTCGGCGCCCAGCAGCACGATGCGGTCGGCCAGCGCCAGCGCCTCGTCGACGTCGTGCGTGACGAGCAGAATGGTCGCCGGCTCGGCGGCGTGGATCTCGAGCAGCAGGTCCTGCATGGTGAGGCGCGTCAGCGCGTCGAGCGCGCCGAACGGCTCGTCGAGCAGCAGCACGCCGGGACCGCGCGCGAGGGCTCGGGCGAGCGACGCGCGCTGCGCCATCCCGCCGGAGATCTCGCTCGGGCGCAGGCCGCCCGCGTGGTCGAGCTGTACGAGGCGCAGCAGCTCCCGCACCCGCTCGCGTCCCGCCGACGACGGCGTTCCGGCCGGGAGGCCGAGCTGGGCGTTGCGCTCCACGCTGCGCCAGGGCAGCAGGCGCGGCTCCTGGAACGCGATCGCCGAGCGCTGATCGGTCTCGGCGACGGGCGTCCCGTCGATCTCGACCGCGCCGGCATCCGGAGCGTCGAGGCCGCCGACCAGGCGGAGCAGGGTCGACTTGCCGCATCCGGAGGGGCCCAGCAGTGCGATGATCTCGCCGGGACGGATGTCGATGTCGACGTCGCGGAGCACCACCTTCTCGCCCTCGGCGGCGGGGAAGCGCCGCTCGACTCCGCGCAGACCGACGCGGAGCGCGGGCGCGGTGGCGATGGTGGAGGTGACCGGCATGCGCTCGACCGTAGGGAACCCGCGGGCGCGGCTCAAACCACCCCGTCACGCACTGCAACGCGTCGTCACATTGCGCAATCTGGCGACGCCCGGGGCCTCGATCGACCGCGGCGCGGGGTCCCCGTCGGCGAGGAGCGGTTGCCGGAAGCGCGTCGACGGGTCCGCCGCGTCAGACCGGCTCGGCGTGCGGCGCGTGCGATCCCCCGCCGATGATGCGCTTGCGGATGCTGCCCGAGATCTGATCGACGATCATCGTGACGACGATGATCACCACGAGGGTGATCCCGATCCGGTCCCAGTAGCGGTGCTGGAACAGCTGGTTGAGCAGGAAGCCGATGCCGCCCGCGCCGAGCAAGCCGAAGATGGCGCTCGCGCGGATGTTGATCTCGAAGCGGTACAGCCAGAACGCGACGACCTCGGGCAGCACCTGCGGCACGATCGTCCAGCGGATCGTCGACAGCGAGGCGGCCCCCGACGCGCGGGCCGACTCGACCGGGCCGGTGTCGATCGACTCGACGACCTCGCTCGTGAGCTTGCCGAGCGTGCCGATCGACCCGACGCCGATCGCCAGCGCGCCGGCCAGTGGACCGAGTCCGAAGATCGGCAGCATGATCACGATGCCGAACACGACCTCCGGGATGGCGCGGATCATGTTGAGCACCTGGCGGGTCACGAACACGACCGGGGTCGGCGCGATGTTGCGCGCGGCGAGGAAGCCGATCGGGAAGCTCAGGATGGCGCCGATCACCGTTCCGATCCACGCCATCTGCAGCGTCTCGATCATGGCGAACAGGGCGCGCGTCCAGTAGTCGGCGTACGGGTCCTCGGTCGGCACGTGCAGCACGCCCTCGGCCATCAGCCCGAAGTACTGCACGAGCGCCGGCGGCAGCTCGGGCAACCGGTCCCAGTTCGCGTCGACGAGGATGATCGCGCCGATCACCACGACCGCGCTGACCACCAGTCCGACCGTCGTCGGGAGCTTGCTCGGGGCGGAGGGGCGACCCTCCCGGCCGAGCATCTTGCGTGCGGTGGGGGCGGACATCAGATCAGCCTCCGTCGGATGGCGCGCGACGCGACGTCGAGCGCGAAAACGATCACGAACAGGGTGATGATGATCGCCGACAGGTTCTCGTAGGAGAACCGCCCCATCTGGACGCGGATGACCTGGCCGATGCCGCCGCCGCCGACGAGGCCGATGACGACCGAGGCCCGGATGTTGAGCTCGAACACGTAGAACGAGTAGGAGAAGTAGCTGGGCAGGATCTGCGGGAGCACCGCCGACCGAGACCTCTGGAACACGCCGGCTCCGGACGCATCCGCCGCTTCCAGCGGACCGGGGTCGATGCCGTCGATCGTCTCACTCGTGAGCTTCGCGCAGACGCCGATGTTGAACATGATGAGCGCGAGCGTGCCGGCGAGCGACCCGATCCCGACCGCCGCGACGAAGATCAAGCCGTAAGCGATGTCCGGCAGCGAGCGGATCAGGCTCAGCACGAAGCGAGAGACCCGGAAGACGATCGGGTTGCGCGCCGTGACCTTCGAGGCGAGGAACGAGAGCACGAGCGCGATCCCGCACCCGACGAGCGACGCGAGCACAGCGATGCTGAGCGTCTCGACCCAGGCGTCCCAGACGCGGAAGGTGAAGCCCCAGTTCGGTGCGAGGAACCCCTCGATGATCGGCGCGCCGCGCCCGATGTCGGTGATCAGGGGCAGCAGCGTGAACTCGATGCCGATCCCCGCCCAGATCGTGATGCCGATCGCGGCGATGATCCCGACGATGAGCGGGATCGACGGACGCGGCTTCTTCGGCCGCGCCGAGGGCGTGGCGCGCCGCGGCGGGGCGACCGCCGTCACGCCTCCTCCTCGTCGAGCAGCACATCGTCGGCGGTGAGGGACCGGCCGTAGATCTGCTCGAACACGGAGTCGTCGGCGTCCTCCGCCGGGCCGTCGAACACGACCTGGCCGGCGCGCATGCCGATGATGCGCTGCGCGTAGGTGCGGGCCAGGTCGAGGAAGTGGAGGTTGACCACGGTGGTGATGCCGAGGTCGCGGTTGATCCGCTGAAGGTCGCGCATCACGCGGTTCGCCGTCGGCGGGTCGAGCGAGGCGACCGGCTCGTCGGCGAGGATCACGCTCGGCTCCTGGGCGAGCACCCGGGCGATCGCCACCCGCTGCTGCTGACCGCCGGAGAGCTCCGAGGCGCGGATGTAGGCCTTCTCGATGATGCCGACCCGGTCGAGGGCGTCGAACGCGAGGTCCTTGTCGCGGGCCGTGTACCAACCGACCAGCGAGCGGAACCAGTTGGTGGAGTGCAGGCGGCCGATCAGCACATTGCTGAGCACGCTGATGCGCTTCACCAGATTGAACGATTGGAACACCATGCCGACCCGCGCGCGCAGCCGACGGAGCGCGCGCGGCGAGGCGCCGTGCACGGCGACCCCCTCGACCTCGAGCGAGCCCTCGGTGACCGGTACCAGGCCGTTGATGGTGCGGACGAGCGTCGATTTGCCCGCCCCGGAGAGACCGACGACCACCACGAACTGTCCGTCCGGGATCTCGAGCGACACCTGGTCGAGGCCGACGACCCCGTTCGGATAGCGCACCGTGACGTTGTCGAACTTGATCACGCGGTGCTCCTCACGGCGTCGGACATGTCGTCATCTTCCCAGTCCGGCGGACCGAGACGGCATCCCGCCCGATCGGGACGGCGTCCGTCGGCGTCGCGCGGACCCCTGAGAACTGGTGGGAATGGAACGCGGGCCGGCACCCGGAGGCACCGGCCCGCGCCCGGCGGGGATCACTCCCCGAAGTTCGCCTCCACCTGGCGCGCGGCGTCGAGCGCGTCCAGGTCGGCGGGCACGAGTCCCTCGATCTCGTAGACCGCGTCGAGGGCGGCGAGGCCCTCCTCGGTCTCGGCGATGGCGAGGAACGCGTCGGTGATGGCCTGCACCAGGTCGTCCGGCAGGGAGGCCCCGACCGCGATGCCGTCGTTCGGGATCTGGGTCGACCACGCGAACACCGTGACCGCCGTACCGATCGTCGGGTCCTCCTCGGCGAGGCCGCCACGGGCGTCGTCGAACGAGACGCCGACGGCCGCGTCCCCGCGGGCGACGGTCTGGACCGAGTTCGGGTGTCCGCCGGCGAACAGCGGGGTGATGTCGCTGAACGGGTCGAGTCCGATGTTCTCGAGCTGCGTCGCCGGATAGTAGTAGCCCGAGGCGCTCAGCTCGTCGACGAACGAGATGGTCTCACCCGCCTCGATGGCGCCCAGCGCCTCCTCGCCCACCGGGCCCTCTTCCGCCGTGTCGGTGCCGTTGCAGAAGGCGAAATCGACGCCCTCGTCGTCGGTCACCACGACAGGGTCGGAGATCGTGCAGAAGCGATCGGGGTCGTTGGTGAACCACTGGGTGTGGTACGCGGCGCTGCCGAATCGGATGGACTGGAGGATCGGCGTGGCGTCCGCCTGGTCCATCGCCTGCACCAGCGCGATCGGGCCGAACATCCCGATCTGGGCCTGGTCGGTCTGCATGGCGACGACGAGACCGGCGTAGTTGTCGGTGACGGTGGTCGTCACGGGGATGCCGAGCTCCTCCGAGAGCAGGTCGCCGAGCACGCCGGCGTCCTCGACCAGCTGGTCGACCTCCTGCGAGGGCACGAGGCCCAGCACGAGCTCCTCGGGCCACTCGGTGCTCTCGCCCTCATCGGTGGCGGTGCAGCCGGTGAGCGCCAGCGCGCCCGCGGCGATGCCCGCCGCGATCAGATGCGTCTTCTTCATGGGTGTCCTCCGTGTCGAACGCCGGCGGACCCGGCGCTGCGGAATGTGATCGGACGCGCACGGCGTCCGTTTTCACGGTATCCGGCGGTCGTCCCGGAAATGAGCGAATCCAGCATCCGTTTTCCAGACGTTTACAAACGGATGCCGTCAGTCGGGCAGTGCAGCCGCCCACTCGGTGATCGCGGGCAGCAGCTCTTCCGGCACCCGACCACGGGCGGTCGGCTCCCCCTCCGACAGCCCGTGCCGGTCGATGAGGAAGGTGGTCCCGCCGCGGGCGGCGATCTCGGCGAGGTCATTGATCCAGATGTCGCCCATCCCGGCGATGCGCGCGCCAGCGACCCCGAACCGGTCGAGCACGGCGGGCATCCCGTCGGGCTTGGCCGCCCCCTCGATCACGTCGTCGACCACCATGCTGAGCCCCACGTGCTCGAGCAGCGCGGGCACCCCGCTCGGCGAGTTGGTGGCGACCACACGCCGCACGCCGTCGAGGGCGCCGAGCACCGCGGCGGCTCCGGTGGGCGCCCGCACGGCGTGCAGCCAGCCCTCCCGCGCGGTACGGGATCGGTGGAACGCCGCCTCCAGGTCGTCCCGGTCGGCCCCGGCGGCGCGGGCCGCGCGCGCGACGGCCTGGTAGCCGTCACGGGCCCCGGGCACGGCGTCGCGGTCTCCCGCCAGGAACGCGGCGATGCGGGCCGCCGCGTCGCCGCGGGCCTGCTCGGGCAGCGCCTCGACCGCCTCGCGGCCGTACGCCTCCACCGGGGCATCGCCTAGGACGAGGGTCCCGTCCAGGTCGAGCACCAGCAGCCCGCGGGTCACGTCAGCCCTTCGCCACCGCGCCGAGCAGCCCGTTCAGGAACCCGGCCGACTCGTCGGTGCTCAGCTCGCGCGCCGCCTCGACGGCCTCGGCGATCGCGACCCCGTCGGGGATGTCGTCGCGGTAGCGGATCTCCCACACGCCGATGCGCGCGAGCGCGCGGTCGACGGCCGGCATCCGGTCGAGGCGCCAGCCCTGGGCGTGGTCGACGATCGACTGGTCGATCTCGTCGAGGTGCTCGACGACCCCCTCGACGATGTCGCGGGCGTAGTCCCACGACGAGGCCCGCTCGGGACGCGCCGCCGCACGGGCGGCCTCCTCGGCGAGCAGCTCGGGGATGGCGACGCCGCGCACGTCGGCGCCGTACAGGATGTCGAGGGCGCGTTTGCGCGCCTTGGTGCGCGCGCTCATCGGACGCCCCGCGACCGCGCGGCGGTCAGTCGGTCACCCGGCCGAGGTAGTCGCCCGAGCGGGTGTCGACCTTGACCTTGGTGCCCGACTCGAGGAACAGCGGCACCTGGATCTCGGCGCCGGTCTCGAGGGT
>JBHIXX010000019.1:0-50677 GCA_041984585.1 Pseudolysinimonas sp. | reverse complement strand
TCGCGGCTCCCGCAGCGGGTGCCGCTCGGCGACCTGCTCGCCGACGACGCGCTGCCGGGTCTCGCGGCCCCGCTCGGGGTCGACGAGAACGGACCGGTTCCGGTCGATCTGGTCGCCGACGGGCCGCACGCGCTCGTCGCGGGCACCACCGGGTCGGGCAAGAGCGAGCTGCTCGTCAGCTGGGTGCTGGGAATGGCGGCCGCGCGCTCACCCGACGAGCTCACGCTCGTGCTCGTCGACTTCAAGGGCGGCGCGTCGTTCGCCCCACTCGCGGCGCTGCCGCACGTGCTGGGGGTGGTGAGCGACCTCGACGACCGGCTGGCCCGCCGCGCGATCGACAGTCTGCGCGCGGAGCTGCGCCGTCGGGAGCGGATGCTCGCCGACCACGGTGCGCGGGCCGTCGAGGAGCTGCCGTCCGGAGTGCTCCCGCGCCTGGTGGTCGTGGTCGACGAGTTCGCGGCCGTCGTGGCCGACCATCCCGACCTGCACGCCCTGTTCGCCGACCTCGCCGCGCGCGGCCGGTCGCTGGGCATCCACCTGGTGCTCTGCACGCAGCGGCCCGCCGGGGTGGTGCGCGACGGCGTGCTCGCCAACGTCACCCTGCGGGTGTCGCTGCGGGTCGCCGACCGCCCCGACAGTCGCGCCGTGGTCGGGGCGGACGCCGCCGCCGACCTGCCGGTCGACCCGCCGGGGCGCGCCATCCTCACCCGGGGCGACGGCGCGCTGCGGATGCTGCAGGTGGCGGTGGCGTCGCCGGCCGACGCGGAACGGATCGCGGCGTCCGCCCCGCCCGCGCGGCATCCGGCGCCGTGGCTCCCGCCCCTGCCCGAGCGGCTCGACCACGCCGGGCTGCCGGTGGGCCGACCCGGCGAGGCGGTCTTCGGCCGGGTGGACCGGCCGGCGGAGCAGAGCCAGCCGCCCGCCGTGTGGCGGCCCGACCGCGACGGCGGTCTGCTCGTGCTCGGCGGTCGCGGCTCGGGGCGGAGCACGGCGCTCGCCGCGCTCGCGGCGGGGCCCGGCGGCCGGGCTCTGCCGACGGATGCGGTGCGGCTCTGGCGCGCCGTCGAGGCGGTGCGGCCCGGCGACGGCGTGCTCGTGGTCGACGATCTCGACCTCGCCCTCGGCGACCTCGACGTCGAGCCGCGGGCGGCGCTGGTGGCGCGGCTCGAGCGGGTGGCCCGCCTCGACGGCGTCTCGCTGCTGGCGGCCGCGCGGCAGCCCGACGGCGCGCTCCGCGGCCTCGAGCGGGCGTTCCCCGCGCGCCTGCTGCTCGCGCAGGCCGGCCGGGAGGATCACGCGACGGCCGGCGGGCCGCCGGGGGAGTGGGCGCCGGGGCGTCCGCCGGGGTCGGGCTGGTGGCGCGGCGAGCCGGTGCAGGTGGCGATCGGGGCCCGGGTCCCGTCGCGGTTCCCGGTCCCGTCGCCCCGGGTGCTGGCGCCCGAGACCGGTCGCGTGCTCGCCGTCGTCACCGCCCGTCCGCGCGACCTCGCACCCCGACTGCGGGCTGCCGGCGTGCGGGTGCTGACGGTCGGCCACGACGTCGCCCCCGACACCGAGGGTCGCGGCGTCGACGGAGCCGTGCGCGTCGGCCGCGGGGAGCCCGCGGCGGTGCTGCTCGGCGACCCGGACGCCTGGAACGCCGACTGGGCCGCGCTCGCGGCCGCGCGGCGGGCCGGCGGTCTGCTCCTGGTCGACGTCGACGCCGCGGACGCCCGTCCGCTGGCCCGCGTGCGCGAGCTGCCGCCGCTCGACCGCTCCGGCGGCGAGGCCTGGTGGGCGGAGGCCGGCGCCGTGGAGCCGGTGCGGTTCGAGATCCCCGCGCCGGGGGAGGTCGCTGCCGCGGGGGACTAGGCCAGGGCGTCGGCGAGCGCGGCCGCGTCGAGTCCGTGCGCCTCGGCCACCCCGGAGTTGGTCACCCGGCCGGCGTGCACGTTGAGCCCGAGCGCGAGCGCCGCGTCGGAGCGCAGCGCCTCGGCCCAGCCGTGATCGGCGATCGCGCGCACGTAGGGCAGCGTCGCGTTCGTCAGCGCGTAGGTCGAGGTGTGCGCGACCGCGCCCGGCATGTTCGCCACCGCGTAGAAGATCGACCCGTGCACCGGATAGGTCGGATCGGCGTGCGTCGTCGGGTGGGTGTCCTCGAAGCAGCCGCCCTGGTCGACGGCGATGTCGACGAGCACACTGCCGGGCCGCATCCGCGACACCAGGTCGTTGCTCACCAGCTTCGGGGCCTTCGCCCCGGGGACGAGCACCGCGCCGATCACGAGGTCGGCGCCGAGCAGGGCGCGCTCCAGCTCGAAGGCGTTCGACGCGATCGTGACGATGCGCCCCGCGTAGTCGTCGTCCATCTCGCGCAGACGCTGGATGTTGGTGTCGAGCACCGTCACCTGAGCCCCGAGCCCGACGGAGAGCGCGACGGCGTTCGACCCGGCCACGCCGGCGCCGATCACGACCACGTTCGCCGGGTGGGTGCCGGCCACTCCGGGCACGAGTAGTCCCGGTCCGCCGTGCGGGCGCAGCATCGCGTTCGCGCCGACGATCGGCGCAAGTCGGCCGGCCACCTCGCTCATCGGGGCGAGCAGCGGCAGCGACCGGTTCGCCAGCTGCACCGTCTCGTAGGCGATCGCGGTGACCCCGGAGCCGACCAGCGCGGCCGTCAGCTCGGGTTCGGCGGCGAGGTGCAGGTAGGTGAAGAGCACGAGCCCGTCGCGGAACAGGGGGTACTCGCTCGCCACCGGCTCCTTGACCTTGAGCAGCAGGTCGGCCTCGCCCCAGACCGTCGGCGCGTCGGGCACGATCTCGGCCCCGGCCGCGCGGTAGTCGTCGTCGGTGATCGCCGAGCCCGCCCCGGCGCCCGCCTGCACGAGCACGCGGTGCCCGCGACGCTCCAGCTCGTGGACCCCGGAGGGGGTGATGGCGACGCGGTACTCGTTGTTCTTGACCTCGGTGGGGACGCCGACCCTCATGACGCCAGATTAGGCACTTCTCGCCCGTCGACGCCATGGATTCCGTTGCCTTTCCGCCTGCGGGACGCGGATTTCGTGAAATCTATGTTTCGAACCGCCCGATTCGCTCACGATCCGGCTCGATCCCGTGCCAGGATCGAGCCACAGCCCCGCCGGGTCGCGCCCGGCATCCGGAAGGAGAGTGCCACGATGCCCCGTTCGCTTCCCGAGGATCCGATGATCCGCCGGCTCGTCCAGCAGGCCCGCGCCTCGCAGCTCTCCCGCCGCACCATGCTCGCCGGCGGTGTCGGCGGCGCCTCCGCCCTCGCGCTCGCCGCGTGCGCCCCGGGCGGCAGCACCGCCCCGACCGCGCCGCCGGACGTCTCCGACTCCGACAAGACCCTCAACTGGTCGAACTGGCCGCTGTACCTCGACGAGGACGACGACGGCAACCACCCCACCCTCGACGCCTTCGTCGCGCAGACCGGCATCCAGGTGAGCTACAACGTCGACGTCGACGACAACAACACCTACTACGGCCGGGTCAACGACCAGCTCGCCCTCGGGCAGGACATCGGCGCCGACACCGTCTGCCTCACCGACTGGATGGTCGGCCGGATGATCCGGTTCGGCTACACGCAGCAGCTCGACGCCGCCAACATCCCGAACAAGGCGAACCTCAACCCCGACCTGGTAAACGTCGACTTCGACCCGGGTCGCGAGCACTCGCTGCCGTGGCAGGGCGGCTTCGCCGGTCTGGTCTGGAACAAGGAGGCGTACCCGAAGGGGCTCTCCAGCGTGTCCGACCTGTGGGCCGACCCGGAGCTGGCCGGCCGCATCGTCGTGCTCTCCGAGATGCGCGACACGATGGGCTGCATCATGCTCGACCAGGGCATCGACATCGCCGGCGACTTCAGCGAGGACGACTTCAGCTCCGCGCTCGACGTCTTCCGCGAGCAGGTCACCAGCGGCCAGATCGGCGCGGTGCGCGGCAACTCGTACACCGAGGACCTCGCCAACGGCGACGCGATCGCCGGCATCGTGTGGTCGGGCGACGTGACGACGCTCAACTACGAGCTGGACGCCGACATCTTCGAGTTCGTGATCCCCGAGGCCGGCGGCACGCTGTGGAACGACAACTTCCTCGTGCCGATCGGCTCGCCGCGCAAGAAGAACGCCGAGACGCTCATGAACTACTACTACGACCCGGCCGTCGCGGCCGAGGTCGCGGCGTGGGTGAACTACATCACCCCGGTGATCGGCGCGCAGGAGGCGATGCTCGACATCGACCCCGAGCTCGCGGAGAACTGGCTCATCTTCCCGGACGAGTCGGTGCTCTCGACGGTCAAGGTGTTCCGCTCGCTCAGCAACGCGGAGGAGCAGTCGTTCCAGTCGGCGTTCCAGTCCGTGCTGCTCGGAGCCTGAGGACACCCGGGGTGGCGCCCCAGGGCACGACGGCGTCGCCCGAAGCCGGCGCGGATCTCGAACTGGTCGGGATCTCGAAGCGGTTCCCGGGCTTCACGGCGATCGAGGAGCTCGACCTCACCATCCCGGCGGGGTCGTTCTTCGCCCTGCTCGGCCCGTCCGGGTGCGGCAAGACGACGACCCTGCGCCTCGTGGCGGGGCTCGAGGAGCCGACGACCGGCAGCATCCTGATCGGCGGCAAGGACGTGACGGCGACCAAGCCGCACAAGCGTCCGGTCAACACGGTGTTCCAGAGCTACGCCCTGTTCCCGCACATGACGATCCTCGACAACGTGGCGTTCGGGCTGCGCCGGCGGGGACTGAAGGATGCGGTGACCCGCGCGCACGAGGCGCTGCAGCTGGTCGAGCTGGACCACCTCGCGGCGCGGCGCCCGGCCCAGCTCTCCGGCGGTCAGCAGCAGCGCGTCGCGCTCGCCCGCGCGGTCGTCAACCGGCCCGCGGTGCTGCTGCTCGACGAGCCGCTCGGCGCGCTCGACCTGAAGCTGCGGCGGCAGATGCAGGTGGAGCTCAAGGACATCCAGGACGAGGTCGGGCTCACCTTCCTGCACGTCACCCACGACCAGGAGGAGGCCATGACCATGGCCGACACCGTCGCGGTGATGAACAAGGGCCGCATCGAGCAAATGGGCGCCCCGCAGGAGCTCTACGAGCTGCCGCGCACCGCATTCGTGGCGAACTTCCTCGGCCAGTCGAACCTGTTCACCGGCCCGGTGCTGTCGGCGAAGGGCGACGTGCTCGTCGTCGACATCGCGGGGCGGAAGATCGCGGTGCCGGCCGAGCGCGCGCGGCGTCACGCCGGCGAGGTGACGATCGGCGTGCGTCCCGAGAAGCTGCTGCTGCACACCTCCGAGCCGGCCGCCGAGGCGGGCGTCAACGTGCTCGGCCCCGGCCGGGTGCACGACGTGTCGTTCAGCGGGGTGAGCACCCAGTACCTGATCGGGGTGCCGGGCCTCGGCACGATCACGCTGTTCGCGCAGAACCTGGTTCCGGGGGCGGTCGTCAACGACGGCGCCGAGGTGTGGGTGAGCTGGGCGGTCGACCACGGCTTCGGTCTCGACGACGACCCCGAGCCCGCCGGGCGCTTCGACCCCGACGACGACACCCAGGCGCTGGCGCTCGCCCAGCGTCACCGCATCGAGGCGGAGCTCGAGGAGGCCTGACATGGCCTTCGGGGCATTCGGGGCCGCGCCCGCCACCACCGCGGCGGAGGCGCCGCGCAAGCGCAGCCCGATCGCGCTGTTCCTGCTGCTGCCGGGAGCGCTCTACCTCGCGCTGTTCTTCCTCGTCCCGCTGATCAGCCTGGTCGTCACGAGCCTGCAGGAGCCGCGCTACGACGGCGACTTCGGCGAGTACCAGTACGCGCTCAACTGGCAGAACTACGTCGACGTGCTCGAGGCGTACTGGCCGCACATCATCCGGTCGTTCGGCTACGCGCTCGCGGCGACCGTGTTCGCCCTGCTGATCGGCTACCCGCTGGCCTACGTGATCGGCGTGAAGCTGCGGCGCTGGCGGATGCTGCAGGCGATCGCGCTGACCCTGGTGATCGCGCCGTTCTTCATCTCGTTCCTGCTGCGCACCCTGGCCTGGAAGCAGATCCTCTCCGACGAGGGGCCGGTGGTGACGTTCTTCCAGGCGCTCAGCATCCTGCCGCCCGACGCCCACCTCACCGGCACCCCGTTCTCGGTCATCTTCGGTCTGACCTACAACTTCATCCCGTTCATGACCCTGCCGATCTACACCTCGCTCGAGCGCCTCGACCTGCGCTACGTCGAGGCCGGCGGCGACCTCTACTCGGGCCCCGTGTCGACGTTCCTGCGGGTCACCCTGCCGCTGTCGCTACCCGGGGTCGTGTCGGGCACGCTGCTCACCTTCATCCCGGCGGCGGGCGACTACGTCAACGCGAGTCGCGACTTCCTCGGCGGCACGTCGACCGCGATGGTCGGCAACGTGATCGAGGCGCAGTTCCTCATCAACGGCAACTACCCGTTCGCGGCGTCGCTGTCGATCATCCTGATGGCCGCGATCGTGCTGCTCGTCGGCGTCTACGTCAAGCGCTCGGGGACGGAGGACCTGGTATGACCCTCCAGGCCGGCGAGGTGCTCGCGGATGCGGCCACGACCCCGCGGAAGGCGCCGCGTCGCCGCGGACTGCGCTTCGGCGTCGGGTCGTGGGGGCTCGGCGTCTACGCGGTGCTCGCGTTCGTCTTCCTGCTCGTGCCGATCGCGTACACGATCGTGTTCTCGTTCAACGACGCGCGACGCACCAACATCATCTGGCGCGGGTTCACCCTCGACAACTGGTTCGGCATCTGCGACGACCCGGTGGTGTGCGAGGCGTTCGGCACCAGCATCCTGGTCGGCGTCTCGGCGACCCTCGCCGCCACCACCCTGGGCACGGCGATGGCGATCGCGCTGGCGCGCTACCGGTTCCGCTTTCGCAGTCCCACCATCCTGCTGCTGTTCCTGCCGATGGCGACGCCCGAGGTGGTGCTCGGCGCGGGCCTCGCCGCGCAGTTCCTCACCGCCGGGGTGCCGAAGGGGATCGGCACGATCATCCTCGCCCACACCCTGTTCTGCGTGAGCTTCGTCGTCGTCACCGTGCGCGCGCGGGTGGCGAGCCTCGACCCGGCGATCGAGGAGGCGGGCCGCGACCTCTACGCCAGCCCGTCGCAGGTGTGGTGGCGCATCACCTTCCCGCTGCTGCTGCCGGGCATCATCGCGGCGGCGCTGCTGTCGTTCGCGTTGTCGTTCGACGACTTCATCATCACCAACTTCAACGCCGGACCCGCGGTCACGTTCCCCAAGTACGTGTACACCGCGGCGGCGCGCGGCATCCCGCCGCAGGCGAACGTCATCGCGACGGCCGTGTTCCTGCTCGCGCTGATCATCGTGGTGATCTCGCAGCTCACCACGGCCGCGCGGCGCAAGCGCCTCGGCACCTCCTGACCGCGCGGGGCGGACCTCGGGGCGCCCGGCGGATGCGATCTCGGCCCGGCGGGAAGCTTCCGGCTCCGGATCGGGTTGACTGGGGGCATGGTCCGCGCAGTCGCCGCGACCTCCTACGGAGGTCCCGAAGTCATCCAGGTCATCGACGTCGATCCCGTCCCGCCCGGCCCCGGCCGCGCGGTGGTGGAGGTGCGGGCGACCGCGCTCAACCCGTGGGACGCGAAGGTCGCCGAGGGGATGATGGGCACCGACCCGGCGAAGCTGCCGATGCGTCTGGGCAGCGAGGCGTCGGGCGTCGTGACCGCGGTCGGCGAGGGGGCGGTCGATCTGCAGGGCGACGCGCTCGCGGTCGGCGACCGGGTCTACGGCCACCGGCTGGCGGGCGCGCAGGCGTCGGAGCTCACCGTGCCCGCCGACCGCCTGGTCCGTCTGCCCGACGACGCCGACTACCGCGAAGCGGCGGGGCTGATGTCGGTCGGAACCACCGCGGTGCACGCGCTCGAGGTGACCCGTGTCGGCGAGGGCGACGTCGTGCTCGTGCACGGCGCGAGCGGGGGAGTTGGCCGGATCGCGGCGCAGCTCGCGCGGCTGCGCGGCGCGACCGTGGTCGGAACGGCCTCACCGCGGCACCACGACGACCTGCGCGACCTGGGTGTCATCCCGGTGGCCTACGGCGACGGGCTGCTCGAGCGGGTGCGCGAGGCGGCGCCCGACGGCGTCGACGCCGCCGTCGACACGGCGGGGACGGATGAGGCGGTCGCCACGACGCTCGCCGTGCTGCACGATCCGGCGCGGTTCGTCACGATCCACAACTCGGCGTTCGAGGCGGTGAAGGCGGCGGGCGGTCTCGCCATCGGCGGGGGACCCGGTGCCGACCCCGGCACCGAGATCCGGCACGCCGCCCAGTTCGAGCTCGCCCGCCGGTTCGCCGGAGACGAGCTGCGGGTCGAGGTGAGCGCGACGTTCCCGCTCGAGAAGGCCCGGGAGGCGTACGAGCTGCTGGTCGGCGGTCACGCCGGCGGCAAGGTCGTGCTGGAGCCGTAGCGCCGGGCGGGCCGTGACCGCCGGATCGGGTCAGTACCCGGACGACTCGATCGGCGCGATCATCATGCGCACGTTCCCGGTCCCGTCGTCGTTCCCGTAGACGACCACGTAGACGTCGTTGCCGTCGTCGTCGACCGAGTGGTCGAAGCGCGCCTCGAACACCTCGGAGAGGCCCAGCACCACGGCGGTGTCGTCGGCGAGGGCGATCGCCTCGGTCATCGGGGTGCCCACCCCGACGCCGTGCTCGGTCTCGATGGTGACGCCGTTGACGCTCGCCGTCGTCACCTCGACGCCCATCGTTTCCGGCACGCCGCCGCGGGAGGTGAAGTACAGGTGGAAGCCGCCCCAGCGGTGGCTCTCCGAGATGCTGCCGTCGACGGCGTCGTCGCGGATCTCCGACACCGGCTCCTCGCCGAACACGGCGGTGAGCTTCGTGATCGCCTCGTCGTGTGGGGCGTCGTAGCGGAATCCGTCGACGCCCCATCCGGCCTCGTCGCCGAAGTAGACGGTGTCGGTGAGCAGCAGGATGCGGGTGACCGTGTCGAGCGGCTCCACCGGCGGGGCGCTCTCGGGCGCCGACGTCGGCGACGCGGCGGGGGTCGAGGCGCCCGGCTCGGGCGTCGGGCCGCACGCCGCGAGCGCGAGCAGGGCGGCGGCGAGGAGCGGAGCGGCGGCGAGGGTGCGGATCACGGGAACCTCCTGAGTCGGCGTCACCTCTTCGACGCGCAGCCTAGGCGGTCGGGTTGACCTCGGCGAACGATTCGCGCAGCACCTCGACCGCGACGCCGAGCTGGGCGTCGCTGATCGCGAGGCTCGGCAGGAAGCGCAGCACGTTGCCCTCCGTCCCGGCGGTGAGCACGAGCACCCCGCGCCGCGCGGCGGCGCCCGCGACGGCGGAGACCAGGTCGGCGCGCGGCGCCCCGGTGTCGGGGTCGCGCAACTCGATGGCCAGCATCGCGCCCCGACCGCGCACCTCGGCGATCATCGGCACGTCGGCCTGCAGCGCGCGCAGCGCGGGTCCCAGGGTCGCCTCGATGCGCGCGCCCTCGGCGAGCAGCCCGTCGCGCTCGATCATCTCGAACACCGCGATGGCCGCAGCGCAGGCGACCGGGTTGCCGCCGAAGGTGCCGCCGAGCCCGCCCGCGTGCGAGGCGTCCATGATCTCGGCCCGGCCGGTCACCGCCGCGAGCGGCAGTCCGGCGGCGATCCCCTTCGCGGTGAGCACCAGGTCGGGCACCAGCCCGAAGTGCTCGGAGGCGAACCAGGCGCCGGTGCGCGCCATCCCCGACTGGATCTCGTCGGCGATGAGCACGATGCCGTTCGCGGTGCACCACTCCTGCAGGGCGGGCAGGTAGCCGTCGGCCGGGACGATGAACCCGCCCTCGCCCTGGATCGGTTCGACGACCAGACAGGCCAGCGCCGTCGCGCCCGCGGTCTTCTCGAGGTAGGCGATCGTGCGCGCCGCGGCCTCCGGGCCGGAGAGCCCATCGCGCAGCGGGTAGGAGTTGGGCGCGCGGTGAACGTCGCCGGCGAAGGGCCCGAAGCCGAGCCCGTAGGGCATCGCCTTGAAGTTCATCGCCATGGTGAGGTTGGTGCGGCCGTGGTAGGCGTGGTCGAGCACCGCGACGCCGGGCCGCCCGGTGTGCTTGCGAGCGATCTTCACCCCGTTCTCGACCGCCTCGGCACCCGAGTTGACCAGCACCGACTTCTTCGCGAAGTCGCCGGGGGTGTGCGCGGCGAGCAGCTCGGCCACCCGCACGTACTCCTCGTAGGGCGAGATGGGGAACATCGCGTGGATGACGTCGCCGAGCTGGGCACGCGCCGCGTCGACGACCGCCTCGGGCGTGTGCCCGACGGTGGTCACCCCGATGCCGCAGCCCAGGTCGAGGAACGTGTTGCCGTCGACGTCCTCGACGACGGCGCCGTGGGCGCGCGCGACGAAGACGGGGAGGGCCGATGCGACGCCGGCGGCGACCGCGGCGGCGCGGCGCTCCTGCAGCTCGCGCGAGCGGGGTCCCGGCACCTCGGTGACGAGCCGGGGCGCATCCGGGGATAGCGTGGTGACGTCGGTCATGAGGCGATCCTAGGAGGGCGGATGGCGCGCGATCACCGCTTCGAGCTCGCCCTCGAGTGGACCGGCAACCGCGGCCGCGGGACGGCCGACGCGCGCGCCTTCGGCCGCGACCACGTGGTGCGCATCCCGGGCAAGCCGGAGCTGCTCGGATCGGCGGCGCGGGTGTTCCACGGCGACGCCGACCGGTGGAACCCGGAGGAGATGCTGATCGCCGCGCTGGCGCAGTGCCACCTGCTCAGCTACCTGTACGTCGCAGCGCGCGCGGGGGTGGTCGTCGAGTCGTACGTCGACGACGCGGACGGCGTGCTCGAGGTGGATGCCGACGGCGCCGGGCGGATCACGGCCGTCACGCTCCGCCCGGTGGTGACCGTCTCGGCGGGCGACCCGGATGCCGCGCTGCGGCTGCACGACGAGGCGCACCGGCTGTGCTTCATCGCGAACTCGGTGGCGTTCCCGGTGCACCGGGAACCGCGCATCGTCTGAGCGGCGACGGGTGGTCCGGGCTCCCGGCTCCGCGCGCGTGGGGCCGGAGGCCTCAGATCTGCGAGTCGAACCGGTAGGGGATCGTGGTGGGGCCGTCGTGCGGGCCGGTGTTCTCGGCCGGGCCAGCGATCTTGTAGAGCAGCTGCCCCTGCTCCCACTGCAGGATGAGCTCGTCCTCCGCCGCCTCGTGGTCCTCGATCTCGAGCGGCAGGATCTGCGCGTCGAGCGGGCCGCCGGCGAGCTTCGCCAGGATCTGTCCGGTCATCGTTCCTCCGTCGGGGTGTCGCCAGCATACGACCGGCGGACGACTCCGGGCGGGACGATCGTCCCGGGTCGCGTCCGCTCCCCGGAGCGGGTCCGGGGCCGGATCTCCGAGCGGAGCGGGGGCCTGATCCCGAAGCATGGATCGCCTGCTCGACGTCGGCGGCGTCAGGGACCGGTGGGGGCGTTCGCGGAGTCGAGGCTGTCGAACAGCCCTGCGTAGTCGGCGTCGAGCGCCTCGAGCTCGGCGACCAGCCCGTTGTACCGGTCAATCTCGGCGTTGATCCGGTCGGCCTCGGCGTCGAGCGCGTCCGAGCGGGCGATGAGCGCGTTCCGCGCCGCCGTGAACTCGGCCTCGCTCTCGAAGCCGAAGGCGGCGTTCTTCTGGTTGAACGCCGCGATGTCGGCCTCGAGCCGGTCGATCGCCGCATCGTGCGCCGCGAGTTCGGCCGTGATGCTCGCGTCGAGCGCGGCGATCTCGGAGGCCAGCGCGTCGATCTGCGCCTCGAGGTCGCGGATCGCCTCGGTGGAGCCCAGGTGCAGCGCGATCACCCGCGACCGGTCGTCGAAGTAGACGGCGTAGTGCGCCTCGAGCGCGGCCGGCAGGTCGGCGACCTCGGTGGCGAGCCGCGAGTGCCACTCGTCGGCCTGCTGCGCGCGCGGGTAGGTCTCCAGCGCGGCGAACAGCGGGTCGTCCGCGGGCAGCGCGGCGACCGCGTCGGCGACGAGCGCGTCGACGGTGCGACGGTCCGCATCCGACAGCCGCTCGTACGCGGCGTGCAGCATCTCGTGCGCGGCGGTGACCTCGACGGTGCCCGCCAGGCGATCATCGCTCACGCCGTAGACGTAGATGCGGTCGTCGGGCGTATAGCAGCCCAGCACGATGGTGCCCTCGACGTCGCAGTGGTCGTTGAACGACGCCGTGGTCTCGACCTCGGGCCGGGTCGCGAGGTAGATCAGCCGCCCCTCGGCGCTCATCCCGGTGGCGTCGGCGATGGCGGCGACGTCGGGGGCGACCGGTTCGGTGAGCACTGTCCACTGGTCCTCGACCCACTGGGTGCGCCCGGCGTCGATTCCGACGAAGACCGCGGTGTTGAGCGCGAGCGCGCCGAGCGCGTAGGCGAGGATGCCCGCGACGAGCGGCGCGGCGCGCCGCCGTCTCGCGGGGGACACCGGGCCGTCGGTCATCAGCCGAGCTGCGCGAGCGCCTCTTCGAGCACCGAGGCGGCGTCGTCGATCAGCTCGGCGCTGATCACCACGCTCGGCATGATGCGCAGCACCGAGTCCCAGCTGCCCGCGTCGAGCGGGATCACGCCGTTGCTCGTCGCGTGCGTGAGCACGGTCGAGAGCGCCTCGGGGTTCGGGTCGCGCGTGCCGGGCTTCACCAGCTCGACACCGAACATGGCGCCCTTGCCGCGCACCTCGCCGACGACGTCGAACCGCTCGACCCAGCCGCCGATCCGGGCGGTGAGCTCGCGCTCGACGCGCTGCGCCTCGGCCAGCAGCCCGTCGCGCTCGATCAGCTCGAAGACGGCCAGCGCGGCCGCGGTCGAGACCGGGTTGCCGCCGAAGGTGCCGCCGATGCCGCCCGGCTGCACCGCATCCATGATCTCGGCGCGCCCGGTGACGGCGGCGAGCGGGAATCCGCCGGCGATGCCCTTGGCGGTGGTGACCAGGTCGGGGACGACGCCGTGGTGCTCGATCGAGTACCAGGTGCCGGTGCGGGCGATGCCCGCCTGGATCTCGTCGGCGACGAACACGATGCCGTGCTGCGCGCAGTACTCCTTGATCGCCGCGAAGTAGCCGGGGGCGGGGATGACGATGCCGCCGTCGCCCTGGATCGGCTCGGCGAAGAACGCCGCCACCTCGCTCGGCCCGATGTGGGTCTCGATGTAGTCGATCGTGCGGGCGGCCGCCTCCTCGCCGGAGAGGCCGTCGCGGAACGGGTACGAGACCGGAACGGAGTAGATCTCGCCCGGGAAGGGCCCCATCCCGGCGCGCTCCGGCCACGGGCGGTAGGTCATCGCCATGGTGAGGTTGGTGCGGCCGTGGAAGGCGTGGTCGAGGGTGACGATGGCGCGCCGGCCGGTGTACTTGCGGGCGATCTTGACGGCGTTCTCGACCGCCTCGGCGCCCGAGTTGACCAGGATCGAGTGCTTCTCGAAGTCGCCCGGCGTGATCTGGGCCAGCTTCTCGGCGACGGCGACGTAGTTCTCGTACGGGGTGACCGTGAACAGGGTGTGCGTCAGCTTCGACGCCTGCGCGGCGGCCGCGGCGGCGACATCCGGATGCGCGTGCCCGATCGTGGTGACGCCGATCCCGCAGCCGAGGTCGATGATCTGATTGCCGTCGACGTCGACCAGGATGGCGCCCGCGCCGTGGTCCATGTAGATGTTCGCGAGGGTGCCGGCGCCGCGCGACACGCTGCGCACGCGGCGCTCCTGCAGGGCCACCGACTTCGGACCCGGCAGCTCGGTGACGAGCTTGCGCTCCTGGGGCACGCTGAACTCCATCCTGCAAGCGTACGGCCCGCGGATGCCGACCGGTGCCGGTGTGGCTCAGCGTCCACCAAGGCGTCGTCGGGGAGGATGTCGGCGTCCCGTCGCGTCGGGACCCCGACCCTTCTTGAGGAGTGCCGCGTGCGCCGTCTTCCCGCCCTCGCCGTCCCCGCCGCCGTCGCGGCGCTCGCCCTGGCCGGCTGCACCGGCGAGGCCGCCCCCGACCCCACCGCCACGTCGACCGACGAGCCCGTCGCCGCCACCTGCACCGCGGCGGGCGGTGCCTCCGACGCCGTCGACGTCACCGGGTCGCTCGGCGAGGAGCCCACCGTCTTCGTCGACTCGCCCGTCGAGGTCGACGCCACCCAGCGCACCGTCGTCGTCGAGGGCGACGGACCCGAGGTCGTCAGCGGCGACCTGGTCTCGGTGAGCTTCGCCGTCTACAACGGCACCACGGGCGAGCTGGCGACCGCGACCACCTTCGGCGAGGCGGGGGCGCTGCTGCTCACCGTCGCAGACGACCAGCTGCTGCCGGGCCTCTACGCGACGATCCTGTGCTCCACCGAGGGCTCGCGGGTGGTCGGGGTGGTGACCCCGGATGACGCGTTCGGCTCGGCCGGTCAGGCCGACTTCGGCATCGACCCCGACACGGCGCTCGTCTTCGTCGTCGACGTCGTCTCCATCGTCGCGGCGCAGGCCGAGGGGGAGGAGCAGGACCCGCTCGGCGACGAGTTCCCCGAGGTGGTCTGGGACGAGGACGGGCGGCCGACGGTCACCATCCCCGACGCCGACCCGTCGGGCGACCTCGAGATCGGCCTCGTGCTCAAGGGCGACGGTCCGGTGGTCGGGCAGGACGACGAGTTCACCATCCACTACCAGGGCGTCAACTGGTCGACCGGCGAGATCTTCGACGAGTCGTGGGGCGGCGCTCCGCGCTCGTTCACCAGCGTGATCTCGGGCTTCAAGAAGGCGATCGTCGGCCAGACCGTCGGCTCGCGCGTCGTGGTGGTCATCCCGCCGGACGAGGGCTACGGCGAGGACGGCAACGCGAGCGCCGGGATCGGCGGCGAGGACACCCTGGTGTTCGTCATCGACATCCTCGCCACGACGCCGCCGCAGTAAGGTCGGCGGCATGCGTCGGGTGCTCATCCTCGGATCCACCGGCTCGATCGGCACCCAGGCGCTCGACGTGGTGCGCGCCCACCCCGACCGGTTCGAGGTGGTCGGGCTCGCCGCCGGGAGCGACCGGGCCGGAGTCGAGGCGCAGGCGGCCGAGTTCGGGGTGGAGCGGATCGCGCTCGGTGTCGACGAGACGGTGCAGCTGGTGCGCGACACGGCCTGCGAGGTTGTGCTCAACGGGGTGACCGGATCGGTCGGGCTCGCACCCACCCTGGCCGCGCTCGAGTCGGGCGCGGTGCTCGCCCTCGCCAACAAGGAGAGCCTCATCGTCGGCGGCTCGCTCGTCACCGATGCGGCCGCGCCGGGCCAGATCGTCCCGGTCGACTCCGAGCACTCGGCGATCGCGCAGGCGCTGCGCTCCGGGACCGCCGACGAGGTGCGCCGACTGGTGTTGACGGCATCCGGCGGGCCGTTCCGCGGGCGCAGCCGCGAGGATCTCGCGGCGGTGACCCCGGCGGAGGCGCTCGCGCACCCCACCTGGGACATGGGACTCATGGTGACCACCAACTCGGCGACGCTCGTCAACAAGGGCCTCGAGGTGATCGAGGCGCACCTGCTGTTCGACGTGCCGCTCGACCGCATCGACGTGGTGGTGCACCCGCAGTCGATCGTGCACTCGATGGTGGAGTTCATCGACGGCTCGACCATCGCGCAGGCCAGCCCGCCCGACATGCGCCTGCCGATCGCGCTCGGGCTCGGCTGGCCCGACCGCGTGCCCGGGGTGGGGGCGCCGCTCGACTGGACCCGCGCGCAGTCGTGGGAGTTCGAACCGCTCGACGACACGGCGTTCCCGGCGGTGGCGCTCGCCAAACGCGCCGCGGTGGCGGGCGCCACCTACCCGGCGGTGTTCAACGCCGCGAACGAGCAGGCGGTGCACGCCTTCCACGCCGGACGGATCGGGTTCCCGGCCATCGTCGACACCGTCACCGAGGTGGTCGACCGGCACGAGCCGCATCCGATGACGCTGGAGGGCGTGCTCGCGGCGGAGCACTGGGCACGGGCCGAGGCGGAGTCCATCCTGGCGTCGTGACCCCGCGGCCGAGGCGCCGACGACCGGTTCCTGGGTCCGCGCAGGGTCGCGTCGGGGGCCGTTCCCAGCATCCGAGCCCTACTCTGGTGCCGTGGAGACCGTGCTGCTGTACCTGCTCGGCATCCTGATCATCCTCGTCGGACTGGCGGTCTCGATCGGTCTGCACGAGATCGGCCACCTCATCCCGGCGAAGAAGTTCGGCGTCAAGGTCGGCCAGTACATGATCGGGTTCGGCCCGACGCTGTGGTCGAAGAAGGTCGGCGAGACCGAGTACGGGGTCAAGGCCATCCCGCTCGGCGGCTACATCTCGATGGCCGGCATGTTCCCGCCGGCGAAGGCGGGCGGTCGGGCGCGCACCGCGAGCACCGGGTTGTTCGACACCCTCGTGCAGGACGCCCGCGACAGCTCCGCCGAGACCGTCGGCGACGACGAGGATCGCGCCTTCTACCGGCTGCCGGTGGGCAAGCGCATCGTCATCATGCTCGGCGGCCCGGTCATGAACCTGCTGCTGGGCTTCGTGTTCATCGGCATCGTGCTGATGGGCTTCGGCGTGCCGCAGGCGTCGACCACCATCGGCAGCGTGTCGGAGTGCGTGCTGCCCGCGGGGAGCACGCAGACCACCTGCACGTCGGACGACCCGGCGGCCCCCGCCAATGCGGCCGGAGTACTGCCCGGCGACCGCATCGTGTCGATCGACGGCGTCGCGATCGAGTCGTGGGAGCAGGCGACGGCGATCATCCGGGAGCACCCCGACGACGAGCTGGCCTGGGTGGTCGAGCGCGACGGCGGCGAGGTGGAGCTGACCGTGGTCCCACTGCTGGCCGAACGGCCGGCGCTCGAGGGGGAGGGCACCGTCGACGTCGGATTCGTCGGCATCGGCGCCGCCACCGAGAACGTGCGCCAGCCGATCACCGCCGTGCCGGGGGCGGTCTGGGATCAGAGCGTCGCGGTCGGGCAGATCGTGCTCGCCCTGCCGGTGCGCATCTACGAGGTGGTGCAGGTCACCATCCTCGGCCAGGAGCGCGACCCCAACGGCCCGATCAGCGTCGTCGGGGTCGGCCGGCTCGCGGGCGAGATCGCCAGTCTCGACACCGTCCCCGTCGCCGATCGGGCGTCCTCGCTGCTCGGCATGCTGGGCGCGCTCAACATCGCGCTGTTCGTGTTCAACCTCATCCCGCTGCTGCCGCTCGACGGCGGACACGTCGCCGGCGCGCTGGTCGAGGCGGTGCGCCGCGGGATCGCGCGCCTGCGCGGGCGGCCCGATCCCGGCCCCGTCGACACGGCCCGCCTCATCCCGCTGACCCTGACGATCGTCGCGGTGCTCGGGGTGTCGTCGGTGCTGCTCATCGTGGCGGACATCGTCAACCCGATCAGCATCCTCTGATCCGCTCGCGCCGCGTTCGTCCGCGTGGCATCGGGTAGCTTCCGAGGGTGGAATTCTCGCTCGACTTCACCCCCGACCTGATCCTCGCGTTCCTCACGCTGTTCGTGCTCGAGATCGTGCTCGGCGTCGACAACGTGATCTTCATCTCGATCCTCGCCAGCAAGCTGCCGGTGAAGCAGCAGGCACTCGCCCGCAACCTCGGGCTCACGTTCGCGATGGTCGGGCGGATCGGTCTGCTGTTCGCGGCGTCGTGGATCATCAGCCTCACCGACGACCTCTTCGCGATCGGCGGGATCGGGTTCTCGGGACGCGACCTGATCCTGATCGTCGGCGGCGGGTTCCTGATCTACAAGGCCGTCAAGGAGATCCACGAGAAGCTCGAGGGCGCCGCCCCGGGCCACGGATCGACGAAGGCGGCGACGCTCGGCGCGGTGCTGCTGCAGATCGTGCTGCTCGACGTGGTGTTCTCGTTCGACTCGGTGATCACCGCGGTCGGCATGGTCGACAACCTGCTGGTGATCATCGCGGCGGTGGTGCTGTCGTTCGGCATCATGCTGTTCTCGGCGAAGTACATCTTCCAATTCGTGAACAAGCACCCCTCGGTGAAGATGCTCGCGCTCGCCTTCCTGGTGCTGATCGGCGTGTTCCTGATCGTCGACGGCTTCGGCGTGCACGTCGACAAGGCGCTGATCTACGTGCCGATGGCGTTCGCCGTCGGGGTCGAGGCGCTCAACCTGCTGTACCGGTCGCGGCAGAAGAAGAAGCACGGCGACGCCGACGCCCCGGTCGAGCTGCACCACACGTACTCGCACGGCGACGACTCGGCCGCGACGGCGGCGTCGGTGGGCGCGTCGGCCGGCTCGGTCGCCCTCTCGCCGAAGCCGGTGAGCGATCCGGATGCCGACCGCGGCTGATCCCGCCGCCTCCGCCGCCCGAACGCCCCGACGGCGCGGGCGTTTGACACGGTCGGAGGCGGAGCGTACGGTCATCGCTGAGACCTGAACCGCCTCTCAGGTTGGGTCTCGTCCTTCTACGGCAGCAGGAAAGGCAATCACCATGCGAACGACGAAGTTCCTCGCACCCGCCGTCGTGGCGGTCGCGGGCATCACCCTGGCGGGCTGCGCGCCCGCCGGCGGAACCGGCGGCGACGTCGGCGACGCCGTCCCGGTCGCCATCATCACGTCGGAGACCGGCCCCCTGGCCGCCTACGGCGAGGCGTATCTCAACGGGTTCAAGGCCGGTCTCGACTACGCCACCGACGGCACCGGCACGGTCGACGGGCGCGAGCTCGACATCACCTACCTCGACGACGCGGGCGACGCCGACACGGCGGTCAGCCTCGCGAAGGACGTGATCGGCAACGGCACCCAGATCATCGCCGGCACCGTCTCGTCCGGCATCGCGCTCGGCCTGGCCGAGCAGGCCGCGCAGAACGAGATCCTCTACATCTCGGGTCCCGCCGCGGCCGACGCCGTCACCGGCGTCAACGAGTACACCTTCCGCTCCGGCCGGCAGACCTACCAGGACGTCGCGACGGCGGGCACCTTCCTCACCGACCTCGCCGGCCAGACGGTCGTCGTGTTCGCGCAGGACACCGCGTTCGGCCAGGGCAACGCCGCGGCCGTCGAGGCCGTGCTCGGCGCCCAGGGCGCGACGGTGACCAGCATCCTCGTGCCCGAGGACGCCACCGAGTTCACCCCGTTCGCGCAGCAGGTGCTCGGCTCGGGCGCCGACCTCGCGTTCGTCGCGTGGGCGGGTGCGACCTCCGCATCGATGTGGCAGGCGCTCAGCCAGCAGGGCGTGTTCGAGGCGATGCCGGTCGTGACCGGCCTCGGCGACATCTCCACCTACGGCGCCTACGGCGAGGCGAGCGAGCAGATCAGCTTCCTCTCGCACTACTTCGGCGGGGCCTCCGGCACCGAGGCCGAGGCGGCGATGATCGACGGTCTCGACGCGCTCGGCGCCGAGGCGGACCTGTTCTCGCCCGACGGCTTCGTGGCGGCGCAGATGATCGTGCAGGCGGTCGCCGAGGGCGGGGACACCGTCGACGGCATGATCGCGGCGCTCGAGGGCTACACCTTCGAGGGACCGAAGGGCACGACCACGATCCGGGCGGAGGACCACGCGGTCATCCAGCCGATGTTCCAGGCCCGACTGGTCGCCGACGGCGACACCTTCGTGCCGGAGCTGATCGCGGTCGTCGACGCCGACACCGTCGCCCCGCCGGTCGCCGGCTGATCGGCCTCCCCGTGACCACCCGGACCGTGCTCACCGTCGAGCAGCTCTCCCTGCGAATCGGGGGTGCGCAGATCATCGACGATGTGACGCTCACCGTTCCCGAGGGCGAGATGCTCGGAGTCATCGGCCCGAACGGCGCGGGGAAGACGACGCTGTTCAACCTCGTCTCGGGGGTGATGCGTCCCACCGCGGGGCGCATCACCCTCGACGGGCGGGACATCACCACCACCTCGGTCGACGCCCGCGCCCGCGCGGGTCTCGGCCGCACCTTCCAGACGTCGAGCCTGTTCGCCGGCCTCTCCGTGCTCGAGAACGTGCGCCTCGCGGCACAGGCCGCCCGCGGCGGGTCGCTCAGCCTCATCCGTTTCCCCAACCGGGGCGACGAGGCCACCGGCGTCGCCCGCGACCGGCTCGAGCTGGTCGGGCTCGGCCACCAGGCCGACACGATCGCCGGCGGCCTGTCGCACGGCGAGAAGCGCAAGCTCGAGATCGCGATGCTCCTCGCGGGCGATCCGAGCGTCATCCTGCTCGACGAGCCGATGGCGGGGGTCGCGACCGGCGACGTGCCCGGCCTCGTCGACCTCATCCGCCGCGTGCACACCGAGCAGGGCAAGACCGTGCTCATGGTGGAGCACCACATGGACGTCGTGCTGGGGCTCGTCGACCGGGTCGCCGTGATGCACCACGGCAGCGTCCTCGCCCTCGACACCCCGGAGGCCGTGATGGCCGACCCGACGGTGCAGAGCGCCTACCTCGGAGAGTCCGCATGACCGCCCCCGCCCTCCCCGCGCCCGTGCTGCGCGTCGAGAACCTCTCGGCGCGGATCGGCCACCAACAGGTCGTCGAGGATGTCACCCTCGACGTCGCCCCCGGTCGCGTCACCGCCCTGCTCGGGCGCAACGGCGTCGGCAAGACGAGCACGATCAAGGCGATCCTCGGCCTCATCCCGCGGACCGGCCTCGTGGAGCTCGACAGGCAGCGCATCGACGGACTCCCGACGCACCGCATCGTGCAGCGCGGCGTCGGCTACGTGCCCGAGGATCGCGAGGTGTTCGCCTCGCTCTCGGTGCAGGAGAACCTCCGGCTCGCCGAGCGCGACGCCGCCCCGCGCCGCGACCTGGTGGCGGAGCTGTTCCCCGACCTCGTCGCCCGCGCCGGGCAGCGCGCCGGCACGCTCTCCGGCGGCCAACAGCAGATGGTCTCGCTCGCGCGGGCCCTGCTCAACGACAACCGCATCCTGCTCATCGACGAGCCCACGAAGGGGCTCGCGCCGAAGCTCGTCGCGGAGGTCGCCGCGGGGCTGGAGCGCGCCGCCGAGGTGGCGCCCATCCTGCTCGTCGAGCAGAACCTCGAGGTCGCCCGACGCCTCGCCCACGACGTCGTGGTCATCGAAGGAGGTCGCACCGTGTTCACCGGAGGGGCGGAGGAATTCTTCGCCGACGACGAGCGCATCGTGAAACTGCTGGGCGTGCACGCGGAGTCCCGCGGATGAGCACCGTCGTCCTCCTGCTCGCGACCGGTCTCGGGCTCGGCGCGCTGTACTTCCTCGTCGCGTCGGGGCTCTCGCTGATCTACGGGCTGATGGGCGTGCTCAACTTCGCGCACGGCTCGTTCCTCACCCTGGCCGCGTTCATCGGCTGGGAGGTCGCCCGCATCGTCGGCGCCGACACCTGGCTGTCGCTGCTCGCCGCGCTCGGCGCGGGGGCCCTGGCCGGGGCGGTGGTCGCGGCGGCGACCGAGTTCCTGCTCATCCGTCGGCTCTACGAGCGGCACATCGAACAGGTGCTGGTCACCGTCGGGCTCGCCCTCGCGACGGTCGCGCTGTTCGACGGCATCTGGGGCACCGATCCGGTGTTCATCTCCGGCCCGTCCTGGCTCGCGCAGACGACCGAGATCCTCGGCGCCCGCATCCCCAACAACCGGTTCCTGCTCATCGCGGTCGCCGTGCTCGTGCTGCTCGCGATCGTGCTGTTCCTGCGGTACACCCGGTTCGGGCTCATCATCCGCGCGGGTGTCGAGAACCGCTCGATGGTCACCGCTCTCGGCATCGACGTGCGCCGCGCGTTCACCGTCGTGTTCGCGATCGGCGGCGCCGCGGCCGGCATCGGCGGGGTGCTCGCCTCGCACTACTTCGGCTACGTCTCGCCGCAGCTCGGCGGATCGCTGCTCATCTTCGCGTTCATCGTCACGGTGATCGGCGGACTCGGGTCGCTGGCCGGCGCGGCGCTCGCCTCGGCCCTGGTCGCGGTGCTGCAGCAGTTCGCGAACTTCTACCTCGGCGGCACGGGCGACCTGATGGTCGTGCTGCTGCTCGCGGTCGTGCTGCTGGTGCGACCGCGCGGACTCCTCGGGAGGGCGGCCGCATGACGACGTCGACCGACGCCCCGCGCGGCAGCGCGTGGTCCCGCGTGACCGGGTTCCTGGCGACCGGCTGGGTGCGCTGGGTGCTCGCCGCGCTCCTGGTCGGGCTGTTCGCGCTGCTCCCGCTGCTCAACCTGAGCATCCCCGGGGTGCTGCCGGGACCGACCTACACCCCGGGCTCGCTGCAGATCCTCGCGCTCGGGCTCGTGTTCGCGGCGCTCGCCCTCAGCTACCACGTGCTGTTCGGCACGGCGGGTCTGCTGTCGTTCGGCCACGCGCTCTACTTCGCGGTGGGCGCGTACGGGCTGGGCATCATCCTCGAGAACACCGAGCTCGACCTGCTTCCGGCCATCGGCCTGACCCTCGCCGGCGCGGTGGTCGTGGCGACGGTGCTCGGCGCGATCAGCCTGCGGGTGGGCGGCATCTCGTTCGCGATGGTGACCCTCGCCTTCGCCCAGTCGGGCTCGGTGCTGATCCGCCGCAACCCGGCGGTGACGGGCGGCGAGGAGGGTCTCGCGCTCGCGACCGAGCACATCCCCGACTTCTTCATCGGCGTGTTCAACATCCGCAACCTGTACTGGCTGGCGCTCGCCGTGGTCGTGGTGGTGTTCCTCGTCGTGCGCTGGTTCGAGCGCTCGCGGGCCGGTCACGTGACCGCGGCGGTGCGCGAGAACGAGCTGCGCGTGCGCGTGCTCGGGCTGCCGCCGTTCGCGGCGAAGTGGGTCGCCTTCGTGCTCGGCTCGGTTCTCGCAGCCGTGGCCGGCATCCTCTACCTGCTTCTGCAGAGCGGCGTGACGCCCGGCGCGGTGTCGGCCGACTTCACCCTCACCATCCTGGTGATCGTCGTGCTCGGCGGCGTCGGCTCGCGCTGGGGCGCGGTGATCGGGGCGATCGTCTACACGCTGCTCGACCAGCGGCTCACCGCGCTGGCCGGGTCGGAGGCGATCGAGGCCCTGCCCGCGGTGCTGCGCATCCCGCTCTCGGAGCCGCTGTTCCTGCTCGGGACGCTGTTCATCCTGGTGGTGCTCTTCCTTCCCGGGGGTATCGTCGGCGTCGCGGGTCGGATCCGTCGCGGGTCCCGGCGGCGCGATGAGGCGCGCGACCGGCTGGAGGAGGCCGAGGGATGACCGCCGACGGACTGCTGACCCTGGGCCGGTGGACGACCGATCGCGCCATCGCCACGCCGCGGCGCATCGCCATCGACGACCGGGGCGTGCTCGTCTCGTACGCCGAGCTCGACGCGCGCGCGACGGCGCTGGCGGCGCGGCTGCGCGCGGCGGGCTACGGGGTAGGCGACCGGATCGCGACCCTGACGGGCAACAGCTCCGACCACGTCGTGCTGTTCTTCGCCTGCGCGAAGACGGGCGCCGTGCTGGTTCCGCTGTCGTGGCGGCTCGCGCCGCGCGAGATCGCCTTCCAGATCGAGCTCGCCGACCCGGCGCTGCTCGTCGTCGAGGACGAGTTCGCCGCGCTCGCCGAGGCGGCGCTCGAGGAGCGGGTCGCCCCGCTGCCGCTGGCCGGGTTCGGCCGCCAGGGGCTCGAGCGCGAGGTGCCGGCGCCGGTGCGCGCCGACGGCGCGCTGGCCGAGCTGCGCGAGGTGCGCGACGACGACCCGCTGCTGCTGATGTTCACGTCGGGCACGCTCGACCGCCCGAAGGGCGCGCTGCTCACGCACGCGAACTGCTTCTGGACCAACCTGTCGCTCTCGCGCACCGCCGAGATCACCAGCCGCGACGTCGTGCTGGCGTTCATGCCGCAGTATCACGTGGGCGGCTGGAACATCCAGCCGCTGCTGGCGTGGTGGACGGGCGCGACGGTCGTGCTGGAGCGCACCTTCGACGCCGGCCGCGCGCTGCACCTCATCGCGCAGCGGCGCATCACCACGATGATGGGCGTTCCGACGAACTACCTGCTGCTGGCCGAGCACCCGTCGTTCGCGGATGCCGACCTGTCGACCCTCGCGCACGCGATCGTCGGCGGGGCGCCGATGCCCGAGCCGCTGCTGCGCACCTGGCACGCGCGCGGCGTCGCGCTCACCCAGGGCTACGGGCTCACCGAGGCGTCGCCGAACGTGCTCTGCCTGCCCGACGAGGAGGCGCGCGCCAAGGTCGGCCTGGCCGGCACGCCCTACCCGCACGTCGAGGTGGGCATCGTCGACCCGGTCACCGGCGAGCGGATCGAGGGCCCGGGGGAGGGCGAGCTGGTGGTGCGCGGACCCGGCGTCTTCGCGGGCTACTTCCGCGATCCGGAGGCGACCGCGCTCGCGCTCCGCGGCGGCTGGCTGCACACCGGCGACCTGGTGCGCCGCGACGCCGACGGCGACCACCAGATCATCGACCGCATCAAGGACATCTACCTCTCCGGCGGCGAGAGCATCGCCCCCGCGGAGGTCGAGTCGGTGCTGTTCGAGCACCCGGCGGTCGCCGACGCGGCCGTGGTCGGCGTGCCCGACGAGCGCTGGGGCGAGGTGGGCGTCGCCCACGTCGTGCTGCGCCCCGGCCGCGCGACCGACGAGCAGGAGATCCTCGAGTTCTGCGCCGAGCGGATGGCCCGGTTCAAGCTGCCCAAGCACGTGGTCGTGGTCGACGAGATCCCGCGCACGGCGGGCAGCAAGGTGCTGCGCCGGGTGCTGCTCGAGCGCTGGCTGGCGGGGGTGCGGGCGTGAGCGCCCCGGCTCCCGCGCCGCGCACCGCGCGCGGCGAGCGCACCCGCACCGCGATCCTCGAGGCGGCGGAGCACGTGTTCGCCGAGCTCGGCTACACCGAGGCGTCGATCGTGAAGATCACCGAGCGTGCCGGGGTCGCCCAGGGCACGTTCTACCTGTACTTCGCCAGCAAGCTCGAGGTGTTCGAGGAGCTGGCCGCCGACCTCAACCGCCGCGTGCGGCACGCGATGACCGAGGCGTCGGCGGCGGCCACCACGCGCCTCGAGCGCGAGCGCGCCGGGTTCCGCGGCTTCTTCGAGTTCACGGCGCAGCATCCGGCGCTCTACCGGGTGGTGCGCGAGGCCGAGTGGGTCTCGCCCCGGGCGCTGCGCTCCCACTACGAGCACATCGTCTCGGGCTACATCGACGGCCTGCGCATCGCGCGGGAGTCGGGCGAGGTCGGCGAGATCGACCCCGCGGTGGTCGCCTGGATGCTGATGGGCATCGGCGAGATGGTCGGGATGCGCTGGGTGCTGTGGGGGTCGGACGGCACGGCGCCGGGAGCCGACGCCGATCCGCTGGCCAGCGGCACGAGCCGGGTTCCCGACGCGGTGTTCGACGAGATGATGCGCTTCATCGAGCGCGGGCTCGACGTGCGCGAGCCCGGAACGGGTGCGGAGGAGGAGCGATGAGCGACGTTCTGAACGGCAAGCGGGCCGTGGTGACCGGGGCCGCGAGCGGCATCGGGGAGGCCTGCGCGCGGGCGCTCGCCGCGCAGGGGGCGCACGTCGTGGTGGCCGACCTCGACGCGGCCGGCGCCGAGGCGGTGGCGGCCGAGATCGGCGGCGAGGCCTGGGCCGTCGACCTCTCCGACCTCGACGCGCTGGCCGACCTGCGGCTCGACGCCGACATCCTCGTCAACAACGCCGGCATCCAGACCGTGAGCCCGATCGAGGAGTTCGATCCAGCCCGGTTCCGGCTGATGATCGACCTGATGCTGACCGCGCCGTTCCTGCTCGTGCGCGCGGCGCTGCCGCACATGTACGCCGCCGAGTGGGGCCGGGTGGTCAACATCTCGTCGGTGCACGGCATCCGGGCCAGCGCGTTCAAGTCGGCCTACGTCGCCGCCAAGCACGGCATCGAGGGGCTGAGCAAGGTGACCGCGCTCGAGGGCGCCCCGCACGGCGTCACGAGCAACTGCGTGAACCCCGGCTACGTGCGCACTCCGCTGGTCGAGAAGCAGATCGCCGACCAGGCCAAGGTGCACGGCATCCCGGAGTCGGAGGTGGTCGAGAAGGTCATGCTCACCGAGAGCGCGATCAAGCGACTGCTCGAGCCGCAGGAGGTCGCCGACCTCGTGGTCTGGCTGTGCGGGCCGAGCGCCGGATCGGTGACCGGCACCTCGCACGTCATGGACGGCGGGTGGAGCGCCCGGTGATGCCGCGGCTCTCCACCGTCCCGGTCGACGGCGGCGATCTCGCCGTCGCCGAATGGGGCGAGCCCGGCGCTCCGGCGGTGCTCGCCGTGCACGGCGTCACCTCGAGCCATCTCGCCTTCCAGGCGCTCGCCCGGGCGCTGCCCGACGTGCGGCTCGTCGCCCCCGACCTGCGCGGCCGCGGCGGCAGCGCGTCGCTGCCGGGACCGTTCGGGATGCGTCGGCACGCCGCCGACGTCGGCGCGGTGCTCGACGCCCTCGGGCTCGGGCCGCTCCCGGTCGTCGGGCATTCGATGGGGGCGTTCGTCGCCGTCGCGCTCGCCGATGCGCGCCCGACCGCCGTCACCTCGCTCGTCCTCATCGACGGCGGGTTCCCGCTCGCCCTGCCCGACGGCGTCGAGCCGACGCCCGAGGTGATCGAGGCGCTGCTCGGTCCGGCCGGCGACCGGCTGCGGATGACGTTCCCCGACCGCGACGCCTACCGGGAGTTCTGGCGGGCGCATCCGGCGTTCGTCGACAACTGGTCCGACGACGTCGAGCGCTACGTCGACTACGACCTGGTCGGCGAGCCGGGGGCCCTGCACCCGGCGACGCCCTTCGCCGCCATGGTGGGCGACCAGCCCGACCTGTACGGCCCGCCGTGGTACCTCGACGCGCTCCGCCGGCTGCGGATGCCGGTCACGGTGTTCCGCGCCCCGCGCGGCCTGGTCGACGACGAGGGCGGGCTCTACGCGCCCGGTCGGATCGACGGCTTCGCCGAGCTGGTGCCCCAGCTGCGCGTCGTCGAGGTGCCCGACGTCAACCACTACACCGTCGCGATGGCGCAGCCCGGTGCCGACCGGGTCGCCGCCGCCGTGCGCGACGCGCTCGACCATCCGGCCGTCGCCTGAGGCGCCGCCACCGTCCCGTCCGCCGCCACCGACCCCGCGCGCCGCCGCGCGGATCCCCGAGAGGAACCCCCGTGTCCGACCAGCTGTTCCCGGGCGTCGTCGCCCACTCCGTCACCACGCCCCGGCTCACCGCGCAGGTGCTCGAGCGCCCCGCCGTCGGCGACCCGACGGCCGTCGTCGTCTTCGTGCACGGCAACGTGTCGTCGTCGCTGTTCTACCAGCCGACCATGGTCGCGCTCCCCGACTCGGTGCGCGCGCTCGCCGTCGACCTACGCGGCTTCGGCGGCAGCCAGACCCTGCCGGTCGACGCCACCCGCGGCGTGCGCGACTTCTCCGACGACGTCGCCAGCGTGCTCGACGAGCTCGGCCTCGACCGGGTGCACCTGGTCGGCTGGAGCATGGGCGGCGGCGTCGTGATGCAGCTGCTGCTCGACCACCCGGATCGCGTGGCGAGCCTCACCCTCGAGTCGCCGGTGTCGCCCTACGGCTTCGGCGGGACGACCGGCGCCGACGGCCGCCGCCTCGACGAGCTCGGAGCGGGGACCGGCGGCGGGGGAGCGAACCCCGACTTCGTCGCCCGCCTCGCCGCGGGCGACACGACGGCCGACGAGCAGACCTCGCCGCGCACCGTCTACCGCACCGCCTACGTGAAGAACCCCGACGGACTGCCGCACGAGGATCTGTGGGTCGCCGCGATGCTGACCACCGCGACCGGCGTCGACAACTACCCGGGCGACGCGGTCGCCTGCGAGGCGTGGCCCGGCTTCGCGGCCGGCGGGCGCGGCGTGCTCAACACGATGGCGCCGACCCACTTCGACACCAGCGGGATCGTCGACCTGGGCGCCAAGCCGCCGATCCTCTGGATCCACGGCGCCGACGACGCGATCGTCGGCGACGCGTCGTTCTTCGACCTCAACATGCTGGGCAAGGCGGGGGTGATCCCCGGCTGGCCGGGCGACGACGTCGCGCCACCGCAGCCGATGGTCACGCAGACCCGCGCCGTGCTGGAGCGCTACCGCGACACCGGCGGCGTCATCCGCGAGGTCGAGTACGCCGACTGCGGCCACTCGCCGCACCTGGAGCGCGCCGACGAGTTCACCGCCGCGCTCGCGGAGTGGGTGGCCGCGGCATCCTGACGCCGCGGGGACGCGCGCTCGCCGGCCGAGCGCGCGTCCAGGCGCGTCGGCGGGCGGCGACCTAGGCTGTGAGCATGCCCGCCCTCAACATCGGCATGCCGAAGTCGGCTCCCGAGGTCCTCGCCCCGCGCCGGAAGAGCCGCCAGATCAAGGTCGGCTCCGTGCTCGTCGGCGGCGACGCCCCGGTGAGCGTCCAGTCGATGACGACGACGCCGACGACCGACATCAACGCGACCCTCCAGCAGATCGCCGAGCTCACCGCGACCGGATGCGACATCGTGCGCGTGGCCTGCCCCAGCCAGGACGACGCCGACGTGTTGCACATCATCGCCAAGAAGAGCCAGATCCCGGTCATCGCCGACATCCACTTCCAGCCGAAGTACGTCTTCCAGGCGATCGACGCGGGCTGCGCCGCCGTGCGCGTCAACCCGGGCAACATCCGCCAGTTCGACGACAAGGTCGGCGAGATCGCGAAGGCGGCGAAGGACGCCGGGGTGAGCATCCGGATCGGCGTCAACGCCGGATCGCTCGACAAGCGCCTGCTCGAGAAGTACGGCAAGGCCACCCCGGAGGCGCTCGTTGAGAGCGCCGTGTGGGAGGCGAGCCTGTTCGAGGAGCACGACTTCCACGACTTCAAGATCTCGGTCAAGCACAACGACCCGGTCGTCATGGTGAAGGCGTACCGGATGCTCGCCGAGCGCGGCGACTGGCCGCTGCACCTCGGCGTGACCGAGGCCGGCCCCGCCTTCCAGGGCACCATCAAGAGCGCGACCGCGTTCGGCATCCTGCTGTCGGAGGGGATCGGCGACACCATCCGCGTCTCGCTCTCCGCGCCGCCGGCCGAGGAGGTCAAGGTCGGCCTGCAGATCCTGCAGTCGCTCAACCTGCGGGAGCGCAAGCTCGAGATCGTCTCCTGCCCCTCCTGCGGCCGCGCGCAGGTCGACGTCTACACGCTCGCCGACTCGGTCACCGAGGGGCTGCAGGGCATGAGCGTGCCGCTGCGCGTCGCGGTGATGGGATGCGTCGTCAACGGGCCCGGCGAGGCGCGCGAGGCCGACCTGGGCGTCGCCTCCGGCAATGGCAAGGGCCAGATCTTCGTCAAGGGCGAGGTCATCAAGACGGTGCCCGAGTCGGAGATCGTCGAGACCCTCATCGCCGAGGCCAACCGCATCGCCGACGAGATGGGTCCGGGAGCCGAGACGGGCAGCCCCGAGGTCGTCACCGTCTGAGCCCGCCGCGCGGGGTCCGACCCGGGCCGTGCGTGACGTCCGAAAAGTCGGAAACGTTGTCTGGCGGCGGCGTCGCGCGCACCGGATGCTGAGAGCATGACCAACCTGTCCTCATCGCGACCGCGCGCCCTGCGCCGGGTCGCACCCCTGTCCATCGTCGCGCTCGCGGGGATCCTGCTCGCCGGCTGCCAGGGCACCGCCGGCACCCCCGGCGCGGCCGCCGACGTCCCCCCGCCCGGCCCGATCGCGGCCCCCGGCGAGGTGCTCGGCCAGGGGACCGTCCTGCAGAAGGAGGGCGAGGCGCCGATGCTGTGCCTCGGCCCCGTCCTCGAGTCCTACCCGCCCCAGTGCACCGGCCCCGAGATCGTCGGCTGGGACTGGTCGACGATCGAGATCGCCGAGGAGTCCGGCGGCGTCACCTGGGGCACGTTCGCCGTGTTCGGCACCTGGGACGGCGAGGTGCTCACCGTGACCCAGAACCCCGTGCCGCTCGCCCTGTTCGACCCGATGGCGGCGGAGCCCGACCCGCGTCTCGACCCGGTGAACGCCGGCGCCGGCGACGCGGAGACCCTCTCCGGCATCCAGGCCGACCTCACCGCGGCCGGCGACGTCGACGTGCTGGTGTCCGCGCCGGAGAACGGCTACCTGTGGGTGACCGTGCTCTACGACGACGGCTCGATCCAGGAGTACCTCGACGACATCTACGGCGCCGACCTCGTGGTCGTCGTCTCCGCCCTGACCGACCTCTGACCCGGTTCGACCCCCGCCGACCGGCCGCCCGCGCCACCCCGAACGGGGGATTCGGGGGACAGGAAGATGAGAACTGTCCCCCGAAATCGGGACGCGGCGGCGTCCTCGCGCCGATAGCGTGAGGAATGGTCGACGGGGGTCGACCACGATCCGGACCAACCACCCGGGTCGTCTTCCGCCGGTGTTCCCCTCGGGCGCCGGCACGATCAGGGGGTAACGAGGCATGGGAACTCGTGTGTCCGCGCGCCGAACGGCGACGCGGAATCGTATCTTCGCGGTGGTGGCGGCGGGAGCCGTCGTCGCCGGGGGAGTGACCGTCGGGTCGCTCGCCGCCTGGACCGACATCGAATACGTCGTCGGCGGCGTCGACGCGGATGCCGGGGTGACGTCGTCGGTGTTCGAGGTGGAGCAGTTCACCGCGTCCGACATCGCGTTCGACCACTACGAGACCGAGGTCGGCGCGAACGTCGTCGACTTCGGCGCGCTCGCCGCCACGCTCACGCCGGGGGACACCGTCTACGGCTACGTGCGCCTGCGGACGGTCATCGACTCGCTCGGCGGCACGCTGACGCTCGCGGCCGACACGACCGTCGTCGCCGACGAGCTGTCGGACGCGCTCACCTACAGCGCGGTGCTCGTCTCCGACTACTCGGACTGCAACGCCACGGATGTCGGCCCGTCGACGACGGCGACCCTCGTCCCGGCGGGGACCGCGCTCGACGAGGTCGACGACCCGGCGGCGACGTTCTCGCTCGCGGCGAGCAACGGGGTGGCTCCGGGCGATGAGCAGGCCGTGTGCTTCGTCATCGACTTCGACGCGTCCTACGCCGACGACGACGAGCTGCAGGGTCAGACCGTGTCGCCGGTGTGGCACTTCGACGCCGTCTCCATCGCCCCGTAATCGGGCGCTCCGCATGACCGCTCCGGCCCTCGCACCGGCCGCCGACGCCCCCTCGCGGGAGCGCCGGTGGCCGGGCGTCGTGCGCTCGATCGTGCTCGCCCTCGGGGCGGCGGTCGGAGCCGTCGTGCTGCTCGCCGCCCTCGCGCCGCTCGCCGGGTGGCACGTCGTGCGACTCGAGACCGGCTCGATGTCGCCGCAGTACCCGGCCGGGTCGCTCCTGCTGGCGCAGGATCGGGAGGCCGTCGACGTGGTCCCCGGTGACGTCGTCACGGTCGCGCTGCCCACGGGGGCGCGCATCACCCACCGGGTGGTGAGCGCCGAGCCGGCCGGTGACGGCGCACGACTCGTGCTGCGCGGCGACGCCAACGAGACCGACGACCCGGCGCCCTACCTGGTGACCCGGGTCGGGCTCGTGGCGGGCGGCATCCCGTTCGGAGCCGGCGTGGTGCAGGCCGCGGCCTCGCCGGCGGGGATCGTCGCGCTCAGCGTGCTGGCCGGCGCGCTCGTGCTCTGGGCATGGTGGCCCGCGCCGCATCGCGCGGCGCACCGGGCGGAGGCCGCCTCGTGACGCGGGGGCTCGGGCTGCTCGCGGCGGGCGCGCTCGGACTCGGCCTCGTGCTCGCGTCGGCGGCGCCGGCGTCGGCCGACGTGGTCGACGACGGCGAGTCGGGCCTGCTCTGGATCGAGACCCCGGTGGTCGAGGTCGACGCGGAGCTCTCGCCCGGGGACCGCATCCTCTGGCCGTTCACCGTCGGACTCTCCGACCAGGCGTCGAGCAGCCTGCACCTGCGCATCGACCGCTCGGGCGCCCTCGCACTCGACCCCGCCGGGCTGACCGTCGAGGTGCTCGAGTGCTCGGTCCCGTGGACCGTGCCCGCCGACCCGGCCGACGAGCCGGTGTGCGCCGGCACGCAGACCGAGGTCGTGGCCGAGGTGCCGATGGCCTCCGTCGACCTCGACGCGCGGGATCTCGGCACCCTGGTCTCGGGCGTCGACCGGTACTTCCTCGCGATCATCGCGTTCCCCGATCCGGCGCCCGTGGAGCTGCAGGCCGCATCCGCGTCGTTCCGCTTCGAGTTCCAGGCCGCGGGTGACAGCGAAGGCGTCGGCACCGACCCGCCGACGTCGATCGCCTTCACCGGTGTCGCCGTCGGGGGTCCGCTCGCCCTCGCCGCCGCCCTCGGGGTCGCAGGCGTCGTGCTGCGCGTCGCCGGGCGCCGTCGACGGAGCGTCTCGTGACCCGCCGCCGGGTCGCGACCGCCGCGTCGGCCTCGCTCGTCGTCGCGCTCGTCGCCGCGGCGGGGGTGACCGCGTCGGCCGCGAGCTACACCGACCAGGAGTGGGACACGGCCGAGGTCGCCGCGCTCGACTGCACCGCCGACGGTCTCGGCAGCAGCACCGCGAGCGGACGTCTGCTCGGCGGCGACCTGCTGAGCATCGACCTCGACTCGGTCGCGGAGCTCTCCGGGGTGCGCGTCGACAACGACGGCACCGACGCCACCCCCGACCCGCTCAGCGCCGACGTGGTCGCCGGATCGGACGACGAGGCCTACCAGAACCCGCTCGACGTCACCGCGCTCTCGGCGATCAATCTCGCACTCGGCGGACTTCTCGTGCTCCCGCTCGACACCCCGGTGGGTGTGGTCGGGCAGTACGCCCGGGCGGATGCCGCCCTCTCGTCGACCGGCGCCGCGGGTGCGGTCACCGACGACGGCGCCATCGACCTCGAGACCGAGGACGACCCGTTCGTCGAGGGCGACGAGCGCCCCGACCTCGCGACGCTCGAACTCGGCACGCTGCTCGAGTCGGCGCTCGGCGACACCCTCGCCGACGCGGTGACCGGGCTCACCGACCTGCGCCTCGAGATCGGCGCGCTGGCGAGCGTCGCCACGCTCGACGGATGCTCCCTCGCCTGGGACGGCGACATCGCGGCGGCGGTCGACCGCGAGTACGCGATCGCCGGACTCGACCTCGACGTCGACTCGCCGCTCGTCGGCGACCTGGTGACGGCGGCGAGCGGAGCCCTCGACGGCGTCGAGACCGCGGTGAACGGTCTCGCCTCGGACGACGGTCTGCTCGACTCGATCACCACCGGCGTCGTCGGCGCGCTCGCCGGCGTGCTGGGCACGATCGGGGTCTCGTCGCCGACCGTCGACCTCGCCGTCACCGTCGACCTGTCGGCCGCGACCGCACTGCTCGACGACACGATCAGCGACGACGACGGCGTGCTCGCGATCGACCTCGCCGCCGGCACGGTCACCGTCGACATCGAGGCGCTGTTCGGCGCGGTCTACGGCAGCGACGGACTCAACGGGCTCGCGCCCAACACCGAGCTGCTGATCGACGACGACGTGCTCGCCGCCCTCGAGGACGCGCTGACCGATGCGATCGCCAACTGGGTCTCCGACCTGACCGACGCCGTCACCGCCGCGCTCGACGCCGTCACCGTGGAGGCCGCCGTCACGCTGCCGCTCGCCGTCGAGATCCTCAGCGTCGACGTCACCCTCGGCGAGCTCGTGCTCGAGGTCGACGCCTCGCTCGCCGACCTGCTCTCCGGCGACGCGGTCGTGTCGGTCACGATGAACCAGGAGGCGGGCCTCTGCGCGATCCCGGTGGTCGGCTCCATCGCCTGCGGGCTGGTGAACACCCTCGTCGCGGCGCTGACCGACGTCGTGCTCGACGCGGTCGCGCTGTCGATCGGCACCGCGGTGCAGGGCGCCCTGACCACGATCGGCGCGACCTTCGAGTCGACCCTCGACACGGCCCTCGACGCGCCGGTGGCCGCGCTGCTCGCGCTGCTCGACGGCACGCTGGGCTTCCTGTTCGACGAGGACACGGGTGTGCTCTCGATCCTGGTGAACGCCCAGAACGACCCGACGGATGTCGGGGCCGGGCCCGAGCCGACCGACTGGGCGGGGTTCCCGGTCGCCGATCCGCCCGCCTCCACCGGCCGGTACGACGTCGACGCGCTGCGGATCACCGTGCTCGGCGTGCTCGATCCGCTCGAGGTGACGCTCGACCTGGCCCGCTCCTCGGTGGGCTCGAACGTGCTCGGCTGACGCCGGGACGCAGACTCCCGGGAGCGCGCGTCGCCCCCCGCATCGACGGCGCGCTCCCGGGGCCCCATCCGATCGCGGCCGGGCGACCTCCGCGGCGCGGATACGCTGGGGGTCGTGCCCACCCGCCTGTCCCAGCTGTTCGTCCGCACGCTGCGTGAGGATCCCGTCGACGCCGAGGTGACGAGCCACAAGCTGCTCGTCCGCGCCGGCTACATCCGCCGCCAGGCCCCGGGGATCTTCGCCTGGCTGCCGCTGGGGCTCAAGGTGCGCCGCAAGATCGAGGACGTCGTCCGCGAGGAGATGGCGGCCGCGGGCGCGCAGGAGGTGCACTTCCCGGCGCTGCTGCCGCGCGAGCCGTACGAGGCGACCGGCCGCTGGGAGGAGTACGGCGACGGCATCTTCCGACTGCAGGACCGCAAGGGCGCCGACTACCTGCTCGCGCCGACGCACGAGGAGGTGTTCACCCTCACGGTGAAGGACCTCTACTCGTCGTACAAGGATCTGCCGCTGACGATCTACCAGATCCAGGACAAGTACCGCGACGAGGCCCGTCCGCGCGCCGGGCTGCTGCGCGGTCGCGAGTTCTCGATGAAGGACGCCTACTCGTTCGACTACACGGATGAGGGCCTCGACGCCTCGTACCAGGCGCAGCGCGACGCCTACGAGCGCATCTTCACCCGGCTCGGCCTCGAGTACGTCATCGTGCAGGCCGACGCCGGCGCGATGGGCGGATCCCGCTCCGAGGAGTTCCTGCACCCGACGCCGATCGGCGAGGACACCTTCGTGCGCACCGCGGGCGGGTACGCGGCCAACGTGGAGGCGTACACCACCACCCCGCCGCCCGCGCTGCCGATCGACGGCCTCCCGGAGCCGAAAGTGCACGACACCCCCGACACGCCCACGATCGCGACCCTGGTCGCGGTCGCCAACGCGGAGCACCCGCGCGACGACGGCCGCGAGTGGACCGCCGCCGACACGCTGAAGAACGTGGTGCTCGCCCTCACCCACCTCGACGAGACGCGGGAGATCGTCGTCGTCGCCGTTCCGGGCGACCGCGAGGTGGACATGAAGCGGGCCGAGGTGGCGTTCGCGCCCGCCGAGGTCGAGGCCGCCACCGAGCAGGACTTCGCGAAGAACCCGGCGCTCGTGAAGGGCTACATCGGGCCGTGGTCGCCCACCGGCGCGGTGCTCGGCGAGGAGTCGGCGAGCGGCATCCGCTACCTGCTCGACCCCCGCATCGTCGACGGGACGTCGTGGATCACCGGGGCGAACGCCGACGGGAAGCACGTCTTCGGTCTGGTCGCCGGTCGAGACTTCGTCGGCGACGGCACCGTCGAGGTCGCCGACGTGCGCGACGGCGACCCCGCTCCCGACGGGTCCGGCCCGGTGCAGATCGCCCGCGGCATGGAGATCGGGCACGTGTTCCAGCTCGGCCGCAAGTACGCCGAGGCGCTCGAGCTCAAGGTGCTCGACGAGAACGGCAAACTGGTCACCGTCACGATGGGCTCCTACGGCATCGGCGTGACCCGCATCATGGCGGTCATCGCCGAGACCACCGCCGACGACAAGGGACTGTGCTGGCCCGCCGGGATCGCGCCCTACGACGTGCACGTCATCGCCACCGGCAAGGACCAGACCGCGTTCGACCTCGCCGAGTCGCTCGTCGCCGAGGCGGAGGCCGCCCGCTTCGACGTGCTCTACGACGACCGGCCCAAGGTGTCGCCCGGCGTCAAGTTCGGCGACGCGGAGCTGCTGGGCGTGCCGACCATCGTGATCGTCGGCCGCGGCGCCGCCGACGGCGTGGTCGAGCTGTGGGACCGGCGCTCGGGCGAGCGCACCGAGGTCCCCGTCGCCGAGGTGGTCGCCCGGCTCGGCTGAGCGCGTCCTCCGGTAGACTCCACCGATGCCCGAACAGGGCGAGAGCTGAATAGTGCGGGAGGCCCCGGTGGACATCGACCTCAGCGTGCTCCGGAGCATGGAGCGCGAACGCGAGATCCCGTTCGAGGAACTCGTCACGATCATCGAGCAGGCGATCCTGACCGCCTACCTCAAGCACACCGACCGCGCACCCGACTCGGGCGCCCGCGCCGAGCTCGACCGCAAGTCGGGCCACGTCACCATCTACCTGCCCGAGCTCGACGACGAGGGCGAGAAGATCGGCGAGTCGGTCGACGAGCCCGAGGGCTTCGGCCGCATCGCCGCGTTCGCCGCGAAGCAGGTCATCAACCAGCGCCTGCGCGACATCGGCGACGACAAGGTGCTCGGCCAGTTCAAGGGTCGTGAGGGCGACATCGTCGCCGGCGTCATCCAGCAAGGCCCCAACCCGAAGATGATCCACGTCGACCTCGGCGCGGTCGAGGCGATCCTGCCGCCCGAGGAGCAGGTGCCCGGCGAGGACTACGCGCACGGCCGCCGCATCCGGGTGTACGTCACGAGCGTCACCAAGGGGCTCAAGGGCCCGTCGATCACGGTCAGCCGCACGCACCCGGGTCTGGTGCGCAAGCTGTTCGCGCTCGAGGTGCCCGAGATCGCTTCCGGCATCGTCGAGATCGCCAGCCTCGCCCGCGAGGCCGGACACCGCACCAAGATCGCGGTGCGCGCGACCGAGCCGGGCGTCAACGCCAAGGGCGCCTGCATCGGCGAGCTCGGGTCGCGCGTGCGCGCCGTCACCTCCGAGCTGGAGAACGAGAAAATCGACATCGTCGACTGGTCGGAGGACCTGCCGACGTTCGTGGCGAACGCCCTGTCGCCGGCCAAGGTGTCGAGCGCGTTCGTGGTCGACGAGAACCTCAAGGCGGTGCGCGCGCTCGTGCCCGACTACCAGCTGTCGCTCGCGATCGGCAAGGAGGGCCAGAACGCCCGCCTCGCCGCGAAGCTCACCGGGGCGCGCATCGACATCCAGCCCGACTCGGTGATGGAGTCCTGACCTCGCGCCTCCGACGCAGTCAGTCCCAGGGCGGGCTGTCGAACCGGCTGCGCCGGGCGACGATCGCATCGATCGCCTCCACCGCGTAGGCGAGCCGGGTCGCGCGGTCGCCGCGCAGCAGGATCCACGACGCCCCGCCCTCGGTCAGCGCCGTCGTGAACCACTCCGTCATGTCGGCGCGCAGGTGCTCGCCGTCGCGCCATCCGTCGTCGTCGAACGGCACGTCGACGTGGTCGGTCACCAGGTACAGGTCGCGCCGGGGGAGTGCCGGTCCACCCGCATCGGCGGATGCGAGCTCGCCGTCGCCGAGGTAGCGCCGCTCCCACACCGTCGTCGCGAGCGCGTCGGTGTCGGCGACGACGAGCGGGTCGACGAGCGCCGCCGCGTCCTCTAGCTCGGTCTGCCGCCGCGCGATCCGGGCGAAGTGCTCGGGCAGCCAGACCAGGTCCTCCATGCGCGGCGCCGGGAGCCCCTCCGCCTCCGCCCGCTGCGCCTGCTGGGCGTGCAGCAGGTAGGTGAACTCGCGACCGTACTCGGGCACCGCGGCCAGACCGGGGTGTCCGTGGTCGCGGTAGTGCTCCGCGAGGTCGTCGGCCAGCGTCGTCGTGCCGGTCGACTCGGCGCCGACCACCACGATGCGCGTCGCCAGCCCGCGCCGGGTGGCCTCCGGCAGCATCGACCAGCCGGCGACCAGGTCCGACCGGATGAGGGTGGCGCTCACCGGGACGGCGGCGCGCGCCACGTCGAACACCTCCGACCGCGCCCGCCACCGGCGCGCCAGCTCCTCGCCGTAGGCCTCGCTCGTCACCACCACGTCGGGGACGCCGAAGCCGTGCGCCGCGAGACCCGCCTCGATGGTCGCCACGTGCGCCACCCAGGCGATCTCGCGGTGGTAGTCGACGGGGGCGTCGTCGCGGATCGCGACCACCCGCGCCGACGGCACGTGCGCCACCGCCTCGGCCAGCCAGGCGCGGCGGTCGTCGAGCGCGATCGACTCGGTCTGCGCGCCGGCCACCATCACGACCAGCTCGTCGCACAGCGAGGCGGCGTGCTCGACCAGGGCGACATGCCCGCGGTGCGGCGGGTAGAACTTGCCGAGCGCGAAGCCGAGCGTCACGCGCGCTCCGCCACCGGTGCGGCCTCCACCGGGTGGGGCGGGGTCGGCTGCGCGGGCCGCGCCGGCAGGTCGCGGCGCCAGGCGACCAGCCCGCTCACGCAGAGCGCCAGGAAGCCGGCGTAGAGGATCGCGGTCAGCCACAGGCCCTTCACCAGGTAGAGCGGGATCGACACCACGTCGACCGCGATCCACACCCACCAGTGCTCGAAGATCTTGCGCGTCTGCAGCGCCGTCGCCACGAGCGACGCGGCGAGCACGAACGCGTCCGGCCAGGGCACCGTCGAATCCGTGTGCGTCGTGAGCAGCAGCGCCACCGCCGCCGTGCCGCCGACCACCGCGCCGACGCCGAGCGCCGCCTCCGCCGGGCGCACGCGGCGCACCGGAAGGGGCGTCTTCTTGGCCGCGCCGTTCCGGCGGCGACGGGTCCAGCCGACCCAGCCGACCACGCCCAGCACGATGAAGACGAACTGCAGGCTCGCATCCGCGTACAGGCCCGCCCCGAGGAAGAGCACCACGAAGGCGGCGGCGTTCAGGATGCCGACCGGCCAGTTCCAGATCCACTGCCGGCTGACCGCCCACACGCACAGCGCGCCGGTCACGAACGCGAACGCCTCGACGACGGTGACCGAGGTGCCGAGCAGCTCGAACAGGGTCGTGTTCAGCAGGTCGAGGAGCGCGTCCATCGACGCCAGGCTAGCCTGGCCCGACACACCGCCCACGACATCCGGGGTAGCATGGAGAGCGTCAGAACCTGCCTGGGTTGTCGGCAGCGTGCTCCCCGAACCTCCTTGCTGAGGCTCGTCGCGCGCGAAGGCCGGGCCGTGGTCGATACCGCGGCGACCGAACCGGGGCGGGGCGCGTGGCTGCATCCGGACCCCGGATGCGTCGACGCGGCGGTGAAGAGACGGGCCCTCGGGCGCGCACTCCGCACCACGGTGACCGACACCTCAGACCTGCAGAGATGGGCTGAAAGCCAGATGGACAAGTAATGAGCGACTCGAAATGAGTTCCCTCACTCGATGACGTCCGCCCTGCCCGGGTGGACACCCGGACAGGAGAATTGTGGCCAACCCACGTGTTCATGAAGTCGCGGCCGAGATCGGCGTCGACTCGAAGGTCGCGCTCGACAAGCTCAAGGACATGGGCGAGTTCGTCAAGAGCGCGTCCAGCAGCATCGCGCCGCCCGTCGCGCGCCGCCTGAAGGCCGCGCTCGAAGCCGACGGCGTCGCCAAGCCGGCCGAGAAGCCGGCCGCGAAGCCCGCAGCCAAGCCGGCGGCGAAGCCCGGACCGGCGAAGCCCGCCGCGCCCGCCGCCGACGCGCCGGCCGAGCCGGCCGCGCCTGCGCCCGCGCCGGCGCCCGCCGCGGAGAAGCCCGCCGCCGAGGCCCCGGCCGAGAAGCCCGCCGCGAGCGGCGACGGCCCCACGCCCGGCGCCCCGCGTCCCGCGGCCGCCCCGCGCCCCGGTGCCCCGCGCCCCGGCAACAACCCGTACGCGTCGAGCCAGGGCATGCAGCGCCCCGGCGCCCCGCGCCCGGGCAACAACCCGTACTCGTCCAGCCAGGGCATGCCGCGCCCCGGCGGCGGCGCCATCCCGCGTCCCGCCGCGCCGCGCCCCGGCGCGCCCCGTCCCGGAGCCCCGCGCCCCGGCGGCCCCGGCCGTCCCGGCGCCCCGTTCCAGCAGCGCCCCGGCGGCCCCGGCCGTCCCGGCGGCGGCGGCGGGCCCGGCGCGGGCGGCGGCTACGGCCGTCCCGGCGGCGGCTACCAGGGGCGACCCGGCGGTGGTGGCGGTCGCGGACGCGGCGGCACCGCCGGCGCGTTCGGAAAGGGCCAGGGCAAGAGCCGCGCCCGCAAGTCGCGTCGGACGAAGCGCGCCGAATTCGAGATGCGCGAAGCCCCGACGATCGGCGGCGTCAACGTTCCCCGCGGCGACGGCAACACCGTCGTCCGCATGCGGCGTGGAGCCTCCATCTCGGACTTCGCCGAGAAGCTCGAGCAGATGAGCGGCTTCTCGGTCCCGCCCGGCAACCTCGTCACCGTGCTGTTCACGCTCGGCGAGATGGCCACCGCGACCGAGTCGCTCGACGAGTCGACCTTCGAGGTGCTCGGCGCCGAGCTCGGCTACAAGGTGCAGATCGTCTCGCCCGAGGACGAGGACAAGGAGCTGCTCGAGAGCTTCGACATCGACCTCGACGAGGTGGATGACGACGAAGACCTCGAGATCCGCCCGCCGGTCGTGACCGTCATGGGCCACGTCGACCACGGAAAGACCAAGCTGCTCGACGCCATCCGCGAGGCGAACGTCGTCGCGGGCGAGGCCGGCGGCATCACCCAGCACATCGGCGCCTACCAGGTGTGGACCGAGCACGAGGGTCACGAGCGCGCGATCACCTTCATCGACACCCCGGGCCACGAGGCGTTCACCGCCATGCGCGCCCGCGGTGCGCAGGTGACCGACGTCGCGATCCTCGTGGTCGCCGCGGACGACGGGATCATGCCCCAGACGGTCGAGGCGCTGAACCACGCCCAGGCCGCCGGGGTGCCCATCGTCGTCGCCGTCAACAAGGTCGACAAGGAGGGCGCCGACCCGGCCAAGGTGCGCGGCCAGCTCACCGAGTTCGGGCTCGTCGCGGAGGAGTACGGCGGCGACACCATGTTCGTCGACGTCTCCGCCCTGCAGAAGATGGGCATCACCGAGCTGCTCGACGCGGTGCTGCTCACCGCCGACGCCGGACTCGACCTGCGCGCCAACCCCAACCGCGAGGCGCGCGGTGTCGCGATCGAAGCGAAGCTCGACAAGGGCCGCGGCTCCGTCGCCACCGTGCTCATCCAGGCCGGAACGCTGCGCGTCGGCGACCCCATCGTGGCCGGCACGGCCTACGGCCGCGTGCGCGCCATGCACGACGAGAACGGCGACACGGTCGAGGAGGCCGCCCCGTCGCGTCCCGTGCAGGTGCAGGGGCTCTCCTCGGTGCCGCGCGCCGGCGACACGTTCCTCGTCACCGAGGACGACCGCACCGCCCGGCAGATCGCCGAGAAGCGCGAAGCCGTCGAGCGCAACGCCCAGCTGGCCAAGGCCCGCAAGCGCATCTCGCTCGAAGACTTCACCAAGGCGCTCGAAGAGGGCAAGGTCGAGTCGCTCAACCTCATCATCAAGGGTGACGTCTCCGGTGCCGTCGAGGCGCTCGAAGAGGCGCTGCTCAAGATCGAGGTCGACGACTCGGTTCAGCTGCGCATCCTGCACCGCGGTGTGGGCGCCGTCACCGAGTCCGACGTCGACCTGGCGACGATCGACAACGCGATCGTCATCGGGTTCAACGTGCGGCCCGACGTCAAGGCCCGCGAGCGCGCCGCGCGCGAGGGCATCGACATCCGGTTCTACTCGGTCATCTACTCGGCGCTCGAGGACATCGAGCAGTCCCTCAAGGGAATGCTCAAGCCCGAGTACGAGGAGAAGCAGTCCGGCATCGCCGAGATCCGCGAGGTGTTCCGGTCGAGCAAGTTCGGCAACATCGCCGGTGTGCTCGTGCAGTCCGGGGTCATCACCCGCAACGCCAAGGCGCGGGTCATCCGCGACGGCGTCGTGCTCGCCGACGGGCTCGCCATCGAATCGCTGCGGCGGTTCAAGGACGACGTCACCGAGGTGCGCGACGGGTACGAGTGCGGAATCGGGCTCGGCAAGTACAACGACATCCAGATCGGCGACGAGATCGAGACGATCGAGATGGTCGAGAAGGTGCGTTCGTAGTTCTCTGGTGACGCCGGGGGTGGGAGCCTCCGTCGGGACAAGAGGCGGGGCCCCTCCCCCGATTGCCCCGCCGAAGGCTCCCACCCCCGGCTCAGCTCGAGTCGGGAACGCACCCTCTCGCGATCTCATCTGGGAAAGCTAAGGAGCGGTCATGGCGAAGGAAGAGCGGGCGGCCCGGATGGGCGACCGGATCCGGGAGATCGTGGCGCGGCGGCTCGAGAAGGGGCTGCGCGACCCGCGGCTCGGGTTCGTGACCATCACCGACGTGCGCGTCACGGGCGACCTGCAGCACGCGTCGGTGTTCTTCACCGTGTACGGCTCCGACGAGGAGCGCGCCGATTCGGCCGCGGCCCTGCAGGCGGCGACCGGGATGCTGCGCAGCGAAGTCGGCAAGGGTCTCGGCGTGCGGCTCACCCCGTCGCTCGAGTTCATCCCGGATGCCGTGCCCGAGAACGCCGCCTCCATCGAGGCGCTGCTGCGCGAGGCGCGCGAGCGCGACGCCGAGACGGAGGCGTCCGCATCGTCGGCGCAGTACGCGGGCGAGGCCGACCCGTACAAGAAGCCGCGGGACCTCGACGACGACGAGCTCGACGACGACTTCGAGGAAGCTGACGAAGACGACGACACCGAGCGCTGAGCGCGGTCGGGGCCTGACTCCGGAATCCGGCGCGGCGTCGACGGGTTGCACCCCGTGATGCGTCTCTCGGTTCTCGACCTCGTCCCCGTGCGCAGCGGGCAGACCTCCGCGCAGGCGGTGGCGGCTTCCGTCGCCCTCGCCCAGCGCGCCGACGCTCTCGGTTTCGAGCGCTACTGGTTCGCCGAGCACCACAACATGCCGGCGGTCGCCTCGGCGGCCCCTCCCGTGCTGATCGCGGCCGTCGCGGCGCGCACCGACCGCATCCGCGTCGGGTCGGGCGGGGTGATGCTGCCCAACCACGCCCCGTTCGTCGTCGCCGAGCAGTTCGCCGCGCTCGAGGCGCTCGCGCCCGGGCGCATCGACCTCGGGGTGGGCCGTGCGCCCGGGTCGGATCCGGTGATCACCGCGCTGCTGCGCCAGAGCGGCCCGACCAGCGACGTCGACCGGTTCGAGGAGAATCTGCGCGACATCCGGGCGCTCGCCGGGGCCGGCGCGACGCTGAGCCTGCGCAGCGGCGACGGGATGCGCGAGTACGAGGTGCGCGCCACCCCCGCCGCCGAGGGGGTGCCCGAGATGTGGCTGCTCGGATCGAGCGACTACTCCGCCCACCTCGCCGCGCGGATGGGGCTGCCCTACGTCTTCGCCCACCACTTCTCCGGGGAGGGCACCGAGCGGGCGCTCGGGATCTACCGGTCCGAGTTCCGGCCGTCGGACGACCTCGCCGCCCCGCGCACGTTCCTCACCGCCAACGCGGTCGTCGCGGCCGACGCCGACGAGGCCCGTGCCCGGGCGCTGCCCGCGCTGCAGAACATGGCGCGTCTGCGTACCGGGCAGCCGCTGCGGCAGCTCGACACCGTCGAGGCCGCCGAGCGCGAGCCCGTCGACCCGGCCGCGCAGTCGATCATCGACGCCATGCTCGAGCGCTGGATCGTCGACGCCCCGGATGCCGCGGCCCGGCGGCTGCGCGAGCTCGCCGAGCGCTTCGGCGTCGACGAGGTGATGGTCGCGCCGGGAGCGGGCGCGCGCGAGGGGGAGCCGCTCGACGCGGCGCCGGCCCGGGAGGCGACGCTCGCCCTGCTCGCGGAGCGCCTGCTCGGCTGAGCGCGCCGCGCCGCTCCCCGTGCGAGTGAGCCGCCCGGGGCCGGCTACTTGAGCAGCCGGTCCATCACGCGATCGGACAGCGGCGTCCCGCCGGTCTGGCAGGTGGGGCAGTACTGGAGGGTCGAGTCGGCGAAGATCACCTGCTTCACCGTGTCGCCGCAGACCGGGCACGGCTCGCCGAACCGGCCGTGCACGCGCAGGTTCGCCTTCTTCTCGCCCTTGAGCTCCGACGCGGCCACCCCCTCCGACCGGGCGACCGCCGCCTCGAGCGTCTCGCGCAGCGCGACGTAGAGCCGGTGCACGTCGTCCGGCGCCATGTCGGCGGGCTTGTAGGGCGACATCTTCGCCACGTGCAGGATCTCGTCGGAGTAGGCGTTGCCGATCCCGGCGATCTGCCGCTGGTCGCGCAGCACGCCCTTGATGCGGGCCCGACCGGCGGCGGCGAGGATGCCGGCGAACACCTCCTCGGTGAACGCGGCGTCGAGCGGCTCCGGGCCGAGCTTCGCGACCCGCTCCACCTCGAGCGGGTCGTGCACCACGTGCAGCGCCAGGCTCTTCTTGGTGCCCGCCTCGGTGATGTCGACGCCCTCACCCGCGCCCGAGCCCTCGGCCGTCGCGCGCAGCACGAGGCGCGCCGCGAGCGGCCCCGAGCCGGGCCGTCCGGACGACTTCGGGGCCCCCGCCCGCCAGCGCACCCAGCCGGCGCGGGCCAGGTGCACGACGAGGTGCAGCTCCCCGTCGTCGAGAGCCACGTCGAGGAACTTGCCGCGGCGCCCGACGCCGGTGATCGTGCCGCCCTCGAGTGCCGACACCGGCGGGTCGTAGGTCTTGAGCGCCGGGAAGGCGAGCACGTCGAGCCGATCGACGACGCGCCCGGTGAGCCGCGAACCGAGGTCGGCGGCGAGAGCGGTCACCTCCGGCAGCTCCGGCATGCCGCCCAGTATGCCCCGCGGGGGTGGCGCGGCGCCGGGCGGGACGGATGCGGTCCGCGGCCCGCGCGCGGTCGCCTACGCTGAGCGGATGCCACGCCTGCTGGTCCGCCGCCCGTCCCCGCTGCTGGCCGAGGGCGAGATCACGCACATCGAGCGCGTCGCCCCGGACGCCGACCTCGCTCTCGCCCAGTGGCGGGACTACGTGCAGGTCTTCCGCGCCCGCGGCTGGGAGGTGGTCGAGGTCGACCCGGCCGACGAGCACCCCGACGGCGTCTTCGTCGAGGACATGGTCGTGCTGTTCGACGATCTGGCGGTGCTCACGTCGCCCGGGGCGCCGTCGCGCGCGGGCGAGCAGCGCGCGGTGGCGGCCGCGGTCGCGGGTCTCGGCGTCGAGGTCGCGCGCATCGACCCGCCGGCGACGCTCGACGGCGGCGACGTGCTCAAGGTGGGCCGCACGGCCTACGTCGGACTCGGTTCGCGCACGAACGAGGCCGGCGTGACCGCGCTGCGCGCCCTGCTCGAGCCCCGCGGCTGGCGCGTGGTGGGGGTGCCGACGACGAAGGCGCTGCACCTGAAGTCGGCGGTGACGGCGCTGCCGGACGGCGCGGTGATCGGCTTCCCGCCGATCGTCGACGACCCGGCGGTGTTCCCCGAGTTCGTCGCCGTGCCGGAGGCGGAGGGCGTCGCCGTGGTGGTGCTCGCCGACGACACGGTGTTGCTGTCGGCATCCGCTCCGCGCACCGCGGAGCTGCTCGCCGCGCGCGGACTGGACGTGATCACGACGCCGGTGAGCGAGTTCGAGAAGCTCGAGGGCTGCGTCACCTGCCTGTCGGTGCGCGTGAGGGACTGACCCGGGCCGTCAGGCCGGGGTGAATCGCACGGTGCCGGTGGCGACGTCGGCCTCGACCAGGCGCACGGTGACATCCGTCCCGGGTTCGAGGTCGCCGTCGCACTCCGCCTCGACGGCGGGGTGGTGCAGCTGCACCGTGTGGTCGTCGAGCGCGACGCCGCGGAACTCGGCCCCGACGCGCGGCGCGAGCACGGCGGCCTCGACCGCTTCGAGCGTCATCCGGTCGAGTCGGCCGGCGAGGCTCGACGACCGGCCCATCGACGACGGCAGTTCGGGCAGCGCCTCGCGCGCCCAGTCGGGCACCGGTTCGCCCGCGCTGATCGCGGCGCAGACGACGAGACCGTGCCGGTCGACGAGGCGGCGCAGCGGCGCGGTGACGTGGGCGTACGGCGCGCCGATGGCGGCCTGCACGGTCTCCTCCGGCGGGTCTCCGTCGAACGGGCGGTAGGCGGCGCCGCGGAACAGCGCCGCCGCCGCGTGCCGGATGGCGAGGTGCTCGGGGTCGGTCGGCGACAGCCGCCGCAGGTAGTCGCCGTACCGCTCACCCTCGGGCCACGCCTCGCCGAGGGCCCGGGTCTGGCGGCGGAACCGGGCGATGGCCTCGTCGTCGGCGGGCGGCATGGTGCGCAGCACGCCGACCCCGGCGCCGAGCATGAGGTCGGCCGCGGCCATCCCGGTGAGCAGCGACAGCTGCGCGTTCCACTGCTCGACGGGCAGCAGGCGGCGGCGCTCGAGCCGGTAGCCGTCGCCGTCGGGGATCACGAGCGCCTCGGGGGTGGCGAGGCTCGCGCCGCCGCGTTCCGCCTCCCGGGCGAGGCGCAGCTCGCCGACCTCGCGCAGCAGGTCGAGCAGCGGGTCGGAGTCCGCCGCGTTCTGCGCCTCGTCGTAGGTCCACTGCCGTCGGCTGCGCACCCGGGCGCGCGCGACGGTGGCGCCGGTGATCGCGCCGGCGGCGTCGAGGTCGACCTCCCACAGGTACGCGCCGCGGTCGACATCCGGCAGCAGCGACGCGGCGCCCTCGCTCAGCTCCGCCGGATGCAGCGGGATGCGGCCGTCCGCCGCGTACAGCGTCTGCCCGCGGGCGAGCGCCTCGGCGTCGAGCGCGCCGCCCGGTGCGACGAAGGCGGCGACGTCGGCGATCGCGTAGTACACGCGGAAGCCGTCGCCGAGCCGCTCGAGGTGCAGCGCCTGGTCGAGGTCGGTGGAGCCCTCCGGGTCGACGGTGCACAGCGGGATGTCGGTACGGTCGACGTCGGGCAGCCGGTACGCGGCGATCGCGGCGCGGGTCTCGGCGAGCACGTCGTCGGGGAACGCCTCGGGCAGCTCGAGCTCGCCGCGGATCGCCGTCAGGCGGGCGGCTAGCTGTTCGGTCGCCGCCTCGCGGGTGAGGCGGAGCGGCGTCGAGAACACCCCCGCGACGGTACACGACCCGCGTCGCGCGGCCGGTGGCGGGTGACGGTCCCGGGTGCCGCTCCCGGCGTCGCGCGGCTACGGAAGCATGTAGCCGCCGTCGGCGCGCACGATCAACCCGTCGGCGAGCAGACCGCCGAGCGCGCGGTCGAGCTGGGCGGAGTCGGCCCACAGTCCGCGCACCGCCGGCTCGGGCACCGGGATGTCGCTGGCCCGCAGTTCGCGCAGGATGCGTCCGCGCACCTGGCGGTCCGATCCCTCGTAGCGCTTCTGCCGCGGAGCGGCCGGTCCGTCGTAGGCGGGGTAGCCGGCGGCGCGCCAGGCGCACAGGTCCTCGATCGGGCACTCGGCGCAGCGCGGGGAGCGCGCCGTGCACCGGGTCTGCCCGAGCTCCATCGTGCCCGCGTTCACCAGCCGCGCGCGCTCGGGGTCGGCGGGCAGCATCCGCTCCATCTCGTCGAGGTCGCGGGCGGTGCGCGGCGGCCCGGCCTCGCCGTCGCCGCGCACCGCCCGGGCGAGCACGCGGCGCACGTTGGTGTCGACCACGGGGGTGCGCACGCCGTGGGCGAAGGCCGCGACCGCGCGCGCGGTGTACGGCCCGACGCCGGGCAGGGCGAGCAGCGCGTCGACGTCGCTCGGCACCTCGTCGCCGTGCTCGTCGGCGATCGCGGTCGCCGCGGCGTGCAGCGCGAGCGCGCGGCGCGGGTAGCCGAGCCGGTCCCAGGCCCGCACGGCCTCGCCGGGCGGCACCGAGGCGAGCGCCGACGGGGTCGGCCAGCGCGCCAGCCACGACTCCAGCGCCGGGATCACCCGGGCCACCGGGGTCTGCTGCAGCATGAACTCGCTCACCAGCGTGCCCCAGGCGGGGAACCCGGCCCGGCGCCAGGGCAGGTCGCGGTGACCAGCGGCGTACCAGTCGGCGATCCGCTCCGCGATCCGTGCGCGGTCGGCCTCCATCCGGCCAGCGTACGTCGCCCCGTCGGGCGGTCGACGGTCGTAGCCTGAGGGCATGCTCGCGTGGTCGAAGATCGCCCCGGATCGCCGTGACATGCTCGCCGATCTGGTCGGCGAGTACGCCCACAACTACGCGCGCGGCCGCACGGTGCTCGCCGTCGACGGGCCCGACGGCGCCGGCACCCGGGAGTTCGCCGACGACCTCGCGCTCGCCTTCCGGCGCGCCGGCTACACGGTGGCGCGGGCCTCGGTCGACGACTTCCGCCGGCCGCGGGCCGAGCGGCTGGCGCGCGGGGCCGACGATCCGGAGGGCCGCTACCGCGACGACTTCGACTACTCGGTGCTGCGCCGCGTGCTGGTGGAGCCGTTCCGGATGGGCGGCAGCTCGTCGTTCGTCACCGCGGCGTTCGACGTCGACCGCGACGCGCCGCTCGAGCCGGACTGGCAGGACGGGCCCGCCGACCTGGTGCTCATCATCGACGGCGTGTTCCTCAACCGGCCGGAGCTCGCGGGGCTGTGGAACTGGTCGATCTGGCTCGACGCCGACGAACCGGTGCGCTTCGCCCGGCTGGCCGAGCTCTCGGGGGCGGATCCCGATCCGGATGCGCCGTCGAACGACCGGCTGACCGGGGCGCTGCGGATGTACGTCGCCGACGCGCACCCGAACACCCGCGCCGACGCGATCGTCGACAACACCGACCCCGCCCGCCCGAAGCGGCGGTTCGCCGACTACTGCAGCGTCCCGCCGCCGCCGACCGGCGTCAGGGCACGCGGGCGACGACCGTCGCGGGGCTGAGGAACGCGCCGCTCGACTCCACCTCGTGCACCATCTCGACCAGGGCGGCGTTCACCGGGGCGGCGCGGCCGATCTCTCCGGCCGCCCGCACGACGGCGCCGTTGAGGAAGTCGATCTCGGTGCGCTGACCGCGGCGGATGCTCTGCAGTGTCGACCCGGGGTTCGGCACGTCGCCCATCCGCCGTGCCAGCATCCGGGGGAACGCCGCGACGCCCGCGAGGGGCAGCCAGCGCATCGCCCCGAGCGCCCAGCCGGGAACGCCCTGGATGGCGGCGTAGCGGATGCCGAGGTCGTGCGCGATGCGCGCCGTCTCGCGCAGGCTGCGCGCCATCACGCGGCACAGCCCCGGATCGGCGACCACGTCCTGCACGCTCATCCCGGTGATCGCCGGGAGGGCGTTGACGTGGTTGATCATGAGCTTCGACCACTGGGCCGCGTCCAGGTCGTCGGTCACCTCGACCGGCAGGGCCGCGCGGAAGGTCTCGGCGACCCGCTCGAGCAGCTCGGCGTCGGCGCCCGGGCCGGCGCCGAGCAGGATCGGCAGCGCCGCCGTCACCGTGATGCGGCCGGGGGAGAGGTAGGAGGTGGCGAACAGCGCGAGCCCGCCGAGCAAGGGCGACCCGGGCAGCACCTCCCCGGCGACGCGGATGCCGCCGAGCCCGTTCTGCGCCACCAGCACCGGCACGCCCCCGGAGAGCGCCGCGGCGTTGGCGCGCAGCGCCTCCTCACCGTCCTGCGCCTTCGTCGCGAGCACGCAGAGGTCGGGGCGGGAGGCGAGCACGGGGCCCGCGGCGACCCGCGCGACGTGCTCGCCGTAGCCGCCGTCGAGTCGGATGCCGTCGGCCCGGATGGCGGCGAGGTGGTCGCCGCGCGCGGTCACCTCGACGTCGTGACCGGCGCGATCGAGGAGCGCGGCGAGCAGTCCGCCCACCGCCCCGGCCCCGATCACGCCGATCCGCACGGCTCCGAGCCTACGAGGCGAGCGCCTCCTGCGGGACGTCGGCCCCGTCCGCGGCCGGGCGGGGCGCGCGTCCGGCCGGCAGGAACACGGCGGCGACCGCGGTGGCGAGCACCACCGCCGCGCCGACGAAAACCGCGGGCACGGCCGCGTCGACGTAGCCGGTGGGGGTGAGCTCGCCGCCCGCGCCGGTGAACACGGCGGTGAGCACGGCGATGCCCAGGGCGATGCCGATCTCGCGCAGGGTCGAGTTGGTGCCGCTCGCCTTCGCGGTGTCGGCCGGGACGACCCGGGCGAGCACCGCCGTCGACGACGGGGCGAAGACGAGGCCCATGCCGACGCCGGCGGAGATGAACGCGGGCAGCATCTCGAGGTAGGGGGTGTCGACGGTCATGACGGCGGCGATCCAGATGAGCCCGGTCGCCTGGAACAGCAGTCCCGCCACGATGAGCAGCCGGGTGCCGACCCGCGGCGCGATCGCCCCGGCGAGCGGCGCGACCACCATCGGGGCCATCGTCCACGGGGTGGTCATCACGGCCGCCTCGAGCGGGCTGTGGCCCTGCACGATCTGGAGGTACTGGATGAGGATGAACACCGCGCCGAACATGCCGAACGAGAAACCGAAGCCGACGACGTTGGCGAGGGTGAAGCTGCGGTCGCGGAACAGGCGCAGCGGCAGCAGCGGCGAGCGCGCCCGGGTCTGCCAGACCAGGAACGCGGCGACGAGCACCGCGCCGCCGACGAGTGCGCCGATCACCTCGAGCGAGTCCCAGCCCGCGTCGTTGCCGCGGACGATGCCGTAGACGAGGCCGAGCACGCCGAGGCCGGCGAGCACGACGCCGAGCACGTCGGCGCGCACCTTCGCCCCGAACGCCTCGGGCAGGGCGCGCAGCACGAACGGGATGGCGAGCATGCCGACCGGCACGTTGATCCAGAAGATCGCCTGCCAGTTCCATCCTTCGACCACCGCGCCGCCGACGAGCGGTCCGGCGGCGACGCCGAGCCCGGCGATCCCGCCCCAGATGCCGATCGCGAGCGGGCGCCGCTTCTCGTCGACGGCCCCGGAGAGCAGCGACAGCGACAGCGGCATGATGCCCGCGCCGCCGAGCCCCTGCAGGGCGCGCGCGGCGATCAGCTGCGCGGGGTCGGTGGAGAGCGCGGCGAACACCGAGGCGGCGGTGAACACGGCGATGCCGACGACGAACACGGTGCGCCGGCCGAACCGGTCACCGAGGGCGACGGCGAACAGGATGAACGACGCGAACGCGAGGGTGTACGCGTTCA
>JBHIXX010000018.1:0-52617 GCA_041984585.1 Pseudolysinimonas sp. | reverse complement strand
GGGGTCCGGCCCGTGCACCGCCCAGGCGGACAGGATGCCGGCCGCGGCGCGCAGACCGTCGAGGTCGCGCTCGAGGCCGACCAGGTCCCACATCAGGCGGCGCAGCGACGCGCGGGAGAACGGCGGCGCGTCGGCGGCCGGCGGGACGTCGCCCCCGGCCGGGTCGAGGGCCTCGACCTCGATCGCGCGCGGCGGCTCGTCGCGCGCGTCGGCGGCCCGCCAGGCGAACACGAGCGACTCGAGCAGCGAGTTGGACGCGAGGCGGTTGGCGCCGTGCACGCCGGTGTTGCTCGCCTCGCCGACGACGTAGAGCCCGGGCAGGGTGGTGCGCCCGGAGTCGTCGGTGCGCACTCCCCCCATCCAGTAGTGGGCCGCGGGAGTGACCGGGATCGGCTCGGCGCCCCAGTCGAAGCCGTTCTCGCGCACCACCCGGTCGATGCCGGGGAACCGCTCGGCGAGGTACTCGGCGCCGAGCGCGGTCGCGTCGAGCACGACCGGGCGCCCCTCCTGCTCGGCCATCTTGCGGTGGATGCCGCGGGCGACGACGTCGCGCGGGGCGAGCTCGCCGTCGGGGTGGATGTCGAACATGAACCGTGCGCCGGTCTCGTCGCGCAGCACCGCCCCCTCGCCGCGCACCGCCTCGGAGACGAGCGGGTTGCCCTTCACCGCGAGCGACGTGGGGTGGAACTGGTAGAACTCGACGTCGCCGACCGCGGCGCCCGCGCGATAGGCGGCGGCGACGCCGTCGCCGGTGGTCACCTCGGGGTTGGTGGTGTGCTGGTAGAGCTGTCCGGCGCCCCCGCTGGCGAGGATGACGGCATCCGCCCGGATGGCGCGCACACCCCCGTCGGGGTCGATCACCTCGATGCCGGTGGTGCGACGCACGCCGTCGGCTCCGGTCTCGACGAGCACCTCGCGCAGGAAGGTGTGCTCGTGCAGCTCGACCGCGAGCGCCTTCACCGCGCGCAGCAGGGCGACCTCGATGGCGAGGCCGGTGGCGTCGCCGCCGGCGTGCAGCACCCGCCGGTGCGAGTGCGCGGCCTCGTGGCCGCGGGCGTACTCGCCGTTGGCGATGCGGTCGAACTCGACGCCGAGGTCGATCAGGTCGCGCACCCGCTGCGGCCCCTCGCCGCACAGCACCTCGACGGCGTGACGGTCACACAGTCCCGCCCCGGCGACGAGGGTGTCGTCGATGTGGCTCGCGACCGAGTCGTCGGGGAACAGCGCGACGGCGATGCCGCCCTGGGCGTATTTGGTGTTCGACTCGGTCAGCTCGTCCTTGGTGACGAGCACGATGTCGTGAGGCGTACCGCCGGTGGCGGCGCGGTAGGCGGTGACGAGACCGGCGATGCCGGTCCCGACGATGACGACGCGCATCAGTCGCCGGTCGTCTTCGGCTTGGCGGCGAGCATCCGCTCGAGGGCGACCTTGGCGTGCTCGGCCACCTCGTCGGACACCCGGATCACGTTCGGCGCGCGGCCGGCGACGAGCTCCTCGAGCACCCAGGCGAGATAGCCGGGGTGGATGCGGTACATCGTCGAGCACGGGCAGATCACCGGGTCGAGGCAGAAGATGGTGTGCTGCGGGTGCTCCTCCGCGAGGCGGTTCACCATGTTGACCTCGGTGCCGATCGCGAACGTCGTCGGCTCGGTCGCCTCCTCGACGGCCTTGCGGATGTACTCCGTCGACCCGGCCTCGTCGGCGATGTCGACGACCTCCATCGGGCACTCCGGGTGCACGACGACGCGCACCCCAGGGTGCTCGGCGCGGGCCTGCTCCACCTGCGCCACCGTGAACCGGCGGTGCACCGAGCAGAAGCCGTGCCACAGCACGACCCGCGCGGCGAGCAGGTCGTCGGGGGCGTTGCCGCCCATCGGCTTGCGCGGGTTCCACATCGGCATCCGATCGACGGGGATGCCCATCTTCTTCGCCGTGTTGCGGCCGAGGTGCTGGTCGGGGAAGAACAGCACGCGCTGTCCGCGCTCGAACGCCCACTCCAGCACGGTCTCGGCGTTCGACGAGGTGCAGACGATGCCGCCGTGGCGCCCGCAGAACGCCTTGAGCGCCGCGGAGCTGTTCATGTAGGTGACGGGGATGATCGGCTGCTTGCCGTCGGCATCCGGCTCCGTGCCGTAGAGCGCCTCGAGCTCGGCCCACGCCGCCTCGACGGAGTCCTCGTCGGCCATGTCGGCCATCGAGCAGCCCGCCGCGAGGTTGGGCAGGATCACGTCCTGGTCGTCGCGGGCGAGGATGTCGGCCGTCTCGGCCATGAAGTGCACGCCGCAGAACACGATGGTCTCGGCGGTGGGCACGGTCTGCGCCGCGTTGGCGAGCATGAACGAGTCGCCGAGGAAGTCGGCGTGCTGCACGATCTCGTCGCGCTGGTAGTAGTGGCCGAGGATGACGACCTTGTCGCCGAGGGCGGCCTTCGCCGCGCGGATGCGCTCGTGCAGCTCCTCGGTGGGCGCGTCGCGGTACTCGGCGGGGATCTCGCCCTGGCGGGGGCTGCCCGTCGGGATGACGTCGTGCATGCTCGATCCGGGCCCGTACCCGGGCACCGGGTCGAACTCCCACGGCCCCTTGGCGAGGTCGGTGCTGCACGCGTCGTCCGGCTTGGTGCGGATCGCGATGTCGATGCTGGTCATGGTGCTTCTTCTCTCAGCTCCCTGCGCCGATCGCAGGGGTCAGTTCGGGGGCGCGGTCGGCGGGCCGACCGTCGGACGGGGATGCGACGCGCGACAGCGGGCCGTTGTCGACGAGCGCGTCGCCGGCGTCGTAGCGGTAGAGGGCGGGCGGCCGGTGGCGGCCGCCGGTGAGACGCTGCCCGGTCGGCACGATCGCGCCGGACGCCTCCATCTGGCGGCGGAAGTTGGCGGGGTCGAGCTCGCGATCGAGCACCGCCTCGTACACCTGCCGCAGCTCCGCGAGCGTGAACGTCTCGCCGAGCAGCGCGTGCGCGATGCGCGAGTACTCCATCTTGGTGCGCAGCCGCCACAGCGCGTACTCGACGATGCGGTTGTGGTCGAACGCGAGCTCGGGCAGCGCGTCGGCCGCGAACCAGCGCACGTTCTCGCGTTCCTCGGCGGGCCGGGTCTCGTCGGCGCGCACGAGCGCCCAATAGACGACCGAGACGACGCGCCCGCTCGGCGAGCGGTGCGGCTCGCCGAAGCAGTAGAGCTGCTCCAGGTAGCCGGGGCGCACTCCGGTGGTCTCGCGGAGCTTGCGCCCCGCGGTCTCCTCGAGGCCCTCCTCCGGGTCGGCTGCGCCGCCGGGGATCGCCCACTGCCCCGCGAACGGCTCCCGCGTGCGGCGGACGAGCGGGATCGAGAGCACCGGGCGGCCGGAATCGTCCGGGCGCAGCGCGAAGATCACCGTCGAGACGGCGAGATCGATCGCGTCGCTCATGGCGCCTCCTGATCCGCTGCGGTAAAGGTCAACTCGACCTGAACGGAGTGTACCACTTCGGGTCGATCTGACATGAACCCGGTCGCGGGGCGGGCGTCTCGGCCGTCGGCGCGTCAGCCGGCGACGGCGAGCAGCACCCCGGGGACCGCGAACACCGCCACCGCGAGCAGTCCGAGCCAGGCGAGCTGCAGTTTCCCCGACAGCGGCATCGCGCGGCGCCGCCGCTCCCGCGCGATCGGCGACGCGGCGAGGTCGCGTCCGACCACGGTCGGCACGTCGGTCTGCTGCACGAACTCGCCCCCGACCTCGTCGAGCAGCTCGAAGACCCGGCGGTACTCCGCGGCCCCGAACAGCCCGAAACTCACCGGGTACGAGAACACCAGCCAGTCGCCCTCGATCTCCGCCGTCCAGAGCGTTGCGTCGTCGACCATCGCGGCCATCACGTCGGGCGTCAGCACGGTGAGCGCCTCGATCTCGGCGCCGGGCTCGCAGTACAGCGTGAAGTAGCGCGGGAAGTCCCCCTCGAGGAACATCCGCCGCCGCTCCTCCCGGATGCCGGGGGCGAAGTCGGTGCGCGGCACCAGCAGCACATGCGGCACCTCGCGGTCGAGCCGGATCGCCGCGAACCCCTGCGCGACCGGGAACGGCGGCCGCCCGCGTCCCTGCGGGATGTCGGCGACGGACGTGCCGATCACCGTCTCCCGCCCCGATCGCGACCGCAGCACCCACTGCAGACGGGGATCCTGCAGCCCGGTGTCGAAGAACAGGTGACCGAACGGGATGTCGCGGGTCACCGACTCGTAGTCGAATCCGTTCGCCGCCGCGAACTCCGGCAGTCGGCCGAGCACGTCGATGCCCGGCAGCGCGTGGCGGCGGTTCCACCTCTGCTCGATGACGAACACGACCACGCCCACCGCGATCGCGAGCAGACCCGCCGCGAGGAGCAGCGATCCCACCGGGATGTTCTGATCGAAGCGGATGCCGAGCAGGATCCCCGCCCCGAGGATCGCCCAGGTGCCGAGGAAGACCGCGCCGGTGATGCCGTAAAAGAACAGCGCCTGCAGCCGCTTCGGACGCGGGATGACCACGCGCGGCACCGTGCGGTCGCCGGGCCGCGCCTCGAGGGCCGAGAAGTCCAGATCATCCGCGGTGCGTGCGTTCCCCCGAGTCACCCTGAAATCCTCTCAGATTCCGCACCGCTGGCCCGGGCCGCCCCGACGCCGCCGGTGGGGCGCGCGACGTGTCAGAGGCGACGTGCCAGAGTCGGAGGGTGACCCCGGTGACCCCGCGCGACGCGGCGACGGTGCTGATCGTGCGCGACGATCCACTGCGGGTGCTGATGATGCGGCGCCCGCCCACGGGCATGTTCGCCTCGGCCCTGGTGTTCCCGGGCGGCGCGGTCGAACCGTCGGACGCCGACCCCGACCTGCACGCGCTCGTGCGCGGTGGCGAGGACGACCGCATCGCGCGCATCGCCGGCATCCGGGAGACCTACGAGGAAGTGGCCCTGCTGCTCGGCGGCGCGGCTCCCCCGCCCGGCGCGACCGCGTTCCCGGATGCCGTGCGCACCGCCGGCGGACTCGACCTCGACGTGGTCGTACCGATCGCCCGCTGGGTGACGCCGAGCATCGCCCCGCGCCGCTGGGACACCCGGTTCTTCGTCGCCCGCGCGCCCGCCGACCACGACCCCGTCCCCGACGGCGCCGAGGCGCTGACCACCGACTGGGTCGAGCCGGCGGCCGTCCTCGCGGCCGCCGACGCCGGCGACGAGCGACTGCCGTTCCCCACCCGCGTGCACCTGCGCTGGCTCGCGCTCGGCGCGCGCACCGACGACGCCCTCGCGCGGGCGGCGGCGCGCACGGGCGTGCTCGTGCAGCCGGAGGTCGAGCAGCGCGATGGGCGACGCTGGGTGCACATCCCCGACGGAACCGACTACGACCTCACCGAGGGCGAGGTCGACCTCACGCTGCCGGGCTGAGCGCCGGCGCCGCGCGACCGCGCGGACTCACGCCGACGGCGCGTCGACCGCCCCGCCGAAGCGCCGCGACCGCCCGGCGAACACCTCGATGCCGTGCCACAGGTCGGTGCGCCGGAAGTCGGGCCACAGCGTGTCGAGGAACACCATTTCGGCGTAGGCGCTCTGCCAGAGCAGGAAGTTGCTCGTGCGCTGCTCCCCCGAGCTGCGCAGGAACAGGTCGACGTCGGGCAGCTCGGGCACGTAGAGGTGGCGCGCGATCGTCTTCTCCGAGATGCGCGACGGGTTGAGCCGCCCCGCCGCGACCTCGTCGGCGATGCCGCGCACCGCGTCCGCGATCTCGACCCGCCCGCCGTAGTTGACGCACATCGTGAGCGTGAGCGTCGAGTTGTCCGCCGTCATCGCCTCGGCGAACTCGAGCTCGTCGATCACCGACCGCCACAGGCGTGGCCGGCGGCCCGCCCAGCGGATGCGAACCCCCCACTCGTCGAGCTGGTCGCGTCGGCGGTGCAGCACGTCGCGGTTGAACCCCATCAGGAAGCGCACCTCGTCGGGGCTGCGCGCCCAGTTCTCGGTCGAGAAGGCGTAGACGCTGAGGTGCGTCACCCCGATCTGGATGGCGCCCGCCACGACGTCGAGCAGACTCGCCTCGCCCGCGCGGTGCCCCTCCACCCGGGTGAGGCCCTGCCGGTTCGCCCAGCGCCCGTTGCCGTCCATGACGATCGCGACGTGCTTCGGCACGGCGGCGGGAGGCAGGGCGGGCGGATGCTGACCGGTCCAGTCGACGGGGACGAAGTCGACCGAGTCGCGGTGGGTCTTCTCCCCCGGGCGGCGGAACGGGCGGCGGCGGGCCATCAGGCGATCGTCCGGTCGACGAGGGCGAGCGACTTCAGTCCGCGCTCCAGGTGGTACTGGGTGTACGCGGCGACGATTCCGGTGCCCTGCGCGCGGGCGCGCTCGTCGGCGTCCTCCGCCGCGGCCCAGTCGCCGGTGAGCAGCGCGGCCAGGTGGGCGAGCGTCGCCGGGTCGAGCCGCGGCGCGCCGGGCGGCGCGACGGCGTCGCTCACCACCCCGCCCATCGGCACGACGAACGCCGAGTGCGGGCCGGGGGCGCCGGTCACCGCGCAGTCGGAGAAGCTCGGCGACCACCCCGCGATCGACAGCGCACGCAGCAGGTAGGAGTCGAGCGTGAGGCCCGGGTCGTGCTCGCCGCGGCTCAGGGAGCGGAGGGCGCCCACGAGCAGCAGGTAGTGCTGCAGGCCCGGCTCGTGCTCGGTGAGCCGGTCGGCCGCCTCCACCATCGCCGTCGCCGCGGTATAGCGGCCGTAGTCGCCCACGATGTCGGCGCCGTAGACCCCCAGCGTCTCCGCCTGCTGCACGATGTCGAGGCTGCGGCCCTCGTACAGCTGCACGTCGGCCACCATGAACGGCTCGAGCCGCGCCCCGAATCGGGAGGCCGTGCGTCGCACGCCCTTCGCGACGGCGCGCACCTTGCCGTGCTGACGGCTGAGCAGCGTCAGGATGCGGTCGGCCTCGCCCAGCTTGTGGGTGCGCAGCACGACCACCTCGTCGCGATAGGTGGGCACTCCGCCATTCTCCCCGCCCACGCCGACCCGCGCGGGAGGCGGGCCGCATCCGCGCGTTCGGATCGGCGGCATCCGGGGGGCGGCTCGGCGTCGGGACGCCCGGGCCGCGACAATGGAGCGGTGACGCCCGCGCTCGAATCCGGATTCGCCGTGCCCCTCTGGGTCGACCTGGTGGCGGTCGGGGTCGGCAGCCTGGGCGGCGCACTGTTCGCCGGCCAGTTCCGCGACCGCCGGCTCGACCTGCTCGGCGTCGCCATCATCGGCATCGCCACGGGGTTCGGCGGCGGACTGCTGCGCGACCTGTTCCTCGACCGCGTCCCGCGCGCCCTGGAGAGCAACCTCTACCTGCCGATCGCGACGGCGGCCGCGCTGCTCGGGATGCTGCTCAGTCACCTGTTCGCGCGGATCAGCCGCCTGCTCACCGCGCTCGACGCCCTGACGCTCGGCCTGTTCGCCGCCATCGGCACCACGGCCGCGCTCGCGGCGGGGCTCCCCGAGGTACCCGCGGTGTTCCTCGGCGCGCTCACCGCGGTGGGCGGCTCGATCCTGCGCGACCTGCTGCTGGTCGTGCCGATCGCGCTCATGCACGTCGGGTCGCTCTACGCCGTCGCCGCCATCGCCGGGTCGGCGCTCATCGTCATGCTCACCCGGGTGGGCGTGGACACGACCGTCGCCGCACTCGTCGGCGCCGCCGTCGCGGTCGTGATCAGGATCCTGGCGCTGGTGTTCGGCTGGAGCCTGCCGGAGCAGCGGACCTGGACCTGGCGGCGGAGGCCGCCCGACTCCCCTGTCGCCGACGACCCGCGCGGAGCATGATGTCCGCGTGAGCACGGTTCTCGTCACCGGCGGGACGGGAGGCCTCGGCCGACCGACCGTCGCTCGACTGCGGTCCGACGGCCACGACGTCCGCGTCCTCAGCCGACGCCCCGGCGATGGACACGTCGTCGGCGACCTGGACCGCGACCGCGCGCTCGACGCCGCTGTCGACGGCGTCGACACCGTCGTCCACCTGGCGACCAACCGGCGGAAGGACCTGCCCGGCACTCGCCACCTGCTCCGCGCGGCGCGGGACGCCGGCGTCGGGCACCTCGTCTACATCTCGATGGTCGGCGCCGACCGCATCCGCTACTTCTACTACCGCGACAAGGTCGCGAACGAGCGAGAGGTCGAGTCGTCCGGCCTGCCGTGGATGATTCTGCGCGCCACCCAGTTCTACTCCTTCCCGATCGAGATCCTGAGGATGCAGGGGCGGATGCCCACCCTGTTCGCGCCCGACCTGCGGCTGCAGCCGATCTCCCAGCAGGAGACGGCCGCCCGGCTCGCCGAGCTTGTGGCGGGCGGGCCGAGCGGCCGGGTCGCCGACATCGGCGGACCCGAGATCGTCGGGTTCGCCGAAGTCGCCGAGCGGTGGCGGGCGGCGACCGGGGAGCGCCGACGCATCCGTCTCCGAGAGGCCTGACGTCGACCCGCGGTCAGACTCCCGCGAGCTCGCCCGCGCGGTCGCCCGCGTCGAGGCGCACGGCGCGGTTCACCGCCGACACGATCGCCTTGAGCGACGCGGTCGAGATGTCGGCGTCGATCCCGACGCCCCACAGCCGGCGCTCGCCGACCTGCAGCTCGACGTAGGCGGCGGCGAGCGCGTCGCCCGATGCGCTCATCGCGTGCTCGACGTAGTCGTAGAGCCGGATCTCGTGCCCGTGCCGCCCCAGGATGTCGAGGAACGCCGCGATCGGGCCGTTGCCCGAGCCGGAGGCGGTCTCGACCTCGTCGCCGACGCGGATGCGGGTCTCGAGCGTGACCGCCCCGCCCAGCTCGCTCTCGGTCTTGGTCGCGAGCAGCTCGAAGCGACCCCAGCGCTCCTCGTCGCGATCGGCGGGCGCGGGCAGGTACTCGTCGGAGAAGATCGACCAGATCTCGGCGCTCGAGACCTCGCCGCCCTCGGCGTCCGTGCGGGCCTGCACGACCTGGCTGAACTCGATCTGCAGGCGGCGCGGCAGGTCGAGGTGGTGGTCGGTCTTGAGCAGGTAGGCGACGCCGCCCTTGCCCGACTGCGAGTTCACCCGCACGACCGCTTCGTAGCCGCGACCCAGGTCCTTCGGGTCGACCGGCAGGTACGGAACGGCCCACTCGAGGTCGCGCACGGACGTGCCGGTCTCGGCGGCCCGGGCGTCCATCGACTCGAAGCCCTTCTTGATGGCGTCCTGGTGCGATCCGGAGAACGCCGTGTAGACCAGGTCGCCCGCCCACGGGCTGCGCTCGTGCACCTTGAGCTGGTTGCAGTACTCGGCCGTGCGGCGGATGTCGTCGAGGTCGCTGAAGTCGATCTGCGGGTCGATCCCCTGCGTGAACAGGTTGATGCCCAGCGCGACGAGGTCGACGTTGCCGGTGCGCTCGCCGTTCCCGAACAGGCAGCCCTCGATGCGGTCCGCGCCGGCGAGGTAGCCGAGCTCCGCCGCCGCGATCGCCGTGCCGCGATCGTTGTGCGGGTGCAGCGACAGGATGACGTTCTCGCGGTGGTGGAGGTTGCGGTTCATCCACTCGATCGAGTCGGCGTAGACGTTGGGCGTCGCCATCTCGACGGTGGCCGGCAGGTTGACGATGAGCTTGCGCTCGGGGGTCGGCGTGAGCACCGTCATCACCTGGTTGCAGACCTCGGCGGCGAACTCCAGCTCGGTGCCGGTGTACGACTCCGGCGAGTACTCGTAGTACACGGTCGTCTCGGGGACGGTCGCCTCGTACTGCTTGCACCAGCGCGCGCCCTGGAGGGCGATGTCGATGACGCCCTGCCGATCGGTGCGGAACACGACGTCGCGCTGCAGCACGCTCGTCGAGTTGTAGAGGTGCACGATCGCCTGCTTGGCGCCCTTGATCGACTCGAAGGTGCGCTCGATCAGCTCCTCGCGGGCCTGCACGAGCACCTGGATGACCACGTCGTCGGGGATGTGGTCGCCCTCGATCAGCTGTCGCACGAAGTCGAAGTCGGTCTGGCTGGCCGACGGGAAGCCGACCTCGATCTGCTTGTAGCCCATCCGCACCAGCAGGTCGAACATGATGCGCTTGCGCTCGGGGCTCATCGGGTCGATGAGCGCCTGGTTGCCGTCACGCAGGTCGACGGCGCACCACATGGGGGCGTGGGTGATCGACTTCGCCGGCCAGGTGCGGTCGGGCAGGTCGGTGACGAACTGCTGGTGATAGGGGCGGTACCGGTGGATCGGCATCCCGCTGGGCTTCTGGGTGTTCTTCATGGGTCTCGGTTCCTCGTTCGTGTCCGGTGGTTCCAGCCGACGGCGGACTCCGCGACGAGGGAGGCCGGGTGTCAGACCTCGTCGCGGCGACGAAGGAGGAGCGAGCGGAAGAGCACGGATCCAGGGTACACCCGGTCGCCGTCGGGTCGGCGACCCTCCGGCGAGACGGTCGCGCGGGCCCACGGTGTTCGCTAGGGTCGGGCGGAGCCGATCCATTCCGGAGGTTTCCTCATGTATCGTCCCGCCCTCGTCGCCCTCCCCGCGGCGGCGCTCCTCGTCCTGAGCGGCTGCACCCTGCTGCCGTCGCTCCCGGGCGGCACGACCGAGATCCTCCCCGTCGGCACCTGCCTCGACGCCCAGGACGGGTTCAACGCCGACTGGACGGCGACGGTGGACTGCACCGAGGACCACCTCTACGACGTGCTCGGCTCGACCGAGTGGCCGGGGATGGACGACGCGATCGCCGCCGACGGCGCCGAGAGCGTGTGGGAGCGGATCTCCGACGGCAGCCTGACAGCGTTCTGGGACTGGGTCGACCACCCGGCCACCGGATGCCGGGCCGTGCACCGCGACGCCGTCGGCCTCGATGAGCTGACGATCGCCGGCATGAGCGGCACCGACCTGCGGCTCGCCCCCATGGGCTACTACCGCCTCGACGCCTCGCCCGCGTCACTCGACGTGTTCGTCGACGGCGACCACCGGGTGCTCTGCTCGATGACCTGGCTCACCGACCTGGGCGACTCGATCCTCGTCGCGGCCGAGCCGGGGGTCGACATCACCGGCTACGCCACCGGGGAGTACCCGGCGGCCCACGCCCGTGGCTGCTTCACCCGCAGCGGGCCCGGCGAGTACGTCACCGGCCTCTGCGACGTCGGCCACAACGGCGAGTACCTCTTCTACTTCGACGGCGGCGTCGCCTTCCCGGAGTTCGTCGCCACCTTCCGTCCGGACGACGGGGACATCGTGACCGACGACTACGCCCCGCTCGACGCTTTCTGCACCGAGCTGATCGACGCCGTGCACCCCGGCGTGCTCGGCGACGGATGGGATGTCTGGGGCGACCACGCCGCCGGCACCGGCCACGGCTGGGAGGGCTTCGACGGCACCGTCGTCGACGGCGAGGTCTACCAGTTCACCTGCTCGATCCTGCGCACCGAGCGCAGCGACCTGGTGACCGGTTCGATCGTCGTCGGCGACGTCGCCACGGCCTGACCTCCGCGGCCCGCGGAGGCGCGTCCCGGCCGACGTCGACACCGAAACGTGACCGACGAGGCCCCGGATCGCGCTCCCGCGGAAACCCGTACCCCGCTAACCTGAGCGTTGATCGTCTCGCGGTCCCCCGCGAACGCCGAGAAGCCGGAGCGCCGCGCCGTCGGATCTCCCCCACCTCCCCCGGAGTCACGATGACCATCACCCCCCGCATCCCCGCCGTCGCGGCGATCGCCGCCGCCACCATCGCCCTCGCCGCGTGCACGACCGCACCCGCCGAGCCGGAGGCGATGGACAAGCCCGCCCCGGCGCAGGCCTCCCTCGACGCGGACATCTCGCGCAAGGTGCTCGCCCTCCCCACCGCCCAGCCCACGCCCGACCCCACCGAGACACCGGCAGGCGACTACGTCGTCGTCTTCGACGACCTCGGGGTGCTGAGCGTGGCCGTGCCCGGATCCTGGTCGGACGTCGATGGCGCGCCCTACACGACCGAGGACGGGCGCGAGTGGGTCTCGCTGCTCGCCTCGCCCGACATCGAGTCGTTCTACTCGAGCTGGGACACCGCCGGCATCGAGATCGGCGGCACCCTCGTCGACGGACCGCTGGACGACGAGGTGCTGGAGGGCTTCCTCGGCAACATGGTCGACAACCTCGCCGCCGCCTGCGAGCCGGGCGCCGTGAACGAGCCGTACGACGACGGCCTCTACGTCGGGTTCTACTCGACGCTGCTCGCCTGTGACGGGACCGACGCCGCCCAGTTCTTCCTCGCGACCCAGGACATGGACGGCACGCACTTCGTCTACCTCAGCGGGCAGTTCATCACCGACGAGGACAAGTCGACGACCCTCGACGCGATCCTCGGCAGCTTCCTCATGACGGTCGAGGCCGACCGCTCGGCGCCGTCCGAGCGCACGGCGCCGGACGTGTTCTGATCCGGCCACGGACAAGGAGTCGGAGATGACCCGCACCCTCCCGCGCATCGCCGCGGCGCTCGGCGCCGCCGCGATCGTGCTCGGCGGCGCCACGGCGTGCTTCAGCCCCGTCGTCGGCCCCGCGGAGACGCCCAAGCCGACCGGGTTCGGCGGCATCGGCGCCACCCCCACCACCACGCCGACCGGCGACCCGGTCCAGCCGGAGACCCCCACGGGCGACCTGGTGAGTCTCGTCGACGACACCGAGCACCTCACGGTGCAGGTGCCGGCGAGCTGGTCGGATGTCGACGGCAGCCCCTTCACCGACGGCAATGGCGTCTCGTGGATCGCCATCACGGCGGCGCCGAACATCGACGATTACTACTCGCGCTGGGACGTCCCGGGCGTCGACGTGTACGCGACCGACGACCCGTCGGTCACCGTCGAGGACCTGCTGCCCCGGCTCGGATCGGCCTTCGACGAGCCGTGCACGGTCGAAGACTTCGGCACGTCGTACAGCGACTCGGTCTACACGGGTATCGCCGCGGCGTACACGTCATGCGGCGGCACCGACACCGCGGTGCTCACGGTCGCGGCTGCGGCCGACGACGGGACGCACGTCGTCGGCATCATCATCCAGGCGGTCACCGCCGAGGATCAGACCGTGGTCGTCGAGGCGATCCTCAACTCGTTCCTCGCGTCGTTCTGACGCTCAGCGCGGGCGCTCCGTCTTCGGCCGGGGCGCCCGTTCGCGTTCCCTCCCGGCGACCCGGATGCGGGGGCCTGCGCCGGGGCGCCGCGCCCGCGGACCTCGGCCGGGTCAGCCGACCGGCACGTAGGCGAACACGAGGTCACCCGTGCCCGCGTAGCCGTCGAGGTCGTCGGCGAACAGGGCGAGCCACACGACATCACCGCTGTCGGGGTCGACGAAGCCGCGGTACAGGTAGCCCAGCCCCTCGGAGCTCGCCCCGGACAGCGCCGCGTCGGGGATCTCGAGCGGCTCGTGCGGCACCTCGTCGTAGTTCATGACGTAGCCGAACGCGCGCAGCATCGACGCCGCGCCGTCGAACTGGGCGCGCGAGACGTCGCCGGCGACGTAGACGAATTCGACATCCGGGATGACGTTGCCGCAGAACGGATCGACCCCGGGATAGGCGAACGCCGACGCGGGGAACGCGGCCGGCACCCCGGTGCTCTCGGCCAGGTCGGCCCAGTCGGGTCCGTACCAGACCGAGAACCGCTCGGCGATCACCGGGTTCAGCGCCACATCGCGGCAGTCGGTTCCGTGTCCGCTCGTCGCCATCTCGACGTCGGTTCCGGTCGACGGCGTGCGGGTGGCGGCCCCGACGACTGCGTCGAGCACGAACACGGCGACCACGAGCCCGACGAGCAGCACCGGGACGAGCACCAGCATGAGCCGGCGGTGCCGGGGCATCGGGCCGCGCGGGGGCGGCGGGGCTGCCCAGGGGGCGGGCGGCGGGGCGACGTTCGACGGCTCGGACACCGCGCTCCCTTCGCCTCGCACCGCCCCTCGCGGGCGGCGGAACTGGCCCTACACTAGCGGCGTGACCGAGCCGGAGAACCCTGCCGAGGCCCCGCTGACGCGGTCCGAGCAGTTCCGGCTCCGACTCGACCGGTCGGTCGTCGCGTCGGGCGTGATGACCTCGATCCTGCTGGGCGTCGCGTCGGTTCTCACCGCCTTCGCCGCCTTCCAGGCCTCGGAGTATTCGGACTACGCGGGCGAACTCGATCTGCTCGCCAACCGGATCGCGGTCGACAACATCAACCAGGCCCAGCAGAACTGGACCGAGCACGCCGTCGACACGGGCATCTGGCTGCAGATCGCCGCCCGCGGCGAGACGATCGAGGAGAGCCCGCTCGGCGGCCTCCTGTCGCAGCGCTGGATCGACGCCGTGGAGCGCGTCGACTCGGCCGGAGAGGACGTCGGCGCCGACGGACGCCTCGCCCTGCCGCTCGACGACCGCTACTTCGAGGAGCTCGGCGTCGAGGCGAACGCCTACCTCGACGCGCTCGAACGCGCGTACAACGACGCCCGGCAGGCCGACGACACCGCGACCCGCATCACCACCGCGTCGATCCTCTACTCGGTGGCGCTGCTGCTGCTCACCGTCGCCAGCACGACCTCGCACGCGGTCGGGCGCCTCGGGCTGCACACCTCGGCGGTGGCCGTGATCGTCGTCGCCTTCATCGTGGGGCTCGCGCCGCTGCGACTCTGACCGCGCCGCTCGGACCTGAGCGCGCCGCTCGGACTCCGGCGGAGGCGGCATCGGCGACTCCCCGCAGGCGGGCGCCGGGACTCCGACGTGGCCCGTCAACCCAGGTCGTCGTCGCGGAAGTACCCGCCGACCAGCGGCGACCCGTCCTCGTTGACGAGGAAGCAGTAGAACTGGGTGCTGCCGGACGCCCAGTTGGAGCGCGACTGGTAGATGCCGGCGAGCGCCGCCGACGGCAGCTCGCCCACCTCGTCGACGAGGTTGAGCCGGTAGCGCAGCGCGGCGGCGCAGACGGAGCCGGCCAGGTCGCTCGACGCCTGCTGGCCGAGGTAGCCATCGACGTCGTCGCCGAACTCCGCGATGTAGACCAGCTGAGCCGCGTGCGGACGCGCGCAGTCGATCAGCGTGTAGGTGCCGAGCGCGTCGCCGACGCGCGAGTAGTCGTCGACGCAGTCGCCCTCGGCGAGCCGCTCGAGCGCCACGTCGGTCCCGAGCCGCTGCTGGGCGCTGACGGCGCTCGTGATCCCGATCACCGCGGCGAGCCCGCCGACGAAGAGCAGCAGCAGCGAGAGCAGCACGACCGCGCTGAGCAGCAGCACGTCGCCGGCCGACCACGAGCGGGAACGGGCGTCGAGCTGGGTCACGTCCGCCTCCCGCCTCTGTGCCAAGCTGATCGCGCCCGGAACTGGGGCGAGACTACCGCGTTCGGAGGTGCCGTGGGACGGATGCCGGCCACCCCTGCGCGCCGCCTCGCGCCGCTCGCTCTCGCGGCCGCCGCGATCATCGCGCTGGTCGGATGCACGCCCGCCGGCGTCGGCACCACCTGGGAGACCGACGTCTACTACGGCCACCTCGCGGCCGGCAGCTGCCTCGAGAACAGCTACGACGGGATCGTGCCGCACGAGGAGGGCGAGTTCTCGCCCAACGCGGGGTCGTTCCACGTCGTCGACTGCTCGCAGCCGCACCGCGCGCAGGTGATCGGCGAGGTCGGCATCCCGGCTGCGCTGGAGTGGGACGACTACGGATCGGGCACCGGTCCGAGCGCCGACGAGGCCTCCGATCTGCTCGAGGAGACCTGCCTCGCCTACGCGGGGCTCGTCGCCGACTGGCAGGCCGCCCACGGCGGCGTCGCGCTCACCGTGAGCCCCAACTTCGCCGCACTCGGCGACGACCGCGTCGGCACCTGCATCGCCCACCTCGACGACCTGTCGCTCTACGACGACGCGATCGACGTCGAGCGGATGATCGAGCAGGCGCGCGCGGCGGGGTTCGGCGCGCAGCTCGGCGGCACCGGTTCCGACTGGTTCGCCGACCCCCTCGAGGTTCCGGTGGCGACATACTGGTCGTCGCTCGATCCGTACTCGTGCGTCGCGACCTTCCCGTCGCCCGACGAGGAGTACTACGACATCGTGGCCTGCACGATTCCGCACGAGGCGCAGCTGCTCGGCTGGGCCCGAATGCCGGGCGACTGGACCGGGTACCGCGGCGACGCCGAGGCGCAGGCGGTCGTCGACGCGGTGTGCGCCGCCGCCCACGGGCGCATCGCCGGCGCGTCCGGATCGCCGGTGCCCGACCTGGTCGCCGTCACCAGCACCGTCGGATCGGACCTGGTGATCGACAACGTGCTGCTCGGCCAGTGCTGGGTGCACCTGCCGGGACTCGCTCCGCTCGATCTCGACCTGCGCGGCGTGGGCGCCGCCGCCGAGCCGGCGGAGTCGGACGAGGAGTGACCTCCGGCGCGGCGCCGGTGGAGGCCCGCGCGGGTCAGGAGGCGATCGCGCGGGTGAGCGGCGACTCCCAGTCGACGTACGTGTAGTACGTCACCGGCGTCACCCCGTCCCAGTAGTTCACGAGGTAGACGTACTCGTGCGATCCGGACGACAGCTCGCCGCGCAGCAGCACGAGGGTGCCCACCAGCCCGGCGTCGTCGCCCGACTCCGGCTCGCGGAACGACGACTCGACCAGCTCGAAGCCGGCGTCCTCGAACCGCGCGCGCAGCTCGTCGAGTTCTCCCGGGGAGACCTCCGGGATGCCGACCCCGGTGAAGTCGCGGCCGTCGCCGGTGAGGAAGGTGTCGCCGCAGACGACGCCCGCGCCGACGCCGACCACCTGATCGACCGGGAAGTCGTCGACCAGCACCCAGGGCGCCGCGTTCTCGGCCGTGCCGCACGACGGCAGCGCATCCCACTGCTCCGGCGGGATCGGGGTGTCGGGCACCCGCCCCGGGATCAGCCCGCATCCGCCGAGCACCGCCGCGAGGGCGAGCACCGCGGCACCCCGCACCGCCCGCCGACGAGGTGCGCCGCGGCCCGCCGCCCCGTCGCCACGTCCCGTCGCCCGCCTCGCCGTCATCGCGCTCACCGCCCCGTCGGAGCCGTCGTCAGAACCCGAGCCGGCCGAGCTGCTTCGGGTCGCGCTGCCACTCCTTGGCGACCTTCACGTGCAGCGCCAGGTGCACCTGACGGCCGACGAGCGGCTCGATCGCCGCGCGGGCCCGGGCGCCGACGTCCTTCAACCGGGCCCCGCCCTTGCCGATCACGATGCCCTTCTGGCTGTCGCGCTCGACCCAGAGGTTCGCATAGACCTCGACCAGGTCCTTGTCGTCGCGCTCGACCAGGTCGTCGACCGTCACCGCGAGCGAGTGCGGCAGCTCGTCGCTGACGCCCTCGAGCGCCGCCTCGCGGATGAGCTCGGAGATGCGGGTCTCGAGCGTCTCGTCGGTGATCGCCTCCGCCGGGTAGAGCGGCGGCGACTCCGGCAGCAGCGCGAGCAGCTCGGTGGTGAGCACGTCGAGCTGGATGCGGCTCTGCGCCGACACCGGCACGATCGCCTCCCACTCCCGCATCCGGCTCACCTCGAGCAGCTGCTCGGCGACGCGCGGGCGGGGCACGGCGTCGACCTTGGTGACGATCGCCACCTTCTTCGCCCGCGGGAAGTCGTCGAGCCGGTCGTGGATGTAGCGGTCGCCCGGACCGATCTTCTCGTCGGCGGGCACGCAGAAGCCGATCACGTCGACATCGCCGAGCGTCGCCGCGACGAGGTCGTTGAGCCGCTCGCCGAGCAGCGTGCGGGGGCGGTGGATGCCGGGGGTGTCGACGAGCACCAGCTGGCCGTCGACGGTGTGCACGATGCCCCGGATGGCGTGCCGCGTCGTCTGCGGCTTCGACGAGGTGATCGCGACCTTCTCGCCGACGAGCGCGTTGGTGAGCGTCGACTTGCCGACGTTGGGGCGGCCGACGAACGACGCGAACCCGGCGCGGAACGGCGCGGTCATCGCTCCTCCTCGCCGAACGCGGCCCGGGCGTCGAGCAGCGCCTCGTCGGCCTGCACGACGATCGTGCGCAGCAGACGGCGCCGGCCCTCGACGCGCTCGGCCCGCATCCGCAGTCCCGACACCTCGACCACGGTGCCCGCCTCGGGCAGTCGGCCGAACGCCTTGGTCAGCAGTCCCCCCGCGGTGTCGACGTCGTCGTCCTCCAGTTCGATGCCGAACAGGTCGCCGAGCTCATCGGTGGGCAGCCGGGCGCTGACGCGGTAGACGCCGCCACCCAGGTCGGTGACGTCGGGCGTCTCCCGGTCGTACTCATCGGAGATGTCGCCGACGAGCTCCTCCATCAGGTCCTCCATCGTGACCAGGCCGGCGATGCCGCCGTACTCGTCGACGACCATCGCCAGGTGGGTCGAGTCGATCTGCATCTGCCGCAGCGTCGCATCCGCCTTCTTCGACTCCGGCACGAAGACGGCCGGGCGCGCGACGTCGGCGGCCGTGATCGACGCGACGTCGAGCGGCTGCTCGTACTGCAACCGCGCCACATCGCGCAGGTAGAGCACGCCGAGCACCTCGTCGGAGTCCTTGCCGACAACCGGCATTCGCGAGACGCCGGTCGACAGGAACTCGGCCATCGCCTCGCCGAGGGTCGTGTCCTGGTCGACGGTCACCATGTCGGTGCGCGGCAGCATCACCTCGCGCACCACGGTGTCGCCCCACTCGAAGATCGAATGGATGAGGTCGCGATCCCCCGCGTCGAGCACGTCGGCCTCGGTCGCCTCGTCGACCATGCTCAGCAGCTGCTCCTCGCTCGACACCGTCTGCTGCGTGCGCGGGCGCCCCGGGGTGACCCGGTTGCCGAGGGCGATGATCGCGTCGGCGATCGGGCCGAGCAGCACCCGGATGCCGCGCACCAGCGGCGCGGTCGCGCCGACGATGCCGCGCGGGTGGGCGCGGCCCACCGATCGCGGGCTCGATCCGACGAGCACGAACGAGGTGGCGCTCATGATGAGCACCGCGGCGAGCAGCACCCACCACCACTCCTCGATGGCCATGGCCAGGGCGAGCGTGACCAGCACCGCCGCGATGGTCTCCGAGACGACGCGCAGGAAGGCGAGCGCGTTGACGTGGGCGCCCGCGTCGGCGGCGATCGCCCGCAGTGATCGCCCGGCGCGGTGATCGACGGCGAGGTCGACCAGGTCGATGCGGCTGAGCACGCCGAGCGCGGCGTCGATCGCCGCGAGCAGTCCGGCGAAGGCGACCAGCAGCACGGCCGCCACGACGAAGACGACGACGAGCGTCATCGGCGCCGCTCGGCGAGCGTGAAGCCGACGAGGATGTCGCGCTGCACGTCGAACATCTCCTTCTCCTCGTCGGGCTCGGCGTGGTCGAATCCGAGCAGGTGCAGGATGCCGTGCGCGGTGAGCAGCAGCAGCTCGTCGGCGGCGCCGTGCCCGGCCTCCTCGGCCTGCGCGGTCGCCACCTGCGGACAGAGCACGAGGTCGCCGAGCAGGCCCGCCGGGGTGATCTCGTCGTCGCTGCCCGGACGCAGCTCGTCCATCGGGAAGGAGAGCACGTCGGTCGGCCCGGGCTCGTCCATCCACTGCACGTGGAGCTGCTCCATTGCGGCCTCGTCGACCAGCAGGATCGCCAGCTCGGCATCCGGGTGCACCCGCAGGTGGTCGAGGGCGAACAGCGCGAGCCGCTGCAGGGCCGCCTCGTCGACCTCCATGCCCGATTCGTTGTTGATCTCGATGGTCACGACGCCCCGCGCTTCCCCCGCGGGCGCTCGGGCCCTGCCGGTCGGTGGTCCTGCGGCGGGCGGCCGCGACGCTCGGCGCGGTTCGCGCCCTCCGGGTTCTGCTCGCGCACCTGCTGGCGCTCGAACCGGCCCGCCTGCTGCTTCGCGTCGTACTCGGTGTAGGCGTCGACGATCTTGCCGACGAGCGAGTGCCGCACCACGTCCTCGCTGGTGAGGGTGGCGAAGTGGATGTCGTCGACCCGGTCGAGGATGCGGGTCACGAGCCGCAGGCCCGACGCGCCGGTCGGAAGGTCGATCTGGGTGATGTCGCCGGTGACCACCATCTTGGTTCCGAAGCCGAGGCGGGTGAGGAACATCTTCATCTGCTCGGGGCTGGTGTTCTGCGCCTCGTCGAGCACCACGAAGGCGTTGTTGAGGGTGCGCCCGCGCATGTACGCCAGGGGGGCGACCTCGACGGTGCCGGCCGCGAGCAGCTTCGGCACCAGCTCGGGGTCCATCATCTCGTTGAGCGCGTCGTAGAGCGGCCGCAGGTAGGGGTCGATCTTGTCGGTCAGCGTGCCGGGCAGGAAGCCGAGCCGCTCCCCCGCCTCGATCGCCGGCCGGCTCAGGATGATGCGCTCGACCTCCTTGCGCTGCAGCGCCTGCACCGCTTTCGCCATCGCGAGGTAGGTCTTGCCCGTTCCGGCCGGGCCGATCCCGAAGGTGATGGTGTTCCGGTCGATCGCGTCGACGTAGTCCTTCTGGCCGAGCGTCTTGGGACGGATGCTGCGCCCCCGCGCGGTGAGGATCGCCTGGCTGAGCACCTCGGTGGGCGCGCCGCCGCGCTCCAGGATGCGGGCCGACGTGGTCACCTCGCCGGGGCCCAGGTCGACGCCCTCGCGCACCATCGCGATCAGCTCGCCGACCAGCCTCTCCGCCGCGGCCACCTGGTCGGCGGGGCCGTCGAGGGTCACGTGGTTGCCCCGGACGTGCACCTCGACGTCGGGGTAGCTGGACTCGAGCGTGGTGAGGAGGCGGTCCTGGGGTCCGAGCAGCCGGACCATCGCGACCCCGTCGACCTCGAGCTCGGCGCGTGCCGGATCAGAGCTCGGAGCCAAGCGACCCCTCCGCGAGCCCGCCCGCGAGGACGTGGGCGTGGACGTGGAACACCGTCTGGCCGGCGCCCGCGCCCGTGTTGAACACGAGGCGGAAGTCGCCGTCGGCGTGCGCCCCGGCGAGGTCGCGCGCCACGGCCACCATGTGCGCGAGCAGCTCGGGGTCGGCCGCCGCGAGCTCGGCGACGTCGCGGTACACGGTGCGCGGGATCACCAGCAGGTGCACGGGCGCCTTGGGGGCGATGTCGCGGATGGCGACCACCCGGTCGTCCTCGTGCACGACGTCGCCCGGGATCTCGCGCGCGATGATGCGCTCGAAGATCGTCGGCTCGCTCATGCCCCCAGCTTAGGGTCGTGCGCGTCGGGGAGGCCCGCCGTCTCGGCATCCCACAGCTCGCGGTAGTAGCGCAGGCGCTCCTCGTCGGGCCGCACCCCGTAGGCGGCGAAGTACTCCGCCTGCCAGCCGGGCCCGTAGTACCGGTCGAGACTCAGCGCTCCGACGGCGAGGTCGGCCCACCGGTCGGCCACCCCGAGGCACTCCAGGTCGAGGTGCCCCGCCCAGCGTCCGTCGGCGCCGACCACGGTGTTCGGCGCCGAGGCGTCGCCGTGGCAGACCACCAGCCGGTCGACCGGCGGCGCGTCGGAGGCCCCGCGCGCCTCGGCCGACCAGTCGAACGGGCACTGGGAGACGGGGAGGTTCTCGTGCAGGGCGCGCAGGCCCTCGCCCACCGCGCGCACGGCGTCGCGCGGCCGCTCGCGCCAGTACGGGGTCGCCGCGCCCCAGCCGGAGAGCGCGCGCGTCACCGAGATGCGGCCCGTGTCGTCGCGCCCGAGGTCGAGCACCTGCGGCACCGGATGCCACCGCCGCGCCCACGCCATCCGCGCGCGCTCGTCGTCGAGGTCGGCGCGCGTCCCCGCGGGCTGGAACTTCAGGTACCGCTCGCCGTCGCGGTAGGTGATGCCACCGGTGCGGCTCACCCACATCAGCTCCAGCTCGTCGGCCGGGCCCTCCGCGAAGGCGAGCACCAGCTCCGGCATCGGCGGCGGCACGTCGGGGAGTCCGCCGACGCGCGCGCTCACCAGCGCCCCCCGCGCACGTGCAGCGCCGCGATCGCAGCGGGACCCGCGGTCGACGTGCGCAGCACCTCGGCGCCCAGCCGCACGGGCAAGGCGCCCGAGCGGGCCAGCAGCTCGAGCTCGCCCGGGGCGATGCCGCCCTCGGGTCCGACGACGAGCGTGATCCGTTCGGCGTCGTCGAGCGGTGCGGCCGTGAGCGGCACGGCGGCCTCGGGATCGAGCACGAGCACGACGCCCGGGAGCGCCGCGAGGTCCGCGGTGGTCGCGGGCTCGTCCACGTCGGGTACGTGCGGCCGGAGCGACTGCTTCGCCGCCTCGCGCACGATCGTCGCCCAGCGGGCGCGCCCCTTGGCCGCCTTCGGGCCCACCCAGCGCGAGACGGAGCGCTCGGCCGCCCAGGGGATGACGCCGGCGGCCCCCAGCTCGGTGGCGGCCTGGATGGCGAGCTCGTCGCGGTCGCCCTTCGCGAGCGCCTGCGCGAGCCAGATCTCAGGCGTCGGGCGCGGGGTGACGCTCACGTCGTCGACGTCGAGCTCGACCGCGCCGCCGTCGGTCGCGGCGACCGTGCCGCGGACCACCCGGCCGGCGCCGTCGCCGATCGCGATCCGCTCCCCCACACGGACCCGGGCGACCGTGATCGCGTGCCGCGCCTCGTCGCCATCGAGCCGCACCCGCGACCCGGCGACGACGTCGGCGGGCAGGGCGGGGTCGAGGTAGAGCGACGCCATCCGGTCAGGCGCCCATGAACCGGTCGCGGAGCTTCGCGAACAGCCCCTGCTGGAACCGCGCGAACTCGGGGGCGACCGGCCGACGGCTGTCGGCGAACTCGCGGATGAGCCGCTGCTCCTTGCTGTTGAGCCTCACCGGGGTGAGCACGTGGATGCCGATCTTCAGATCGCCGCGCGTCTCGCCGCGCACCTGGCGCAGGTGGGTGATGCCGCGACCCGGGATCGTGACCACGTCGGCGCTCTGCGTGCCCGGCTTGATCTCGACCTCGACGTCGTCGCCGTCGATCGAGGGCAGGGTCACCGTGGTGCCGAGGATGGCATCCGTCATCTGCAGTTCGAGCGTGGCGAGCAGGTCGTCGCCGGCGCGGCTGAACAGGTCGTGGTGCTTGACCGTCACCTCGATGTAGAGGTCGCCGTTCGGCCCGCCCGCGGGGCCCGCCTCGCCCTCGCCCCGCAGGTGCAGCCGGGTTCCGGTGTCGACGCCGCCGGGGATCTCGACCGAGATCGTGCGCCGGGCGCGTACCCGCCCCTGGCCCGCGCAGGTCGGGCACGGGCTGGGCAGAACGGTGCCGTGGCCGCGGCAGGTGCCGCACGGGCTCGACGTCATGATGTTGCCGAACAGGCCGCGGGCGGCGCGCTGGATGTGGCCGGTCCCGCCGCAGATGTCGCAGGTCGCGGGCGAGGTGCCGGGGGCGCAGCAGCTTCCCTCGCACGTCTCGCAGAGCACGGCCGTGTCGACCTCGATCTCGCGCGGTCCGCCGAACACGACATCCTCGAGCGCGACGCTGAGGCGCAGCAGGGAGTCCTGCCCGCGCTCGGTGCGCGACCGGGGACCGGAGCGCCCGCCGCCGCCGGCGGCACCGCCGAAGAACGCCTCGAACACGTCGCCGAAGCCGAACCCGGCCGCGCCGCCGGCGCCGAACGGGTTGCCGGTCCCGCCCAGGTCGTAGCGCTGGCGCTGCTCCGGGTCGCTCAGCACGTCGTAGGCGTGCGTCACCTTCTTGAAGCGCTCCGACGCCTCCTCCGACGGGTTGACGTCGGGATGCAGCTCCCGCGCCAGCCGCCGGTAGGCGCGCTTGATGTCATCCGCCGAGGCGTCGCGGTCGACACCCAGCGTCTCGTAGTGGTCCGTCACGTGCGATCGTCCTCGCCGAGCAGCCGTGAGAGGTACCGCGCCACCGCGCGGACGGCCGTCATGTTGCTGGAGTAGTCCATCCGGGTCGGGCCGAGCACGCCCAGGTGTGCGATGCCGCCGCCGGATGCGGTGTAGCCGGTCGCGACGACGCTCGCGTCGCCGAGGCCGAGGATCTCGTGCTCGCGCCCGATGCTCGCGCCGACGCCGTCGACCTCGATCTCCATCTCGCTGAGCAGGCGGAGCAGCACGACCTGCTCCTCGAGCGCCTCGAGCAGCGGGTAGATCTGGCCGCCGAAGTCCTGCTCCGAGCGGGCGAGGTTGGCGGCGCCCGCGAGCACGAGGCGGTCCTGCCGGTTCGCCTGCACCTGCTCGCCGAGCGACGCGGCGATCGCCGCGATCTGCTCGGCGCGGTCGGCCGGGAACTCGGCCGCGAGCGTGGGGATCCGCTCCGCCGCCTCGGCGAGGGCGACACCGTCGAGCACGGAGTTGATGCGCGCGCGCGCGTCGGCGAGCGCCTCGTCGTCGAGCGCGACCGGGAGATCGAGCAGTCGCTGGTCGACGCGGCCGGTGTCGGTGATGAGCACCGTCATCAAGCGGGTGCCGCCGAGCGACACCAGTTCGACGTGACGCACGCGCGCCCCGCCGAACGACGGGTACTGCGCGATGGCCACCTGGCTGGTGAACTGCGAGAGCAGGCGCACGGTGCGGGCGAGCACGTCGTCGAGGTCGACCGCCTCGCCGAGGAACCGCTCGATCGCGGTCCGCTGCGCGCCGGTCAGCGGCCGCAGGTCGGCGAGCTGGTCGACGAACACCCGATAGCCCTTGTCGGTGGGCACCCGCCCCGAGGAGGTGTGCGGCGCCGCGATCAGCTCCTCCTCCTCCAGCTGGGCCATGTCGTTGCGGATGGTGGCCGCCGACACGCCGAAGCCGTGCCGCTCGACGATCGACTTCGAGCCGACCGGCTCGCGCGAGGCGACGTAGTCCTGCACGATGACGCGGAGCACCGCGAGGCCGCGTTCGGAGACCATGCCGATCGCCTCCCTCGCTCTGGCACTCATCCCTGTCGACTGCCAATGATAGCCGCGCCGGTGCGACCGACGCCGACGCGCCGGACGGCGCAAGCGTTGCACGGCGGATTGCGCACCCACTACCTTGGGTGCGAGTTCGCGCCGCCCGTCCGGGGGGACACCATGCGAACCCCGACGTCACGAGATCCGAAAGGCATCCTCCGAAATGACCGAACCCCAGCCGGCCGCCGCGCCGCAGCCGCTTACCGAGGCCGAGGACAAGCAGTGGGCGTCCTTCGCCCACTTCGGCAACATCCTGTCCTTCATCGTGCCGCTCATCCTGTGGCTCGTCTTCAAGGACCGTGGTGCCAAGACCAACGTCGAGGGCAAGGAGGCCCTGAACTGGGGCATCAACGTCGTCGGCGTCATCGTCGGCGGCAACATCCTCAACTTCATCCTCGGCTTCATCCCGGTGATCGGCTGGATCCTCGTGCTCCTGCTGACCCTGGTGATCTGGGCCGTCGTGATCGTGAACATCATCTTCGCGATCATGGGTGGCGTGAAGGTCAACGGCGGCGGCTCGTACCGCTACCCGATCAACATCCGCTGGATCAAGTGATCGACTGATCCGCTCCGGAAGGGGCCGGTCCGCTTCGGCGGGCCGGCCCCTTCCGCGTCTGCGGCCGGCGCGGCTCCCGCGGCTCCCGCGGCTCCCGCCCGCGTCGGCGACGCACCGCGGAGGACGCCTCAGCTCCGCGACGCGGGGCTGGCAGACTGGGGGCGTGAGCGACACCGAGAGCACGCCAGAGAAGAGCACCACCCCGAAGTCGAGCGGCGCGAAGGGCGGCGCCGCGAAGTCGAGCGCCGCGAAGAGCAGCGCAGCGAAGTCGAGCACCGCCAAGTCGGGGACCGCGAAGACGACCGCCGCGAAGTCGAGCACGGCGAAGAAGGCGACCACCCCGCCGCCGCCCGCCGCCGGGTCGGCCGCGCCTCCCCCGCCCCCGGCACCTCCGGCGACTCCCGCGCCGACACCGGCCGCGGCATCCGCTCCCCCGCCGCCGACGGGCGCGCCGTCGGCCGGGGCCGCTCCCGCCTACGCCCCGGCGGCCTACGCCCCGCCGCAGCCGCTCGCGCCAGGCGACGAGAAGACCGTCGCGGTGCTCACCCACGTCGGCGGCATCCTCGCCGGATGGCTGGTGCCGCTGATCACCTACCTGATCTTCAAGGACCGCTCGGCGTTCGCCCGCCAGCACACCGCCACGGCGCTGAACTTCCAGCTGACCGTGCTGATCGGCTACATGATCAGCGGCGTGCTGATGTTCCTGATCATCGGGTTCTTCACGATCTTCGCCGTCGCCATCATCGCCGTGATCTTCCCGATCATCGCCGCGGTGACCGCGAGCAACGGGCAGCCCTACCGCTACCCGCTCAGCATCCCGTTCGTCAGCTGACACCGACGGATGCGGAGGGGCGGACCGGACGGTCCGCCCCTCTGTCGTTCCGCGGCGCGACGGAGCGGGCAGCGCGTTCCGGGCGCGCGGCTCAGTCGAGGAGTCGCCGCACGACGGCGTCGGCGAGCAGCCGCCCGCGCCGGGTGAGCACCGCGCGGCCGCCGATCGCCGCGGCGCCGTCGAGGAGTCCCTCGGCGATGAGCGCCGCCACCTCGCGCCGCGCGTCCGGCTCGAGCGCCGCGGTCGCGATCCCCTCCACCGTGCGGATGCGCAGCAGCACCTCCTCGGTGCTCCGGGTCGCGGCGTCGAGCGTCTCCCGCCCCGCCGCCGGGGAGACCCCCGCCGCGACGCGTTCCGCGTACGCCGCCGGATGCTTCACGTTCCACCAGCGCACACCGCCCACGTGGCTGTGCGCGCCGGGGCCGACGCCCCACCAGTCCTCCCCGGTCCAGTAGGCGAGGTTGTGGCGCGAGCGCTGCGCGGGCGAGGTGGCCCAATTGCTCACCTCGTACCAGGCGTAACCGACGGCAGCGAGGCGGTCGTCGGCCAGCTCGTACATATCCGCCTGCAGGTCGTCGTCGGGCTGCGCGACCTCGCCGCGCGCGATCCGGCGGGCGAGTGCCGTACCCGGCTCCACGATGAGCGCGTACGCCGAGACGTGCCCCGGCGCGAGGGCGAGGGCCGCGTCGAGCGACGTCGCCCAGTCGTCGAGCGACTCCCCCGGCGTGCCGTAGATCAGGTCGAGGCTCACCTCGAGCCCCGCCTCGCGCGCCCAGCCGACGACGAGCGGGACCCGCTCCGGGTCGTGGGTGCGGTCGAGGGTGGCGAGCACGTGCGGCACGGCGGACTGCATCCCGAAGCTCACCCGGGTGAAGCCCGCCTCGGCGAGCCGGGCCAGGTCGTCGACGTCGACCGAATCGGGGTTCGCCTCGGTGGTGACCTCGGCATCCGGAGCGAGGCCCCAGGCGTCGCGGATGCCGCCCAGCATCGCCGTCAGATCGCCGACCGGCAGCAGCGTGGGCGTGCCGCCGCCGACGAAGACGGTCGAGACCGATCGCTCCGGCATGCCGGATGCCGCCAGCACCCCGCGGGCGAAGCCGATCTCGGCGAGCGCCTGGCCGGCGTAGTCCGACTGCCGCACGCCGCGGATCTCGTCGGCGGTGTAGGTGTTGAAGTCGCAGTAGCCGCAGCGCACCCGGCAGAACGGCACGTGCAGGTAGACGCCGAACGCCCGATCGGGGCGCGCCTCGGCCGCGGTCAGCATCCCGTCGGTCGGCGCCGGGTCGGCGATCGGCAAGGCGGAGGGCACAGTCCAGTATCGGATGCCGCGCGCGGCCCCGCCGGACGACGGAGCGCCCGGCCTGACGGCCGGGCGCTCCGGGTGGTGAGTCGAGGACGGGCTACGAGCCGAGCTGGGCGGCGTCGAGGGCGAACAGGTCGCCCGTGCCTGCCTGCACCGCGCCGAGCAGGCCGCCCGCCGCGGGCAGCAACTGCTCGGCGTGGAAGCGGGCGAGCACGAGCTTGGTTTCGGCGAGCGTCGCGTCCCCGGTGCCCGCGGCGGCGAGCGCCTCGCGGGCCAGCAGCCACGACGACACGACGAGGCCGAACATGCGCTGGTAGGGCACCGACCCGGCGAGCATCGCGTTGACGTCGCCGCCCGCGCCGGTGCGCAGCAGCCACTCGGTCGCCGTCTTCAGGGTGCCGAGGGCGCTGCCGTACTGCGCGCGGATCGACGCGAAGTCGTCGCCCGCCGCGGCCAGGTCGGCGTCGACCTCGGCCATCTCGGCGAGGTACTCGGCGACCGAGGCACCCTGCCGCACGGGCAGCTTGCGCCCGATCAGGTCGGCCGCCTGGATGCCGTTCGTGCCCTCGTAGATCGCGGTGATCCGCACGTCGCGGTAGTGCTGCGCCACGCCGGTCTCCTCGATGAAGCCCATCCCGCCGTGGATCTGCAGCGCGAGCGAACTGAGCTCGCTGCCCAGGTCGGTGCCGAGCGACTTGCAGATCGGGGTGAGCAGGCCGACGATCTCGGCCTCGCGCTCGCGCACCGCCGCGTCGGGGTGGAACTTCGCGCGGTCCATGTGGCCGGCGTTGCTGAGCATGAGCGCGCGCAGCGCCGCGATCTGCGACTTCTGGGTCATCAGCATCCGGCGCACGTCGGGGTGCTCGATGATCGCCACCGGCTCGCTGCCGCCCACCGCGGTGCCCTGGATGCGCTCCGTCGCGTAGGCGAGCGACTGCTGGTACGCGCGCTCCGCGATGCACATGCCCTCGAGACCGACCGACAGGCGGGCGGTGTTCATCATGACGAACATGATGCGCATGCCCTTGTTCTCCTCGCCGAGGAGGAACCCGGTGGCGCCGTCGTAGTCCATCACGCAGGTGGGCGAGGCGTGGATGCCCATCTTGTGCTCGATCGAGAGCGCCTTCAGCGAGTTGTGCTCACCGAGCGAGCCGTCGTCGTTCACCAGGTACTTGGGCACGACGAAGCACGAGATGCCCGCGGTGCCCGCCGGGGCACCCTCGACGCGGGCGAGCACCAGGTGCACCTTCTGGTCGGTGAAGTCGTGCTCCCCGTAGGAGATGAAGATCTTCTGCCCGGTGATCGAGTAGCTGCCGTCGGCGTTCTTGACGGCTTTCGCGGTCAGCGCCCCGACATCCGACCCCGCCTGCGGCTCGGTGAGGTTCATCGTGCCCGACCACTCGCCCGCGATCATCGGCGGCAGGTAGGTCGCCTTCTGCTCATCGGAGCCGTAGTGGCTGATCGCCTCGATCGCGCCCTGGGTGAGCAGCGGGCCGAGCGAGAACGCCATGTTGGCGCTGGTCAGCACCTCCTGCATCGCCAGGCCGACGGCCCACGGGAAGTTGCCGCCGCCGTACTCCTCGGGGAACGCGACGCTCGGCCAGCCGGCCTCCTGGTAGGCCTTGTAGGCCGCCGCGAACCCGGGAGGCGTGGTCACCGAGTGGTCCGGATGCCACGTCGCGCCCTCGGTGTCGCCGATGCGGTTCAGCGGCGCGACCTTCTCGACCACCAGGTCGGAGAGCTCGGCCATGAGCCCCTCCACGGTGTCGAGGTCGGCGTGCTCGAAGCCGGGCAGGGCCGCGATCTCGTCGTAGCCGACGATGTGCTTCAGGACGAAGGAGATGTCGTCCAGGGGAGGCCGGTAGTCGCTCACGGGCCCATTCTTCGAGAACCCATCACATCGACCCAAGTGCTTTGTGGAGGGGGCACAACCGCACCCGAGCACGTCGGGGGCGGCGATTGTCGGGAGGCTCGGGTGCTCAGGAGCGAGTGCGAGGCCCGGGACGCGGTCGCCCGTCAGTCGAGCGGCCCGGCGAGCGCCGCGAGGTAGCGGCGGGTGACCGCGGCCTGCACGAGGCGCAGCACCGGGTAGACGAGCCAGAGCAGCGGGTGCGCCGGTCGCGACAGGGAGCGCACGGTGAGCCACACCGAGTCGTCGTCGCGGTGCTCGACCACGAACGACTCCTCACCCTCCTCCGGATGCCCCGGCAGCGTGCCGTAGGCGAACCCGCGGCGGCGCGGCGCGTCGACCACGTAGACGACCCGCACCGGCGCCGGCAGGCGCAGCGGCCCCACCCCGACCCGCAGGATCGCCGAATCGCCCGGACGCACCAGCTCCTCGCCCGTGCCCGCGTAGACGATCTCGCCCGACGTGGTGCTCGCCGGCGCGACCGGATCGCCCGCCTCGTCGAAGGTGACCGGCACGTAGGTGTTGTCGGTGACCGCATCCGGCGCCGCGACGCGCTCCACCCGCATGCCCGACCGACGCTGGATGCCGAAGGTGAGCGTCTCGGTCCAGGCGTGCTCCCAGCGGCCCGGGCCGTGGCCGATGCGCACGGTGCGCTCCATCGGCCGGTAGCCGGACGGCGGGTACTTGAGCAGGTCGTCCGCCTGGGTGCCCCCGACGGCGCCGTAGGTCACGGCGCGGCGCCACACGGGCGCGGGCGAGGGATCGGTCACCCATTCATTGTCGCCGAGCGAGGCCGGGAACAGCCCGGGACGCCGTCAGCGGCCGAGCGCGACGACCAAGGCGAGGATCGCGAGCACGAGCGACACCGGCGTCATCACGAAGCGCTCCGGCCGGCTGCGCGAGATCGCGTTCATCACCACGCCGAGCGCGAGGTAGCCGAACACGACCCACATCGCGATGACGATCGGCAGCGCGTCCGCGAGCTCGCCGATCACCCCCGCCCGGGTCAGCGCGAGCAGCGCGAAGCCGACGTAGAGCACCACCGCGACGACGCTGCCCACCCGCTTGCGCGCTGTGAGCACGTCGTCCTGGCCGCCCCACGCGAACCGCCCGATCGGCACCCCGGCGATCAGCAGCACTTGGAAGACCGCCAGCAGGCCGAGGAGGACGGTGAACACGATGGCGGCGATGGGGCTCACTTCTTGTCCTTCGACTCGACGTCGCCGGAGAGGGCGGCGATGAACGCCTCCTGGGGGACCTCGACGCGGCCGACCATCTTCATCCGCTTCTTGCCCTCCTTCTGCTTCTCCAGCAGCTTCCGCTTGCGGGTGATGTCACCGCCGTAGCACTTGGCGAGGACGTCCTTGCGCATCGCGCGGATGTTCTCGCGGGCGATGATGCGCGCCCCGATCGCGGCCTGGATGGGCACCTCGAACTGCTGCCGCGGAATCAGCTCGCGCAGGCGCTGGGCCATCATCGTGCCGTAGGCGTAGGCCTTGTCCTTGTGCACGATCGCGCTGAACGCGTCGACCGTCTCGCCCTGCAGCAGGATGTCGACCTTCACCAGGTCGCCCGGCGCCTCACCCGCGGGCTCGTAGTCGAGCGACGCGTAGCCCTGCGTCTTGCTCTTCAGCTGGTCGAAGAAGTCGAACACGATCTCGCCGAGCGGCAGCGTGTACTTCAGCTCGACGCGGTCCTCGCCGAGGTAGTCCATCGAGCCCATCGTGCCGCGGCGGCTCTGGCAGAGCTCCATGATCGCGCCGACGTACTCCTTCGGGGCCAGGATCGACGCCGACACCATCGGCTCGAGCACCTCGGCGATCTTCGCCCCCGTCGGGTACTCCGACGGGTTCGTCACGGTGACCGTCTTCCGGTCCTCCGTCGTCACCTGGTACGGCACGCTCGGCGCGGTGGTGATGATGTCGAGGTCGAACTCCCGGCGGATGCGCTCGGTGACGATCTCGAGGTGCAGCAGGCCGAGGAAGCCGCAGCGGAACCCGAAGCCGAGCGCGACGGACGTCTCCGGCTCGTAGTGCAGGGCGGCATCCGACAGCTTCAGCTTGTCGAGGGCGTCGCGCAGGTCCGGGTAGTCGGACCCGTCGATCGGGTAGATGCCCGAGAACACCATCGGCAGCGGATCGGTGTAGCCGGGCAGCGGCTGCGTCGCCGACTTCTGCGCGGTGGTGATCGTGTCGCCGACCTTCGACTGGCGCACGTCCTTCACGCCGGTGATCAGGTAGCCCACCTCGCCGACCGCGAGACCCTTCGTCGGCGTCGGCTCCGGGCTCGAGACGCCGATCTCGAGCACCTCGTGGGTCGCCTTCGTCGACATCATCTGGATGCGCTCGCGCGGGCTCAGCCGCCCGTCGACCATCCGCACATAGGTGACGACGCCGCGGTACGCGTCGTAGACCGAGTCGAAGATCATCGCGCGCGCCGGGGCGTCGGCCTCGCCGACCGGAGCGGGGATGCGGCTCACGACGTGGTCGAGCAGCTCCTCGACGCCGGCGCCGGTCTTGCCGCTCACCCGCAGCACGTCATCCGGGTCGCCGCCGATCAGCTGCGCCAGCTCGCGGGCGTACTTGTCGGGGTCGGCCGCCGGCAGGTCGATCTTGTTGAGCACCGGGATGATCTCGAGGTCGTTCTCGAGCGCCAGGTAGAGGTTGGCGAGGGTCTGCGCCTCGATGCCCTGCGCCGCATCCACGAGCAGGATGGCGCCCTCGCACGCGGCGAGCGACCGGGAGACCTCGTAGGTGAAGTCGACGTGCCCGGGGGTGTCGATCATGTTGAGCGCGTAGGCGTCGCCGTCGAACGCCCACGGCATCCGCACCGCCTGGCTCTTGATGGTGATGCCACGCTCGCGCTCGATGTCCATGCGGTCGAGGTACTGGGCCCGCATCTCCCGGTCGGAGACGATGCCGGTGATCTGCAGCATCCGGTCGGCGAGGGTCGACTTGCCGTGGTCGATGTGCGCGATGATGCAGAAGTTCCGGATGCGCGACGGGTCGGTCGCAGCCGGCGTGAGCGGGGTGTCGGCGCGCGGAGACATTGCGGGCCATTCTCTCACCCGCACGGCGTCGCGCCGGACGCGGACGGGCCCGCGGGCGCCGGACGGCGCGCCACGGGCCCGACGCGGGTATCAGCCGACGACGACGCCCGACTCGGCGATCGCGATGGCGAACCAGGGCAGCACCGAGATCAGGCCGAACAGGGCCAGCACGAGCCAGCCGAACAGGGCGACGAAGCCGACGACGATGCCCCAATTCGTGGTGGTCACGGCGGCCGGCTCGCGACGGCGGGCCACGAAGCCGAGCACGATGCCGACGACGGCGAGCACGCCCTGGCCGAGCGGGATGGACAGGATCGAGAGCACGAGGCTCGCGACGCTGAGGCCGTTCGCGGCGGCGGGGGCGCCGTCCGTGGACGGGGTGGTGAGGGTCGGGGCCTGAGCGGCCGGGGACTGGATGGTGGGGTCGATGGTGGTCATGGATCCATCGTGCGCCGCGGGGCGGCATCCGTCGCGGGGGCGAACCCCCCGAACGCCGGCGGGTCCGCCGCCGCCTAGCATCGGGGGGTGCCGATCCCCGACTTCGTCCTCGACCTGCGCGCGAAGATCGGCACCGACCCGCTCTGGCTGGTGGCGACGACCGCCGTCGTGCTCGACGGCGACCGCGTGCTGCTCATCCGCCGGGCCGACACCGGCGAGTGGGCCCCCATCTCGGGCATCGTCGACCCGGCCGAGGAGCCGGCCGCGGCCGCGATCCGCGAGACCGCTGAGGAGGCCGGCGTCGAGATCGCCGTGGAGCGGCTCTCGTCCACGTGGGTGACCGCCCCGGTCGTCTACGCCAACGGCGACCGCGCGCGGTACCTCGACATCGCCTTCCGCTGCCGCTACCTCTCCGGCGACCCGCACCCGGCCGACGGCGAGGCGCTCGAGACCGCCTGGTTCCCCGTCGACCGCCTCCCCGACCTGCGCCCCGACTTCGCTGCGCGCGTGCGTCACGCGCTCGTCGCCGACGGGCCCGCGCACTTCGAGATCGACGCCCCCGACTGGAGCCGCGAGCCGCGATCCGGGCTCTGAGCGGCACCGGCGGCACGTCGCCGCGGTCGTTGCCGCCGGATGACGCGGCTGGTAACGTATCCCCTTGGTTTCCGCGTGGTCCCACCCACGCGATTCGCCGGAAGCGCCCCTCTACCGCTCCGGACCACCCGCACCGCGGGGCCCTTCCGAACGACGAACGAAAGCACATCCATGGCGAACATCAAGTCGCAGATCAAGCGCATCAAGACCAACGAGAAGGCGCACGAGCGCAACAAGGCCGTCAAGAGCGAGCTCAAGACGGCCGTCCGCAGCACCCGCGAGGCCATCGCCGCGGGCGACAAGAAGAAGGCCGAAGCGGCCCTCGTCGTCGCCACCACCAAGCTCGACAAGGCCGTGAGCAAGGGCGTCATCCACGCCAACCAGGCCGCGAACCGCAAGAGCGCGATCGCCAAGCAGGTCGCCGCGCTCTGAATTTTCGGTCGCGCCGCCGCTCCTGCGGCGCGACGGGGCGCGGGGCGACCGAGCGCGGTCGCTCGCCCCTCGCGCGGCTCACGTACGTCGCATGAAGGCCGTCACCCATCGGGTGGCGGCCTTCGTCGTTTCTGCACCGTCTGTCGCGCCGCCGCCCCTGCGGCGCGACGGGGCTCCGCGCGACCGAGCGCGGTCGCTCGCGCTCCGCACTGCTCGAGTCGATCGCGCGCAGGCGGTCAGGGGCGGCCGCGGTCGCTGATGACGTCGATCATGCGCTCGAGGGCGTAGACCGGGTCGCGGCCGGCGCCCTTCACCTGGGCGTCGGCGTCGGCGAGGGCGAGGATGGCGCGACCGAGCCCGGCATCCGTCCAGCCGTCGAGGTCGCGGCGGGCGCGATCGACCTGCCACGGCGCCAGACCGAGCTGCCCCGCCACCTGACCGGACGAGCCGCGCACCGCCGACACCTTCGCCATGGTGCGGATCTTGGTCGCGAACGCCGCCACCATCGGCACCGGATCCGCCCCGCTGGCGAGCGCGTGGCGCAGCAGCCGCAGCGACTCCCCGTAGCGCCCGGCGATCGCGGCATCCACCACCTGGAAGGCGGTGGTCTCGACACGTCCGCCGTAGTACTTGGCGACGACGTCGTCGGTGATGTCGCCGTCGGCGTCGGCCAGCAGCTGGCGGCACGCGGCGGCGAGCTCCGCGAGGTCGTCGCTGAAGGCCGACACGAGCGCCCGCTGCGCTCCCGCCGTGATGCGGCGACCGGCCGCCTGGAACTCGGTGGCGACGAAGTCCTGCTTGTCGGCGTCGCGTTTCAGCTCGGCGCAGGGGACCTCGACGCCGCCGCCCGTTCCGGCGCGCACCGCGTCGAGAAGCTTCTTGCCGCGCTGGCCGCCGGCGTGGCGCAGCACCACCGTGCAGTCCCCGGCGGGCGCCTCGAGGTAGGCGAGCGCGTCGAGCAGGAACGCATCCGTCGCCTTCTCGACCCCGGTCACCCGGATCAGCCGCGGCTCCGCGAACAGCGACGGGCTGGCGAGGGTGCCGAGCTCGCCGGGGGCGTACTGGCCAGCGTCGATGTCGGAGACCTCGAGACTCGGGTCCTCCGCGCGCAGCAGGTCGCGCAGCAGTCCGATCGCGCGATCGGCGAGCACCGACTCGGGCCCGCTGACCAGCACCACCGGTGCCGGGCGCACCGCCGACCAGGCGAGCTGCGGGATCGCCGATTTCGCGCCGCGCGCGGGTGCCGCCATCCGGACCTCCGATCCCCTCCAGCGTAGCCGCGGCCCCCGACGGGACCGATCCCGCTCGCGGTCCGCCCTGCCCCCGCTCCACCCAGACGACCGCGTCGCCCGCTCCCCCGCCCGGCGCGACCAGCACGAGCGCGTCGGTGTCGGTGCGGAACGTGCTCGCGCCCGCCGCGACGAGCAGGTCGAGCGTCTCCGGCGCCGGGTGCCCGTAGTCGTTCTCGCCCACCCCGATCACGGCGACGGCGGGCGCCAGCCGGGCGTACAGCTCCGGATGCTGGTCGCGCGAGCCGTGGTGCGAGACCTTGACCACGTCGACCGGCGCCACCCGCCCCGAGCCGAGCAGCCGCAGTTGCGCCTCCGCCCCGAGGTCGCCGAGGAAGGCCCCGCTCGGCCGCCCCGACCCCGGCGCGGGTCGGATCACCAGCACCAGGCTCGCGTCGTTGCCCGGCTGCACGCCGCTCGGGGGCGGCCACACGATCTCCCACCGGTCGCCGCCCAACACCCCGCTGGCACCCCGGCCCACCGTCTCGACGTGCGCTCCGGATGCCGTCAGCCGGTCGAGCAGAGCGGCATCCGCCGGTTCCGCGACAGGGCCGACGATCACGCGGTCGACCCGCCCGAGCAGCGCCTCCGCTCCCCCGACGTGGTCGAGATCGAAGTGGGTGAGCACGAGCAGGTCGACCCGCCCGACGCCCAGATCGTCGAGACACGACTCGAGCAGATGCGGCTCGGCCCCGGTGTCGACCACCGCGACCTCGCCCTCCACGCGCAGCACGGCGGCGTCGCCCTGCCCCACGTCGCACATCGCGAGCCACCAGTCCGCCGGTCGACCGCCCACCTCGACCACCCGCACCGTGAGCAGGGTCGCCGCGTAGCCGACCACCGCGACCGCGAGCACCCACCGCGCGACCCGCCGACGCGTCCCCGCCGGCAGGACGACCGCCGCGACCACGGCGACCTCCACGGCGACGAGCAGCAGCACCCCCGCCGCGCCCACCGGCCAGGGCGCCCGCGCACCGGGCAGCGCGGCGCAGAACCCGGCGACCGCGGCGATCCACGCCGACGGCACCCAGGCGACGGCGACCAGCAGCGCGCCGACCGCCGGGGACCACGGCACGATCAGGCAGGCGAGCAGGCCGACCACCGTCGCGACCGGAGCGGCCGGCGCCGCCAGCAGGTTCGCGAGCACCCCATAGCTGGCGAGGGCCGGGTCGAGCAGCAGGATCACCGGCTGACACGCGAGCTGCGCCGCGATCGGCACCGCCAACGCGGTCGCCAGCAGATCCGGGAGCACGCGGCGCAGCACCCGGGCGAGCGGGCCAGCGAGCAGCAGCAGCCCGCCGGTGGCGAGCACCGAGAGTGCGAAGCCGTAGGAGCGGGCGAACCACGGGTCGACGACGAGCAGCGCGATGATCGACAGCGCGAGCAGCGGCACCCCCGCCGAGGGCCGCCCGAGGGCGAGGGCGACCAGCGCCACCCCCGCCATCACGGCGGCCCGCAGCACGCTCGGCTCCGGGGTGACCAGCACGACGAACGCGAGCAGCCCCGCCAGGGCCACCGCGACCCGCACCGCCCGCGGCGCACCGAGAGCGGCGGTGAGGGCGACCAGTCCGCCGACGACGATCGCGCAGTTCGCACCCGAGACCGCCGTCAGGTGCGTGAGCGACGTGACCTGCATCGCCCCCTCGAGGTCGGCGTCGAGCCGCGAGGTGTCGCCGATCGCGAGTCCCGGCAGCAGGTCGCCGCCCGGGGCGGGGAGGTCGGCGGATGCCGCCCGGAACGCCGAGCGCACGTCGTCGAAGAGCGCGAGCAGGTCGGGCGGCGGGCGCAGCGGCTCGGGCTGTTCGTCGGCGAAGAGCAGGGCGGTGGTTCGGTCGCCCTGCTCGGTGGGCTGCACGTCCGCCCGCACCGCGAGCACGGCGCCGATCGCCGCCGGCGCAACCGCGGCGTCGGCATCCGGGTCTCCGCCCGCCGGAAGGAACAGCAGCGCCGGGGTGCCCGCGAGCGCGAGCCCGTCGACCCGCAGTACCGTGACCGGCACCCGGTCGCCGCGGGTGGCACCGGCGACCGCCACCTCCAGGTCGGCGGCCCCGGAACGGTCGAGCAGCGCGTCGGGTGCCCGGGGGCCCGCCTGCGCGGCCACGGCCGTCGCGACGACGGCCGCCGCGGCGAGCGCCACCACGAGCAGCGGCGGGATGGGGTGGCGCAGCGCCGCCACCGCGAGCAGCACGGTGAGACCCCAGGCGGTGACCGCGACCGGCGCGAGCACGGCGGGGGGCGCGGCGACCAGCAGCCCCGCGACGAGCCAGGCGCCGAGCGCCGCCGGGAGCAGCCGATGCTCGGGGCGGAGACGGCGGCCGGGTCGCGCCGCCGCGACGTCGAGCCGCGCGGACGGCGCCGTCACACCGTCACCAGGTCCTTCAGCCCCGCGAACGTCGCCTCGCCGATGCCGGTCACGTCGAGCAGGTCTTCGATGGCCGAGAATCGCCCGTTCGCCTCGCGCCAGGCGATGATGCGGCCCGCCATCGCGGGGCCGATGCGCGGCAGCGTCTCGAGCGCCGCCGAGTCGGCGGTGTTGATGTTGACCAGCCCGGAGCCCGGGCCAGTCGCCGCGGTGCTCTCGCCCACCGCCGGCACGATGATCTGCTCCCCGTCGCCGACCACGCGCGCGAGGTTGACGCCGGCGGCGTCGGCATCCGTCGTCAGTCCGCCCGCCGCCGCGACCGCGTCGACGACGCGCGACCCGTCGGGCAGCTGGTAGATGCCGGGGGCGGCGACCTGGCCGAGGATGTGCACGTAGATCGTCGGCACCGACGCGGGCGGCGCCGGGTCGGACGCCGCGACGTCGACCACCGTGGACGCGCCGCGCGGGGCGACCGCGGTGACCACCGCCGCGACACCGAGCCCCACCAGGACGAGGATGAGCGCGGCCCCGGCTCCGCGCCGCACCCGGGCGCGGAGGGCGGGCTCGGAACCGGGGCTCGCGCTCACGCCGTGACGCTAGGCGCGACCGGCCCGCCTCATCCGGTCATCGCGACCGGCTGGGGATGATCAGCGCTTGGTGGCGATGTTGACGAGCTTCGGCGGACGCGCGACGACGTTGACCACCTCGCGGTCGCCGAGCGCGCGCTGCACGGCCTCGGAGCCCTGCGCCAGCTTCACGAGCGCGTCGGTGGCGATCGTCGGCGGTACCTCGATGCGGTCGCGCACCTTGCCGTCGACCTGCACCACAGCCGTGACCGACTCCTCCACCAGCAGGGTGGGGTCGGCCTTGCGCAGCCCGGCGAACGCCACCGAGCCCTCGTAGCCGAGCCGCTCCCACATGTCCTCCGCCGCGAACGGCGCGAACAGCGACAGCACCACGGTGACCGCCTCGATCGCCTCGCGCACGGCGGGGTCGCCAGCGCCCGGGCCCGAGTCGATGGTCTTGCGGATGGCGTTGACCAGCTCCATCAGGCGGGCGACGACGACGTTGAACTTGAGCGACTCGACCAGGCCCGGCACGTCGGCCAGCAGACGGTGGGTCTGCCGACGCAGCGCGCGGTCACCCGACTTCCACTCCACGTCGGGCGAGGAGGTCACCTCGCCGGCGATGCGCCAGGCGCGCGCCAGGAACTTCGCCGACCCGGTGGGCGACACGTCGGCCCAATCGATGTCGTCCTCCGGCGGGCCGGCGAACGCCATGGTCAGGCGCACCGCGTCGGAGCCGTGCTCGTCGAGCTGGTCGGAGAGGCGCACCAGGTTGCCGCGGCTCTTGCTCATCGCGGAGCCGTTCATCACGACCATGCCCTGGGTGAGCAGGTTACCGAACGGCTCGGTGAACGACACCAGCCCCATGTCGTAGAGCACCTTGGTGATGAACCGCGCGTAGAGCAGGTGCAGGATCGCGTGCGTGATGCCGCCGACGTAGTGGTCGACCGGCGCCCACTTCTCGGCCTCGGCCGGGTCGAACGCCTGGGTGTCGTCGTTTGGGCTGAGGAAGCGCAGGAAGTACCACGACGAGTCGACGAAGGTGTCCATCGTGTCGGGGTCGCGGCGCGCGGTGCGGCCGTCGGGCAGCGTCACCTCGGCCCACGCGTCGGCCGCCCCGAGCGGCGACGCGCCCTTCGGCTGCAGGTCGAGCCCCTCGGTCGCGGGCAGCTCCACCGGCAGCTGGTCGAGCGGCACCGGGATCTCCTCGCCGTCCTCGGCGTGCAGCACCGGGATCGGGGTGCCCCAGTAGCGCTGACGCGAGATCAGCCAGTCGCGCAGGCGGTACGTCTTGGCGGCGCGGCCGACGCCCTTCTCCTCGAGCACGGCGATGGCGCGCGCGATCGCGTTCGTCGTCGACAGTCCGTCGAGCGGGCCCGACTCGATCATCCGGCCGGCGCCGTGCAGCGCCTCGCCGGTGTCCTTCGGGTTGCTTGGCAGGATGTCGCCCGCCTCGAGCATCTCGGGGGTGATCACCGGGATGGCGCCCGTGATCGGCGCGGTCGTGTCGACGACGACCCGCACCGGCAGGTCCATCGCGATGGCGAAGTCGAGGTCGCGCTGGTCGTGGGCGGGCACGGCCATGACGGCGCCCTGGCCGTAGTCGGCGAGCACGTAGTCGGCGGTCCAGATCGGCAGCCGCTCCCCGTTCACCGGGTTGACCGCCCAGCGGTCGAGGAACACGCCGGTCTTCGGCCGCTCGTCGTCCTGACGCTCGATCTCGGTGGCCTTCTGCACGCCCTCCAGGTACTCGGCGAATGCGGCCTGCACCTCGGGGGTCGATCCGGCGGCCAGCTCCGCAGCCAGGTCGGAGTCGGGGGCGACCACCATGAAGGTCGCGCCCCACAGGGTGTCGGGGCGGGTGGTGAACACCGTCATCGGCTCGTCGCGACCCTCGACCGCGAACTCGACCTCGGCGCCGGTGGAGCGGCCGATCCAGTTGCGCTGCATCGCGATGACGCGCGACGGCCAGGTGCCCTCCAGCTGCTTCAGGTCGTCGAGCAGCCGGTCGGCGTACTCGGTGATCTTGAAGTACCACTGGGTGAGCTTCTTCTTGGTCACCGGGTTGTCGCAGCGCTCGCACAGCCCGTCGATGACCTGCTCGTTCGCCAGCACCGTCTGGTCGTGCGGGCACCAGTTGACCCAGCTCGCCTTGCGGTAGGCCAGGCCGCGCTCGTACATCTTCAGGAACAGCCACTGGTTCCAGCGGTAGTACTCGGGGTCCGAGGTGTGCAGCACCCGGTCCCAGTCGAACGAGGCGCCCAGCCGGCGCATCGACGCGCGCTGCTGGGCGATGTTCTCGTAGGTCCACTCGCGCGGGTCGACGCCGCGCTTGATCGCCGCGTTCTCGGCGGGCAGCCCGAACGAGTCCCAGCCGATCGGGTGCAGCACGTTGTGCCCCTGCTGCCGCCAGTAGCGGGCGATCACGTCGCCGAGCGTGTACGCCTCCGCGTGGCCCATGTGCAGGTCGCCCGACGGGTACGGGAACATGTCGAGGATGTACTTGCGCGGCCGGTTGTCGGTCGGGTCGGCCGTCGAGAAGGGCTGCGACTCGTCCCAGCGGGCGAGCCACTTCTCCTGGATGCGCGCGAAGTCGTAGTCGGACTCGTCGCGGTCGTGCTGCGTCACAGGGTCTGCTTTCGTGTGCTGCGATGCCGGCGCGGGGCCGGTGGCGGGGCGATTCCGCGGTCCGGGGAATGCGATCCGGATGGCGGGGCCGCCGTCCAGCGTAACCAACCGCGCAGCGCCTCCCGATGTTCCCGTCCCGGGTGCGGGGCCGCTCGGCCGAAGGCGAGCGGCGCTCAGTCGTCGAGCGCGCCCAGCGCCGCCAGCGGAGCCCGCGCCTTGAGGCGCATCTCGTCGTACTCCTCGTCGGGCACCGAGAGCGCGGTGATGCCGCCGCCGGCCCCAACGGTCGCGCCCCCGGGCTCGACCACGATGCTGCGGATGACCATCGCCAGGTCGGCCCGACCGTCGGGGGTGAGGTAGCCGAAGGTGCCCGAGTACACCCCGCGCGGCGAGCGCTCGAGACCGTCGAGGATCTCGGTCGCGCGCCGCTTCGGCGCCCCGGTCATCGACCCGGCTGGGAAGCACGCGCCGAGCACGTCGACGAGGTCGAGGCCGTCGGCGATGCGCCCCTCGATGTCGCTCACCAGCTGGTGCACCGCCGGGTAGCTCTCCACCGCGAGCAGTCGCGAGACCTCGACGGTTCCGACCTCGCACACGCGCGACAGGTCGTTGCGCATCAGGTCGACGATCATCAGGTTCTCGGCCTGCTCCTTGTCGCTCGCCCGCAGTTCGGCGGCGAGCTCCGCGTCGCGCGTCGGGTCGGCATCCCGGGGGCGCGTGCCCTTGATCGGCGAGGTGCGCACGACGCCGTCGGCCATCACCAGGAACCGTTCGGGCGAGGCGCTGAGCAGCGCGCGGTCGCCGATGCGGATGACGCCGCCGTGGTGGGCGGGGGTGGTCTCGCGCAGCCGAAGGTAGGTCGCCACGGGATCGACGGGGCCGTCGACCCGCACGCGCGTGGTGAGGCACAGCTGGTAGGCCTCGCCTTCGCGGATCGCCTCCTGACAGGCGCGCACCTTCGCCTCGTAGGCGGCGCGGTCGTCCTCCCACTCCGCGACGACGCGGGGAGGCGACGCCTCCGCGCCCGCCGTTCGCGACGGGACTCCCGCGTCGGCATCCGGATGCGACGGCGCGGCGTCGGACAGCAGGTCCGCCATCCGATCTCGCCACGCGGCGAGGTCGCCGCTCCACTCGTCGGCGGCGGCGAGGAGCGCGGCCTCACCGGTCACCTCGTCGATCTCGAGCAGTCGCTCGACGGCCAGGAAGGCGGCCGGGGCGGCCGGCAACTGCGGGACCGCCGCGCCGGTGGTCTCGCCGCGGGCCTCGTACTCGACCCAGCCGACGACGGCGGCGAGTCCCGGGCGGGCGAGCACGGCGCGCAGCCCGGGGAGCACCGCGCCGGACTCGAGCGCGACCGGCGTCCCGGTGCCGAGGTAGGCGCGACCCGCGCCCGCCCCGTCGAGGAAGAACAGGTCGGACTCCGTCGCGGCGAGTCGGCGGAACGCCTCCACGGGGTCCACCGGGGACTCCAGCGGATGGCGCAGCAGCCCCGGACGCATAGCCTGATCCTATGAGCGCGGCGACCACGTACCGCTGGCGCGACCACTCGCTGGAAGCGCGGGACGACTGCGACGTCGCGCCCGCCGTCATCGACGCCGCGGACTCCTGGCTGGTCACGGACGGCTCTGCGCTGGCCCTCGACCTGCACCGCGCGCGGTTCCTCGACGCCGTCCCCGGCGACCTCGCCGCCGACCTCGCCGTCGACGCGTTCTGGGACGCGGCGATCGCCGCGATCCCCCGCGCCGGCGACTGGTTCCCCCGAGTCGAGCTGCGCACCCAGTTCGGCGCGCCGCAGCTGCTGTTCCGGCTGCGCCCGGCGCCCGAGCGCACCCTGTCGTTCGTCGTCGCGACCCACACCGGCCGCGACCCCCGCCGCATCCCCGCGGTGAAGGGCCCCGACCTGGAGGCCATGCTGCGGCTGCGCACCGAGGCCCAACGGGTGGATGCCGACGACGCCGTGCTGCTCACCGCCGAGGGCTGGGTCGCCGAGGGGTCGACCACCTGCCTCGCCTGGTGGCGCGGCGACGCGCTGGCCGTGCCGGCATCCGACATCCCCCGCATCGACAGCGTGACGCTCCGCTGCGTGCGCGCCGTCGCGGCGGCGACCGGAGTCGACGTGATCGAGGAGCGGGCCACCCCGGCCGACCTCGACGGCGCCGAGGTGTGGGCGCTCAACGCCCTCCACGGCATCCGCATCGTGACGCGCTGGGTCGACGGCCCCGAGGTCGCCGAGCAGCCGGGGCGTCTCGCCGCCTGGCGCGCACGGCTCGACGCGCTCCGGCGCCCGCTGCCGGAAGGCCCCCCGGCGCGGTGAACGACATCCTCAGCTGGATCCTCGACCTCGTCGCGTCGGTCGATCCGGTGCTGCGCACGGCGCTCGCCGGGCTGGGGATCTTCCTCGAGACGTCACTGCTGGTCGGCCTCGTCGTCCCCGGCGACACGATCGTGCTCGTCGCGAGCACCGGTGTCGACGGCATCGTCGAGTACGTCGCCCTGCTGGTCACCGTCATCGTCGGGTCACTCGGCGGCGAGAGCGTCGGGTTCGCGCTCGGCCGGTTCTTCGGTCCGCGGCTGCGGGCGTCGCGGCTCGGACGGCGGATCGGCGAGCACAACTGGGGCCGCGCCGAGAACTACATCGACCGCCGCGGCGGGATCGCCGTGTTCGTGTCGCGGTTCCTGCCGGTGCTGCACTCGCTCGTGCCGGTGACCGTCGGGATGAGCACGATGCCCTACCGGAGGTTCCTCGCCTGGACCGTTCCCGCCTGCGTGCTCTGGGCGGCCGCCTACGTGACCGTGGGCGCCGCGGCCGCGGACTCGTACCGCCGACTCGCCGACCAGCTGCACGGAGCGGGGTACCTGTTCGTCGGCATCATCCTGGCGTTCGTGCTCGCGGTCGCGCTCGTCAAGCGCCTGGTGGGGCGCTCCGAGGCGCGCCACATGGACCGCCCCGGCGACGGCGACGCGACCACGATCGACGAGGACTGAGCGACCGGCAACCGCTGAGCGGGCGGCCCGGCGCCCGCGAGGCGGGCGGGGGTCGTCAGGCGCGGGGGTCGCCCCAGAACGGCGCCAGCAGCGCCACGGTCGCCGCGGCGCCGTGTGCGAGCATCGCCTCGTCTCCGCGCGGGTCGCGCGCGAAGGCGCGCGCCGCGATCGCGTCGGACACGACGACGGCGGCCTCGAACGCGTCCTTCGCGGCCGCGCCCGCGTCGAGCGCGAACCGGTCGGTGAGGGTCTCGAACAGGCGCTCGGCGTACTGGGCGAGGGCCGACGGACCGGTGGCCGGCTTGAGGTCGAGCACGTCGCCGAAGCGCAGGGCGGCGAAGCCCGGCTCGGTGCGGTAGCACTCGACCGCGACCTCGAACGCGGCGGCGAGCGCCTGCGTCCAGTCGGTGTGCCGCGAGTCGGCGGCCGCGTCCAGCGACGCCGGCAGCACCCGCTCCGCGTTGCGCGCGGCGAGGCTCTGCAGCACGGCGATGCGGTCGGGGAAGTAGCGGTACACGGTGCCGATGGAGGCGCCCGCGCGGTCGGCGACCATCGCGGTGGTGAGGCGCTCGTAGCCGATCTCGTCGACGACGTGAGCCGCGGCGTCGAGCAGCGCGGTGAGGCGCGCGGCGCTCCGGGCCTGGACCGGCTCGTTGCGGATCACCGCGGGGGCCTCGATGTTCGTCTCAAGACGGGGGTCGGTCACGGGAAACTCCTCGGGTCGTGCTCGCGATTGTAACGACGGGATCCGGGGCATACCTGAGTACGGCACGCATTTCCGCCGTGAGCGGATGAGGAATCCGTCATGAAGCGTCATCCACGGTCACCCGCCGTCACGAGAGGTCGTGCACGGAGACCCTCCCGCCGCCCGGTAACGTTGACCCGATGGGCAGGTTCGACGACGGCAGCGCGGGCGACGCCGACTATGGCGTGATCGGTCCGGGGTATTCCGGCATCCGGCAGCCCGACCCGCGGATCGAGGCCCGCGTCTGGGCGGCGCTCGGCGACGCGCGCTCCGTGGTCAACGTGGGCGCCGGGGCTGGATCGTACGAGCCCTACGACCGCGAGGTCGTCGCGGTCGAGCCCTCCGCGGCGATGCGCGCGGAACGGCCGTCGACCCGCGTCGCCGCGATCGACGCGACCGCCGACCACCTGCCGTTCGACGACGACCGGTTCGATGCCGCGATGGCGAGCATCACCGTGCACCAGTGGCCCGACCTGGCCGCCGGACTCGGCGAGATGCGTCGGGTGGCGAGCGGGCCGGTCGTGATCCTCACGTTCGCGCCCGAGGTGCCCGAGTCGTGGTGGCAGCCCGTCTACGTCCCCGAGCTGTACGAGGTGGAGGCCCGCCGGATGCCCCCGCTCGAGCGCATCGCCGAGCTTCTCGGCGGCGACGTGGAGATCCAGGTGGTGCCGGTGCCGGCCGACTGCATCGACGGCTTCGGTCAGGCCTTCTTCGCCCGGCCGGAGCGCACCCTGGAGCCCGCGGTGCGTCGCGCCATGTCGGCGTGGTCGTTCCTCGAGCCGGGGGTGGAGGAGCGCTACGTGCGCGACCTCTCGGCCGACCTCGAGTCCGGCGCCTGGGACGAGAAGTGGGGTCGCTTCCGGGAGATGCCCGAGTTCGACGTCGGGCTGCGGCTCGTCGTGACGCGTCCGGCCTGAGCCGACCGACCGGGCGACCTCGAGTCGAGCCGCCGAACGGGCGCGGATCCCCCGAACGGGGCACACGTCGGTCTTGACCCGGTCGACGCGCGTCACTAGCCTCGAAAACGGTCCGTCTGTCCCCCTAACAGCGGACCGCACACCCGAGTACCCGACTCACCCGAATACCCAAGTCGCCCGCTTACCCGATCGGTCCCCCAGACCCCTCGGTTCTCTTCACCCCCGAAGGAGAACCCAGCGATGTCCGCTGTGCTCGACCCCGGCCTGCTCGCCGCCGTCATCGTCGCCGCCGGAGTCACGGCGCTCGCCGCCGTCGGCATGACCCTCGCCGGGCTGCACCGCAGCGCCCGGCTGACCGCGGTCCGCAGCCTCGGCGGCCTCGCCGTCGGACTCGGCGTGATCGGCGTCGCGGCACTCGGCCTCGTCGCCGTGGCCCCGGGATCGGCGCTCGCCGAGCCGGCCGACGACGCGGCCCCCGTGGTGAGCACCGTCGACGACGACCTCGACATCCAGCTGCCGACGCTCGGTCTCGACGACTGACCGCCGCGTCGACCGGTCGCCGCCTCGACGGCTGACAGCGGGCCCGCGAGTCAGATCGCGAACTCGGCGCACGCCTCGCCGCAGTGCACGAACGGTCCGGTGCGCCCCGACATCCCGCGCCGCAGCTCGAGCAGCCGCAGGGCCGCGTCGTCGATGACCGCCTCGTCGATCTCGCCCTCCTCCACCGCCGCGGCGACCGCGCGCACCACGCCGCGCACGTCGACCGGGCCGACGTACAGCAGCAGCGTGTCGCCGGCCGCGAGCGCCGCCACCGCGTTGCGCCGCTGGTCGGCGTACGCCGCCACCCCGGAGCGCTCGAGCATCGACATGTCGTCGGTCACGATGATGCCGTCGAAGCCGAGGTCGTCGCGCAGGATGCGCACCCACTCGGGTGAGAGCGAGGCGGGGCCGTCGGCGATGCCCGCGTAGTCGAGGTGCCCCATCATCACCAGCTCGGCGCCCGCGTCGATGCCGGCCGCGAACGGCGGCGCCTGACTCGACCACCACTGGTCGTACGACATCCCCGTGCGCGGGATGCTGACGTGCGAGTCGCCGGCGACCGAGCCGTGACCCGGGAAGTGCTTGAGCGTGGAGAGGACGACCCCGCTCTCCCCCGTCACCGCGGCCGCCACCCGCGGCGCCGCCGACGACGCCGAGGTGCCCAGCACGCGGGGGTAGATGAAGGACGCGGTGTCCGCCGTCACATCGGCGACGATGCCGAAGTTGATCGTCACCCCGGCCGACGCGACGAGCGCGGCACGGTCGGCGAACGCGTCCTCGGTGGCCGACGGCGACTGGGTGCGCAGTGCCGACGCAGCCGGTCCGGTGTCCTCGGTGAGACGGCGGACGATGCCGCCCTCCTGGTCGATGGCGATCAGCACCGGCAGGTCGGCATCCGCACTGATCCGCGAGCTGATCCCGGCGAGCGACGCGGCCGATCCGGGCACGTTGTTCGCCAGGTACATCGTGCCGGCGAGGCCGAACCGGTCGAGGTACTCGCGGATGACGGCCGGGTCGGTGCCGCCGACGTGCACCATGAGCAGACTGGCGATCTTCTCCTCGAGGGTCATCGAGGCGAGGCGCGCCTGCGCATAGGCGGAGACCGGGTCGACCGCGGCGGCGGGCTCCGGCGGCTCCCACGGGCCCGGATGCAGGTCGGGACGGCTGACGGCGCACCCGGCCAGGGTCGCGACGACGAGCGCCGCGACCGCTGCACTGCGGAGCGCCTGCCGTCGCACCCTCGGGATGGTACGCGAACCGCGCGATGGGCGGTCGGGCCGATCTCCGGATGCCGGCGGCGACCCCGGGCGGTCAGCCGGCGACGGCGCGCGCGACCGCGTCGATCGCGGCGGGCCACTCAAGGATGCGGAAGTGCCCGACGACGGGGACCTCGACGTTCCGCCCGCGCTCGACCCGGGTGCGGTCGGGGATGTGCGGGTCGAACCGAGGCGCGATCGACACGATGCGGTCGTCGACGCGCTCGTCGGCGGCGAGGGCGCGGATCACCGGGTGCTCGCGCCGGAACTCGCGCATCCAGGGCACGACCATGAGGTCGGCCATCCGCGTGCCGCGGAACGGGGTGGCGACGGCGACCATCCGGTCGATGCGCCCGTCGGCGTCGTGGAGCATGGCGTGCTTGCCGACGAGGCCACCCTTGCTGTGCGCGACGAGCACGACGCCGCTCAGATCGCGGCGGGCGAGACCGTCGAGCACCCGCTCGGCGGTCTCGGGGATGGGGCGCACGTTGTAGCCGAGCTCGGGCAGCACGTGCACCGGGTGGCCGTCGGCGGAGAGCCGCCGGGCGATGCGCACGAGCGCGCGCCAGCGCTCCTGCACGCCCGGGAGCAGCACGACCGGCGCCGCGTCGCCCTCGGCGAACCCCGCCGGAACGGGACGGTGCATCCCGATCCGCATCCGCACGGCGCGCGGGATGTCCCCCACGAGGTGCGCGGCGTGCCGGCCCGCCGTCACACGATCGGCGGTCTGGGTCGCGGCCTCGGTCACGGCGGGAGTCTAGGCGTCGCCCTCGGCAGCGGCCTGGGTGTCGCCGGCGGACGAGACAGCCGCGGCATCCGAGGCGGCCAGCAGCTCCCGCACCCGGGGGATCACGACCTCGCCGTACAGCTCGATCGCGCGCATCTGGTGCTCGTGGGGCAACGGACCCGACGAGTACTTGAGGTCGAACCGCTGGATGCCGAGGGTGCTCACGGTGCGCGCGATCTTCTGCGCCACGGTCTCCGGCGATCCGAGGTGCAGCGCGCCGTGCGCGACCTCGTGCTCGAACTGCTCGCGGGTCATCGCCGGCCAGCCGCGCTCGCGGCCGATGCGGTCGTGCATGACCTTGTGGTGGGGCCAGTAGCGGTCCATCGCCTCGGCATCCGTCTCAGCGACGAAGCCGGGCGAGTGCACGGCGACCGGCAGGTCGGGGGCGCCCATCTGCGCGAGCGCGCGGTGGAACAGCTCCACGTACGGGGCGAACCGCGCGGGCTCGCCGCCGATGATGGCGAGGGTGAGCGGGAACCCGTAGCGGGCCGCGCGCACCACCGATTCGGGGCTGCCGCCGACGCCGACCGACACGTGCAGTCCGCCCTCGGTCTTCGGGTAGACGTGCTGATCGGTGAGCGCGGCGCGGGTGGTGCCCTGCCAGGACACCGGCCCCTCGGCGAGCAGCGCGTGCAGCAGGTCGAGCTTCTCCTCGAACAGCACCTCGTAGTCGTGCAGGTCGAAGCCGAACAGCGGGAACGACTCGGTGAACGACCCGCGCCCGAGGATGATCTCGGCGCGGCCGCCGCTCACGGCATCCAGCGTCGCGAACCGCTCGAACACGCGCACCGGGTCGTCGGACGACAGCACGGTGACCGCGGTGCCGAGGCGGATGCGCTCGGTGCGGCTCGCGATCGCGGCGAGCACGATCTCGGGACTCGAGACCGCGAAGTCGTCGCGGTGATGCTCCCCCACGCCGAACGCGTCGACGCCGACCCGGTCGGCGAGCACGCCCTGCTCGACGACGTCGCGGATGGTCTGCGCGTAGCTCACCGGGCCGCCGTCGAGGGTCGAGCCGAGGTCGCCGAAGGTGTCGAGGCCGAACTCCACCGGCGCCCGGTCGAGCGCGCGGCCGGTGGTGTCGTCGGGCGTGGTGTCGGTGCTCACGGAGTCATGCAACCGCATACATCCGCCCGGCATTCCCGGATGAGGCGCTCAGCCCTCTGCGGAGGTCGGGCGCGTGGACCACACGGCGGCGGCGATCAGCACCGGTTGGAAGAACAGCCGGACGAAACGCTTGCGGTCGGTGTCGAGCCCGAACGCGTCACGGCGGTCGCGCCACTGCGCGATGTTGCCGGGGAACACGGCGGCGAAGAACGCGGCCGTCGCCGCGCCCACCCAGCCGCGCAACCGGCGGGGCGCGGCGAGGAGCGCGCCCCCGAGGCCGATCTCGGCGACCCCGGAGGCCAGCACGGTCACGTCGGGGTCGACCGGCACCCAGTCGGGCACCTGCGCCTGGAACTCGCGACGGGCGAAGGTGAGGTGGGCGACCCCGGCGAAGGCCAGGGCGGCGCCGAGGGACAGCCGGGTGACGGTGCGGGGCGTGCTCACGGGGCGAGTCTGTCATCCGGAGTCGGGCTTCGCACGCGCCGCGCGGCGGCCCGGACGCGGGAGGCGACGGCCCCCGCAGGACCTTCGACCGTGGCGCGAGCGCGAGGTGTCAACTAAGTTGACGTAGCGAACCCGGCGGAGCCACGCGCCGGTCCCCGACAGAGGAGTCCCCCATGCAGATCGCCGACAAGGTCTTCGTCGTCACCGGCGGCGGCAACGGAATCGGGCGCGAGGTGGTGCTCGGGCTACTCGCCCGCGGCGGCCGCGTCGCCGCCGTCGACCTGAGCGAGGCCGGCCTCGCCGAGACCGCCGAGCTCGCCGCTGCGGGCGACCGTCTCACCACGCACGTGCTCAACATCACCGACAAGTCCGCCGTCGACAAGCTCCCCGCCGCGGTCGAGAAGGCCCACGGCGCCGTGGACTCGCTCGTCAACGTGGCCGGCATCATCCAGCCGTTCGTCAAGGTGGTCGAGCTCGACATCGCCGCCATCGAGAAGGTGATGAACGTCAACTTCTGGGGCGTCGTGTACATGACGAAGGCGTTCCTGCCGAAGCTGCTCGACCGCCCCGCCGCCGCCCTCGTCAACGTGTCGAGCATGGGGGCGCTCGCCCCCGTCCCCGGCCAGGCCGCCTACGGCGCCTCCAAGGCGGCCGTGAAGCTGCTCACCGAGGCGCTCTACGCCGAGTGCATGGGCACCAACGTGGCCGTCACCGTCGTCTTCCCCGGCGCCATCGGCACCAACATCGCCGGCAACTCGGGCGTCGACATGGGTATGACCGAGGAGGAGCAGGCCGAGGCCGCGAAGGGTCGCAAGACCACCACGCCCGAGGACGCCGGCGCCGCCATCATCGAGGGCATCGAGAAGGGCTCCTACCGGGTGCGCATCGGCGGCGACGCGAAGATGCTCGACCGGCTCTCGCGCCTCGCCCCGCAGAAGGCGACCGAGACCATCGCCAACCAGATGAAGGACCTGCTCGGCTGAGTCACGCCCCGTCGACGTGGCCGGCCAACCACGCCCCGTACGGGCCGGCCGCGTCGGCGGCGACCAGGATCGTCTCCGGCACCTCGTAGGGGTGGCGATCCTCGACCAGGGCGCGCAGCCGCTCCCCCGCGCTCGCCGTCGTCTTGAGCAGCAGCAGGGTCTCCTGGGTGCGCTCGACCTCGCCCTTCCAGCGGTAGGTGCTGCGGATCGGCACCTCCTGCACGCACGCGGCGAGCCCGCTCTCCATGGCCGCCTCCGCGATCGCGACCGCCGCCTCGTCCGAGTCCACGGTGGTCATCAGGATCGCTGCGTGAGTCATCCGTCCAGTGTGGCGCGGGCGACGGCACGCCGCGACTGCCCCGTCGGGTACACAAGGGCCCCGCCCGGATGTCGTGCACGAGGTACTCGCCCGTTCCGAACGTGTCGTGCCGGGTCTCGCCGACCTCGTGCTCGACTTCGCGAGTCGTACCGTCGCGCCGATGTCATGGCCGCGCTCTTTTCCCAGATGACAACGCCTCCCGATAACATAATCATATTGCAATCTGTTTATCTATGTGGTGAGATGGACTCATGAGCGCGGAGGGGCTGGCGGATGCGGCGCATCTGTTCAAGGTGCTCGGCAGCGAGTCGAGGCTGTGGCTCTTGCAGCTCATCGGCGAGGAGCCGCGGACGGTCGGCGCTCTGGCACAGGCGACCGGGATGACCCAGCCATTGGTGTCGCAGCACCTTCGCACGCTTCGCGAGTCTGGGCTGGCGGTCGCCAGCCGAGAGGGCAAGGCCGTGACCTATCGGCTGACGGATCAACACGTCAGCCACGTCATCGGCGATGCCCTCGCTCACGTCCGAGAACCCGCCCGGCCCGATGCCGGGAATGACCGAGGAAAAAGACACACATCATGACCCTCACCGAGATGCACGCCGAGCACTCGCTCGCCGAGCACACCCACGGATCCGGCTGCGGCCACGAGACGGTCGAGCACGGCGATCACGTCGACTACCTGCACGGGACGCACCGTCACGCCGAGCACGGCGACCACTACGACGAGCACGAGTCGCCGGCCGAGCACGACGTGGCCGAGCACGCGCACGGAGGCGACTGCGGCCACGAGGCCGTGACGCATGGCGATCACGTCGACTACGTCCACGACGGGCACAAGCACGCGGAGCACGGCGACCACTACGACGAGCACTGAATCGCGTCCGACGCCCAGGGGGATGCGCCGCCGCGGCGGCGCATCCCCCGAATCGTCTGCACCCTCGACATCCTGTTCCGGTTCACTCGCCGCGGTCGGTCGCGGTCGACGGCGACGGCACGGGGGGTGAGGCGTCAGGCGGTACGCTCACGCATTACCGACAAGCGCTGCGCGATGTCCTGATGCTCCGAGCGGGAAGCCGGCAGCATGCTGAGGCCACTGTTAGCCCTCAGTACAAACGGAAGGTCGACGTCACCGTCACCTACCGAGACAGAGACGACGAGGGCGGGGAACGTCGACAAGCCTTCGAGCACAGAACCTACGCCGACGCGTTCGATCGCCGACCAAGGAATCAGCAGAAATCTCCGGGGCTCCTTCGCTGATCCGGCCCACCCGGCTACTCCCTCGCTGCCTCCGAGAAGGCCGAAGATGCGCGGCGTGGTCCCATCCCACTGAAGGACTTGTCGGATCGACGAGTTCTGCGTGAGCGCGCCCAATAGCCGAGCACTGCGTGTGGCCTCCATGTGAATCGATGCGTTCGAGATCGCAGCTGCCTTCTCGGTTCGACGTCGGCGCTTCACCGCGGAGTACGAGATCGGAAGAAGCACCGCACTGAACAATATGCCCGTGATGAGTGCGCCACTCAGGAGGTTTCCTGGCAGGTCGCCAAGCGTGCCACGCTCCTCAGCCGCCAACACGCTCAGCGCTAGACCGGAGGCAGCGGCGATCAGCGCCGGGATGCCTGCACCTAGCCAGTTCCACTTACCCATCAGTTCCTAGTGTGCAGGGCCCAGCATGAGCGACGGGGCTGGTGGCGGGCTCCCTAGATCGGACGGTTCCGTCAGACCCCGACGCTTGCCCCGCCGCGCAGCCGCAGGGACTGGTGCAAGTAGCGGTGACAGTTTCGGTTTAGGCCGCGAGGGTCGCGGCTGGTTCTAGTTTCTGTTCGTATTCGATGGGGGTCAATCCGCCGAGGGTGTCTTGCGGGCGCTGCCGGTGATAC
>JBHIXX010000017.1:0-54335 GCA_041984585.1 Pseudolysinimonas sp. | reverse complement strand
GCAACGACTCCTCAAGCAACCGCAACGCGCGCTGCCGGAACTCCGGCGAATACTGACGGGGCATGATCCATCCTCCAATAGGAAGCGGAACCAAACCCAGGGCGATTCATACTGACGGGGCATGATCCATCCTCCAATAGGAAGCGGAACCAAACCCAGGGCGATTCACAAGACCGCGACACCGCCTTCCGCGGCGCACCCGATCACGCCCGACGCTGGATCAACCAAGCCTTCTTCAGCCGCATCCTCGTCGACGACGAAACCACCCACGGCGAACTCACCCCCACGATGCGCCAACTCGCCACACCGCACGCACGCTACCCCGGAAGAACAAAGAAAACCCCGTCCCGGAATCTCTTCAGGACAGGGTTCGGAAATAGACCTTTTGGTGGATCTGAGGGTGTCCAGGTTCATGACATAGGTCGCACCTGGTAGGTCTCTCCTGAGTCGCGTCATAGGTCACAGTCCGTTGCATGTCGAAGCACCGGGTCGTGGTCTTGAAGATCGTCGCGAAGCAGCTCACCGTCGCTGACGCCGCTGCCGAATACGGGATTTCGCGCCGCCACCTGCATCGACTCCTCGCCCGCTACCGGCAAGGTGGTCTTGACGCGGTCGAGCCGCGCAGTCGAGCGGCGAAGTCGAACCCGCGGGCGACGCCTCAGGTCGTCGCGGATCGGATCGTGCAGCTGCGGCTCCAGCTGACCGCCGACGGGCTGGATGCCGGCCCGGTCACCATCGCGTGGCACCTCGAGCGGGACGGGCACCAGCCCCCATCGACGTCGACGATCCGACGGATCCTGCACGCCGCCGGCCTGATCGTCCCGGAACCGAAGAAGCGGCCCCGCTCCTCCTACGTCAGGTTCGAAGCAGCCAGGCCGAACGAGACCTGGCAGTCCGACTTCACCCACTGGCGCCTCGCCGACGGCACCGACGTCGAGATCCTGAACTGGCTCGACGACCACTCAAGGTTCCTCATCTCCTGCACCCCGCATCGCCCCGTCACCGTCGACGACGTCATCTCCACCTTCCTCACCGCGGTCGAGGAACACGGCCCGCCCGCGTCGACCCTGACCGACAACGGACGCGTCTACACCGCCCGTTTCGGCGGCGGCCGCAACGCGTTCGAACACCTACTGCACCTCATCGGAGCGCGACAGAAGAACGGCTCCCCCGCCCACCCGCAGACCCAGGGGAAGATCGAACGGTTCCACCAGACCCTGAAACGTCACCTCGCCGCCCAGTCGCCCGCTGCATCCCTCCCCGAACTGCAAACCCAGCTCGACCGGTTCCGCGAGCACTACAACGAACACCGCCCCCACCGCGCCCGCGACCGGGCCACGCCCGGAACCGCCTACCGAGCCACCCCGAAAGCGATCCCCGCCGGCGGCCGCGACTCCCACTACCGACTGCGCTACGACCGCGTCGACCTCGACGGGCACGTCAGCATCCGCCACGCAGGCCGCATGCACCACCTCGGCATCGGACGACGACACCGAGGCACACGCATCCTCGCCCTCATCGACCAGACCACCGCGACCGTCACCGCACTCGACACCGGCGAGATCCTCTCCGAGCACCTCATCGACCCAGCCCGCACCTACTGGCGCAACCAACGACAAGAGCCCGGCCGATGGCCGGGCTCTCAATGACCGATGACGCGACTCAGGTGAGACCTATGTCGCGACTCATCACATGGTGGATCTGAGGGGACTCGAACCCCTGACCCCCTGCATGCCATGCAGGTGCGCTACCAGCTGCGCCACAGACCCGTGGCCCCGAAGGGCAACTACGACAGGTTACTACATCCCGGCGGCGGGCTTCACGTCGGGCGCGGCGGCTACTCCCCCGCGGCCTGCGGCGCGGGCAGGTCGAGCGGGATGACGGGGCAGTCCTTCCACAGCCGCTCGAGCGAGTAGTACATGCGGTCCTCCTCGTGGAAGACGTGCACGACCAGGTCGCCGAAGTCGATGAGCACCCATCGACCCTCGGCGCGGCCTTCGCGGCGCAGCGGCTTCGCGCCGGCCTCGTGCAGGCGGTCCTCCACCTCGGAGGCGATCGCCTGCACGTTGCGCTCGCTGCGTCCGCTGACCAGCAGGAACGCGTCGGCGAGCGGCAGCGGCTCCGACACGTCGAGTGCGACGAGGTCGAATCCGCCCTTCGCGTCGGCGGCGACGGCGGCGGCCTGCAGCAGGGTGTGGGCGTGGTCAGATGCCGGCACGGGATCCTTCGGAGGTCGAGATGATGCCTGCGGTCGGGACGGGGCGCGCGGTCACGCGAACACGTCCGTCATCACCGCGACGACCAGCAGGCCGACCACGACGACGGCCATGCCGGAGGCGGCGGCGATGAGCGCGCCGATCGCCTTGTTGCCCTTCGGCTTGCCGCCGATGATGCCGGTCGATCCGGTGTGGCCGGAGACGGCGCGGATGGCGCTGATCGGCACCGAGTCGGTGGACGGCACCTGGTGGTCGTCCTCGTCGAGCAGGTGGTCGAGGTCGGCCCCGTCGAAGCGGCCGCTGCGCCCGGTCGCGGTCCACGAGGCGGGCAGGTCGATCGACCCGGTGAGGTAGCCCTCGCCGGCGAGGTCCTGCACGGGCAGAACCAGCGAGCTGGTGGTGCCGGCCGCGGACCCGACGCGGCGGGTGAGGGTCGACTCGGATGCCTGGTGCACGTCGTCGAGGTCGGCCTGCCGGGTCCAGTGGCCCGACGGCCGGCGCGCCGCGTCGGACGCCGACGGGTCGGCCTCCGGCTGCGCGGGCGGATCGACGACGATCTCCGCGGCGGGCGCCGGGATCTCGAACGACCCGACGATGACCGGCTCGGCCGGCGGGGCGCTCTGCGGCGACGCCGGGGCCGCGACGGTGGGCTCGGCGACGGGCGGCTCGGCGGGAGCGGCCGGGGGCTCCGCGGGAGCGGCCGGGGCGTACCAGGACGCCGGAGCCTCGGCGGGCTGCGAGGCGGCCGCGGGCTGCTCGGGTGCGCTCGGCGCGGACCAGGACGTGTGCGGCGTCGGGTCGACGGGCGCCCAGGACTGCGGCGCGGCCGACTGCGGCGCCTGCTGCTGCGGCGCCTGCTGCTCGGGGAGCGCGGACGGCGCGGCGAGCGACTGCGGCGGCTCCGCTGTCCCGGCCTGCTCGGGCGGCACGGACTCGGGCACGGCCGGCTCAGCCGCGCGCCGGCGGGCGCTCGCCTCCCGGCGGTTGCTCGGCGCGGCGGACTCCGACGGCGCCCACGGCTCCGCGGGAGCGGTCGGTGACGAGGCCTCCGGGGCGGGCGCCTGGGGCTCCACGCGGCGCGGGGCGGCATCCGGCATCGCCGCGGCCTCGACCGGGTCGGCGGCACGGCGACCGCGGCGACCCTGGCTCAGCGACCCGGAGGTCAGGGCGTCGTACTCGGCGAGCGCGGCGTCGAGGCGCGGCGACGGCTCGCTCAGCGGCGAGACGGCGGGACGGTCGGCGGCGGGCGGGGTGGTGCCCTCCTGCTGCTCGCGCAGGGCGCGCAGTTCGCGCCGGCTGAGGGTCTGCTCCCCCGGCTCGTCGGCGCGACCGAGTCGGTCGGCCAGCGACGACCGGGCGGGCGGGCGGGCCTGCGTGCGGTAGTCGACGTCGGCGCCCTGCGGCGCGGGGGCCGGGGACCAGGATGCGGGCGCCGGGGCCTGCTCCGACTCCGGGCGGTAGTCCCGCATCCGATAGCGCTGCTCCTCGGGCGCCGCGGGAGCAGGCGCCGGCGAGTAGCCGGCAGACGGTGACGGGGCGGCCGGGGCAGTGGGCGGCGGGTCGATGGGCTGCGGCGCGGCGGCCCGACGCCCCTGCGTCGGCGCCGACTCGTAGCCGGGAAGCGGCGGACGCGACTGCGTCGAGTAGTCCAGCGGCTCGCCCGACGGCGAGGCCGGGTGCTCCGCGCGCTCGCTCGCCCGGACCGCGCGCCGCGACTGCGGCGGTCGATCCTGGTACGTCGTCATGGTCCGCTCCGATACAGGTGGTGCTTGGAGATGTACTGCACGACACCGTCGGGGACCAAGTACCACACCGGGAATCCCCGATCCACTCGCCGACGGCAGTCCGTCGAGGAGATGGCCAGGGCGGGTACTTCGAGCGAGCTTACGCGACCCTCCGGCAATCCGCGAAGGCTCAACCTGTGACCTGGCCGTGAGACCGCGACGAAGTGGGCGAGGTCCCAGAGCTCGTCCATGTCCTTCCACTCGACGATCTGGGCGATCGCGTCGGCGCCCGAGATGAAGAACAGCTCGGCCTCCGGACGCTGCGCACGCAGGTCGCGCAGGGTGTCGATCGTGTAGGTCGCGCCGCCGCGGTCGATGTCGACGCGGCTCACCGTGAACCGCGGATTCGACGCCGTCGCGATCACCGTCATGAGGTAGCGGTGCTCGGCCGGCGAGACGTCGTCCTTCATCCACGGCTGGCCGGTGGGGACGAAGACGACCTCGTCCAGCTCGTAGGTCTGCAGCACCTCGCTCGCGGCCACGAGGTGGCCGTGGTGGATGGGATCGAACGTTCCGCCCATCACGCCGACGCGCGGGCGGCGTGCGGCGCCGTCGGTCATCCGAAACCTAGTGGTGGGCCCCGTCGCCCGCGTCGGAGACCTTGTCGTTGTGGCGGTGCCAGACGTCGCGGTAGCTGAACGAGACCGCGGTGATGAGGATGAAGAACGCCGCCGCGATGAGCGGGAACACCCACGTGGGCGCGATGAGCTCGGCCAGCTCGTGGTGGGTCTCGGTGGGAACGAGGGACAGCAGCGACATGGGGATCCTCCGCGGAACAGCCTAGCGGGGCGCTACCCGGTGACGGAGACCCCGAGCGCGGGGTGTCAGCCGCGCACCTGGCCGTCGCCGCGGACCAGCCACTTGGTGCTCGTCAGCTCCGGCAGACCCATCGGGCCGCGCGCGTGCAGCTTCTGCGTCGAGATGCCCACCTCGGCGCCGAAGCCGAACTCGCCGCCGTCGGTGAACCGCGTGCTCGCGTTGACCATCACCACGGCCGAGTCGACCTCGGCGAGGAACCGATCGGCCGACGCGATGTCGCTCGTCACGATCGTCTCGGTGTGGCCCGTCGAGTGGCGGCGGATGTGGTCGAGCGCCCCGTCGAGGTCGTCCACCACCGCGACGTTGAGGTCGAGGCTCATGTGCTCGAGGTCCCAGTCGTCGTCGCCCGCCGGCACGGCATCCGGGAACAGCGCCCGGGCCGCGTCGTCGGCGTGCAGGGTGACGCCGGCGTCGCGCAGCGCGCCCATCACGGTCGGCAGCAGCCGCTCCGCGGCGTCGCGGTGCACCAGCAGCGTCTCGAGCGCGTTGCAGACGCTCGGCCGCTGCACCTTCGCGTTCACCGCGATCTCGGTCGCCATCGCCAGGTCGGCGCTCGCGTCGAGGAACGCGTGCACGACGCCCGCGCCGGTCTCGATCACCGGCACCGTCGACTCGCGCACCACCGTGTCGATCAGCTGCGCCGACCCGCGCGGGATGAGCACGTCGACGCCGCCGCGCGCGCGCATCAGCTCCTGGGCGCCGTCGCGACCGAACTCGTCGATCGTCTGCACCGCGTCGGCGGGCAGCCCGACCGAGGCGAGCGCGTCCTGGATCAGCCCGACCAGCACCCGGTTGGTGTTCTCGGCGGCGCTCCCGCCGCGCAGCACGGCCGCGTTGCCGCTCTTCAGCGCGAGGGCGGCGATGTCGAGCGTCACGTTGGGGCGCGCCTCGTAGATCGCGCCGACGACGCCGAACGGCACGCGCACCTGGCTGAGCCGCAGCCCGTTGGGCAGCGTCGATCCGCGCACCACCTCGCCCACCGGGTCGGGGAGCGCCGCGATCTGTCGGATGGCGTCCGCCAGGCCGGTCAGGCGGGCCCCGTCGAGCCGCAGGCGGTCTTGCAGCCCCGTCGACAGGCCGTTCTCGCGCCCGTTGGCGAGGTCCAGCTCGTTGGCCGGCAGGACGCTCGCGGCCCCGGCCTCGACCGCGCGCGCGATCGCCTCGAGCCCGGCGTCCTTCTGCGCGGTCGACGCGATGGCGAGCGCGCGGGACGCCTCGCGGGCCGTGCGGAGCCTGTCGGCGAGGGTCGCTGCGGTGGTGGTCGGCATGCCCGAATTCTACGGGCGGCGCGCGCCACCCGCCGGTCCGCGCCCTCGGGCGTAGAGTCGGCGCTCGTGCCCCGCATCCGCCCCCGACCGCGCGTGATGCTCGGGGTGGCGGTGCTCGCCCAGACGGCGACCACGGTCGCGATCGCCGCCCCGGCCTACCTCATCCCCTCGCTGCACGCCCAGGGGCTCTCGCTCGCCGAGGGTGGCGCGCTCGCCGCCGCGCCGACGATCGGCATCGTCTTCACCCTGGTCGCCTGGGGCGCGGCGGCCGACCGGTGGGGCGAGCGGCGCACCCTGGTCGCCGGCCTCGCGGCGACGCTCGTTGTCATCGCGCTCTCGCTGCTCGCGACCGGGCCGATCGCCCTCGCGCTCGCGTTCGGGGCCACCGGGGCGGCATCCGGCTGCACCAGCGCCGCGAGCGGCCGGCTCATCGTCGGCTGGTTCCCGCCCGCGCGCCGCGGACTGGCGATGGGCATCCGGCAGACCTGCACGCCGCTCGGCGTCGCCATCGGGGCGGTCACCATCCCTCCACTGCTGGAGTCGACGGGCTCCATCCCGATCGCGCTCACCGTCGGCAGCGCGCTCGTCGCGGTGGCGCTCGTCGCGGTGCTGCTCACCGTGGTCGACCCGCATCGCGCGCCGCGCGACCCGGCCGCGCCCGCCGCCAACCCGTACCGCGGCTCGGGCGCCCTGGCCCGCATCCACGCGGCGTCGATGCTGCTCGTCGTGCCCCAGTTCGCGCTGCAGGTGTTCGGACTGGTCTGGCTGATCGTCGGGCTCGGCATCGACACGGTGCCGGCCGGCATCATCGTCGCGCTCGCCCAGCTCGGCGGCGCGGCCACGCGCATCGGGGTGGGCGTGGTGAGCGATCGGGCGGGGTCGCGCCTCGCGCCCATGCGGGTCGTGGCGCTGAGCGCCGCCGCGCTCACCCTCGCCACCGCCGGCGCCGCCGCGATCGGCGCGGTGCCGCTCGCCGTCGCCTGCTACGTGCTCGCCTCGTGCGCCACGGTGGCGCCCAACGGCCTCGCCTTCACCGCCGTCGCCGAGATCGCCGGGCCCGCGTGGGCGGGTCGCGCTCTCGGCACGCAGAACACCGGGCAGTTCATCGCCGGCAGCATCGCACCGCCGGTCGTGGGCGGGCTCATCGGCCTCGTCGGCTACCCGCTCGCCTACGCGATCGTCGCGGTCACCGCGCTCGCGGCCATCCCCGTGGTGCCGCGCGAGCGGCATCCGGAGCCGTCGGCCCGCTGAGGCGCGGTGCTCAGTCGACCGTCGGGATGCTGCCCGTCGGCGTCGCCGGGCGCGGCGCCGCCTCGAACCACGTGCCGACCATCTCGCCGTCCAACGCGGCCGCGACGTTGCCGGTCGAGGTGAGCACCACGGGGGTGCCCGCCGCGGCGGCGAGCTTGGCGGCCGCGATCTTGGTGCCCGCTCCCCCGGTCCCCACCCCGGCCGCGCCGATGTCGCCGATCTCGACCCCGGCCAGGTCGTCGTCGGCGGGCACCACGGCGATCGGCCGCGCGCCGGGCTCCGACGGCGGACGCGTGTAGAGCGCGTCGACGTCGCTGAGCAGCACCAGCAGGTCGGCTTCGACCAGCTGCGAGACGAGCGCCGCGAGCCGGTCGTTGTCGCCGAACCGGATCTCGTGGGTGGCGACCGTGTCGTTCTCGTTGACGATCGGCAGGATGCGCAGGTCGAGCAGCCGCTCCATGGCGCGCTTCGCGTTGCCGCGCGGCGTCGGGTTCTCGAGGTCGCTGGCGGTGAGCAGCACCTGCCCGGCGATGATCGGGAACCGGTCGAGGCTGGTCTGGTAGCGCCACATCAGCACGTTCTGCCCGACGGCGGCGGCCGCCTGCTGCGTGGCCAGGTCGGTGGGGCGGCCGTCGAGGTCGAGGAAGGGCAGGGCGGTCGCGATGGCGCCCGACGAGACGAGGATCACCTCGACGCCGCGCTGGTGCGCCGCGGCGAGCGCGTCGACGAGCGGGTCGATCTGCCCCCGGTTGTCGCCGGAGACCGACGACGATCCGACCTTGACGACGATGCGCCCGGCCGACCGCACCGCTTCGCGGAAGCCGCTCACTCGTCGCCCTCCGCGGGGTCGCCGGCATCCGACCCGTCGTCGGAGCGCTGGGCCGCCCACGCGCGGCGGTCGCGCTCGCGCTGCTCGGTCCACACGCCGGCGGCGCGCTCGCGCTCGAGGTCGGCCCGGGTCTCGGCCTTCGCATCCATCCGCTCGTGGTAGCGCTCGCGGCGCTGACCCCGCGTGGGACGGGCATTGTCGTCGAGGCGGGAGTCGGTGCCGCGCGGCGAGGTGATCAGCTCCGCGGCGCTCTGCAGCGTCGGCTCCCAGTCGAAGATCCGGTCGTCGTCGCGGCCGATCACCACGGCCGAGCCGGGCACGGCGCCGAGGGCGAACAGCTGCTCCTCGATGCCGATCTTGGCGAGCCGGTCGGCGAGGAAGCCGACGGCCTCGTCGTTGGTGAAGTCGGTCTGCTGCACCCAGCGCTCCGGCTTCGCCCCGAGCACCCGGTAGAGCGGCTCGGCGCCGCCCTCGACCCGGATCTCGAACTCCTTCTCGTCGACCGCCTTCGGCCGCAGCACGATGCGCGGTTTCGCCTCCGCCGCGGCCACGCGGGCCGCGCGGTCGGACGCGACCAGCTCGGCGAGGGCGAACGACAGCTCGCGCAGACCCGCGCGGCTCACCGCCGACACCTCGAACACGCGGTACCCGCGCGCCTCGAGCTCGGGACGCACCATCGCCGCCATGTCGCGGCCGTCGGGCACGTCGACCTTGTTCAGCGCCACCAGCTGCGGACGCTCGAGCAGCGGGGTCTGCCCCTCGGGGACCGGGTAGGCGCCCAGCTCGCGCAGGATGACGTCGAGGTCGTGCAGCGGGTCGCGCTCGCTCTCCGGCGTCGCGGCGTCGAGCACGTGCAGCAGCGCGGAGCAGCGCTCGACGTGCCGCAGGAACTCCAGCCCCAGCCCCTTGCCCTCGCTCGCGCCCTCGATCAGCCCGGGCACGTCGGCGATCGTGTAGCGCACGTCGCCCGCCTCGACGACGCCGAGGTTCGGGTGCAGCGTGGTGAACGGGTAGTCGGCGATCTTCGGCCGCGCGGCGGACAGCGCCGCGATGAGGCTCGACTTGCCGGCGCTCGGGTAGCCGACGAGTGCCACGTCGGCGACCGTCTTCAGCTCGAGGACGACGTCGCCCTCCCAGCCCGGCGTGCCGAGCAGCGCGAATCCGGGCGCCTTGCGCTTCGTCGTCGCGAGGGCCGCGTTGCCCAGGCCCCCGCGCCCGCCGTCGGCGACCGTGAACCGCATCCCCGGCTCGTCGAGGTCGGCCAGCAGGTCGCCGTCCGCGCTCGACACGACCGTGCCGACCGGCACCGGCAGTTCGAGCGACTCGCCCTGGTAGCCGGCGCGCATGTCGCCCATGCCGGGCCCGCCGTTGCCCGACGAGCGGTGCGGCCCGCGGTGGTAGCTGAGCAGCGTCGTCACCTGCGGGTCGGCGACCAGGGTGATGTCACCGCCGTGCCCGCCGTTGCCGCCGTCGGGGCCGGCCAGCGGCTTGAACTTCTCCCGTCGCACCGACACGCAGCCGTTGCCGCCGTGCCCGGCGCGCAGGTGAAGCGTCACCTGGTCGACGAAGGTCGCCATGCGCGCTCACCTCCTGCGGGTCGGATGCTGCGGTCGTCGGAACGGTACCGCTCGGGAAAAGGGAGAAGGGGCGGGCCCACCGGGCCCGCCCCTGGACGAGCCCTCGAGCCCGTCGGAATCCTCGGTCGGGCCTCAGCCCGCCGGGACGATGTTGACGACCTTGCGGCCGCCCTTGTGGCCGAACTCGACCGCGCCCGCCGCGAGGGCGAACAGGGTGTCGTCGCCGCCACGCCCGACGTTCGCGCCGGGGTGGAAGTGGGTGCCGCGCTGGCGGACGAGGATCTCGCCGGCTTTGACGACCTGGCCGCCGAAGCGCTTGACGCCGAGGTACTGCGCGTTCGAGTCGCGACCGTTGCGGGTCGAGGACGCGCCCTTCTTGTGTGCCATGTCGCCTGCTCCTACTTGATGCCGGTGATCTTGACGCGGGTGAGCTCCGAGCGGAAGCCCTGGCGCTTCTTGTAGCCGGTCTTGTTCTTGAACTTCTGGATGGTGACCTTCGGGCCGCGCAGGTCGGCGACGACCTCGGCCGTCACCTTCACCTTCGCGAGGGCCTTGGGGTCGTGCGTGATGGTGTCCCCGTCAACCAGGAGCACCGGCACGAGCTCGATCTTGCCGTCCTTGTCGGCCGCGATGCGGTCGAGAACGACGGTCGAGCCGACCTCGACCTTCTCCTGCCGCCCACCGGCGCGCACAACTGCGTAAACCACGGGAAATCCTTCTGTGGGAAAGAGTGAGGGTGGCGCAGGATCCGGACGAATGCCCGAGCGCACACCGAGGGGAGAGTCTATCCCGACAACCCCGGTTTCCTCAAACCCCGATCCCGCGCGCGTCGCCTCGGTTCCTCCGCGACAGCCAGAGGCGCAGAGCGACGACGGTGAGCGTCACCTCGGGCAGGGAGGCGACGGCGCCCGAGACGACCCCGACGACCGACTCCGGCACGCTCACGGCCGGCAGACCCGGTAGGAGGTATCCCGTCACCACCCAGGTGGCGGCAGCGGGCGCCGCGTCGACGACGAGGCTGACGGCCATCGCGAGAACGGCACCGGCCGCCGCAGCGATGAGCGAACGACCAACCACCGATCCGACTCCCTCTGTGCCGGTCACCGGCAGCAGAACCCCGATGATCAGGAAGACCCCGAAGGCGAGTGGAAGCCGCACCTCGAGCAAGTCCGCGACGGGCGACAGGAACACATACCCGAGCACGTCGGAGCCATTGCTCGCTCCGGCCGCCCAAATGAGGCCGGCCGCGACTTGCACCGCCGCCATCGCGACCCAGAACCCCAGCAGCGCCGCCGACGCGACGGCCGCGGGGAGCGTCCGCCGCCCCGACGAAGGGGGCACCGGGGTGTGACGGGAACTCACGGACCCAGGGTACGGGCGCAGCCGCATCCCGGGTGCCTAGGATCGCGGGATGGCGGTGCTGATCGACGACGCGGTGTGGCCGGCGCACGGCACGCTGTGGGCGCACCTGGTGAGCGACGAGTCGTACGCCGAGCTGCACGCCTTCGCCCGCGCGGCCGGCATCCCGGAGCGCGGCTTCGACCACGACCACTACGACGTGCCGCTGGAGCGCTGGGACGCCCTCGTCGCGCAGGGCGCCGAGCCGGTGAGCCCGCGCGAACTGCTGCGACGACTGCAGGCAGCCGGCCTGCGGGTGCGGCAGCGCGACAAGACGCCCAAGCGCCCGCAGGCCTGACGCCTCAGGCGGCGGGCTTCTCCTTCTTCGGACGTCCGTCGAACCACCAGGCGAACGCGGCGCCGCCGAGGGCGAAGCCGGTCATCTTGACGGCCACGAGGAACGGCCAGTTGATCCAGTCGTTGAGGAACCACCCCGGCTGGAACCCGTTGTTGACCGCGTCGACGATGCCGTCGACCATCCCGGGGAGGGTGAGCGCGATGAAGCCGCCGACGCCGGCGAGCGCCACGCGCACGAGCACCTTGACCAGCGACGACGACGCGACCACCGGCAGCAGGAAGACCAGCAGCGGGAACGCCCCCACCGCGTACCAGAACGGATCGGCGAACGCGCTCGCGCCGAAGTCGCGGAAGTAGAACGGCAGGTCGCCGAGCCCGTCGTCGATCGCCCAGGTGAAGCCGCGGAACAGCCAGCCGACCTCGAGCACGATGGCGATCACCCAGGCGACGCCCAGCGTGATCGCCGCGGTGACGAACCTGCGCGAGCCCGTCGCGCGGTGGAACAGCTTCGCCGGGTCGGACCCGAACGGCGGACCGGCCGGCGCGGCGGGGGCCGCGGGTGGAGTGGAGGCCGCAGCGGGCGGGGTGGCGGGATCGGGGGTGGCGTCGGACATGCGGATCTCCCTCCGTCGACGGACCGGGTGCCTCCTTCCTAGCGGAGCGGAGGCACCGGCGTCGAGCAGTGGGTCAGGAGGTCGAGCGGCGGATCAGGAGTCGGACGCGTCCGACTCGGGCGTCACCACGCTGCCCGCCGACGAGGCGCGGCGCGACCGGCGCCCCTGCCCCGGGGCCTTCGGCTCCGGCAGGGCCGACAGCACGGAGCCGAGGATCTGCTCCGCGTCGGCCTGGCTCATCGCCCCGCCCTGGCGCTGCTCCGCCGTGATCGGGATGTCGAGGATCTCGATCGCCTTCGCGGCGGCCGCGGCGGCCGCCTCGGTGACGCCGTCGCCCTGCTCGTCGGGGTGCACGGTGCTCTTCGCGATCTGCGCGAGGGCGTTCTTCACGTCCTCGGTGATCGCGTGGGTGCCCGACGACCCGACCCCGTTCTTGACGGATGACGAGCCGCCCGACGACCCGCCGGAGCCCGACGAGTTGCCGCCGCGACCGCGACGCGACCGCGACGATCCGCCGCCGCCGTCCCCGCCGCCGCGATGCTTCACCACGGGGTCGTGGTGCACGATCAGGCCGCGACCGGCGCAGACCTCGCAGGTCTCGCTGAACGACTCGAGCAGCCCGAGCCCCAGCTTCTTGCGGGTCATCTGCACGAGGCCGAGCGAGGTGACCTCGGCGACCTGGTGCTTCGTGCGGTCGCGGCTCAGGCACTCCACCAGGCGGCGCAGCACGAGGTCGCGGTTCGATTCGAGCACCATGTCGATGAAGTCGACGACGATGATGCCGCCGATGTCGCGCAGCCGCAGCTGGCGCACGATCTCCTCGGCCGCCTCGAGGTTGTTCTTGGTGACCGTCTCTTCGAGGTTGCCGCCCGATCCGACGAACTTGCCGGTGTTGACGTCGACCACGGTCATCGCCTCGGTGCGGTCGATGATGAGCGACCCGCCGGAGGGCAGCCACACCTTGCGCTCGAGCGCCTTGTCGATCTGCTCGCTGACCCGGTACTCGTCGAACGGGTCGTGCTCGGCGTCGTCGTAGCGCTCCAGCCTGTCCTGCAGGTCGGGCGCGACCGCGGAGAGGTAGGAGCCGATGGTGTCCATCGCGTCGTCGCCGGAGACGACCAGCTTGTGGAAGTCCTCGTTGAACACGTCGCGCACGATCTTGACCAGCAGGTCGGGCTCCGAGTGCAGCATGTACGGCGCCGACTGGGTCTCGACGGCGCGTTCGATCTCGGCCCACTGCGCGGTGAGCCGCGTCACATCGAGGGTGAGCTGCTCCTGGGTGGCGCCCTCGGCGGCGGTGCGCACGATCACGCCCGCGTCGTCGGGCAGCACCTCCTTGAGGATCTTCTTCAGCCGGGCGCGCTCGGTGTCGGGCAGCTTGCGGCTGATCCCGTTCATCGAGCCGTTCGGCACGTAGACCAGGAAGCGGCCGGGCAGGCTGATCTGGCTGGTCAGCCGCGCGCCCTTGTGGCCGACCGGGTCCTTCGTGACCTGCACGAGGACCTTGTCGCCGGGCTTGAGCGCCAGCTCGATGCGCCGGGGCTGATTCTTGACGTCCTTGCCCTCGGCCTCGGCGTTCGCGGCCGCGGCCTCCCAGTCCACCTCGCCGGAGTACAGCACGGCGTTGCGCCCGCGACCGATGTCGACGAACGCGGCCTCCATGCTCGGCAGCACGTTCTGCACGCGGCCGAGGTAGACGTTGCCGATCAGGCTCGCGTCCTGGGATCGCGCGACGTAGTGCTCGACCAGGACGCCGTCCTCGAGCACGGCGATCTGGGTGCGACCGCCCTTGGAGCGGACGATCATCACCCGGTCGACACTCTCGCGGCGGGCGAGGAACTCCGACTCGGTGATCACCGGTCGGCGGCGGCCCGCGTCGCGGCCGTCGCGGCGACGCTGCTTCTTCGCCTCGAGGCGCGTCGACCCCTTGACCTTCTGCGGCTCGGTGATCGGCGCCGGCGCAGAGCGCTGACGGCCGCGGCCCGACGACTGACCGCCCGACTTCTGCTCGCCGGACTTCTGCTCGCCGCCGGACTCCCCGTCTCCCCCGCCGCCGCGGCGACGGCTGCGGCGCCGACTGGTGCCCGACGCGGGCGCCTCGTCGTCGGAGGCGGCGGACTCCCGGATGACCGGGGTCGGCAGATCGGGGGCCTGGAACAGCAGGGCGGTGGTCGGGGCCACCGGGGCGGACTCCGCAGAGGCGGGCTCCGCCGACTTCTTGGCGCGGCTCGACTTCTTCGGCTTCTCCGCCGGCGCGCTCTCGTCGCCCTCGACCGCCTTCTTCGCGGCGGACGCGCGCTTCTTCGGCGCCTCCCCGGCCGACGCGTCGGCCTCCGCGGGCGCGAGGCCTGTGTCGGCGGCGGCGGACACGTGGGCCGCGGCGCTCTTCGGGGCGGACTCCGCGGTGCTGCGCCGGCGGCGGGGCGCCGCGGTGCTCGACTCGGTCGTCTCGGTCTCGGGTGCCGGGGTGCCCGGCGTCTCGTCTTCCACCATCACTGGTGCAACTCCTCGGCCGGCGGGGCCGCGCCTCCGCCTGGCTGCTCCTGCGCGGCGCCGGGTGCACCGGTGCCGCGAATCCTCTCTGTCGGGCGCCGACCCCTCCCGAAGGATGCGGGATCGCCGCTCGCGTCCTCTCACGACGCGGTGCGCCCTGTCACGACGCTCGGAGCCGGCATCCGACACGGTGCGCGCCTCGGCGGCACTCGTGGCCCGGTGAAGCCCGGAAAGTCTGTTCTTGTGCGTCCCGGCGCGGCCGGGACGGTTGCCCACCAGTATCGCACGGACCTTCGTCCCACCGGATGCGCAGCGCCGTCGGGGATAATCGCGGGGTGACCGACACCTCCGCCGCGCCCCGCCGTCCGTGGATCTTCGCCATCTGGCTCGTGGTGGCGGGGGTGATCGGACTGTGGGCCGCCTTCGCCCTGACGATGGACAAGTTCCTGCTGCTCGAGAACCCCGCGGCCGACCTCGACTGCAACCTCAGCGTGCTCGTGCAGTGCGGGGTGAACCTCGACTCGTGGCAGGGCGAGCTGTTCGGCTTCCCCAACCCGATCCTCGGCCTGTTCGGCTGGACGGCCACCCTCGTCGTCGGGATGAGCGTGCTCGCCGGTGCGCGGTTCCCGCGCTGGTACTGGATCGTGTTCAACCTCGGCGTGCTCGGCGCGCTCGCCCTGGTGATCTTCCTGATCTACTCGAGCATCTACGTGCTCGGCACGCTCTGCCCCTGGTGCATGCTCACCTGGTCGGTCACCATCCCGACCTTCTGGTACGTGACCGCGCGCAATGCGGCGGAGGGCGTGTTCGGCGAGCGGGTGCGCGGCGCCGGGCGGTTCGCGCTGTCCTGGCTGATCCCGATCGTGCTCGTCTCGTACGCGGTCGTCGCGCTGCTCGCGCAGCTGCGCCTCGACTGGCTGCGCGAGCTGTTCCTCGTCATCGGCTGACACGTCACCTTCCCTCGGGGAACCTCCGGGTCGCGTCCTATAAGGTTCCCCCGTGCCCGAAGAGCGACTCACCAAGAATCAGCGCCGCGAGGCGGCCCGCGAGACGGCCCGCATGGAGCGCGAACAGCAGAAGCGCCGTGACACCCGGAACAAGATCCTGTTCCGCGGCCTCGTCACCATCGTCATCTTCGCCATCCTCGGCGGCGTCGGATGGGCGATCTACGCCGGAACCCGCCCCGCGGGCCCCGGCCCCGAGAACATGCTGAGCGACGGCATCCTGCTCACCGGGGAGAACGGCGAGATCGTGCCGGTGCTGACGGACGCCATCCCCGAGGGCGGCGAGCCGGTTGCGACCGACCCCGACGACATCGACACCCCGCTGCACATCGTCAGCTACATCGACATCTTCTGCCCGATCTGCAACGTGTTCGAGCAGACCAACGCCGCCACCATCGACGAGCTCGTCGCCGCGGGCGAGGCCACGCTCGAGGTGCACCCGATCTCGATCCTCGACCGCCTGTCGCTCGGGACCGAGTACTCGACCCGGGCGGCCAACGCCGCCGCCTGCGTGGCCGCCGAGGAGCCCGACCTGTTCCACGACTTCGTCGCCGCGATGTTCGCCAACCAGCCCGCCGAGAACACGGTGGGCCTCTCCGACGACGAGATCATCACGGTCGCCGGGACGGTGGGCGCCGACACCGACGAGGTGCAGGCCTGCATCCGCGACCGTCGGTACGACGACTGGGTGACCGCCGCGACCAACCGGGCGCTCACCGGACCGATCCCCAACGCCGACATCGCGAACGTCACCGGCACGCCGACCGTGATCGTGAACGGCGTCGCGTACACCGGCTCCCCGAGCGATGCGACCTCGTTCGTGAACTTCCTCGCCCAGCAGTACCCGGCGACGGAGTCCGACGACACTGCGACCCCGACCCCGACCCCGACCCCGACGCCCACGCCGTAGGCGTCGACCGCGCACGCGGAACGGCCCGGCCCCCTCACGGGGTGCCGGGCCGTTCTCCGTTCGGGCGCGCCGCGATCAGGCCGGGAACCAGAGCGCCAGCTCGCGCGCGGCCGACTCCGGCGAGTCCGAGCCGTGCACCAGGTTCTGCTGCACCTTGAGGCCCCAGTCGCGCGCCAGGTCGCCGCGGATGGTGCCCGGGGCGGCCGTCGTCGGGTCGGTGGTGCCGGCGAGCGAGCGGAAGCCCTCGATCACGCGGTGCCCCGCGACCCGCACGGCGACGACCGGACCCGACTCCATGAACTCGACGAGCGGCTCGTAGAACGGCTTGCCGTGGTGTTCCTCGTAGTGGGCGGCGAGCAGCGTGCGGTCGGCGTGCAGCATCCGCAGGTCGACCAGCGAATAGCCCTTCGCCTCGATGCGACGCAGGATCTCGCCCGTCAGGCTGCGGGCGACGCCGTCCGGCTTCACCAGCACCAGGGTCTCCTCGATGTCGGTCACGACTCTCCTCCTCCCGCGGCCCCCGGCCGCGACTCATCACCCGGCTGCCCGGACTGTGCGGCCTGGGCCGCCTCGATCTGCCGGACCCGCACGAAGGCCCAGATCCACATGCCGCCGAAGACGAGCATGACGACCACCATCATCGGCACGACGAGCGCCGTGGCGAGCAGCACGAGCTGCATCGCCCAGCCGAGCCACACCCCCCACCGGAACCGCTGCAGCGCGGCGACGACGAAGAGCACGGCGATGAGCGACCCGCCGGCGACGAAGACGACGAACGGGTCGAGCCCGCTCAGCCCGTAGGCGACGAAGGTGGCGAACACGACGACGACGCCCTCGAGGGCGAGAACCGTCGAGAGCAGCTGCTCCCGGGCGCCCCGCTCGCGCCGCGGTCGACGACCGGCCGGAGGCGTTGCCGCGCCGTCCGGAGTCGCCCCGTCCGCCGCCGCGGGCTCCTCGGGCGCGAGGCTCACTTCCACCCCTCCCGCTCGGCGAGGGCGATCGCCTCGCCGACCAGGGTGATCGATCCGGTGACGAGCACGGCACGCTTCGGGTCCTCGGCCGCCCAGTCGCGGGCGGACTCGATCGCGCCCGTCAGGTCGTCGTCGACGTCGAGCGCATCCGGCCCGGCGACGCCGCGCACCAGCGCCGCGAGATCGTCGGCGGGGATCGCCCGCTCCGACGACGACCGGGTCACGAAGAACCGCGAGCCGACCGGGGCCAGCTCCTCGACGATGCCGTGCGCGTCCTTGTCCTCGAGCACGGCGAGCACGATTCCCACCTCGGCGAAATCGAAGAACTCGGTCATCGCCGCGGCGAGGGCGCGCGCGCCGTGCGGGTTGTGCGCCGCGTCGACGAGCACGGTCGGCTCGACGCCGACCAGCTGCAGCCGTCCCGGCGAGGTGACCGCGCCGAGCCCCTGCGCGACGACGTCGGGGTCGAGCGGGCGGGTGCCGTCGCCGAGGAACGACTCGACGGCGGCGATGGCGACCGCCGCGTTCTGCCCCTGGTGGTCGCCGTAGAGCGGCAGGAACACGTCGTCGTAGCGCGCCGCGCGGCCGCGCACCGTCACCAGCTGCCCGCCGACCGCCACGGCGGTCGACTCCAGCGCGAAGTCCACCTGCTCGATCGCGACGCTCGCCTCGTCCATCTCGGCGGCGGCGCGGATCTCGTCCATCGCCTCGATCTGCTGCATCGCGGTGACGACGAGGGATGCGGGCTTGATGATGCCCGCCTTCGTCTTGGCGATCTCGGAGACGGTGGAGCCGAGCCGCTGCACGTGGTCGAGGGAGATGGGCGTGAACACGGCGACGTCGGCATCCGCCACATTGGTGGAGTCCCACTCGCCGCCCATGCCGACCTCGAGCACCATCACGTCGACGGGCGCGTCGGCGAACACGGCGAAGGCGAGCACGGTGAGCGCCTCGAAGTAGGTGAGCGGCTCCTCGCCGTCGGCCGCCAGCTCGGCGTCGACGAGGGCCAGGTGCGGGGCGATGTCGCGCCAGTTGCGCACCAGCGCCTCATCGGAGACCGGCTCGCCGTCGATCACGATGCGCTCGTTCACGACGACGAGGTGCGGGCTGGTGAGCAGCCCGGTGCGCAGCCCCGAGGCGCGCAGCATCGACTCGATCATCCGCGCCGTGCTGGTCTTGCCGTTCGTGCCGGTGAGGTGCACCACGGGCGCCGACGACTGCGGGTCGCCGAGCAGCTCCACGGCACGGCGGGTCGGCTCGAGACGCGGCTGCGGGTTGTTCTCCCCGATCCGCGCGATCAGCTCCTGGTAGACCGCCTCCGCCTCGCGGCGGGCGTCGTCGGCGTCGCTCACGCCTTCTCCACTCCGATGGTCACGGTCGAGGCGGCTCCGACGTTCACGGCTCCAGCCTCGCCGCTCGTCGCCCCGTCGGCAACCGCGCTCCCGGTGGACGGGACCGCCGTCACGTCGAGCGAGACGGCGAGGGTCTCCCCCGCGATGAGCCCGCGGTGCGCCTCGATCGCGGCGACGGCGACGTCGTCGCCGGCGAGGCGCAGCGCGATGCGGTCGCTCACGTCGAGCCCGGCGTCCTTGCGCGCCTGCTGCACCGCGCGCACGACGTCGCGGGCGAGCCCCTCGGCTTCGAGCTCCGGGGTCACCGCGGTGTCGAGCACGAGGAATCCGCCACCCGGCAGGAACGCGATCGCCGCGTCGGGGTCCGCGATCTGCAGCACCAGGTCGTACTCGCCCGCCACCAGGTCGACGCCGCCGGCCGTCACCGCGCCGTCGGCCGAGACCGACCAGTCGCCCGACTTCGCCGCCTGGATGACGCGCTGCACGTCCTTGCCGATGCGCGGCCCGAGCGCGCGGGCGTTCACGGTGAGCCGCCGCTCGATGCCGTACTCGGCGGGCGAATCGTCGGTGAGCTGCTCGAGCGCCAGCTCCTTGACGTTGAGCTCGTCGCGCAGGATGTCGCCGTAGTCAGCGAACCGGCCGCCGTCCTCGCTGACCAGGGTGAGCCGCGCCAGCGGCAGGCGCACGCGCAGCTTCCGCTCCTTGCGCAGCGCCAGCCCGGCGGAGGCGACCTCGCGCACCCGGTCCATGGCGGCGACCAGCTCCGGGTCGGCGGGGAACTCGGAGGCGTCGGGCCAGTCGGTCAGGTGCACCGAGCGCTCGCCGGTGAGACCCTGCCAGATCTCCTCCGTCACGAGCGGCAGGAGCGGGGCCGCCATCCGGCACAGCGTCTCGAGCACCGTGTAGAGGGTGTCGAACGCGTCGGTCCAGTGCCCCTCGCCGTCGGCCGGCGTCCAGTCCGAGCCGTCCCAGAAGCGGTCGCGGCTGCGCCGCACGTACCAGTTGGTCAGCACGTCGCCGAAGTCGCGCAGCGCGGTCGCTGCGAACGGGCTGTCGAGCTCGTCGAGGTTCGCCGTGACCTGCTCGAGCACCTCGCGGGTCTTGGCCAGGATGTAGCGGTCGAGCAGGTGCGGCGAATCGGTGCGACGCCGCGCGGTGTATCCCGGCTCGGCCTCGCCGTCCGCCGCGTCGGCGCCCGACGGGGCCGCGGTGTTCGCGTAGAGGGTGAAGAAGTAGTACGTGCTCCACAGCGGCAGCAGCAGCTCGCGCACCCCCGCCCGGATGCCCTCCTCAGTGACGATGAGGTTGCCGCCGCGGATGACGCTCGACGACATCAGGAACCAGCGCATGGCATCCGCGCCGTCGCGGTCGAACACCTCCGACACGTCGGGGTAGTTGCGCAGCGACTTCGACATCTTCTGCCCGTCGTTGCCGAGCACGATGCCGTGGCTGATCACGTTGGAGTACGCGGGGCGGTCGAAGAGCGCCGTGGCGAGCACGTGCATCGTGTAGAACCAGCCGCGGGTCTGGCCGATGTACTCGACGATGAAGTCGGCCGGGTTGTGCCGCTCCTGCGCCGGCTGCCCGTCGCGGGCGGGGACGCCGTCGAACCAGTCCTTGTTCTCGAACGGGTAGTGCACCTGGGCGAACGGCATCGAGCCGGAGTCGAACCAGACGTCGAGCACGTCCGGGATGCGGCGCATCGTCGAGCGCCCCGTCGGGTCGTCGGGGTTGGGCCGGGTGAGCTCGTCGATGTACGGCCGGTGCAGGTCGACCTCGCCGTCGGGGTTCGTCGGCAGCGCGCCGAAGTCGCGCTCCAGCTCGGCGAGCGAGCCGTAGACGTCCACGCGCGGGTACTCGGGGTCGTCGCTCTTCCACACCGGGATCGGCGAGCCCCAGTAGCGGTTGCGCGAGATCGACCAGTCGCGGGCGCCGTCGAGCCACTTGCCGAACTGGCCGTCCTTGACGTTCTCGGGCACCCAGGTGATCTGCTGGTTGAGCTCGCCCATCCGGTCCTTGATGTCGGTGACGCGCACGAACCACGACGACACCGCCTTGTAGATGAGCGGGTTCCGGCACCGCCAGCAGTGCGGGTAGGAGTGCTCGTAGCTCTTCTGCTGGAACAGCCGGCCGCCGTCGCGCAGCAACTGGGTGAGCGGCTTGTTGGCGTCGAACACGTGCATCCCGGCCACTTCGGCGACCACCGGCAGGAAGTTCCCCCCGTCGTCGAGCGACAGGATGACCGGGATGCCGGCCGCGGCGCAGGTGACCTGGTCGTCCTCGCCGTAGGCGGGCGCCTGGTGCACGATGCCGGTGCCCTCGCCGGTCGCGACGTAGTCGGCGACCAGGATCTGCCACGCGTTCTGCGTGCCCCAGGTGTCGGCATCCGCGAAGTGGTCCCACAGCCGGTCGTAGTGCACACCGCCCAGGTCGGCCCCGCGTACGGTGCGGGTGACGGCGGCGCGCGCGTCGTCGAGCGACTCGTAGCCGAGCTCCTTCAGGTACGACCCGAGGGTGTCGGCGGCGAGCAGGTAGGCGTGCACGCCGTCCGCGCCGGGGACGACGACGTACTCGATCTCCGGACCGACCGCGAGCGCGAGGTTGGTGGGCAGCGTCCACGGGGTCGTCGTCCAGGCGAGCGCGAGCACGCCGGTGAGTCCGAGCGCCTCCGCCTTCTCGCCGACCAGCGGGAAGGTGACCGTGACGGTCTGGTCCTGCCGCATCTTGTAGACGTCGTCGTCCATGCGCAGCTCGTGGTTGCTCAGCGGGGTCTGGTCGCGCCAGCAGTAGGGCAGCACCCGGTAGCCCTCGTAGGCGAGGCCCTTGTCGTGCAGGGTCTTGAAGGCCCAGACGACGCTCTCCATGAACGGCAGGTCGAGCGTCTTGTAGTCGTTCTCGAAGTCGACCCAGCGCGCCTGCCGGGTGACGTACTCCTCCCACTCCGAGGTGTAGGTGAGCACCGACTTCTTCGCGGCCGCGTTGAACGCGGCGATGCCCATCGCCTCGATCTGGCTCTTGTCGGTGATGCCGAGCTGCCGCTCCGCCTCCAGCTCGGCGGGGAGCCCGTGCGTGTCCCAGCCGAAGCGGCGGTGCACCTGCTTGCCGCGCATCGTCTGGTAGCGCGGGAAGAGGTCCTTCGCGTAGCCCGTGAGGAGGTGGCCGTAGTGCGGCAGGCCGTTGGCGAACGGCGGGCCGTCGTAGAACACCCACTCGGGGCAGCCGTCCCGCTGCTCGACCGAGGCGCGGAAGGTGTCGTCTTGCTTCCAGAAGGCGAGGATGCCGCGCTCGATCTCGGGGAAGTCCGGGGAGGCGGGCACGCCGTCGGCGTCGCGGTGGCGGGGGTACATGGGCGGTCCTCGTGTCGTCTCTCGCTGCTCTGGACTCAGAACTGCTGCGAGGACGACGGGCGCCGCGGTACCACCTCGCTTGCACCCCGCACGCGGGATGCCGCTCTTGCTCGGCTGTGACGGGCCGCCCCGTCCGGGTCTACCTCCCGCCGCCCGACCCGGGGGTCGTGACGAGCGGGGCTCTTCCGGAGACTCCCCGGTGATGGCCGGATCGCTGTCGGTGCTCCGATGGTACCGCCCGCGACGGTCGCGCGCGCGCTCGGCAACCCCCGCAGACCCCGCCCGGGCGTGGATCTCCGTCGCGCACTCAGGCGCGCGCCGCCACCGCCGTCAGCAGCGCCGCCGCCGCGTCGGCGTCGTCGATCGTCACGACGAGCGACCGGCCGTCGCGACGGGTCACCTCGAGCGCCTCGCCGGCGCGCACCACGATGCCGCTGCGCCGCCCGGCCGCATAGCGCACGCCCCACCCGCCGAAGTCGCCGAACGGCGAGACGTCCACCGCGGCCGCCCGCTGCACGTCGGCGGCCGGAATGCGCCACGACGGAGCCCCCAGGGCCCCGCGGGCGACGAGTCCCGCCTCGTCGATGCGCACCGTGAACGACGACGTCGCCACGAGCAGCGCGCCCAGCACGACGGGGAGCAGCAGCATCGGCCACGCCGCCCCGTCGCTGACGATGGTGGCGGTGACCGTGATGCCGAGGGCCGCGAGCACCCCGGCGACGATCGCGCCGACCACGCCGCGGGAGAGCCGGGTGGTGCCGACCCAGGCGGCGCGCTCGCCGTCGGCGAGGTCGAGGGCGAGCGGCTCCCGCGCGCGGGGAGCGGCGACGACGGCGCGCGGCATCGCGATCCACCCCGCGGCGCCGAGCAGAGCGGCCGCGCCGAATCCGATGAGCAGGCCGAGCCCGACCTGAGGCGGCGCGGATCCGCCCTGCTGGGACGCGAGCATCCAGATGCCGAGCCCCACGGCGAGCGCGGCCACGCCGACGGCGACCGACGCGAGCAGCTTGTGGGTGGGCGACGGGAGGCCGCCGCGTGGCGGGGAGGCGAGCAGCATGACGCCGAGCAGCAGCGGGAGGCCGCCCCCGACCAGCGCGGTGAACACCGGCACGGTCCAGGCCGGCGCGAACCCGTCGGGACCCCAGTGCACCGCCACCTCCCCGGTCGCGCCGGAGCTGAGCGCGGCGAGCACTGGGAGCCCGACGGCGAGCAGGATCGCGGGGCCGACCAGCGCGACGACGGTCGGCGACGGGGCGGTGCGGGTGGGGGTCATGAGTCGTATTCCTCTCGGATCAGGGCGATCAGGGTCGGGGCGGAGACGCCGAGGCGTCGGGCGTCGGCCACGAGGTCGCGGATGCCGCCGGCCAGCTCGGCCGCGACGCCGGCGCCGTGCGTCACGACGGCGCCCCGACCGCGTCGAAGGTCGACGATCCCCTCGTCGCGCAACTCGCGGTACGCGTGCAGCACGGTGTGCACGTTGATCTCGAGCGCCGCGGCGAGGTCGCGCGCGGCGGGGAGCCGGTCCCCGGGCCGCACCGCTCCCCGCCCGATCTCGGCGCGCACCGCGGCCGCGATCTGGTCGAACAGCGGGACCGACGAGGTCGGGTCGACACGGATGAGCACGCCTCCGATCCTATTGTTCTAGTTCCACTAGCACAAGTGCTGCTGGGGGCTCCCCGGGGCCGACCTCGGCGGCCGACGGACGGACCGGATCCGCCCATTGCCGCGTCGTCGCGACGCGCCCTATGCTGGCGCCGAATCCGGGCTCCGCCCGGGCGGGGGCCCTCCGATCGACGTGCCGAGGTGACGATGAGCGACGACACTCCGACGAGCCGCCTGCCCGGCCCGGACGCTCCCACGGAACGGCTCACCCCTCCGTCGGCGGCCGCGGCGGAGACCCCCGCGCGACGCCCCTCGCGCGCCCTGCTGATCGCGCTGATCGCGATCGGGGCGGCCCTGCTGGCGGCGATCGTCATCCTCATCGTCGTGCTGCTCACCGGCCAGGGCGGATCGCCGGCCCCCGCGCCGACCGACTCCCCGACCGCGAGCGACACGCCGACCCCGGAGCCGACGGAGTCCGAGACCCCGACGCCGACCCCCACGCCCACGCCGAGCGCCACCGAGACGAGTGCTCCGCCGCCGCCCGCGCCCCCGCCGACCACGTCGATCGTCGGCTACACGGTGTCGAACACCGACGCCGGATGCGGACCGGGCGACTCCTCGAAGCCGATCACCTTCAACTGGAACACCACGGGCACCAGCGTCTCGTTCGGCATCGGCACCGACTTCGCCGACTCGCAGCCGTACCAGACCGGGCTGCCGCCGGTGGGCGGGATCACGGTCGACTACCAGTGCGATCAGACGTCGCAGAAGTACGCGATCGCCACGCTGCACAACGGGTCGGTGCTCGACCGGAAGACGATCACCGTCCACCAGTGAGGTCCGGCTGCCCGGGCCGCCGCATCCCTCACCCCCGGCGCTCCCCTACCCAGACGCACCGCGCTGCGGGATGATGGACGGGTGGTCGGCCCGAACCCATCCGCCGTCGTCGTCGCGCTGTCGACGACGCTCGGCGTCGCGCTCACCGGGTTCGTGCTGAGCGCGACCCTCCCGGCCGACCGTTCCTCGGCCATCGCCGTCCCCGCCATCACCACGACGGCGGCGCCCACCGGATCGCCGATCCCCGTCGCCGGGCCGATCGACATCGAGGACGACGAGGAGCCCGCCTCCGACTCCTCGGGCTCCGACCCCTCCGGGGACTCGACCGGCTCGGGAGGCGGCGGATCCGCTGCCACCGAGTCGACGCCGGATGCCTCGAGCACCCCGACCGACGATCCGGCTCCGGTCGACGAGCCCGTCGACGACGATCCCGAGGTCGTGCCGCCGGCCCCGCCCGCCGCCGGGAACGGCAACGGGAACGGGAACGGTCAGGGCAATGGGAACGGCCAGGGCAACGGGAACGGCAACGGCAACGGGAACGGCAACGGGACGGGGAAGCCCGGCGGCTGATCCCGCTCTGGGCGTCGACTCTCGGCGTCAGCGCAGGCGGTAGCCCATCCCCCGCACCGTCTCGATGCGGTCCGCGCCGATCTTCTGCCGCAGGTAGCGCACGTAGACGTCGACCACGTTGGACCCCGGGTCGAAGTCGTAACCCCAGACCCGGCTCAGCAGCTGCTCGCGGCTGAGCACCTCGTCGGGATGGCGCAGGAACTCCTCGGCGAGCGTGAACTCGCGGGCCGACAGGTCGGCGGCGACGCCGTCGACGGTGACCCGCCTGCTGAGCAGGTCGAGCACCACGCCGTCGTGGGAGAGCACCGTGTCGACGGCGCTCTCCTTGTCGCGCAGGCGGGCCCGCACCCGCGCGAGCAGCTCGTCGAACTTGAACGGCTTCGTGATGTAGTCGTCGGCGCCGCGGTCGAACCCCTGCACCAGGTCGGTGATCGCGTCCCGCGCGGTGAGCACGATCACGGGCACCTCGACGCCCTCTCCGCGCACCACGCGCAGCAGCTCGAATCCATCGATATCGGGCAGGCCGATGTCGAGGATGATCAGCTCGAACGCCCCCGTGCGCACCAGACGCAGCGCCTCCGCACCGGTCGGCGCGACCGTCGCGGCGTAGCCGGCGGCGCGCAGCCCCCGCTGGACGAACGTGGTGATCCGCTCCTCGTCCTCCACGATCAGGATGTTGGTCATCTCTCCTCCTCGGGCGCGTCGGCGCGCAGCGTCGGAATCCCACCCGGCCCCTCCGCCGGGAGCACCAGGACGAATCGCGATCCGTCGTCGAGCCGGTCGAGCCGCACCGCTCCGCCGTGTGCCCGGGCGATGCCGACCACGATGGCCAGGCCCAGGCCCGAGCCGCGGGTGGCGCCCGGCGCCTGCACGAACCGCTCGAAGATCCGCTCCGCCACCTCGTCGGGAACGCCGGGACCGCGGTCGCGGATCCAGAACTCGACCCGGTCGGCCACCCGCCGGCTGCCGACGGAGATCTCCGAGCCCTCCGGCGAGTACTTGGCGGCGTTGTCCGCGAACTGCAGCAGCGCCTGCATCACCCGCGACCGGTCGGCGACGATCAGCCCGTCCGCCGACTCCTCGACGCCCCAGCGGTGACCCGGGATGGCGTCGGCGTGCGCCGCGATGTCGTGCGTGAGCTCGGCGACGTCGAGCTCCGCGGGATGGAGCACGGCCATCCGCACCTCGGCGAACCGCGCCAGATCGTCGACGAGGTCCGCCATCCGGTCGACCTCGTCGATGGCGATGTCGCGGGTGGTGCGCACGTCGTCGGGATCGTCGGCGTCGAGCAGCTCGAGGTGCCCGCGCACGATCGTGATCGGCGTGCGCAGTTCGTGGCGCACGTCGTCGAGCAGTTCGCGCTGGTTGTTGAGCCCGTCGTGCAGGCGGTCGAGCATGTCGTTGATGGTCCCGGTGAGCCGCGACACGTCGTCGTTGCCCTCCACGGCGATCCGCTCGACCGCGTCGCGGGCGGTGATGCGCTCCGCCGTCTCACGCAGGGTGCGGATGGGGCGCAGCAGCCGACCGGCGACGAACCAGCCCGCGAGGCCGACCCCGGCGAACGCGATGAGCGCCACCACCGCGTAGACGAGGAACGTGCGGTGCACCGGGTCGAGGGCGGCGTCGACGTCGATGGCCGAGACGAACACCCCGCTGTCGTCCGCTCCCTCCACCCGCACCGGGACGGCCACGTAGCGCAGCTCCCGGTCGTCGACGAGCGCGGTGCCGATTCGCACCTGGCCCGTCTCGGTCTCGCGCACCATCCGGTCGACGAAGCCGTCGATCTCGTCGAGGCGGAACGGCACGGCGACCCCGGGGATGTAGGCGGCGCGCCCGTCGACGATGCCGAGCGCCGACCCGTTGGGCGGCGGGAGCACGATCGCGAGGATCGCCTGCAGCGCCTGCCGGGAGTTCTCCACCGGCAGCGCTCCCGGCTCATCGGCATCCGCGCCGTCGATGGGCGTGGCGCCGGCGTCGATCACGCCGCGCGCCGCCTCGACCTGCAGCAGCAGGGCGGCGTCGATGTCGGATGCGGCGCGGTCGCGCTGGATGATGAACGTCACGCCGCCCGCCACCGCCAGTCCGACTCCGGCCACCGCGAGGATCGCCGCGAGGATCCGGGCCCGCACCGTGAATCGGGGCGGGCCGGAGGCGGTGCGGCGCCGGGTCATGCCCACAGTATTCCGAGGGGGCATCCCGGTGAGTCGGAGATGAGAGCAGTCTCATGTCCCCTATCCGGGGGGGGTCGCGCCGAACCGCCGCACGACCCGGTGCGACCCCGGATCGCCCTCTCGCCGATCACCCGACTTGGCTAGGGTCGGGCGAATGGGGTGGGATCTCGTCGACCGCGAGGAGGAACTCGCGCGCGCCGTCGACGCCCTCCGCGTCGGCCGCCCGGTGGCGATCACCGGGCCGCCCGGGGTCGGCCGCTCGCGCCTGCTCGCCGAGGTCGCCGCCGCCGTCGAGACCCCGACCCGTCCGGTGCATCGCGTGCCGGCCTCCCCCGCGACCCGCGCCATCCCGCTCAGCCCGTTCGCCGCACTCCTGCCGCCCGCCCCGCCCCGCGAGCCCGCGTTCCTGCTCGCCGCGACGGTCGACGCCATCACCGCGACCGCCGGGCCGGACGGCGTCGTGCTCGCCCTCGACGACGCCCAGCACCTCGACCCGACGAGCCTCGCATTGCTCACCGTCATCGCCGCGGGATCCGACGTCGGCATCGTGCTCGCCCTCGGCGACGAGCCGGAGCGCGCGCCCGCCCTCGCCGCGCTTCTGCGCGCGGAGGGAGTGGAACGGGTGGAGCTGAGCCCCCTCGCCGACGCATCCATCGATCACCTGGTCGCCGCGGAGCTCGGGCCGGTCGACGCGCGGCTCGGCGACGAGCTGCGCCGGCTGTCGCGCGGGTCGCCGCTCGTCCTGCGCGAGCTGCTGCTCGGGGCGGGCCCCGCCCTGCGCCGCGACGACGACGGCGCGTGGACCGCCGACGGCCCGCTCGTCTCCGGTCGGCTCACCGACCTCGCCCGCGAGCGCGTGTCCGACCTTCCGCCGACGACCGCCGAAGCGCTCGAACTGCTCGCCCTCGCCGAGCCCGTGCCCGCGGGGCTGCTCGCCGAGGCCACCTCGCCCGACACGGTCGACGGCCTGCTCGCCGCCGGGCTCGCCGAAGCCGTCGACGGACCGGGCGAGGCCCGTCTGCGCAGCGCCGCCCCGCTCTACGGCGAGGTGCTCAGCGCGGGGATGGGCGATCAGCGCCGCCGGGCGCGTCTCGCCCACCTGGTCGCCGCCGCCCTCGACACCGGGTCCCCTCTCGACCGGCTGCGGCTCGCCGAGTGGCAACTGCGCTCCGGGCATCTCGTCGACCCCGAGCTGGCCCTCGACGGCGCCCGGGCGGCGCTCGGACGCCAGGACCCGAGACTCGCCGAGCAGCTGGTCGACTCGCTCCCCGACGGAGGACCGATCGTCGGCCTGATCCGGGCCGCCGCCGTCGCTCAGCAGGGGCGCGCCCGCGACGCGGAGGCGCTGTTCGCCGGAATCGACGCCGCCGACTCCCCGCTCGTCGCCGAGGTCGCCTCCGCGCGAGCCTTCAACCTCGCCTTCGGGCTGCGCCGGCCCGACCTCGCCGACGACGTTCTCGGCGCCGCCGTCGCAGGCTCCGCCGACCCCGCGACCGCCGCTCGGCTGGAGTCGGAGCGCGGCGTCGTCGCCGGCATCCGCGGCGACTTCGCGACCGCGCACGACGCCGCGGAACGGGCGCTCGCGCATCCGGACGCCGACGGCCCGACGCGCACCTCCGCCTACGTGAGCCTCACCCTCGCCGACGCGATGCTCGGCCGCTGCGACCGCCTCGCGGCCGTCGCCGAGGAGGCGGAGGCGACGGCCCTCGCCCACGCGCGGGCGCTGCCCCTGGCCCGCGACCAGATCCTCACCTGTGTCGCCCAGTCCCGGATCTTCGCCGGCGAGGTCGCATCGAGCGTCGCCCTGTGCCGCGCCTCGCTCGCCGACGACTCGCGGCGCCTCACCCACTGGCTGTGGAACGTCAACCTCGCCTTCGCCGCGGGGGTGGCGGGCGACCTGGATGCCGCACGCGAGGCCGGACGGTCGGCATCCGCGCAGACCGACCTGGCCCGCCTGCTCGACCTGGCCGACATGGTGGCGGCGGTGTCCGCGCTGTCGGAGGCCCAGGCCGGGCGCGAGATCGACCTGCGCGCGCTGGGCGGCGTTCGCGCCACGCGCTCCGACCCTCGCAACACCGTGTGGCTCGATCGCGCGCTCGCGTGGGGCCGCCGGGTCGGCGGGGACGAGGTGGGCGCCGCCGAGGTCGCCCTCAGCGGGGGCCGCGCGGCGATCGCCGCCGACCATCTGGGCTGGGGCGCCCTCGCCCTGCACGACACGGTGCGCTGGGGCCGGGGTGATGACGTCGCCGACGTCGCCGCGGAGCTCGCCGACGTGGCGGCACGGATGTCGGGGGCACACCTGACCTCGACCGCCGCCGCGCACGCCCGCGCGCTCGCCGACCGCTCCCCCGACGATCTGCTCGACGTCGCGGGCCGGTTCGCGGCGCACGGTTCGGCCCTGTTCGCGGCGGAGTCGGCGGCGCAGGCGGCGACCCTGCTCGCCGCCCGCGACGACGCGGTGGGAGCGTCCCGCGCGGTGGCGCTCTCGCTCGCCTGGGAGCGCGGCTGCTCGGGCGCATCGACGCCTGCGCTCGCCGAGCGGCCCGCCACCGCGCTCACCCCGCGCGTGCTCGAGATCGCGCTCGACGCGGCCGCCGGCGCCACGTCGGCGGAGCTGGCCGAGCGGCACTTCCTCTCGGTGCGCACCGTCGACAACCACCTGGGGGCCGCGTACCGCGCGCTCGCCGCCCACGGGCGCGCCGGCCTCGGCGATGTGCTCGCGCCGGTGCTCCCCCGCGGCAGGGGCGGCGTCGACGTGCGGGCCGCGGCGCGGCCCGAGTAGCCACGCCTCGAACGCGGAACAGGCCGGTCCCGGGCCCGATCGCGCAGGGGACCCGCGCACGGCGGACCCGCTCACGGCGACGCGGGCGTCAGCGGGGCAGCACGTCCATCGTGACGACGGTGGCCCCGTCGGCGTTGGTGGTGACCGTGTACGACACGTAGTGCCCGTTGACGTCCTCGTAGCTGACGCTGGTGATCCCGCCGGACGAGCCGCCCCCGGTCGGGGCGACGTCGTAGGCGGACTCCACGACCGCGACGACCGCATCCGGGTCCGCGCCCGAGAGACCCTGCACCGTGTAGCCGGTGGCGCCGCCCTGCACCTGCTCGGTGGCGAAGGTCACCGTGTAGTCGGGCGGCAGCACGACCCACTCGGGGAAGCTCTCGGGGAGCCCCGCGCCGAGCGTCGCCGACTGGTCGCCGCCCTCGACCACGACCACCGGACCATCGGGGTCCGAACCGCCGCTCGACGGGCCACCCGCCGCACATCCGCTCACCAGCACGACCGTCAGCGCGGCCGACACCGCGAGTCCCGTGATCCGCATCGTTCTCCCTCCCCCGGCGGTCGTCGGCGACCCGGCCGGCACGTCGTGCCTCCAGGATCCCGGCGGGAGCGGCGTCGGCCGCTACTCACGTCGATGGCGAGGACTACTCATTCGCGTCGGTCGCCCGTCGGCACGACCCGGGTCGGACCCCCGCGCCCGGGTACACTGCATCCGTCGCCCAGCGCGACCACACTCAGGCACCCCGCTCGGCGCGAGCCGGGCACGGACACGGTGCCGCACACATCGAACCGGGAGCACCGCCATGACGTCCGCCGACAACCGCATCCCCGAGAAGCCCGCCCTCGAAGGTCTCGAAGCGAAGTGGCGCGACGGGTGGGAGCAGCAGGGCACCTACCGGTTCGATCGGGATGCCGCGCTCGCCGCCGGCAAGGACGCGGTGTTCGCCGTCGACACCCCGCCGCCGACCGCCTCGGGGTCGCTGCACATCGGGCACGTGTTCTCCTACACGCACATGGACCTCGCCGCCCGGTTCAACCGGATGCGCGGCAAGCACCTGTTCTACCCGATGGGCTGGGACGACAACGGCCTGCCGACCGAGCGCCGCGTGCAGAACTACTACGGCGTGCGCTGCGACCCGGCCCTCCCCTACGACGCCGACTTCGAGCCGCCGTTCGAGGGCGACGCCCCGTCGAACGCCGGACAGCAGGTGCCGATCTCGCGCCGCAACTTCATCGAGCTGTGCGAGCGGCTCACGGTCGAGGACGAGAAGCAGTTCGAGGACCTCTGGCGCACGATGGGCCTCAGCGTCGACTGGTCGCTGACCTACCGCACCATCGACGACCACTCGCAGCGCGTCGCCCAGCGCGCGTTCCTGCGCAACCTCGCCCGCGGCGAGGCCTACCAGGCCGAGGCGCCGACGCTGTGGGACGTGACCTTCCGCTCCGCCGTCGCCCAGGCCGAGCTCGAGGACAAGGAGCAGCCCGGGGCGATGCACCGCATCGCGTTCCACCGGGCCGACGGCTCGATCGTCGAGGTCGACACCACCCGGCCGGAGCTGATCGCGGCCGACGTCGCCCTCGTGGTGCACCCCGACGACGAGCGCTACCGCGACCTCGTCGGCACGACCGTGACGACGCCGATCTTCGGCGCCGAGATCCCGGTGCACGCGCACCACCTGGCCCTGCAGGACAAAGGCACCGGCGTCGCGATGGTGTCGACCTGGGGCGACATCACCGACGTCACGTGGTGGCGCGACCTGCGGCTCGACACCCGCGCCGTGATCGGCTTCGACGGCCGCTTCGTCGCCGAGCCCGACGTGCTCGAGCACTTCACCGACGCCGGGCGCGCCGCCTACGCGACCCTCGCCGGCGCCACCCCGTTCACCGCCCGGCAGCGGATGGTCGACCTGCTGCGCGAGTCGGGCGAGCTGCTCGCCGACCCGGTGAAGCTCACCCACCCGGTGAAGTTCTACGAGAAGGGCGACAAGCCGCTCGAGATCGTCTCGACCCGCCAGTGGTACATCCGCAACGGCGCGCGCGACGCGAAGCTGCGCGAGAAGCTGCTCGCGGCCGGAGCCGCCATCGACTTCCACCCCGACTTCATGCGGGTGCGCTACGACAACTGGGTCGGCGGACTCTCCGGCGACTGGCTCATCTCGCGCCAGCGCTTCTTCGGCGTGCCGCTGCCGGTCTGGTACGCCCTCGACGAGCAGGGCGAGCCGCTGCGCGACGAGCCGATCGTGCCGACCGAGGACATGCTGCCGGTCGACCCGACCACCGACGTGCCCCCCGGGTACGACGAGGATCAGCGCGGCAAGCCCGAGGGCTTCGTCGGCGAGGTGGACATCATGGACACCTGGGCGACCTCGAGCCTCACCCCGCAGATCGCCGGCGGCTGGGGCGAGGACGACGAGCTGTTCTCGCTCGTCTTCCCGTTCTCGCTGCGCTCGCAGGGGCAGGACATCATCCGCACCTGGCTGTTCTCCACCGTGCTGCGCGCCCAGCTCGAGCACGGCGAGATCCCGTGGACGGATGCCGGCATCTCGGGCTTCATCGTCGACCCCGACCGCAAGAAGATGTCGAAGTCGAAGGGCAACGTGGTCACCCCGGCCGGCCTGCTCGAGGAGCACGGCTCGGATGCGGTGCGCTACTGGGCGGCGTCGAGCAAGCTCGGCACCGACGCGGCGTTCGACCCGCAGAACCCGAAGGCGATGAAGATCGGGCGCCGGCTGGCGATCAAGATCCTCAACGCGGCGAAGTTCGTGTACTCGTTCCCGTACGCCGAGGGCGCCGAGGTGAGCGAGCCGCTCGATCTCGACCTGCTGGCCGAGCTGGATGCGGTGGTCGCCGAGGCGACGCGCGCCTACGAGAAGTACGACCACGCCCGGGCGCTCGAGGTCACCGAGCAGTTCTTCTGGATGTTCTGCGACGACTACCTCGAGCTGGTGAAGGAACGCGCGTACACGGGCGCGGGTGCCGCGCAGGCGTCTGCGGTTGCCGCGTTGCGCGAGGCGCTCGACGTGCTGCTGCGCCTGCTCGCCCCCGTGGTGGCCTTCGCCACCGAGGAGGTGTGGTCGTGGACCCACGAGGGCTCCGTGCACACGGCGCCCTGGCCCGTGTCCGGCGGTCGCGAAGCGCGCGGGCTGCTCCCCGCGGTGTCGGCGGCGCTGATCGGCATCCGCCGCGCCAAGACCGACGCGAAGGCCTCGCAGAAGACGGAGGTCGCCACCGCGGTGCTCGCCGGCCCCGCCCTGCTGGCCGAGGCGGCCGACGACCTGCGCGCGGTCGGGCGCATCGCCGAACTCAAGCTGGAGACGGCCGACGAGGTCGCGGTGACCGCGATCGAGCTGGCCGAGCAGCCGGAGGCGAGCCGCTGATGCAGCTCGGCACGCGCTGGACCGTCGGCTCCCCGCCGCCGGAGCGGCTGCCCGAGGCGATGCGGGACGCGGTCGCAGCCGTCGAGGCCGAGCCGGGCGTGGAGTCGGGGTGGCGGTGGACGCTCACCTGGCTGGAGGGGCGCCCCGTCGCCGAGCTCGACGATGGAACGACCCTGCGGCTCGACCCGGTGACGGGATCGGTCGTCGTGGAACGCGCGGCCGACTGACGCCATCCGCCGCGCCGCGGGCGCATCCGCGCTCAGCCGGCGCGGCGCTCGGGGCGGGGCGCGCGCATGCCGCCCGCGGAGAAGAACCGCATCGACTCCTCGGACGAGTGCACGACCGGGCGGTAGCGGCCGCCGGGGTAGGCATCCGGGTCGCTCGCCGGCAGCGAGGCCGCGCGCAGGTCCTCGCCGATCCGCGTCGCGGCGAGGTGCAGCACCTGCACCAGCGGGGCCGTCGGCGACGCGTCGTTGTGCACCACCGCGGCGACCGTGGCCACGACCTTGCCGCCCGCACCGACCACGGGCACGGCGACGCCCCGCGATGCGGGGTGGATGAAGCCGTCGCACACGGCGAACCCCTCGCGGCGGATGCGGGCGAGGATCTGGCGCAGCTCGTCGGCCGTGCGCGGGGTGTTCGCCGTGTAGCGGCGCAGCGGCCGCGACGTCAGCTCGGTGAACACCGACTCGGGCGCGTGCGCCAGCAGCACGAGTCCGCTCGACGAGGCGTGCAGCGGGATGCGTCCGCCGACGAGGGTCGCATTCAGCGCGGCGTCGCGGGTGGAGAGCCGCTCGAGGAACATGACGTCGGTGCCCTCGAGGATGCCGAGCTGGATGTGCTGCCGCAGCGCCGCGTGCGCCTCCTGCAGGTGCGGCATCGCGATCTCGCGCAGGCCCAGCGCGCCGGGTGTGCGGCTCGCGAGCTCCCACAGCCGGATGCCGAGCCGGTACCGGCGGTCCTCCTGCCGCTCGACCAGGCCGTGCTCGGCGAGTTCGGCGAGCAGCCGGTGGGCGGTCGAGAGCGGCATGTCGGCGCGGCGCGCCACGTCGGAGACGGTGAGGAAGGCGGCGTCGACGCGGAACGCATCGAGCACGTCGAGGTGGCGGCTGAGGACGGTGCGACCGTCGGAGCTGCGGGCCATCGGGTCTCCTTCGACACGGGGGCGGGTCGCCCCGCGGTGACACGGAGCGATGCCCCGATCCTCCCACTCATCGGGAGGATCGGGGCATCCTGTTCCGCTCACCGGACGGCGCCTCCCGCCCGGGCGGGCTCAGGAGTCGGCGCGATAGACCGTCCGCGCGTACTCGTGGTACGGCGCGGGGGCGACGGTGGCGCGGATGCGCACCTGCCGGTGCCGCTGGTCGACCGAGTTCTTCTGCGAGATCGGGTCCTCGCCCCAGACCACCTCGACCTGCGCGCCGTCCTCGATCGCGACGTCCAGCGTCGCCAGCGACATGTAGAGCTGGTCGTACGCCACGTAGCCGGCGTCGGTCGAGATGCCGACGAGCGCGTCGCCCTGGCGCACCTCGTCCATCTGGTACAGCCCGTAGCGCGCCTTCGGGAAGTCGAGGAACTTCGCGGGGACTCCGGGCTCCACTTGCGAGCGCACCACCATCGCGACGTCGTCGGAGTTCCAGATCAGCGTCACCTTGCGGCGGGCGGGCGCCTCCGCGATCTTCTCCAGTGCGGCCCGCCCGTGGAAGTCGTGGTCGAAGCGCACCGACCGGCCGAGCCCGAGGTCGTAGGGCGTCATGTAGTAGTCGTGGATGTCGTCCGACGACAGCGAGCCGCCGACGTTGCCGATGCGGGCGGCCGGCAGCCACGCGCGGTACTCGGCGAAGTCGTCGTCGAACACGGCCGGGAACGGCGTCGGCACCCATCCCGACTCGAGCGGGCTCGACGAGTACGCCTTGGCGCCGACCCGGCGGATATCGAACTCCGCCCCGGCCTCCATCATCGCGTCGATGATCGCCGGGCCGTCGGCGTAGGGCCCGTAGAACTCGAAGCCGGGCTGCCCCGCCATCCCGTGACGCAGCGCCTGCACCTTCTTGCCGGCGATCTCGAGCTCGGCGATGTGGAAGAACTTCACCTCGGGCACCGGGCCGCCGAGCATCTTCTCCATCACGATGTCGGCCTTGGGGCCCTGCAGCTCATAGCGGTAGAAGGTGGGGTCGCCGTCGCGCATGTGCGAGTTGGCCTCGAGCCGGTAGTGCGCGTCCTTTCCCGCCGACGCGGCCTTCTCGACGTTGTAGCGCACCCAGTCGATCAGCACGTGGTGGCCGATGAGCACGAGGCCCTCGTCACCGTCGTGGTTGTAGAACAGGATGCCGTCGCCGATCAGGTAGCCGTCCTTGTTGACCGAGATCAGCTGCTTGGCGATCCCGACGCGGAACGTGGCGAAGGTGTTGGGCGAGATCGACGCGAGGGTGTCGATCAGGTCGGCGCCCCAGAGGAAGAGCTGGGTCATGTGGTGCGACTGGTCCATGATCGCGACGGTCGAATTCCAGGCGCGCTGCTCGTCGCGCCAGTTGGTGAACTCGGGCGCCACCGGGAAGGTGAAGGCCGGCCAGTTCTGGTTGCGCAGCAGCTCGACCGGGCTGCCGACGCGGTCGATGGCCTGCGCGAGGCTCTCGGGGGTTGCCTGGGACATGGGCTCGTCCTCTCTGACGTCGTCGTCGTGCCGCGGCTCCGCGGCGTGGCGAGTGTAGGCACGGCGCCGCCGACGGAGGCCCGATCCTCCCCTTCAATGGGAGGAACGGCGGTGCGCGCGCGGGCGGCGCCCGACCCTCGCAACCCGGGCGCCGTGCCCCTCCGACCTAGGCTGACCGTGTGCCGAACCCGTTCCTCGAACCGAGTCCGCTCCCCCACCGGCTCCCGCCGTTCGCCGACATCCGCGACGAGCACTATGCGGAGGCGTTCCGGCTGGGGATGGAGGAGCAGCTGCGCGAGATCCGGGCGATCACCCGCCGCCGCGACGCCCCGATGTTCGAGAACACCTTCCCCGCGCTCGAGTCCAGCGGGCAGCTGCTCGGCCGGGTGAGCCGGGTGTTCGACAACGCGACATCGGCCGACTCCACGCCCGCCACCGACGCGCTCGAGGAGGAGCTGGCGCCGCTGCGCTCGGCGCACCACGATGCGATCCTGCTCGACACGTTCCTCTACCACCGGGTCCGCGCGGTGTGGGAGCAGCTGCGGGGCGACGACGCGCCCGCGCACCTCACCGACGAGGATCGCTACCTCGTGCACCGCTGGTACACCGAGATGACGCTGGCCGGGGCCGGGCTCGACGACGAGGCGAAGCAGCGCCTCACCGCGATCAACGCCGAGATCGCGACCCTCACCACGCGCTTCGAGAAGAACCTGCTCGCCGACACCAACGACCTCGCGGTGCACGTGCTCGACCCGGCCGAGCTCGACGGGCTCGAGGCGGGCGGCCGTTCCGCCACGGCGCGCGCCGCGGCCGAGCGCGGACTCGACGGGCATCTCATCCCGCTGGTGCTGCCGACCGGTCACCCGTATCTCGCCGCGCTGCGCGACCGCGGGCTGCGCGAGCGGATCATGACCGCATCCCGGTCCCGCGGATGCCGCGGCGGCGCCCACGACAACTCCGACGTGCTGCTGCGCATCGTGCGGCTGCGGGCCGAGCGCGCCGAACTGCTCGGATACGGGAGTCACGCCGCCTGGGTGCTCGCCGACGAGACCGCGAAGACCCCCGAGGCGGTCGCCGAGCTGCTCGGTCGGCTCGCCCCGGTGGCGGCGCGCAACGCCCGCGCCGAGAAGGCCGAGCTGGAGCGGATCAACCCCGAGGGCGAGTCCATCGAGTCGTGGGACTGGGCGTTCTACACCGAGAAGGTGCGCGCCGCGCAGCACGACGTCGACACGTCGGCGCTGCGCCCGTGGTTCGAGGCCGAGCGGGTACTGCGCGACGGGGTGTTCGGCGCGGCGACGGCGCTCTACGGCATCCGGTTCGCCGAGCGCGACGACCTCGTCGCCTACCACCCCGACGTGCGCGTGTTCGAGGTGACGGAGCACGACGGCGCCCCCGTCGGGCTCTACCTGCTCGACCTCTACACCCGCGACTCGAAGCGCGGCGGCGCGTGGATGAACGACCTCGTCGGGCAGAACGACCTGCTCGGGCAGACCGCGGTGGTCGTCAACAACCTCAACGTGCCCCGCCCCGCTCCCGGCGAGCCGACACTGCTCACCTTCGACGAGGTGTCGACCCTCTTCCACGAGTTCGGGCACGCGCTGCACGGACTGCTGGCCCGCGTGACCTACCCGCGATTCTCGGGCACGTCGGTGTTCCGCGACTTCGTCGAGTTCCCCAGCCAGGTGAACGAGATGTGGATGCTGTGGCCGGAGGTGCTGGAGCGCTACGCCGTGCACCACGAGACGGGCGAGCCGATCGACGCCGACGCGGTGCAGCGCATCCGCGACTCGGAGACCTTCAACGAGGGCTTCGCCACCAGCGAGTACCTCGCCGCCGCCCTGCTCGACCAGGCCTGGCACGGCCTCAGCCGGGCGGAGGCCGACGCGGTCACCGACGTAGCCGCGTTCGAGGCCGCCGCGCTGGCCGCGGCCGGGCTCGACGACCCCGCCGTGCCGCCCCGCTACGCGAGCACCTACTTCGCGCACACGTTCGCCGGCGGCTACGACGCCGGGTACTACGCCTATATCTGGAGCGAGGTGCTCGACGCGGATGCGGTCGAGTGGTTCCGCGAGAACGGCGGCCTCACCCGCGCCAACGGCGACCGGTTCCGCGAGCACGTGCTCGGCGTGGGCGGGTCGCGCGACGGGCTGGAGGCCTACCGCGCCTTCCGCGGACGGGACGCGGTCATCGACCCGCTGCTGCGCCGTCGGGGCCTGGAGTAGCCTCCGGGTCGGTCGCCCCGCCCGTCGCCGGACCCGTCGCATCCGGGTCGGGTGTGACGGGTGCGCGCCGACGCCGCCGCGGCCAGCGGCCCATCCAGAGCATCACGATCCCGCCCACGAGCAGCGCCCAGAACGCCGAGCCGATCCCCGCGATCGACACCCCCGAGACGGCGACGAGGAACGTCACCAGTGCCACGATGCGGTGGGCGGGCTCCTCGAGCGCCGTCGTGAGGGCCGTCACCAGCGCGCTGAGCAGCGCGAGTCCGGCGACCGCGGTGATCAGCAGCGGCGGGCTCACCGCGACGAGGGTCGTGGCGACGCCGGAGAGCAACCCCAGCGTCGCCAGCGTCGCGCCGCCCGACGCCGAGGCGATCCACCGGCGCTGCGGATCCGGATGCGCGTCCGGGCCCGCCGCCATCGCCGCCGTCATCGCCGCCAGGTTGAGGGCGATGCCGCCGAACGGCGCCGCGAGGATGTTGCCCGCGCCGCTCGCCGTGAACACGGCCCGCACCGGCGGCCGCTCGTAGCCGAACGTGCGCAGCACGGCCACCCCCGGCACGTTCTGCCCCGCCATCGTGACCAGGTAGAGCGGGATGCCGAGCCCGAGCAGCACCGCCGGATCGAGACCGGGCAGCACCGGCGCGAGCACCGGCAGGAGGCGCGCCTGCGAGAGGTCGACCCCGGAGCTCGACACCGCGACCACGACCACCGCGACGACCACGGCCGCCGGAACCGCCCAGCGCGGCGCGAGTCGGGCGAGCACCAGCCAGGTGAGCACGATCGGCAGCGCGAGCAGCGGCTCCTCGATCGACGCCTGCACCGGCGCGAGACAGATGGGGAACAGGATGCCGGCGAGCATCGCGCTGGCGATCGGCTTCGGGATGCGGGTCACCAGGCGCGCGAGCCACGGCCACAGCCCGGTCGCGACGATGAGGAGCCCGCAGACGACGAACGCGCCGACGACGCTGCGGTAGTCGAGGCCGGGGTCGGAGGCGAGCAGGAGCGCCGCCGCCGGGGTCGACCAGACCAGCATGATCGGCATCCGCGACCACAGGCTGAGCACGACGGTGAGCAGTCCGGGGACCACGCACAGCACGAGGAGCCCGGATGCCGCCTGGTCGTCCGTGGCACCCGCCTGGTGCAGCCCCGCGATGAGCAGCGTGAACGAGCTCGCGAACCCGGTGACGCCCGCGACGATCCCGGCGGCGATGGGCTGGGCGACGGATGCGGGGCGCACCCGCTCAGCCTAGGCTCGCGGCCTACCCCGCGAGTCCGCGGCGGACGAGGTCGACGGCGAGCGCGTCGGCGGTGGTGTCCCGCCGCGCAGCCTCCTCGGCCAGCCGAGCGGCCACGTCGGCGGGCAGCTCGATCGTCGTGGCGGCGGGCGCTTCCGGGCGGGTGCGCAGCACGAGTCCGAGGATCGGCAGAGCGATCGTGCCGAGCGCGTCGAGGATGCCGACCACCCCCAGCCACCGCCAGTACCACTCGCCGTCGTCGCCGGGCACGGCGCCGTCCGTCGCGATCGGCGGGATCAGCATCCCCGCCACCACCGCCACGGCCGCCAGCGTCACGCCCAGCGAGACCCGGATCCCCGGATGCCGGCGCCGCGCCAGCAGGAGCAGCAGGTTCACCTGGGCGAGGCTCACCGCGACGACGGTGAGCACGCCGAAGGTGCGCCCGACGGCGGGGGCCAGGAACTCGTCGAGATCGGCCCAGATGAGCACGAGCGCGGTGACCGCCGCCGCCGCGCTCGCCGCGAGGCCGGTGAAGCCCACGACCCGCACCCGCCGGGCCACCACGGCCAGATGACAGAGCGCGGTGGTCCCGAACCCGGCGACGACGAGCGTCGTCGTGAGCACCCTGCTCTGCAGCTCGCCGAACTCGCCGCTGAGCAGCGCCGCGATCCCGAGGCCCGCCGCGACCACGAGCGCCGTGATGATGACGACGATCGCCGCGCGACGCACGCCGCGGACGACCGGCACTCCCTCGTGTCCCGCCATGCGCACACCATAGGGCCGCCTCGTCCGCTCCGACGAGGGCCTTCGGCCCGCCGAACGCCGATCCGACGGCTGACCGACGGCGCAGGTGGCCCGGCGCGCCCGGGGGCCCCGACCGCAGGACGTCGCTCAGGCCACGGCGGGCTCCAGGAGGCGCAGTGCGCGGTTGTCGACATCGATCTCGGCGAGCACGTTGTTGGGCAGCACCCACTGCGGGTCGGTGTGCCCGAAGTCGAGCCCGGTCACGACCGGGAGATCACCGCGGCCGAACTCGGCGAGCACCTGGGTGACGACGGCATCCAGCTCCTCCGCCTCCACGCGGGTGTAGTCGCGGGCGCGGCCGACGAGAAGTCCGGCCAGGTGGTCGAGACCGCCCTGCACCCCGAAGCTGCGCAGCCAGTACTCGACGAATGACACCGGCGGCTTCTCCTCGCTGGTCTCCAGGTAGAGGATGCGGCGGTCGAAGAACCGGGCGTCGGGCCAGAAGTCCGTGCCCTTGAGGAACTGGAGCACCTCGACGCAGCCGCCGAACAGCCGACCGCTGACCGATCCGCTCCCCTGCAGCCAACGCCATCCGGCGTGCGGACGCAGGGTGCCGACCTCGTGACCGGCCTGGCGGTGCCAGTTGGGGTAGTCGTTCGACCACGCCGGGTACGGGCGGTAGGCGTACTGGTCGCTCGGCTCGAACAGCACGTCGCGCACATGGCGCTCGAGCTCGGGGAAGTTGGGCAGCTGCGCGAACCCCGCCATGACGGCGGGCCCGGTGAACGTCACGAGTCCCGCCCGGGCGTAGTGGGTGAGCAGCGTGCCGGTGTCGGAGTAGCCGAGCAGCACCTTCGGGTTGGCCACCGCGACGTCGGGGTCAACGTGCGGGAGCAGCCGGATGGAGTCGGTGCCGCCGATCAGCGCGAGGATGCCGGCCACGGTGTCGTCGGCGAACGCGGCGTCGAGGTCGGCGGCGCGCGCCTCCGGATGACGGTACGAGTACTCCGGGTCGAAGCCGACCGACGGGTACTCGACCACCTCGAGCTCGAAGGTCTCGCGCAGCGTGCGCAGCCCCGCCGCGTAGACGCGCGGGTAGACGGTGGCGAGCGACTGCGACGGGGCGACGATCGCGACCCGGTCGCCGGCACGCAGCCGCGGTGGCCGGACCGGGACGGCGGGGGTGCTCATCGTCGGGCGCGTCGGGTCGGGCCGGTCAGGCGCTCTTCTCGCGCCGCTGCGGGGCTCGCGGCACGATGGTCGGCGCCGCGTTCTCGCGCACCGCGGCCTGGGTGACGACGACCCGGCCGACCTCCTCGTCCGACGGCACGTCGAACATGATCGGACCGAGCACCTCTTCGAGGATGGCGCGCAGGCCGCGCGCACCGGTCTGCCGCAGCACGGCGAGCTCGGCGATCGCGTCCAGCGCCTCGGGCTCGAACTCCAGCTCGACCCCGTCGATCTGGAACATGCGCTGGTACTGCCGGATGAGCGCGTTCTTCGGCTCGGTGAGGATCTGGATGAGCGCGTCCTTGTCGAGCGGCGACACACTGGTGACCACGGGGAGGCGCCCGATGAACTCGGGGATGAGGCCGAACTTGTGCAGGTCTTCCGGCAGCACTTCGCCGAATAGCTCCGCCTCGTCGCGCTTGGAGTGCAGCGGGGCGCCGAAGCCGATGCCGCGCTTGCCGACGCGGCCGGAGATGATGTCCTCCAGCCCGGCGAACGCGCCGGCGACGATGAACAGCACGTTCGTCGTGTCGATCTGGATGAACTCCTGGTGCGGGTGCTTGCGCCCGCCCTGCGGCGGCACCGAGGCGGTGGTGCCCTCGAGGATCTTCAGCAGCGCCTGCTGCACGCCCTCGCCCGACACGTCGCGGGTGATCGACGGGTTCTCGGCCTTGCGGGCGATCTTGTCGACCTCGTCGATGTAGATGATCCCGGTCTCGGCGCGCTTCACGTCGTAGTCGGCGGCCTGGATGAGCTTCAGCAGGATGTTCTCGACGTCTTCGCCGACGTAGCCCGCCTCGGTGAGCGCGGTGGCATCGGCGACGGCGAACGGCACGTTGAGCCGCTTGGCGAGGGTCTGCGCCAGGTAGGTCTTGCCGCATCCGGTCGGACCGATGAGCAGGATGTTGCTCTTGGCGATCTCGACGTCGTCGACGACGTTCTCGGCAGGCGACCCCGACTCGCGGGCCCGGATGCGCTTGTAGTGGTTGTAGACGGCGACGGAGAGGGCGCGCTTGGCGGGCTCCTGCCCGATCACGTACTCCTCGAGGAAGGAGTAGATCTCCTTCGGCTTGGGCAGGTCGAACTCGCTCGTGGTCTCCTCGCCGGACTCGGCGAGGCGCTCCTCGATGATCTCGTTGCAGAGCTCGACGCACTCGTCGCAGATGTAGACGCCGGGACCGGCGATGAGCTGCTGCACCTGCTTCTGGCTCTTGCCGCAGAACGAGCACTTGAGCAGGTCGGCGCTCTCTCCGATGCGTGCCATGCGCTCCTCCTCGGCGGGTGCCCCCGACCGCCGACCGGCGGGGACCGTGAGTGGTTCCGAGCCTAACCCGAACGTCCGGCGGGCTCCGGCAGCTCTCCCCGGGCGCGTCCCGGACGCCTCAACCGGCGGAGCTAGCCTGGCCGCATGCCCTCGTCCCGCATCCCGCCCGCCGTCGCCCTGCTCGCCCTGGTCGGCGCGATCGCGGTGCCGACGGCCGCGGTCGCCCACGACCAGGTGGTCGCGACGACGCCGGAGCAGGGCGAGACCCTCACCGCGGTGCCGTCGGAGTTCTCGGTGACGTCGAGCGACGACCTGCTGCAGCTCGGGGCCGACGGCGCGTTCGCCCTGCAGATCACGGATGCCGACGGCTACTTCTATGGCGACGGATGCCTGACGGTCTCCGGCCCGACGCTCTGGACCGAGGCCGCACTGGGCGTCGAGGGCGACTACCGGATGGCGTACCAGATCATCTCGCAGGACGGGCACCCGGTGAGCGGCGTCGTCGAGTTCAGCTACCGGCCGGTCACCGCCGTGGTGCCCTCGCCTGCCTGGCTCGAGCCGCCGGTGTGCGGCGAGGACCCGGTGCCGGTCGCCACCGCGGAGCCGACGCCCGAGCCGACCCCCACCGTGACCGTCACGCTCACGCCGGAGGCAGCCGATGGCGAGGGATGGAACCCGTGGTGGACCGTCGCCATCGGGGCGGGCGCGCTCGTGCTGCTCGCGATCGTCGTCGCCGTCGGCCTCACGCTCGCCCGGCGGCCACGCGCCTGACCGCGCGGCCTGAGACGCGCGCCCGGGTACGCGAGAGGGGGACCCGGTCGCCCGGATCCCCCTCGACGCGTCGCCGCGCTACTTGACCAGCGTCGGCAGGTTCTTGCGGCTCGACAGCACCTGGTCGATGAGCCCGTAGTCGAGGGCCTCGTCCGCCGACAGGATGGTGTCGCGCTCGATGTCGGCGTTCACCTGCTCCTGGGTCTTCTTCGAGTGGTTCGCCAGCGTCTCCTCGAGCCAGGTGCGCAGGCGCAGGATCTCCTTCGCCTGGATCTCGATGTCGCTCGCCTGACCGCGACCGGCGTCGCCGACCGCGGGCTGGTGGATGAGCACGCGGGCGTTGGGCAGCGCGAGGCGCTTGCCGGGCGTGCCCGCGGCAAGGATGACCGCCGCGGCGGAGGCCGCCTGGCCGAGCACGACCGTCTGGATCTGCGGACGGATGTACTGCATCGTGTCGTAGATCGCCGTCATCGCCGTGAACGAGCCGCCGGGGCTGTTGATGTACATGACGATGTCGCGGTCGGGGTCCTGCGACTCGAGCACGAGCAGCTGGGCCATGACGTCGTCGGCCGACGCGTCGTCGACCTGCACGCCGAGGAAGATGATGCGGTCCTCGAACAGCTTCGCGTAGGGGTCCTGACGCTTGAAGCCGTAGGCGGTGCGCTCCTCGAAGGACGGCAGGATGTAGCGCGCGCCCGGGCTCTCGGCCACGCGGCCCAGCATCTCGGGGCCGCCGGCACTGCGGAACGTGGGGGTCTCCATCGGTTCTTCCGTCCTTACTTGCTGTCGTTCGTGCCGCCGCCGCCGGCGACGTCGAGGGCGGACTCGCGGATGTGGTCGACGAAGCCGTACTCCAGCGCCTCCTCAGCGCTGAACCAGCGGTCGCGGTCGCCATCCGCGTTGATCTGCTCGACCGACTTGCCGGTCTGCGCGGCGGTGATCTCGGCGAGGCGCTTCTTCATGTCGAGGATCAGCGCGGCCTGGGTCTGGATGTCGCTCGACGTGCCGCCGAAGCCGCCGTGCGGCTGGTGGAGCAGCACCCGCGCGTTCGGCGTGATGTAGCGCTTGCCCTTGGTGCCGGCGGTGAGCAGCAGCTGCCCCATCGAGGCGGCCATGCCGATGCCCACGGTGACGATGTCGTTCGGCACGAACTGCATCGTGTCGTAGATCGCCATGCCGGCGGTGATCGATCCGCCGGGCGAGTTGATGTAGAGGTAGATGTCCTTCTTCGGGTCCTCGGCCGCGAGGAGCAGAAGCTTGGCGGCGATCTCGTTCGCGTTCTCGTCGCGCACCTCGGAGCCGAGCCAGATGATGCGGTCCTTGAGCAGGCGGTCGAAGACGCTCGGCTGGAATGCCGGTTCGGCCATGGGTCGGATGCTCCGTTCGTTCGGTGCCCCGTCATCCTGAGCGGATGCCGGGAGCAGGTCCGATCACGAATCTACCGGCGGCGTGAGAGAGCCCCGGCCGTGTTCGCTCCCGGCAGATGACCGCGCGTCGGTACGCTCGCGTGCATGCGCGGGATGCAGGAGCCGGATGCCGAGTGGCTCGACCGCATCGAGGGGGTGTGGGCCGCGGACGACACCCTCGACGCCGACGAACTCGTGGCCCGCATCGACGCGCTCGCCGCCGAGCTGCCGGCGGACCACCCGCGCGGACTGTTCGAGCGGGGCGGGGCGCGGGACTCCACCGGCGACGAGGAGGGAGCCGCCGAGTTCTACGCCCGCGCCGCACGCGGCCCGCTCGAACCCGAGATCGCGGCGCAGCTCGCGGTGCAGTACGGCAGCACCCTGCGCAACCTGGGCCGCCTCGACGAGTCCCTCGCCGTGCTCGACGCGGCCCTCGCCGCGGTGCGCACCGAGGGCGACCCGCACCACTACGCCGACGCGCTGGCCGCGTTCCGCGCCCTCACCCTGCACGACCTCGGTCGCCCGGCGGAGGCGCTCGCGGTCGCCCTGCGCGCGCTCACGCCGCACCTTCCGCGGTACCACCGCTCGCTGTCCGCCTACGCCGACGCACTCACCTCGTCGTCGGCCGGTGACGTCAGCGCAGCAGCTTCTCGAGCGTGTTGAGGTTGCGCGCCGTCACCCACGGCTTGAACCGGGCCGACGACTGCGCGGCGCCGAACTGGGTGCCGAGCGTGTCGCCCTTGGGGACCGTCCAGTAGAGCACCCCGTCGCCCTCGGCCACCCGCTCCCGCCCCGCCGTCGGGATCGCGAGCAGCGCCGACCGGGTGTCGACGTCGACCACGACCACCGCGTACGCCTGCATGTCGTCGGCCCGCGGGAACGGGTAGCCCGCCACGACGTCGCGCACCGCGTCGACGCTCAGCACGTGCACCCACGCCTCGTAGCCGAACCGCTCGCGCAGCGCCGCCTCCACCCGCTCCTTGACGGTGTCCGCGTCGTCGTCGGCGTCGAGCAGCACGTTGCCGCTGGCGAGCACGGTGCGCACGTCCGTGTACCCGAGCGCGGTGATCGCGTCGGCGAGGTCGGCCATCTTCATCCGGATGCCGCCCACGTTGATCCCGCGGAGCAGCACGGCGTAGCGCGTCATGACCTCAGGATGCCGCGTGCGGCCGACACCGGGAACGCCCGCGCCCGGAGAGCGGAACGGCCGGACCCCGAGGGGTCCGGCCGTTCGACGCGCGCAGGGTCGCTCAGTGCGAGTGGCCCTCGTGGTCGTCGTGATCGTCGCCGGCGGCCGCGGCGGCGAGCAGGTCGTCACCCTCCGCGTCGCCCGCGAGCACCTGGTCGGTGAGCGCCGAGACGTCGACGGCCTTGCCCTTGGTGTCGACCACCTTGGCGGTGGTGAGCACGACGGCGAGCGCCTTCGAGCGGGCGACCTCGCCGATCATCGACGGGATCTGGCCGTTCTGGTCGAGCACCTTGATGAACTCGCCCGGCTCCATGCCGTACTGCTGGCTCATGCTCATCAGGTACGACATCAGCTGCTGCTGACCGACCTGCACCTTCTCGGCCTCGGCGATCGCGTCGAGCAGGATCTGGCTGCGGAACGTCTTCTCGGTGCTCTCGGTCACCTCGGCGCGGTGCTCGTCGTCCTCGAGGCGGTTCTCCTGCTCGAGGTGACGGTGCACCTCGGCCTCGATGAGGCCCTGCGGAACGGGGATCTCGACCTTCTCGAGCAGCGCGGGGACGATCTTGTCGCGCGCCTCGACGGCCTGCGAGAACGACTTGCTTTTCGCGAGCTGCTCGCGCAGGTCGGCGCGGAGCTCGCCGATGGTGTCGAACTGGCTGGCGATCTGGGCGAACTCGTCGTCGGCCTCGGGCAGCTCGCGCTCCTTCACGCTGAGCAGCGTGACGGCGATCTGCGCCTTCTCGCCCTCGTGGTCGCCGCCGAGCAGCTCCGACTCGAACGTAGTGCTCTCGCCGGCGGTGAGCGTGTCGAGGGCGTCGTCGATGCCGTCGATCAGCTCGCCCGAGCCCAGCTCGTAGGAGATGTTGCTGGCGGTGTCGACCGTCTCGCCGCCGATGGTGGCGGTCAGGTCGAGCGAGAGGAAGTCGCCCTTCTTGGCGGGGCGCTCCACCGTGACGAGGGTGCCGAAGCGGCCGCGCAGGTTCTCCAGCTCGGCCTCCACCTCATCCGGGGTCACCTCGATCGGCTCGACCTCGAGCTTCAGGCCCTCGTACTTCGGCAGGGTGAACTCCGGCCGCACGTCGACCTCGACGGTGAGCAGCAGGTCGCCCGAGAAGTCCTTCTCGCTCGGCCACTGGGCGATGTCGGCCTCGGGGCGGCCGAGGGGCTTCAGTCCCTCCTCCTGCGCCGCCTCGCGGTAGAGGCGGTCGATGCCCTCGCTCACCGCGTGGTTGAGCACCTCGGCGCGGCCGACGCGCTGGTCGATGATCGGCGGCGGCACCTTACCCTTGCGGAAGCCGGGGATGTTCACCTGCTCGGCGATGTGCTGGTACGCGTGATCGATGCTGGGCTTCAGCTCGTCCGGCGTCACCGTGATGTTCAGCTTCACGCGCGTCGGCGAGAGCTTCTCGACGGTCGTCGTGACCATGGGGGTGCGTCTCCTGGAGTCGATGGGGATTCGGCCTGGGATGCCGGCGTGCCGTATGCGGCACCGTCGGGGCGACAGGATTCGAACCTGCGACCTCCCGCTCCCAAAGCGGGTGCTCTAGCCAAGCTGAGCTACGCCCCGCTGGGAATGGCCCGGCACAGTCTAACGGCCCGCGACGGACGCCGCGCCCGGTGGTGACGCGCGAGGGGCTCGGGATCGCCTACGCTGTTCCCTGGCCCCGGCGTCCGCGCCGGTCCGGGGATGTAGCTCAATGGTAGAGCCCCAGTCTTCCAAACTGGCTACGCGGGTTCGATTCCCGTCATCCCCTCCACTCCCCGTCCCTCCGGGCCGGCAGCAGGTGGACCCGTCCGCCGGGCACGCGTCGCGCCTCCCCGGGGATGCGGGCGCAATGACCCCCACAGTGGGGTTCCGGTCCGCCGAAAGGGGGACTATCGTTCCGAGAGTCGCGAGCCGGAACCCTAGCCGGATCGCCTGAGCGGAACCCACCGCGCCCCACCGCATCACCCTCCGCACCCACGGAGACCCGACATGACTCCCGATCCGATGACGCCTCCCGTCGCGCCCGCCGGCTGGTACCGCGACCCGCTGGGCCTGCCCCAGCTGCGCTGGTGGAACGGCTTCAGCTGGACCAACGCGATCCGCGCAGGCGAGACCGCGCCGCTGCACGCCGCCGTCGCCTGACCGACCGCCTGCGCACCCGACGCCCGTCCGCGGCGCCGTCGCCGAGCCCGGCTACGCTCGCGGCATGGAACCGATCACATTCACGTTCGGCGGCATCATCGCGCTGGTCGTCTTCATCATCACGCTGGTGTCGATCATCAAGAACCCGAACCACGGGGTGCTCGGCAAGATCCTGTGGACGCTGGTGGCGTTCTTCCTCAGCATCCTCGGGTCGATCCTCTGGCTGATCTTCGGCCGCGGCCGGGTGCGCTGAACCGCGCGCTGAGAGCCGCCGGGCTCAGTCGCGCTGCAGCCAGGCGATCACGGCGAGCACCCGCCGGTGGTCGGTGCCGGAGTCCTCGAGCCCGAGCTTTTGGAAGATCGCCGTGACGTTCTTCTCCACCGCGCCGACGCCGATGAACATGGCCGCGGCGATCGCGACGTTGGAGCGCCCCTCCGCCATGTGCTGCAGCACCTCGCGCTCGCGCGGGGTGAGCGTGGCGAGCGGGTCCTGGCGGCGGCCGAGCAGCTGCGCCACCACCTCGGGGTCGAGCACGGTGCCGCCGGCCGCGATGCGGTCGACCGCGTCGGTGAGGTCGTCGAGCGACGCGACCCGGTCCTTCAGCAGGTAGCCGACCCGCCCCTGCCCCGAGCCGAGCAGCTCCTGCGCGTAGGCCACCTCGACGTACTGGGAGAGCAGCAGGATGCCGACCTCCGGCATCCGCGATCGGATGTCGAGGGCGGCCCGCACGCCCTCATCGCGGAAGGTGGGCGGCATCCGCACGTCGAGCAGCACCAGGTCGGGGCGGGATGCCGCGGTCGCCCCGTCGAGCGCCGCGAGCAGTGCGTCGGCGTCGCCGTAGCCGCCGACCACCTCGTGGCCCGCCTCCTCGAGCACTCGCACGAGCCCCTCGCGCAGCAGCACCGAGTCGTCGGCCACCGCCACCCGCAGTCCGCTCACGAGCCCACTCTGGCATCCGTGGCGACCGCCGGAAGCGGCAGACGCGCGACGAGACGCGTGGGGCCGCCGGCCGGGCTGTGCACCTCGACCGTTCCGCCGAGGCCGTGGGCGCGCTCCTGCAGGCCCGCGATGCCGTGGCCGGGCACAGCGGTCGCCCCGCCGATCCCGTCGTCGACCACCTCGATGTCGAGCCACGACCCGCCCGTCGCGGGGTCGACGGAGGTCGCCACCCGCACCCGCACCTCGCGCGCGTCGGCGTGCTTCACGGCGTTGGTGAGCGCCTCGGCGGCGATGAAGTAGGCGTTGCGCTCCACCTCGACCGGCACGGCGGCGTCGGCGGGCAGCTCGGAGGCGACGCTCACCGTCGTCGCGCTGCGCACGGCCAGCGACTCGAGGGCGGCGACCAGTCCGCGGTCCTGCAGGATCGGCGGCGAGAACCCCCGCGAGAGCGCGCGCAGCTCCTCGAGCGCCTCCCGCGACTGCGAGCGCGCCTCGGCGATCAGCCGGGCGGCGGCATCCGGGTCGGCCGCCAGCTGCCGCTCGGCGGCGGCGAGGTCCATCTGCAGCCGCACCAGCCGCTGCTGCGGGCCGTCGTGGATGTCGCGCTCCAGTCGGCGCAGCGCGGTGCCCTCCGCGGCGACCGCGGCGGAGCGCGACGCGGTGAGGTCCGCGACCTCGCGCTGGAGGGCGGCCGTGCGCGAGGTGCCGAGCAGGCCGCGGGCGAGGCCCCAGTCGGCCCAGCCGAGGCCGGCGAGCAGGAACGGCAGCGTCGCGAGCATGCCCAGACCGATCACGGTCTCGGTGATCACGCCGACCACCGGGTGCCAGCCGAAGGCGACGATGAGCACGTCGGCGATGCCGTCGACCGACTCGGGCGCGAGCGCGCGCCAGATCGCCGAGGTCGCGCCGCCGAGACCGGTGGCCAGCCACGCGACGACGAGGGTGAACGAGAGCATCGCGAGCACGAAGTGCACCAGCGCGTGCACGAGGTAGAGCCAGGTGCGCCCGCTGCCGAACAGGCTGCGCGCCCACCCCCAGAAGCCCGGCTCGCGGGTCCAGATCGGCGCGGGGATGTGCGGTCGCCGGGCGAGCCGCTGGATGCCGAGGTGACCGGCGCCGACGAACCGGGCGACGTAGAGGCCGCCGACGAGGAAGACGACGCCGACGAGCACTGGAACGGTGCCGGTGCCGGCCGAGATGAGCGCGAACGCCAGGCCGAATCCGAACAGCGACAGCAGGAACGAGAGCAGCACGGCCAGCAGCTCTCGCGGCGCGTTCGCCCAGAGGCGCAGGTAGAGGGGCCGCGCGGCGGCGGTGTCGGCGGGGGTGGTGTCGGTCATGACTCCACCATCCTGCCGTCGGGGGCGCGCGCGACAGGGAGCCGACGGCCGGAAGCGGGGTGGGGACAACCCCCGGACGGCGTGTCCGGCGTCTCAGCCCGCGGGGCGCGACACGTACTCAGGTGAGCCTCGGCTGCCTTGCGGAATGCTCACGGCTGGCTAGCGTTCCATTCAGAGAGATCCCGGAAGGAGCTCCCCCATGAGCAAGACGCAGACCGTTCCCACCAGTTCGATCGACCCCGACGTGACCGCCGGGGTCGCCCAGTTCCTCGAGCCGGTCGTCATCGACCTCGAGGCGCTCGTCGTCGACGGCAAGCAGGCGCACTGGCACGTGCGCGGCGCCAACTTCCAGGCCGTGCACGAGCTGCTCGACACGGTCGTGGAGCACGCCCAGGCGTACGCCGACCTCGCCGCCGAGCGGGTCGTCGCCCTGGGGCTGCCGATCGACTCCCGCGTCGCGACCGTCGCCGCGAAGACGACGCTGCCGGCGCTGACCCCCGGCTTCCAGCAGTCGGACACCGTGGTGCGCGAGGTCATCGCGCAGATCGACGCCGCGCTGAAGACCGTGCGCACGGCGGTCGACGAGCTCGACGAGCTCGACCAGGCCAGCCAGGACGTCGCCATCGAGATCGCGCTCGGGCTCGAGAAGGACCGCTGGTTCCTCTTCGCGCACATCGCCGAGAGCTGACCCGACCCGACGTTCGACGACGCCCGTCCCTCCGGGGGCGGGCGTCGTCGCGTCTGCGCTGTGAAGGTTCTGCGCTGTGAAGGTTCTGGGCGGTGAAGGTTCTCGGCGGTGAAGGCTCTAGGCGGTGAAGGTCCACTCCCCCGCCAGCATCGTCGCGTGCACGGGCATCCCCCGCAGCGGGCCCTCGAGCGGGTCCCGGTCGACCACGACCAGGTCGGCGGGGTCGCCGTCGGCGAGCCGGCGGCCGTCGGACGACGACGCGAGCGCCGCAGCGGCCGGCAGGGACTGCTCCGGATGCCACGGGTCGCGCCCGTCGCGGGAGCGGGTGACGGCGGCGTCCATCGCGGTCCACGGGTCGAGCGGCGCGACCGGGGCGTCGGAACCGAACGCCAGCACCGCGCGGGCGGCGACGAGCGCGGCGTAGGGGAACGAGCGCGCGGTGTTCCCCGCCCACTGGTCGTCGGCGACGTCGCGGTCGTCCATCGCGTGCTCGGGCTGCACGCTCGCCACCACGCCGAGCTCGGCGAACCGCGGCAGGTCGGTCGGGCGCACCAGTTGGGCGTGCTCGATCGAGCCGCCCGACCCGAGCGCCGCGAACGTGTCGAGCGCGAGCGCCACCGCCCGATCCCCGATCGCGTGGATCGCCGGGGTCAGGCCGCGCGCAGCGCCCTCCCGTGCGGCCGCGAGCAGCCCGGCGGGGTCGTAGTGCGGCTCGCCGTGCCCGCCCTCCGGGTAGGGGGCGTCGCACCACGCGGTGCGGGTGTTGAGGGAGCCGTCGGTGAACAGCTTGAGCGGGCCCTGCTCGAGCAGCCCGCTCGGGTCGAGCGCCGCACCGGTGGGGCGGGGAGACCCGGCGGCACGCGCGTCGTGCCGGGCGAGGTCGTGCGGGTAGACCGCCGCCCGCACCCGCAGGCCGCGGAACCCGGCGGCGAAGCGCTCGGCCCAGGCCCCCGGCGCGTCGTCCATCTCGAAGTCCCGGATGCCGACCACCCCTCGCGCGGCGGCGGACGCGGCCGCGTCGAGCACCCAGCGGTCGAGCACCGCGCGCGGCGCGCGTGAGATCTCGCGGGTCAGGTCGAAGGCCGCCTGCTCGCGGAGCACCGCATCCGTGTCGGGCCGCCCCAGCATCCGGAGCGCGGCGCGGTTCGCCCAGGTGCAGTGCACGTCGCCGCTCACCAGCACCACCGGCACGTCGCCGATGTCGAGCAGATCGGCGGCGTCGTCGCCGAGCGGATCGGGCCAGAGCGCGTCGCGGAAGCCCTGTCCGACGAGCACCTCCCCCGGGTCCGGCGCGGCCGCCTCGACGCGGGCCCGCACGAGGGCCACGGCGTGGGCGGCGCTCTCCGCCGCGCCGACGTCGAGCCGTCGCGCGGCGAGCGCCCACTGCCCCATGTGCACGTGCTGATCCCAGAGACCGGGCACCACCCAGCGGCCGTCGAGGTCGACGACCTCCTCGCCGCGCTCGGGGTGCGCGCCGGCCGGCGGCACGTGCAGCACCCCGTCGCGGACGCGGATGTCGAGCGGCGCATCGGAGCCGCGGAGCCGCGCGCCGCGGAGCAGCATGCTCGTCCCTTCCCGCGCGCCGACGACCCGGCAGCGCGGGGTCAGCCTACAAAGCGCGCCGGGTCGGGCGGCGCCGCCGACGCGCCTCGCGCGGCGCGAGCGGGCGCGCGGGGCTGCGCCCGGGTCGCGGCCGGTGGTGTCCGCCTCGCGGGACGCCTCCCCGCCCGCCGCGCGCACGCCGATTAGCGTGCGAAGCGTGACCCTCACCGCCCCCGCCCCGCGCGCCGACGCCGACGCGACGGACTTCGCCACCGCCCTCCGGGCACGCCTGGGCGACGCCGAGGGGCGACTGGTCGACACCTCGGTGCGGCGGCGCGCCGAGTACTCCAGCGACGCCTCGAACTACCGCATCGTGCCCGAGGTCGTCGTGTTCCCGCGCGACGCCGACGACGTCGAGGCGACCCTCGAGCTGGCCCGGGCGCACGGGCTGCCGATCACCCCGCGCGGCGGCGGCACCTCGATCGCCGGCAACGCGATCGGACCGGGCGTCGTGCTCGACTTCTCGCGGCACATGAATCGCATCCTCGACATCGATCCGGTCGCCCGCACCGCGCGGGTCGAGCCGGGCGTCGTGATGGGCGCCCTGCAGAAGGCGGCGGCGCCGCACGGCCTGCGCTTCGGTCCCGACCCGTCGACGTGGGCGCGCGCCACCCTCGGCGGGATGATCGGCAACGACGCCTGCGGCAACCACTCCATCGGCTTCGGCCGCACCAACGACAACGTGATCGAGATGGAGCTGATCGACGGCGACGGGCGCCGGTTCACCGCCTCCGACGACCTCGCCGTGGTGCCCGGGCTCGACGACTTCGTCGCCCGCCACCTCGCGGTCATCCGCACCGAGTTCGGCCGCTTCGGCCGCCAGGTCTCGGGCTACTCGCTCGAGCACCTGCTTCCCGAGCGCGGCCACTCGGTCGCCCGTGCGCTCGTCGGTACCGAGGGCACGTGCGGCGTGCTGCTCTCCGCGACCGTGCGGCTCGTCGACGTGCCGATCGCGCCGCTGCTCGTCGTGCTGGGCTACCCGTCGATGGCCGACGCGGCGGATGCCGTCCCCACCGTGCTCTCCCACGGTCCGGGCGCGATCGAGGGGCTGGGTCGCGACCTGGTCGACATCTTCGCGAAGGCGCGCGGCGCCGCCGCCGTGCCCGACCTGCCGGAGGGCGCGGGGTGGCTGCTCGTCGAGATGTCGGGCGCCGACCCGGCCGAGACCCGAGCGCGCGCCGAGAAGCTGCTCGCCGCATCCGGGGCGTCGGGGTCGGCGATGTACGAGCCGGGACCCGCGCAGTCGGCGATCTGGAAGATCCGCGAGGACGGCGCCGGCCTCGCCGGGCGCACACTCGGCGGGGAGCCCGCCTGGCCGGCTCTCGAGGACGCCGCGGTGCCGCCGGAGAAGCTCGGCGCCTACCTGCGCGACTTCGAGGCGCTGCTCGACGCGCACGGCGTCGAGGGCGTGCCCAACGGCCACGTCGGCGACGGCTGCATCCACGGGCGCGTCT
>JBHIXX010000016.1:0-54697 GCA_041984585.1 Pseudolysinimonas sp. | reverse complement strand
GATGCGCAGCTCCCCGTCGGGACCGACGACCACCTCGTGCGGGGCGTCGCGCAGCCACGATTCGCTCGCGGGGGCGCGCACCCGGGCCGCGGCGGGCGACCAGCGGGCGAGCGCGCGGGTCAGCACGCCGCGGGCCGCGGCGCCGGCGACGGGGTCGGCGCCGACGAGTCCGATTCCGGCGCGCACGTCGACGAGCACGGGCGCGTCGGCGATGCGGGCGGCGGCCCGGCGGACGGGGTCGAGCGCCGGGTCGTCGGGGTCGTCGTCGCCGGCGAGGCGCACCGTGCCCGCGACGTCGCCCCAGCCGAGCAGCACGTCGACCGGACCGTCGGGATCGTCCCAGGGCGGGGTCTCGGGCGGCGTCGCGAGGCTCTCGAGCCGCGAGCGCTCGGCGTCGTGCACCTCGGCGATGCGGGCCGCGAGCCGGGCGATCTCGTCGGCCCGGCGGCGCGCCTCGCGGCGCCGGGCCCGGCGCCGCGACCAGGCCCCGTCGGCGAGCCCGGCGACCGCGGTGACCGGGCCGAGCGCGGCGAAGGCGAGCGCGAACGGCGATCCCGTGATCGCGAACAGCACGACCGACATGGCCACCGGCGCGACGCTGCCGAGCAGCGGGATGCCGGGGCGCGGTGGGATGGTCGGGGCCGGGGGGACGCGCAGGTCGACGGTCGGCATGGCGCCAGTGCACCAGCGCGCGGCGCCTCCCGGTCGGCCGCGACGACGGCGGCGGAGGGCGGGGGCCGGTGGCGACCGGGGAGGAGACGAGCGGTCAGCTCACGACGAAGAACTGCTCCCCGATGTCGACGCGGGTGCCGCGCGCGACGAAGTACCGGCGCCCGGGCTCGCAGCGCTGCGGGTCGGCATCCGGCTGCCGCACCACCGAGCCGTTGGTCGAGTAGCGGTCGCTCACCCAGAACCGGCCCGAGTCCTGCCCGAACTCGAGGTGGGTCTTCGAGACCGACTTGCCCGCGTCGAAGATGGTGACCAGCTGGTCGACGAACTCGCCCGGCTGCGCGGCCGGGTTGCGTCCGACGAGTCCGGCGCCGCCGACCGTGATGCTCTCGCCGGTGCTGAACTGCAGCACGAAGCGCGGCGTCTCCGGCTCGGGGGCCACGATGCGGGTCGCCTCGAGGTCGACGGCCGACGGCGTCCCCCACGGGAACGGGTCGGGCGCGGGTCGCAGCGGCCGGGCGGGCGCGACCGGCGGGCTGGTGAGAGCCGGCGGACCGAGCGAATCCGGCTCCGCCGCCTCGGACGATTCCTCGGTCGGCTGCAGCGGCGGCTCGGCCCCGCCTTCAAAGTCGGCCTCGACCTCGACGCCCGACGCATCCGGTACCTCGATCACCCCGGCAGCCGCGGCGCCGGCGGCCGCCGCGTCATCGGACGAAGCGCCGTCGGCCGCGGCCCCATCCGAGGCGGCCTCGTCCGGAGCGTCGTCGTCCGGAGCGTCGTCGTCCAGCGCTTCGCCCGCGACCGCGGTCCCACCCTGAGCGTCCCCGTCCGGAGCCGGGTCGGCCGCCTCGGGCGACTCGGGGGCGTCCTGCGGGGCCCAGGCCTCCGCATCGGCCGGGCTGCCCGGCGTCAGCGGAACCGGGTCGGGCACCGGCTCGACCACGCGGGTGTCGCGCCCGTCGGAGCGCACCAGGAAGCCGCACTCCGGGCAGAACACCTCCTGCGGGTCGACCGCGGCGCCGCACTGCTGGCACAGCTCGCGCGAGTCGGCCGGCAGCGCGCCGGGCGCGAAGATCGAGCGGGGCGCGTCGTGCGCCTCGGCCGCGACCACCGCGCGTCCGCATTCGCCGCAGAACAGGGCGTCCTCGGGAAGCCGTGTCCCGCAGTGCCGGCAGATCACCCGCTCATCTCCCCGCGCGTCTGAAGAGTCGGCGACCATCGTAACCGCCGAGGCTGCGCACCGAGACCCGGGAGCGCCAGCGCTGCCACCGGGTACGGCCCAGGTCGAGCGCGGTGCGCAGGTCGTCGACCGCCGACCACACCCGGTCGGCGTCCGCCGGCTCCGGTGCCTCCGGGGCGAAGGTGGCCCGGTCGGCGACGGCGGCGAGCACCCGCGGCGGCAGCGTCCCCACCGCCTCCGCCAGTTCGGTGCGGGTGGCGGCCGGGGGCCGGGGGATGCCGCGGTCGGCGACGGCGTCGGCGAACTCCTCCCAGCCGCCGCGGATGCGCTCGCCGGGCGTCGGCGCGGTGCGGCGCAGGTGCCGCCGCCGGGCCTTCGCGGCGATCACCAGCAGGAACGGCGCCGCGAGCAGGGCCAGCACGAGCAGCACCGACCCGCCGACGCGCAGCGCCGCGAGCACGGCCTGCAGCACCGGGTCGGGCAGCTGCGGGTCGTCCTGCGTCGAATCCGGCGTCGACTGCTCGGCGGGCGGGTCGGGGCGGTCCGGCGGGGGCGGGACGATCGACGGCGGGCGGGCCACCTGGTTCTGCTCGTCGGAGTCCTGCTCCGGGATCGGCCGCTCCTCGGGCACCGGGTCGATCACCACCCAGCCGTACTCGGCGGTGTCGATCTCGATCCACGCGGTGACGTCGCCGCCGCGCACCTCGGCCGCGCCCGCCGCGGGGGCGAAGCCGAACACCACGCGCGCCGGGAAACCCGCCTGACGCGCCATCAGCGCCGCCGCGACCGCGTACTGCTCGGCGTCGCCGATCATCGGCATCGCGGTCACCAGCTCGGCGATCCGGTCGGCCCCGTGACCCGACCGGCTGGCCGGCTGCTCCGGGTCGAGGCCGTGGCTGATGTAGCCCTGCGCCCGCATCGCGTCGAGCGCCGCCAGCAGCCGCTCCCCGGGCGGTGTGACACCGCGGGCGACGTCTTCGAGGTAGAGGCGCAGCTCCTCGGGGAGCCCGTCGATCCGCGGCACGTCGGCCTCGCCGGGCGTCGCCGACGCGATGTCGGCCTCGTCGCGCGCGGTCGGCAGCACCGCGGTGAGCCGGTAGGCGTCGCCGGGCGCGAGCCCGCCGATCACCACCGCGGATCCGGTCGTGGTGTTGAGGTAGAACGCGTCGGCCAGCGCGGGGTCGGCGAAGTCGATCGACTCGAGGTCGCCGACCGTGGGCAGCCAGACGTCGGCGTAGTCGCCGATCTCGACCTCGAGCGTCACCCGCTCGCCCGGATCGTCGCTGCGGTCGACGCGCTCCGGGATGCGCACGAAGGTGCCCGAGGCGGCGTCCACCGCCGAGCTGCCGACCGCGTAGACGACGCCGTCGTAGCTGTCGAGCGTCGCCAGCCGGATGCGGGCGTCGGCAGGGAGCCCGTCGATGCGGAACAGCACGTCGTCGACGCGGTCCTCGCGCAGGTAGCGACGGAACCCGGCGAGCGGGCTCGGTTGCTCGCGCGGGTCGAAGGGCTGGGCGACCGCCGTGCGCAGCACGTCGCGATCGCCCACCGGCGGCAGCGCCACGGCGGCGCCGACGGATGCGGTGGCGGCCACGGCGATCACCGCCGCCGCCGCGACCAGCGTCCGCGCGCCGAGCGCGCGCTCGGCGGATGTCTCGCGCGCGGCGGCGCGCGTCGTGGCCCGGGCGAGGGCGCGGATCGCGAGCCGGCGGCGACGCCAGCGAAGCCCCACCAGCCAGAGCAGCAGCACGGCGACCAGCGCGAGCGCCCACGGCACCGGCCAGGGCACGCGCGCCGCGCCGAAGGCCGCGCCGGCGACGGCGAGCACCACCGGCGGGATGGCGGCGAGCTCGGGCCGGGTCGAGCGCAGCGCGATCGTGGTGCCCACCACCGCGGCGGCGAGCACGAGCAGCCAGGCGGGCACGAGCAGCGCCTGGTATGCGCCGACCGGGAGGGTGATGGTGAGCAGCTGCATCCAGCCGAACACCAGCGCCGCGAGCACGTCGAGCACGCCGGAGGGCGTCGGCACGATCCCGGAGAGCGCCGCGTCGGGGACCGCGAGCGGCACGCCGGCGACGACGAGCACGGCGAACGCGACGAGCAGCACGACGAACGACGGCCAGCGGAACGGGGCCCCCGCGACGCCGACCGCCGCGCCGAGCAGCACCCCGCCGCCGACCATCACCAGGAAGTGCGGGTCCTGGTAGACCGGCCAGAACGCGAGCGCGGCGAGGGCCGTGGTCAGCGCCACCAGCGTGACGTTGACCACCGCGAACAGCGCGCCGCCGCGCATCAGGCCACCGCCGCCGACCGGGCCAGGGCGATGCGCAGGTCCTCCAGGTAGCCGATGGTGAGCGCGCTCAGGCCGCCGATCTGCCGCATCCCGGGCACCGCGTCGGGGTCGCAGACCACGGCGACGACCGCCACGTCGAGCGGGAAGGCGTTGGCCGCGGCGCGCAGCTCGGCCACCGTGGTGAGCGACCCGCAGAGCAGGAACGCCACCGAGATGCCCGCCGTGCCGTCCGCCGCGATGCGGGCCACATCCCGGATGCCGAGAGCGGCCGGCGACGCCTCCACCACGGCGAGGTCGTCCAGCAGGCGGCCGGGGCGGTGCGTCGCCAGCTCGCGCACCGCGTAGACGCGGCGCCGCGCGTACTCCGGGGTCTCCGTGCTCACCACGACCGACACCGTGCGGCCGTCGCGAATGGCCCGCACGCCGAGGCTGCCGGCGACGCTCACCGCCAGCTCGAACTGCTCCTCCGAGGCGTAGTCGGTGGTCGCGAGCGACAGCGCGACGACGAGGTGGCTGCGTCGGGTCTGCTCGAACTCGCGCACCATCAGCCGACCCGTCTTCGCCGTCGACTTCCAGTGGATGTAGCGGCGCTCGTCGCCCGGCTGGTACTCGCGCAGCGCGTGGAAGGCCACGTCGCTCGAGGTCAGGTCGCGCGTCGGCGCCCCCTCGAGGTCGCGGATGAGGCCCGTGCTCGTCGTCGGCACGCTGATGGTGCGCGGGTGCACCACCAGCTCGGTGCGCTCGGTCCACTCCAGCTCCCGCCGCACCAGGCCCACCGGGTCGGCGCGCACGGTGCGCACCGGTCCCACCGGGATGAGGCCCCGACGCCGGGTCGGCACGACGAACTCCTGGCTCGACGACGCCCCGGCGCGCAGGCTGGGCAGCGCCACCTCCGCGAGGCCCGGGCCGACCGGGATCTCGACCTTGACCCCGAGCAGCCGACGGCGCGTCGGGTTGGTCAGCGTCACCCGCCCGGTCGCCTCCTCGCCGGCCACGACCCGCCGACGCGGCAGGTCGAGCTCGACGTCGAACGGCGACCGCCCGATCAGGTAGAGCGCGGCGATCACGGCGAGCACGAGCCCGGCCCACCCGACGACGACGAGTTCGAGCCAGCCCAGCAGGTACCCGGCGACGAGCGCCAGCGGCACGACCGCCGCCATCACCCAGCCGAGCGGGGTGACCACCGACCCGATCCGCCCGACGGCGCGCGCGAGCACCCCGGACACCACCGCGGTGCCCCGGACGACGGCGACGACGAGGTCGGCGAGCACCCCGGTGCGGGAGCCCACGAGGCGCGCGCGCCGGGTGCGCGCGCCGTCGGTGCGCGACGTCACACGGCTTGCCGATCACTCGGCGGCGCGGTCTCGAGCAGCAGCTGCCCGATCACGCCGGATGCCGTCACCCCGTCGAACTCGGCCTCGGCGTCGAGCACCAGTCGATGCGACAGCACCGGCTCGGCGAGCGCCTTCACGTCATCCGGGATCACGTAGTGGCGGCCGCTGGCGGCGGCGAGCGTCTTCGCGCTGCGCACCAGGGCGAGCGCGCCGCGCACGCTCACGCCGAGCCGCACCTCGGTGGCCGAGCGGGTGGCGTCGACGAGCCGGGAGACGTAGTCGTTGACGCTCGGGTCGACGTGCACGGTGCGCGCGAGCGCCGCCAGCTCGAGCACGGCGTCGGCGGTGATCACCGGCTCGAGGGTGACGTCGTGCGCCTTCACCGCCGAGCCCTCGAGGATGCGCAGGGTCGAGGCGTGGTCGGGGTAGCCGATCGACGCCTTCAGCAGGAAGCGGTCGAGCTGCGCCTCCGGCAGCCGGTAGGTGCCCGCCTGCTCGATCGGGTTCTGGGTGGCGATTACGAGGAACGGCTGGTCGACCGCGTGGGTCTCGCCGTCGACCGTGACGTGGCCCTCCTCCATCACCTCGAGCAGCGCCGCCTGCGTCTTCGGGCTGGCGCGGTTGATCTCGTCGGCGAGCACGATGTTGGCGAACACCGGTCCGCGGTGGAACTCGAACTCGCCCGCCCGCTGGTCGTAGATGCTGACGCCGGTGATGTCGCCGGGCAGCAGGTCGGGGGTGAACTGGATGCGGTTGTGACTGCCGTCGACGCTCTGGGCGATCGCCCGGGCGAGCGAGGTCTTGCCGGTGCCGGGGTAGTCCTCGAGCAGCAGGTGGCCCTCGCTGAACAGCGCGACGAAGCCGAGTCGCACGACGAAGGTCTTGCCGAGCAGCACCTGCTCGACGTTGGCCACCAGTCGGCCGAAGGTCTCCTGGAAGGCGGCGGCCTGCTCAGGGGTCATCGTCATCGCGTCGATCCTCTCGGGGTCGGGTCCGTGGGGGTCGGACCCGTCGGGGCGTCAGGGGGTGTAGTCGCCTGGGTCATAGCTTCGGTCATAGGTCTGCCCGTTCACGGTGATCCGCACCCGCAGGTCGTTGGATCCGGTGAGCAGCGCGGCGCACTCGCCGACCTGCGGCATCGGCTGCCAGGCGCCGCCGGCGCGGCAGCGGAACTCGACCGCGGTGTACGAGCCGGCGGGCGCCGAGGTCCAGGTCCACGCCCCGTTCCCCAGCTCCGAGTCCTCGGCGAAGACCAATCCGCCGGGCACCGAGTTCCACACGGCGATGCCGGGCAGCGCGAACTCGGTCGACCAGGAGGGACTGCAGAGGGTGGCCTCCGGGTACGACTTGCAGGCCCGGAACTGCACGCCGGCGGGGTGGCCGTAGTGGCTGGTGCCGGCCGTGAGGAACGAGGTGCCGGAGAGCACTCCGCTCTCGGTGCCCTCGCCGCCGGTCGAGAACCGGTACTGGTACGAGTAGCCGTTGTCGATGCCCGCGCCGGTACCGACGCCGGTGACCCGGAAGTCCCAGAACCCGGTGCCGTTGGCGGCCGGGGCCGGCGAGATCGCCGCCTCGGTGACGACCGGCGGCTGCGCGCGCGGGGTGACCTGCACCGACGCCGCCTCGGTGCATCCCTGGCCGTTGTAGGCGAACACGGTGATCGTGTAGGTCACGTCGGCGGAGAGACCCGACCATCCGGCGTTGGTGCCGGTCGTGGCGATCACGCCGGAGCCGCTCGGCGGCGAGACGCTCGGGCTGCCGTCCTCGACCCCGCTCACCGAGCACGTCGGCTTCGCGCCGCCGCTGCGCAGCACCGCCCAGTACTTCTGCACGGCGGCGCCGTTCGGCCCGAACACGCCCTCCCACGACGCCGTCGCGGTGGCGCCGTCGGTGAGCGACCCCGACGCCGAGACGGGCACGCCGCTCAGCGTCGGCGGACCGGCCGGGATCCCCGTGCCGCTCGCCTGGTTCCACCGGGCGAGCGAGTTCGGCGCGCTGTTGCGGGCGCTCACCGAGTAGCCCGTCGAGGCGCCGTTCTCGATCGACGGCGACTGGATGTTGATCGTGTACCGGGTGCCGACCGGGTCGGAGACGGGCACCGCGACCACCTGCGAGACCCCGCCGACGGTGACGACGTACTGCTCGATCGGGCTTCCGCCGGTGTCGGCGGGCTTCTTCCACGACACGCGCAGGCCCTGATCGAGCGGCTTCCAGCTGAGCTCCGTCGGCGGCGGCGGGATGATGTCCGACCAGATCTGGCCGGGCATCGCCGTGGGGTCGGAGTCGCCGATCTCGTTGACGGCGATCACCGAGAGCCGCACCGCGTTGCCGGGTCCGTTGCCCGGGGTGGTGAGCGCGCAGCCCACGGTCGAGGTGCAGGTCGTCACCGAGATCTGCTCGCCCGAGTCGGCGTCGGTCATCGTCACCCGGTACTCGGTGATCGGCGAGTTGTTGAACTGCCCGGGCGTCCAGGCGGCGCGTAGCAGTCGGTCGCCGAACTCCACCACCGAGACGCCGGTCACCGGATCGGGCACGTCCTGGATCGAGATCGTGACGGTGCCCCAGACGTAGCGGTCGGGGTCGAGGGTGGCATCCGCCACCTGGTACTGCAGACTGACGTCCTGCGGCACCGCCGATCCGGCGACCGTCACGGTGAGCCGCGAGTTGTCGGCGCTCGGCACCACCGTCACCCCGTCGGGCAGTCCGGCGCCGTCGATCCCGCGGATGGCGATCACCTGCAGCGGCGTCTCCGGGTACGGGTTGGTGGCGGCGTCGTTGGCGAGCACGTCGATCACCGTCGTCTGCCCGCGCTCGGTGACCGCCGAGTCGGGAGCCGGCTTGGCGAGCGGGCGGGTCGAGGCGACCACCTGCAGCTCGATGCGGCCGGCGCGGCCCTCGTTGATGTCGTCGCGCACCCCCAGCGTGACCGAGGCGGTGGTGCCCTTCGGGGTGGCGGCATCCGCCCGTAGCACGAGCCGCTGCCCGTTCAGCTCGACGCTGAACCCCTCGGGCAGCGGGTCGAACACGGTGTAGGCGAGCTCGTCGATGTCGTCGTAGGGGTAGTTGGTGAGCCGCACCAGGTCGAGCTCCTTCGCCTCCCCCGGCTCGAAGGCGAGCACCGCGCCGACGAACACCGGCGGCTGGTTCTCGCGCGGGGTGACGGTGATCGGCAGCGTGATGATCGCGGTGCGCCCGTCGGGGTCGGTCGCCGACGTGCCGTCGGTCACCTCGAAGGTGATCGACGCCGGGCCGAAGTACTGGTCGGCGGAGGTGTAGACGAGGGTGTCGGCGTCGACCACCAGGTCGTCGCCGTTGGCGTGGGTGGCGCGCACCGTGCTCGCGTCGGTGAGCCGCACCGCCGACCCGTCGAGCGCCACCACGTACTCCGACAGCTCGATCTCGAGGGTCGACTCGCTCGCCACCGCGAGCGGCGGCGCCTTGCGGTTCACCTGGGGCAGCGCGTCGTCGTAGCCGGGCACCCAGATGAACGCGAGCGAGCTGACGGCCGGGTCGTCGGGGTGGATCACCTCGAACGGGATGATCTGACTGCGGTCGCCGATCGTCACCTGCACGGTCTTGTCGGCGTTCAGCTGCGCCGAGCCGGCGTAGCCGTCGAGCAGGGCGACGCCCAGGTCGCCGACCTCGCCGTCGGCGAAGAACACCTCGTCGAGCACCGCCACATCGACGGTCGCCAGGTCGAGCACGTCGCTCACCGCGAGCACCGAGTCGTCGACCTCCGGGTAGGCCAGCGGCGCGTCGGGATCGACCACCACGGTGACGTAGTTCGTGCTCGTGCCGCCGAACTCGTTGGCGATCGTGTACAGCACCGCGTACACGCCCGGCGTCGACGGCGGGCGGATGCGCACGATCCGTTCGTCGACCACCTCGACCGTCGTCTCGGCGGAGGTCGCCTCCGCCGAGATCACGCGCAGCGGGCTGCCGTCGGGGTCGGAGTCGTTCTCGAGCACCTGCACCGACACGGTGCGGTCGGGGCGCACGGTGACGGCGTCCTCGTTGGCGACCGGGTTGCGCGCCCCGTCGAGCCGCGGGCTGATGCCGACGCGCACGGTGCCGGTCGCCCGCGCGCCCAGCCCGTCGACGACGGTGTAGGTGAACGTGTCGGTGCCGGTCGAGTACTCGCCCGCCTCGTAGACGATCTCGTTCGCCTCGACGGTCTGCACCGCGCCGCGCTCCGGGTTGCTCGCCAGCCCGATCAGCTGCACGGCGTCACCGTCGGGGTCGATGCCGGAGAGCGGGATCTGGATGCGCACCGTCTCGCCCGCGAGCACGCGCGCGGTGACCCGCGACGGCACCGGCGGGTTGTTCGTCGCGGCGTTCTCCTCGCGCACCGAGATCGTGACCCGCGCCTGCGCGGCCTGCCCGTCGGGGCCGCGCACCGTGTAGACGGCGACGTAGTCGCCCGCGACGTCGGGCGCCAGGTAGCGCAGCCGGTCGCCGGAGACGAACAGCAGCCCCGCGTCGTCGGGCAGCGGCTGCGCGAGCTCGTGGTCGAGGGTCAGCACCCGCCCCTCCGGCTGCTCGTCGTTGTCGAGCACCGGGATGTCGACCACGTCGCCGACGCGCACCGTCGCCGTGTCGTCGGTGGCGAGCGGCGGCTGCAGCAGCGCCGGGGTCGGGATCTCGACCACGGTGATCGTGCCCTCGGCATCCGCGAGTCCGTTGCTCACCCGGTAGCCGAACGTGACCGTGCGCCCCTCCAGCGGCTCGGTGAGCGTCACCCGGACGAGCCGCTGGTCGAGCACCTCGGCGCGGATGCCGTCGGCCGCGTCGACCCCGGTGACGCCGGTCACGACGAGCACGCCGCCGGCCGGGTCGATGTCGGTGCTCGTCGGGTCGACCGTGTCGCTCGACAGGGTGGTGACGAAGATCGTCTGCGGCACCGTGATCGGGCGCGTGTTCGCATCCGGCGGGGCCTGCACGTCGACGCGCACCAGCCCGGTCGCCGTGTCGTCGCCGTCGGTGACCGTGAACTCCACGTAGTGGGTGCCGACCTGCTCGCTCTCGAAGGTGAACGTGCCCGCCTCGAAGCTGGGTTCGATCACCGACCCGGGCCGTTCCGGCACCGCGTTGAGCCGCAGCACCCCGTCGCCGCCGGAGACGTGCGACATGGGTCGCACCGTGATCTGCTGGCCGGAGGTCGCGATCGCCACCCACGGCTCGATCAGGATCGGCACCTCGGATGCCGGCAGCACCTCGACCGCGAGCGTGCCGCCCGCCGTCTCGCGGCCGTCGGTCACCGACAGCGTCACCGAGTTCAGGTCGGAGCCGCCGGCGGCATCCACCACGACGACGGTGCCGTCGGGCTGGTAGCTCACCTGGTCGGGAGCCGCGATCGAGGCGGAGGCCAGGTAGAACGGATCGCCGTCGGGGTCGACCCAGTCGCCGAGCACCTCCTTCGTCGCCCGGCCGCCGTCGCCGACGGTGACCGTGGTCGAGCGCACCTGCTGGGGCGGCGAGTTCTCGTTCTCCGAGCGCACCGTCACCCGCACCGTGGCGCTCGCCGTGCCGCCGCGCCCGTCGGAGATCGTGTAGGAGAAGGTGATCGTGCCCCGCGCGTCGTCGTCGAGCGTGAGCTGCACCTGCTGGTTGCGGGTCACCAGGTCGAGACGACCCACCGACTCGTCGATCCCGGTCGTGGCGTCGATGACCAGCACGTCGCCGTTCGGGTCGTAGTCGTTGAGCAGCACCGGCAGCAGCGTCGCGCGACCCGGGCGGGCGCCGAACTCGTCGGCGACCGCCACCGGGGCCTGCTGCACGGGGTCGATCTCCGGCGGGACGTCGTCGTCGACGACGACCTCCTCGTCCTGCTCCTCGACGATCAGCTCGTCCCAGTTGTCCATCAGCTCGCCGTCGGCCTGAACCGCCCAGCTCGCACCCGACCGGGTGTCGTTGAGCACGACGCGCGCCGTGTTGACGCCGAAGTCGAGGTCCGCCGCACCGGTCATCCCGTCGACCGCGAGCACCACGCCGTCGGCCGGGTCGCCGGCGCAGTGGCGCCACACGTCGCCGCTCGTCCAGGCGGCGAACTCGCACTCCTCCGTCGCCAGGGGGGCCGCCGGGGCGCCCCCGGTGATGGTCGCCAGCGCGACCGGGTCGCCGCCGCCGATCGGCACCGCGAGCAGGGTGCCGCTCGCCGCGACGAGCAGGCGGTCGGCATCCGGCCCCGGCTCCTGCAGAACCGGCGAGATGCCGGCGGGCACGACGTCGTCGAGCGGGATCTCGCGGCCGTCGAGCACCAGCAGCCGGGCGCTCGGGTCGAGCAGCGCCCAGTGCGCGCCGACGCTGGTGATCTCGGCGTCGCCGTCGCCGGCGCCGAGGTCGACGTCCCAGCGCGCCGCCACCTCGTCGGAGTCGCCGGCGTCGATGCGGATCACCGTCGATGTCTCGGCCCAGTAGGCCACGAGGGTGCCATCCGGCGCGACGCTCAGCACCGACCCGGTGCCGAGGGCGAGCGTCGACGTCGAGGTCGCGTCGAACGACGACAGCTCGCCGACCGGCAGCAGCCACACCTCGCCGGTCCCGCGGGCGTGCACGACGACGCGGTCGCCCGCGAGGTGCACCTCGGGCTGCTCCGGGGGCAGCGCGATCGGGTCGCCGAGGATCGCCGACGCCGGGTCGAGCAGCTGCACGGTGGCGTCCGCGTGGTCGACGACCAGCACGGTCGAGCCGTGCTGCACCACCTCGAGGTCGGTGCCGTCGGTGCGCACGACGGAGTTGAGCTCGAGCGCCTCGGGGCTCGCCCGCCCGACGGCCCGGTCGAGCGCGTTGGTCACCCACACCGCCCCGTCCGCGAGGTCCATGCGCTGCGCCGTGTACCCGCTCGAGGTGACGGCGACGCCCGCGACGACCGCCGCGACGACGGTGCCGGTCACGGCGGTCGCGACGAGCGAGCGCCGACGCCGGATGGCGCGCCCGATGGCGCCGACGGAGGTCATCGGATCACCCGTCCACCACGTCGACGCACTTCTCGCCGCTCGGCGCCCCGAGCCGTCCGTCGCGGTTGACGGTGACGATCAGGCAGACCGTGTCGCCCGGCTCCGCGTCGACGACGAACCGCGCGGTGCCCTGGATGCTGGAGGCGACCCCGTCGACGGTGATCTGGTAGAGGTCGCCCTCGTCGAGGCCGGGATCGGGCCAGCTGAACGCGACGGTGCCGCCGGTTTCGGTGGCGGCGATGTCGGTCACCACCGGGATGCCGTCGTCCGTCCCGGGCCGGATCAGCGCCAGCACCGCCGTCACGCCGAGCACGACGACGAGCACCGCGCCGCCGATGCGCGCCCACGTCGTCGCGCGCCCCGACCTGCCGGGCGCCGACGGCCGGCTGTTCGAGAAGCGGCGCGGCAGCGAGCCGTCGCGCAGGGTGCCGACCGGGTCGTACTGCTCGGCCGCGCGACGGCGACGCCGGCGCCCGACCGAGGCGGGCGCCGCGCCGGCCACCGGGCGCAGCACGGTGCGGTCCTCCGCATCGGCGACGGTGCCCGTGGCCCAGTCGTCGCGCGCGACCTCGACCTGGGTCTGCGGGAGCCCCAGCTCGGCCTCGACCGCCTGCAGCTCGCGGGCGAACTCCAGCGCGCTCGCCGGGCGCTGATCGGGGCGGCGCGACATGGCGCGGCGCACCAGCTGCTCGAGCGACGCGGGCACGTCGTCGCGGTCGATCGGCCGCGGGCGACCGCGAGCGATGCGGGCCATCAGGTCGGCCGACGAGTTGGAGCCGCCCGGGTCCTCGAACGGCGAACGGCCCGCCAACAGCGAGTAGACGGTCGCGCCGAGCGACCACACCTCGCTCGCGACCGTCCCGGGCGTCTCGTCGAGCAGCACCTCGGGCGCCGACCACGGCACGGAGAGGCCGACCGTGTCATCCGTCTGCACCGACTGCAGGGTCGACGCGATGCCGAAGTCGGCGAGCACCGGGTGGCCGTAGGCGGTGGTGAGGATGTTGGAGGGCTTGATGTCGCGGTGCAGCACGCCGGCCCGGTGCGCGGTCTCGACGGCGGACGCCACCCGCACACCGGTGCGCAGCACCTCGGCGACGGGGATGCGATCGCGGCGGTAGCGCTCGGCGATGGTGGGTGCGCACACCTCCATGACGAGGTACGGCCGACCGTCGCCGGAGACGCCGGCCTCGTACACGGTGAGGATCGCCGGATGCGACGACAGCTGCGCCATCAGGTTCGCCTCGGCGCGGAACATCTGCCGCACCTGCTCGTCGACGACCTCGCTCAGCATGACCTTGACGGCCACCTGACGACGCGGCATGTTCTGCTCGTAGAGGAACACGTCGGCGAAGCCGCCCGAGCCCAGGACGTGCACGAACGAGAACCCCGGGAGGACGGGGGGCGGTGAGGGAAGGCGGCGCGCCATGGGCCCCCTCTCGACCGCGGAAATCGACCCATTGTAGGCCGCTGCACCCGGCGTCACCCGGAGGCGCCCCCTGAATTGGGGTGCGCCCGTCGACGTCCCCGGGGCGGCGCCTCGGGCACGGCCACGACGTCGACCACGACGACGGTGACGTTGTCGCGGCCGCCGGCGGCGAGCGCGGCGTCGACGAGGGTGTCGGCGGTGTCCGCCGCCGAGCGGCCCGCGGCCATCTCCTCGCGCAGCCGATCGCCGGAGAGCTCCTTGGTGAGCCCGTCGGAGCAGATGAGCAGCCGCAGTCCCGCGGTGAGCGGAAGGGGCCACACGTCGGGCCGGGGCCGCTCGCGGAACCCGACCGCGCGGGTGATCACGTTGCTGTCCGGATGGTGCTCGGCGTCGGCCGCGTCGAGCAGGCCCGCGTCGACCAGCTCCTGCACGACGGAGTGGTCGACGGTCACCTGGCGCAGGTCGCCGTCGGCGAACGCGTAGACCCGGCTGTCGCCGATGTTGAACACCGCGAACTCGGGGCGCTCGCCGCGCCAGACCAGCGCCGCGCCGGTGACGGTGGTGCCGACCCCGGCCGGGATGTTCTCCGCGATCCGGTCGATGTCGCCCGCCGCCGCGGTGAGCGCGGCCTGCAGGTGCGCGAGGTCGATCGGGCCGGTGTCGCGCGAGGCCCCGGCGAGTCGCTCCACGACCGCGGCGCTCGCCCGGTCGCCGGCGGCGTGGCCGCCCATCCCGTCCGCGACCGCGAACACCGGGGGCGCGGCGATGACGCTGTCCTCGTTGACCGCCCGGCGGTGCCCGACGTCGCTGCGGGCGGCCCAGTCGACCACGATCTCGGCGTCCGGTCGGCCGGGCACCGCGATCCGGTGGCCGACCCCGTCTCCCCCGATGGCGCTCATGCGCGGCTCCGGATGCGCAGCACGTTGCCCTCGCCGAGGTCGACGACGGCGTCGGCGGGCAGCACCGCCGCGTCGCCCCCGTGCAGCCGGCGGGGAGCCGACCCGGGCACCGCCACGGTCGAGCCGTTGGTGGAGCGCAGGTCGCTGGCGACGACCACCCCGCCGACGACGCGCAGCTCGAGGTGGGTCGACGACAGCTCGCGGCCGGGCGACGGCAGCTCGACCAGGAGCACCGCGTCGGGGTCCTCGACCCGGGGCGCGCGCGGTCGGCGGCCGAGGTAGACGGGGCGATCGAGGTCGAGCCGCCGCCCGTCGGGCAGCTCGACGACGAGCGCCGGCGCGGCGGGGGCGGCATCCTCCGCGGCGTCGGCTCCTGCCGCATCGGTCGCCGGCGCGGCGGCGGCCTCGATGCCCGACCCGGTGGCGGCGGACGCCGCGGGCGGGTCCGCGGGCTCGGCGGGGGCCGCATCGGGTGCGGCCGGGACCGCCGCGCCGCGCGGGCGGGTGTCGTCGAGGTCGACGCCGACGGGGCGTTCGGGGGCGCGCGGCACCGCGACGACGGTGTCGTCGAGCGCGGCGTCGGGCCGGGAGGTCACCGGTCCATTCTGCGCCCCGCGCGGCGCGGCCCCGTCTCCCGCGCCGGTATCGTCACTCCCCGATGTAGCTCATGACGTGCTTGATGCGGGTGTAGTCCTCGAAGCCGTACATCGAGAGGTCCTTGCCGTATCCGGAGCGCTTGAAGCCGCCGTGCGGCATCTCGGCGACGAGCGGGATGTGGCAGTTGATCCAGACGGCGCCGAAGTCGAGGTGCTTGGCGAAGCGCATCGCCCGCCCGTGATCGCTCGTCCAGACGCTCGACGACAGTCCGTAGTCGACGCCGTTCGCCCACTCGATCGCCTGCGCCTCGTCGGTGAAGGTCTGCATCGTGATGACCGGGCCGAAGATCTCGGTCTGGATGGCGTCGTCGTCCTGCCGGAGCGCGTCGACGATGGTCGGCTCGATGTAGTAGCCCGCGCCGTCCTTGCGGGTGCCGCCGGTGACCACCTCGGCGTGCGACGGGAGCGCCTCGAGCATCCCCATCACGCGGGCGAGCTGGGTCGCGTTGTTGACGGGGCCGTAGAACGTGTCGGGGTCGGAGGGGGCGCCCGTCTGCACGTTGCCCGCGACGTACTCGACGAGCGCCGCGCGGAAGGCGTCGTGCGCGTCCTCGTGCACGAGCACGCGCGTCGCCGCGGTGCAGTCCTGTCCGGCGTTGAAGTAGCCCGCGATCGCGATGCCCTCGGCGGCCTTCGCCATGTCGGCATCCGGGAAGACGACGACCGGCGCCTTGCCGCCGAGTTCCAGGTGCACCCGCTTGAGGTCGCTCGAGGAGGCCTTCGCCACCTCCATGCCGGCGCGCACCGAGCCGGTGATCGACACCATCTGCGGGGTGGCGTGCTCGATCATCGCCGCACCGGTCGTCCGGTCGCCGGTGATGACGTTGACGACGCCCTTCGGCAGGTACTGGGCGCAGATCTCGGCGAGCAGCAGGGTCGACTGCGGCGTCGTGTCGGAGGGCTTCAGCACGGTGGTGTTGCCGGCCGCGACGGCCGGGGCGAACTTCCACACCGCCATGTTGAGCGGGTAGTTCCACGGCGTCACCTGTCCGACGACGCCGATCGGCTCGCGCCGGATCGACGACGTGTGGTCGGCCATGTACTCGGCGGTCGCGCGCCCCTCGAGGATGCGCGCCGCGCCGGCGAAGAATCGGATCTGGTCGACCGAGAGCATGATCTCGTCGTCGACGAGCGAGGCCCGCGGCTTGCCGGTGTCCTGCGACTCGAGGTCGGCGAACTCGTCGGCCCGCTTCTCCATCTCGTCGGCGATGCGGAACAGCGCGAGCTGCCGCTCGGCGGGAGTGGTCTCGCCCCAGCCCTCGAACGCGCGCGCCGCCGCCGCGAAGGCGTCGTCGACGTCGGCCTGGCCGGAGACCGGCGAGGTCGCGTAGGACTTCTCGGTCGCCGGGTCGATGACGTCGAAGCCGTCGTCGCCCTTCGCGTCCACGTACTCGCCGTCGATGAAGTTGCGCAGAGTCGCCATGCGAGTCACTGTAACCGCGCGCCGGGGTCGGCCGACAGTCCGGATTCCACGGAATCCGTCATTCCGAGCCCTCGGAAGGTGCGGAATCGCTTGGATCGGTGCGTCGAGGCTGCCATGATCGATGCATGGTCACCCGACAGCGCTCGATCGTGCTCGACGACGTCTCGAAGGGGATCATCGAGCAGCTGCAGGAGGACGGGCGCCGCTCCTACGCCGAGATCGGCAAGGCGGTCGGGCTGAGCGAAGCGGCCGTGCGGCAGCGCGTGCAGAAGCTCCAGGAGTCCGGGGTGATGCAGGTCGTCGCCGTGACCGATCCGATGCAGCTGGGCTTCTACCGCCAGGCGATGGTCGGCATCCGCGTCTCCGGCGACACCACCCGGGTCGCCGAGCAGCTCGGCGCGATGGCGTCGGTCGACTACGTCGTGCTCACCGCCGGCAGCTTCGACATCCTCGCCGAGGTCGTCTGCGAGAACGACGACGACCTGATCGACCTGCTCAACCGGCGCATCCGCTCGATCCCGGGCGTCGCGTCGACCGAGACGTTCGTCTACCTGCGCCTGCACAAGCAGTTCTACAACTGGGGCACCCGGTGAGCGGAGGCATCCGCCCGACGGTCCCGGATCCGGAGGGATCATGAGCACCACCACCCCGTCGTCGACGGTGTCGACGTCGCCCGCGTCCGCGGTGCCGGAGGCCGAGCTGCAGCAGAAGGCCAAGGACCACCTCTGGATGCACTTCACCCGGCAGTCGGTGCTCGAGGAGCACGGCGCGCCGATCATCGTGCGCGGCGAGGGCCACCACATCTGGGATGCGCGCGGCAAGCAGTACATCGACGGGCTCTCCGGCCTGTTCGTCGTCAACGCCGGACACGGCCGCACCCGGCTCGCCGAGGTCGCCGCCCGTCAGGCGAGCGAGCTGGCCTTCTTCCCGATCTGGTCGTACGCGCATCCCTCGGCGATCGAGCTGGCCGACCGGCTCGCGGCCGAGGCGCCCGGCGACCTGAACCGGGTGTTCTTCTCCACCGGCGGCGGCGAGGCGGTGGAGTCGGCGTTCAAGCTCGCCAAGTACTACTGGAAGCTGCAGGGCCGCCCCACCAAGCACAAGGTGATCTCGCGCGCCGTCGCCTACCACGGCACCCCCCAGGGAGCCCTGGCGATCACCGGCATCCCGGCGATGAAGGAGATGTTCGAGCCGGTCACCCCCGGCGGCTTCCGCGTGCCGAACACCAACTCCTACCGCGCCGACGAGATGGGTTTCGTCGCCTCCCCCGGCGCCACGCCCGAGCAGGCCGAGATCGAGTTCGGCCGCTGGGCCGCCGACCGCATCGAGGAGATGATCGTCTTCGAGGGCCCCGAGACGGTGGCCGCCGTCTTCCTCGAGCCGGTGCAGAACTCCGGCGGATGCTTCCCGCCCCCGCCCGGCTACTTCGAGCGGGTGCGCGAGATCTGCGACCGGCACGACGTGCTGCTCGTCTCGGACGAGGTGATCTGCGCCTTCGGCCGGATCGGGCACACCTTCGCCTGCGACGCCTACGGCTACGTGCCCGACATGATCACCTGCGCCAAGGCGATGACCTCGGGCTACTCCCCGATCGGCGCGACCATCGTCTCCGACCGGGTGTACGAGCCGTTCCGGCACGGGGCGACGACGTTCTACCACGGCTACACCTTCGGCGGGCACCCGGTGTCGGCCGCGGTCGCACTGGAGAACCTCGCCATCTTCGACGAGGAGGGGCTCAACGCCCGCGTGCGCGAGAACTCCCCGGTGTTCCGGTCGACGCTCGAGAAGCTGCTCGACCTGCCGATCGTCGGCGACGTGCGCGGCGACGGGTACTTCTTCGGCATCGAGCTGGTCAAGGACAAGGACACCAAGACCACCTTCGACGACGACGAGTCGGAGCGCCTGCTGCGCGGGTTCCTCTCCAAGGCGCTGTACGACGCCGGCCTCTACTGCCGCGCCGACGACCGCGGCGACCCCGTCATCCAGCTGGCTCCCCCGCTGACCCTCGGTCCCGCCGAGTTCGACGAGATCGAGCAGATCCTGCGCGGCGTGCTCACCGAGGCCTGGTCGCGGCTCTGACCGAGCGCGCGAACCCGGGACGGCCCGGCTCACCGTGAGCGACGCCGCGCGCCGCGCGCTGTCGTACTGGCACGACTCGCTGCCCGCCGGCGCGCTCGACCCGCGCCCGCCGCTCGACGGCGACACGGATGCCGACGTCGCCATCGTCGGCGGCGGGCTGACCGGGCTGTGGACGGCGTGGTACCTGCTCCAGCGCGACCCCGGGCTGCGGATCGTCGTGCTGGAGAAGGAGTTCGCCGGGTTCGGCGCCTCCGGACGCAACGGCGGGTGGTGCTCGGCGCTGTTCCCCCGCTCGGCCGCGGCGCTCGCCCGAGCGCACGGCCCCGACGCGGCCCGCGCGATGCGCCGGGCCATGCGCGACACCGTCGACGAGGTCGGCCGGGCCGCCGCCGCGGCCGGCGTCGACGCGGACTACGCGAAGGGCGGAACGGTCGTCTACGCGCGATCAGCGGCCCAGGAGCGCGCGGCGCGCGGCGAGGAGGCCGAGGCGGTGGCCGGGGGCGACCGGATCGCGTGGTGGGGTCCCGACGCGGTGCGCGCGGCCGGGGCGCGCGGGGCGACCTACGACCCCGACTGCGCGCGGCTGCACCCCGCGAAGCTGGTGCGCGGACTCGCCGCCGCCGTCGACGCGCGCGGCGTGCGCATCGCGGAGGGCACCGAGGTGCTCGGCTGGTCGGCGGGGCGGGTGGACACCGACCGGGGCCGCGTCAGCTGCGACCGGATCGTGCTGGCCGTGGAGGGCTTCGGCGCGACGCTCCCCGGGCTGCGGCGCAGCACGCTCCCGCTCTACTCGCTGATGATCGCCACCGAGCCCCTGCCGGCATCCGTCTGGGACAAGATCGGCATCCCGCACGGTCGCACGTTCAGCGACCACCGCCACCTGCTGGTGTACGGGCAGCGCACCGCGGACGACCGGTTCGCCTTCGGCGGCCGCGGGGCGCGGTACCACTGGGGCAGCGCCATCCGCTCCGAGTACGACCGGGTGCCGCGCGTGTTCGAGCACCTGCGGCGCACCCTGGTCGAGATGTTCCCCCAGGCGGCGGATGCCGCGGTCACCCACGGCTGGGGCGGCCCGCTGGGCGTCCCCCGCGACTGGCATGCGGCGGTGCGGTTCGACCCGGCGACACGGATCGGCTGGGCCGGCGGCTACGTCGGCGACGGGCTCTCGACGACGAACCTCGCGGGGCGCACCCTCGCCGACCTGCTCACCGGCGCCGACACGGAGCTGACCCGGCTGCCCTGGGTCGGCCACGAGTCCCCGCGGTGGGAGCCGGAGCCGTGGCGGTTCCTCGGCGCGAACGCGGGCCTGCTCGCCATGGCGGCGGCGGATGCCGAGGAGCGAGTGACCGGACGGCCCTCGCTCATCGCGCGCGCCATGGGGCCGCTGGTCGGACACTGAGCGACGCGCCTCCCGGGAGCGTCGAGGCACCGCGACGTACCCTGGGGGCGTGACCTCGACGACCGCGCCGCGCTCGGCCTCCCGGGCCCGCAGCGCGGCCGTGCTCGTCGGGTACCTGGCGGTGAACGCCGCCATCGCCGCCGTCGGGGCGCTGGTCACGGCGCCGAACATCACCGGCTGGTACGCGGCGGCCGAGAAGCCCTCGGCGACGCCGCCGGACTGGCTGTTCGCGCCGGTGTGGGCGGTGCTCTACCTGCTGCTCGCCGTCGGGGCCTGGCTGATCTGGCGGGAGCACGGCCATCACGCGCGGCGGCACGCCCTCGACGCCTACGCCGTGCAGTTGGCGCTCACCGCGTTCTGGCCGCCGGTGTTCTTCGGCATGTACCCGGTGCTCGGCCCGGTCGCGCTCTGGTTCGCCCTCGCACTGCTTCTTCTGCTCGACGCGGCGGTTCTCGTGCTGCTGGTGCGCGCGCGGCGCGTGCGCTGGCTCGCGGCCTGGCTGGTCGCGCCGTACTGGCTGTGGCTGCTCTACGCGACGATGCTCAACGCGGCGATGGCCGCCCTCGCGCGCTGACGGCGGATTCCGGCGAGACGGGAATAGGCCCGCGTCCGCCCCGTTGTAGTTGACATGACAACTACACTCGCCCAGCGCTCCGACTACCGCACCGGCACCTGGAAGCTCGACCTCGCCCACTCCGAACTCTCGTTCAGCGTGCGCCACCTCGCCATCTCGAAGGTCCGCGGCACCTTCGACGACTTCGACGTGACGATCGTCACCACCGACGACCCGGCCCAGACGACCGTCGAGGCCGTGGTCCAGGTCGCCTCGGTCAACACCAACCAGGAGCAGCGCGACCAGCACCTGCGCACCAGCGACTTCTTCCTCGCCGACGAGCACCCGCAGATCACTTTCCGCTCGACCGGCCTCGCCGCGGACGGCGACGCGTTCACCCTCAGCGGCGAGCTCACCCTGCGCGGCGTGACGCGACCGGTCGAGCTGCGCGGCGAGTTCGGCGGCATCGCCACCGACGGCTACGGCCAGACCAAGGCGGCGGCGAGCGCCACCGCCGTCATCAACCGGCACGACTTCGGCGTCAGCTGGAACGCCCCGCTCGAGGCCGGCGGCTTCACCCTCGGCGACGAGGTGACCATCACCGCCGACCTGCAGGTCGCCCTCCAGGCCTGACCCTCAGGCGGCCGGCGGCGGGAAGATCGCGTCGATCTCGGCGAGATCCTCGTCCGTCGGCCGCCACTCCCCCGCCGCCGCGTTCGCCGCGATCTGCGCGGGCGTGGTGGCGCCGGCGATGACGCTGGCGATCGCGCCGCGCGAGAGCAGCCAGCCGAAGGTCGCCTCCAGCATCGAGACGCCGCGCTCGTCGGCGAACCGCTGGTAGGCCTCCAGCTGGTCCCAGTCCGCCTCGTCGGCGATCTGCGGCCGCTGGCGGGCGATCCGCGAATCGGCGGGGCGCCGGTCCCGCGTGAACTTGCCGGTGAGCAGGCCGTTGTAGAGCGGGAAGAACGGCAGCACGCCGAGACCCAGCTCGGTGGCCGTCGGCAGCACGTCCTGCTCCAGCTCGCGGCGCAGCAGCGAGTACTCGTTCTGCGCCGTCACGAACGCGGGCGCACCGAGCCGCTCCGCGGCCTCCTGCGCGGCGCGCAACCCGGCGCCGTCGAAGTTGGAGTTGCCGATCGCCCGCACCTTGCCCTCGGTGACGAGCTCGGCGAGGGCGCCGAGGGTGTCGTCGATCGGCGTCCCAGGGTCCGGGGTGTGCAGCTGGAACAGGTCGACGTGGTCCATGCGCAGGCGACGCAGCGAGCCCTCGATGGCGGCCCGGATGTAGCGCGGCGACCCCTTCGGGGCGTCCGGCATCCCCGGCGCCGGGTACGACGAGTGCCCGAACTTGGTCGCGACGATCGCCCGGTCCCGGTCGCGGCCGAGCGCCCCGCCGAGCAGGGTCTCGCTGAGGCCGAACTCCTTGCCGTAGATGTCGGCGGTGTCGAGCAGCGTCACCCCGGCGTCGAGCGCGGCCTCACCACCGCGGTCGCCCCCGATTGCTCCTCGGTGGCGGTCCCCGGCCGCCCGAGGTTGTTGAGGCCGAGGCCGATGACCGAGACGTCGATTCCGGATGCTCCGAGCGGGCGGGTCTGCATCCGTTCAGCCTAGGCGCGCGGCGGCCGTCGGTCCGGGGCGGCGGGTCGTCCGCTCCTCCCCAGGTGCGACGGCGGACGTCGGCGCGCGATGTCCGAATCCCGCGAGGCGGCGTCGGCGTCGCGGCCTACGCTCAAAGCATGGATCTGCTGCCTCCGCACTCCGCCCCCGCGTCCGCTCCGACGGCGCTGCGTCGCATCCCCAGCCCGATCGGGCGCATCGAGATCGTCGGCGACGGCGAGGCCGTGGTCTCGGTCGCCATCGAGCGCGACGGTCGGCTGCCCGCCGACGAGCACCCCGAATCGCCCGACTCCGTTGTCGATGCCGCGGCGGCGCAGCTCGAGGAGTACTTCGCGGGCGCCCGGCAGCGGTTCGACCTGCCGGTGCGCCCCGTCGGCACCGACTTCCAGCGCGCGGTCTGGACGGAGCTCGCGCGCCTCGACTTCGGCGAGGTGGTGTCCTACGGCGACCTCGGGCGCGCCACGGGTCGCGAGACCGCCGGGCGCGCGATCGGCGGTGCGGTCGGCGCGAACCCGGTGCCGATCATCGTGCCCTGCCACCGCGTGCTCGCCTCCGACGGGCGCATCACCGGCTACAGCGGCGGCGAGGGCATCCCGACCAAGGCGTGGCTGCTCGACCACGAGGGCATCGCGCACCGCGCGACGCGCACCGCCCCGGCGCCGGGTGGCAGCGCGGCGCCGGACAGCCCGACGCTCGACATCCCGGCCGCCTGACGTGCCCGACCTGGTCCACGGCGACGACGGCCGGGCGCGGTGCGGCTGGTGCGGCGACGACCCCGAGTACCGGCGCTACCACGACGAGGAGTGGGGCGAGCCGCTGCGCGGCGATCGTGAGCTGTTCGAGAAGATCAGCCTCGAGGGGTTCCAGGCGGGGCTGTCCTGGATCACCATCCTGCGTCGGCGCCCGACGCTCCGGGCGGCGTTCGCCGGATTCGACATCGACGCGGTCGCCGCGTTCGACGACGCCGACGTCGACCGCCTGATGGCCGATCCCGGCATCATCCGCAACCGCGCGAAGGTGCTCGCCACGATCGGCAACGCCCGGCTCGTGCGCGAGATGACCGCCGAGCGTCCCGGCGCGCTCGTCGACCTGGTGTGGGGATTCGCGCCGCCGCCGCGCGCGACGCGCCCGCGGACGCTCGCCGAGATCCCCGCGACCACGCCCGAATCGGCGGCGCTGAGCCGCGAGCTGCGCGGTCGCGGGTTCCGCTTCGTCGGCCCCACCACGATGTACGCGCTCATGCAGTCCGCCGGACTCGTCGACGACCACGTCGCGGGGTGCTGGCGCGCCCGCTGAGGCACCCGAGGGCGACCGGGGCACGTCCCGGCCCCGGCGCGGGGTGGCCCGGGGCGGCCCCGGGACTCAGACGGTGACCGGGGGTGCGGACCCCGCGCCCGCCCGCGGCGGCGGGTAGCCGGCGGCCGCGATCCATTCCGGCCGGTAGGTCTCCTCGGCGCGGGCGAGCAGCAGCCACCACACCCAGGGCAGGAAGATGCCGAGCACCACCCACGCCGCCTCCTTGCCGAAGGCGATCCCGATGCGGTGAATGGCGAGGGCGGTGAACACGATCGTCACGATCCCGCCGTACGGGATGAGGCCGAACAGCACGTACACGCCGGGGAAGCCACCCACCTCGAGGAACTTCCACCCCGAGTACACGGGCACCCAGGCGACCCACTCCTCGACGCCGACCTTGCGGAAGAACCGCGCGAGGCAGAGCGCGGTGAGCACGTAGGCGACGACGAAGACGAGCACCCAGGCGATCAGCACCAGGAGGAGCGCCACCAGGACGATCGCCAGCGCGACCGGATCCAGCTGGTCGGAGGTCATGCGGGCAGCCTACGTGCCGACCACGAGGGCGATCTCGCCGGGCCGGCCCGGCTCGAGCTGCACGCCCGCGCTCCGTCCCCAGGCGAGCAGCTCGTCCACCGACGCGGGCGCGGCGCCCGACTCCAGGAGCGCCCGCACCAGGGCGCCCTTGCCCGCCTTGTTGAAGTGGTTGAGCGCGCGGCGCTGCCCGGCGCCGTCGTCGGTCACCACCCGCAGGTAGCGGGCGTCGTCGCGTTCGGGGATCGGACCGAGCGCCGCGTAGGCCTCCGAGCGGAGGTCGAGCAGCAGTCCGGTCCGCGCCGCGAGCACCTGGGCGACCGGCTCGCGCCACAGCGCACGCAGCCGCACCCCGGGCAGCCGGGAGTCGGCGGAGAGCCGGTAGGCGGGGATCGGGTCCAGCGCGCCGAGGAGCCCGAACAACGCCGACGCGATCGCCACCCGGTCGCCCGCGGCGCTCCGCGCCTCGACCGAGAGCGTCGCGGCGTCGAGGGCGTCGTAGAGCACGCCGTCGAAGCGGTCGAGCGCCGGAGCGGTCGGTGCGCGGAGGATCTCGCGGTTCCGCTCCGCCTCGACGCGCAGCTTCGGCCCGAGCCGCAGCGCGGTCATCGCCGCCTCGACGTCGTCGGAGAGCCGGACGAGCGCGTCCAGCGCGGCCTCTCGCGCACGGGTGAGCTCCGGGAACGAGAGCCGGGCGAGGTCGAGACGCGTGCCGGTCTCCCCGCCGGGCCGCTTGCTCTCCGACGGGGGCAGGATCAGCAGCACGTCACTGCCGCAGGAACGCCACGGCCTGCTCGACCAGCACGCCGATCGGCTGCACCGAGTCGAGGGTGATCCGCGGCACGGCGCCGGACGCCCCCGACCACGGCTCCCACTCGTCGAGGCTCTGCTCGACGGCGTGCGCCTCGGTGTCGGCGACCTGGGCCAGGTGCCGGCCGCGCTCCCGCAGTCGGGCGCGGTGCGCCTCGGGGTCGGAGCAGATCACCTCGAGGATGCGGATCGGCGTCGACCGGCGCTCGGCCAGCCGGATCCACTGCTCGCGGGCCGGCTCGACCGCGTTGACCGCGTCGACGATGACCCCGCCGCCCGCGGCGAGCATCGACTCGGCGACCGTCTCCGCCGCGAGGTAGGCGGCCAGACCGGTCGGCTGGTCGGCGTCGATCCCGGCGCTCAGGATGGCGGCCTCGATCGGATCGACCGACACCGTCGGGATGCCGAGGCGGTTGCCCACGACCTCGGCGACGGTGCTCTTCCCGGTTCCGGGCAGCCCGGCCATCACCACGAGCATGCGCAACCTCCCACGCAGCGTCGCCGGGACGTCCGCCGCCTCATCGGATCGGCGGATCGGGCCCGGATCAGACCAGCTTGGCGGTTCCGGCGACGATCGTCACCGTGTCGGCCTGCACCGACAGGAAGCCGTCCTCGGCATCCGCCGTCACCACCGAGCCGTCGGTGGTCGTCACGCGCACCTCGCCCGAGGCGAGGGTGGCGAGCACGGGCTCGTGGCCGGCCAGGATGCCGATCTCGCCCTCGACCGTGCGGGCGACGACCTGGCGCGCCGCGCCCGACCACACCTCGTGGTCGGCCGCGACGACGCTCACCGTCAGGTCCGCCATGGTCAGGCGTTCTCCTTCTGGATGCGGTCCCAGGCCTTCTCGACGTCCTCGATGCCGCCGACGTTGAAGAACGCCTGCTCGGCCACGTGGTCGAAGTCGCCCTTCACGATCGCGTCGAACGACTCGATGGTCTCCTTGAGCGGGACCGTGGAGCCCTCGACGCCCGTGAACTTGGTCGCCATGTAGGTGTTCTGCGAGAGGAACTGCTGGATGCGGCGCGCACGCGACACCGTGATCTTGTCCTCTTCGGAGAGCTCGTCGACACCGAGGATCGCGATGATCTCCTGCAGCTCCTTGTTCTTCTGCAGGATCTGCTTCACGCTCGTCGCCACGCGGTAGTGGTCCTCGCCCAGGTAACGGGGGTCCATGATGCGGCTGGTCGAGGTCAGCGGGTCGACCGCGGGGTACAGACCGCGCGACGCGATCTCACGCGACAGCTCCGTGGTGGCGTCGAGGTGCGCGAACGTGGTCGCCGGCGCCGGGTCGGTGTAGTCGTCGGCGGGCACGTAGATCGCCTGCAGCGAGGTGATCGAGTGACCGCGGGTCGAGGTGATGCGCTCCTGCAGGATGCCCATCTCGTCGGCCAGGTTCGGCTGATAGCCCACCGCGGAGGGCATGCGGCCGAGCAGCGTCGACACCTCGGAGCCCGCCTGGGTGAAGCGGAAGATGTTGTCGATGAAGAGCAGCACGTCCTGCTTCTGCACGTCACGGAAGTACTCCGCCATCGTCAGGGCCGACAGTGCGACGCGCAGACGCGTTCCCGGCGGCTCGTCCATCTGGCCGAAGACGAGAGCGGTCTTGTCGAAGACGCCCGCCTCCTCCATCTCGCCGATGAGGTCGTTGCCCTCACGGGTGCGCTCCCCGACACCGGCGAACACCGAGACACCACCGTGGTTGGCGGCGACGCGGTAGATCATCTCCTGGATGAGCACCGTCTTGCCGACGCCGGCACCGCCGAACAGGCCGATCTTGCCGCCCTGCACGTACGGGGTGAGCAGGTCGATGACCTTGATGCCCGTCTCGAACAGGTTGGTCTTGCTCTCGAGCTGGTCGAAGGCCGGGGGCTTGCGGTGGATCGGCCAGCGCTCGGTGATCTCGAGCTGGTCGGCCGGCACGTCGAGCGGCTCGCCGGTCACGTTGAACACGTGGCCCTTGGTGACGTCGCCGACGGGCACCGAGATGGCGGCGCCGGTGTCGTGCACCTCCTGGCCGCGGACGAGTCCGTCGGTCGGCTTCAGCGCGATCGCGCGGATGAGGTCGTCGCCGAGGTGCTGCGCGACCTCGAGGGTCAGCGTGCTGGTCTCGCCGCCGAGGGTGACCTCGGTGGTGAGGGCGTTGTAGATCTCGGGGATCGAGTCGTGCGGGAACTCGATGTCGACGACCGGGCCGGTGACGCGGGCGACGCGGCCCACGCCGCCGGAGGCGGTGGACTTCTTCGCGGTCGACTTCGCGGCCGTCTTCTTGGCGGTCGTGGCAGTGGCCATCTCTCGTCCTTCTTCTTCTGGGTTACTTCACGAGGGCGTCGGCGCCGCCGACGATCTCGGAGATCTGCTGAGTGATCTCCGCCTGGCGGGCGTTGTTCGCCAGGCGGGTGTAGTCGCGGATGAGCTTGTCGGCGTTGTCGCTGGCCGCCTTCATCGCCTTCTGCGTGGCGGCGTGCTTCGACGCCGCCGACTGCAGCAGCGCGGTGAAGATGCGGCTCTCGATGTAGACCGGGAGCAGCTCGTCGAGCACCGTGTCGGCATCCGGCTCGAACTCGTAGAGCGGGAAGATCTCCTTCTCGCCGGGCTCCTCGACGCCCTCGACGACCTCAAGCGGCAGCAGGCGCACGACCTCGGGCTTCTGGGTGAGCATCGAGACGAACCGGTTGTAAACGATGTGGATCTCGTCGACGCCGCCCTCGTCGTAGGGCTGCACGAACTTCTCGACCACGGTCTGGCCGATCTCGCGCGCCACCTCATAAGGCGGGTTGTCGGTGTCGCCGGTCCACGCCTGCTCGTACGAGCGCTTGCGGAAGTTGTAGTACCCGACCGCACGGCGGCCGACCAGGTAGGAGACGACCTCCTTGCCCTGCTCGCGCAGCAGCGTGGCCAGCTCCTCCGACTCGCGCATCACGTTCGCGTTGAACGCTCCGGCGAGGCCGCGGTCCGACGCGAACACGACGATCGCGGCGCGGCGCACCTGCTCCGGCTCGGTGGTGAGCACGTGCGGGACGTTGGAGTAGGTCGCGACGGCGGAGACGGCGCGCGTGACGGCGCGGGCGTACGGCGTCGCCGCGGCGACGCGCTGCTGCGCCTTCTGGATGCGCGACGCGGCGATCAGCTCCATGGCGCGAGTGATCTTCTTCGTCGTCTGGGCACCACGGATCTTCTGTCGATAGACCCGAAGCTGGGCTCCCATGTCTCTACTTCCCTACTGGTTCCGGGGACGGATCGCGGTCGGTCGCGGTCAGCGACGCGACTTGACGATCTTCTCCTGGTTGACGTCCTCGACCTCGGTCGCCTCGAACTCCTCGGTTCCGGGGTCGGTGAGCGACGTGCCGTCACCGGCCTGGAAGCCGAGCTTGAAGTCGTCGACCGCCTTCTCGAGCTCCGCCTTGACGTCGTCCTCGAGCTTGCCGCTGTCGCGCAGCTTGTCGAGGATCTTGGTCGAGCGCTTGAGGTGGTCGAGCAGCTCCTGCTCGAAGCGCAGCACGTCCTCGACGGCGATGTCGTCGAGCTTGCCGTTGGTGCCGGCCCAGACCGAGACGACCTGCTCCTCCACCGGGTACGGCGAGTACTGCGGCTGACGCAGCAGCTCGGTGAGCCGCGCGCCGCGGGCCAGCTGCCGCCGCGAGGCCGCGTCGAGGTCGGAGGCGAACATCGCGAACGCCTCGAGCGACCGGTACTGCGCGAGTTCGAGCTTCAGCGTTCCGGAGACCGACTTGATGTGCTTGAGCTGCGCGTCGCCGCCGACTCGCGAGACCGAGATGCCGACGTCGACCGCGGGGCGCTGGTTGGCGTTGAACAGGTCGGACTGCAGGAAGATCTGGCCGTCGGTGATCGAGATCACGTTGGTCGGGATGTAGGCCGACACGTCGTTCGCCTTGGTCTCGATGATCGGCAGACCGGTCATCGACCCGGCGCCGAGCTCGTCGGAGAGCTTGGCGCAGCGCTCGAGCAGACGCGAGTGCAGGTAGAACACGTCGCCGGGGTACGCCTCGCGGCCCGGCGGGCGGCGGAGCAGCAGCGACACGGCGCGGTAGGCCTCGGCCTGCTTCGACAGGTCGTCGAAGACGATGAGCACGTGCTTGCCCTGGTACATCCAGTGCTGGCCGATGGCCGAGCCGGTGTACGGGGCGAGGTACTTGAAGCCCGCCGGGTCGGAGGCCGGCGCGGCGACGATGGTGGTGTACTCCATCGCGCCGGCGTCCTCGAGGGCGCCCTTCACGGCGGCGATGGTCGAACCCTTCTGGCCGATCGCGACGTAGATGCAGCGCACCTGCTTGGTCGGGTCGCCCGACTCCCAGTTGGCGCGCTGGTTGATGATCGTGTCGACCGCGATCGCCGTCTTGCCGGTCTGGCGGTCGCCGATGATCAGCTGGCGCTGGCCGCGGCCGATCGGGATCATCGCGTCGATCGCCTTGATGCCGGTCTGCATCGGCTCGTGCACGCTCTTGCGCATCATGACGCCGGGCGCCTGCAGCTCGAGGGCGCGGCGGCCGTCGGTGGCGACCTCGCCGAGCCCGTCGATCGGGTTGCCGAGCGGGTCGATGACGCGGCCGAGGTAGCCCTCGCCGACCGGGACCGAGAGCACCTCGCCGGTGCGAGTGACCTGCTGGCCCTCTTCGATGCCGGTGAACTCGCCGAGCACGATGACGCCGATCTCGTTCTCGTCGAGGTTGAGCGCGAGGCCCAGGGTGCCGTCCTCGAAGCGCAGCAGCTCGTTCGCCATCGCGCCGGGGAGGCCCTCGACGTGGGCGATGCCATCCGCGGCGTCGACGACCGTGCCGACCTCGGTCTTGGCGGCGGCCGACGGCTTGTATCCGGCGACGAAGTCCTTGAGCGCGTCGCGGATCTCGTCCGGACTGATCGTGATGTCTGCCATGAGTGCTACCTGTTCTGCGGGAGTCGGGGCCGGGGTCAGCCGGCGAGCTGGAGTCGGAGGTCGGCGAGTCGCGCCGCCACGGTGCCGTCGACGACCTCGTCGCCGACCTGCACCCGGAGTCCGCCGAGCACGGCCGGGTCGATGACCTGGTCGATCTCGGCGGGGCGCCCGTACTGGGCCTGGATGGTGGTGCCGAGCCGGCGCAGCTGCGCCGCGCTGAGCGGGGCGGCCGTGGTGACCGTCGCGACGAGGCGACCGCCGGCATCCGCGACCACCGTCGCCGCCGTGCGGATCATCTCGCCGACGCGACGACCGCGCGGGCTCTGCACCAGGTGCTGCAGGATCGTGAGCGTCGCGGGCGCGGCGTCGCGGGCGAACAGACGCCCGATCAGCTCCGCCTTCGCGGCCGGGTCGCCGAGCTTGGAGCCGAGCGCCAGCTCGAGCTCCGCGTCGCCGGCGATGACGCGGCCCACGGAGAACAGCTCGGCCTCGATCGACGCCGTCCCGGCGCTCGCGGCCGCGGCCCGGATTCCGAGCTCCTCGACGCCGTCGACGAGCTCGTCCGGGGTCGACCAGCGGCTCTCGGCGACGACGCCGAGCAGACGCAGCGCCGCCGCGTCGGCGGAGCCGAACACGCGGCCGACGAGGCCCGACTTGTCACCGGCCGAGACGGCCGGGTCGGCGAGCACGCCGCGCAGCTGGGCGGACCCGGCGAGCGCGCGGGCCGCGGTGAAGAGCGAGGCCGCCGTGCCGGCGGTGACGCCCTTCTCGGCGGAGAGCGCACCCCTCGCCGTGGCGAGGGCCTCGCGGGTCGCGGATCCCATGACTACTTCGACGCCTTCCCGGTCTCGGAGGCCTCGAGGTCGGCGAGGAAGCGGTCGACCAGGGCCGCCGACTTCTTGTCGTCGCTGAGGTTCTCACCGATGACGCCCGACGCGAGGTCGAGCGCGAGCGCGCCGACCTCGGCGCGCAGCGAGACGAGGGCAGCCTGGCGCTCCGCCTCGATCTGCACCTGGGCGTTGGCGGCGATGCGCGACGCCTCGGCCTGCGCCTGCTCCTTGAGGTCGGCGAGGATCGCCTGCCCCTCGGAGCGGGCCTGCTCGCGGATCTTGGCCGCCTCGGCGCGCGCCTCGGCGAGCGCGGACTGGTACTCGTCCTTGGTCGCGGCCGCCTCGGCCTGTGCCTGCTCGGCGCGCTCGAGGCCGCCTTCGATGGCGTCGCGACGCTCGTCGAGGGCCTTGTTGAGCCGGGGCAGCACGATGACCATCACGACGACCAGCAGGGCGGCGAAGATGATCGCCGACCAGACGATGTCGTAGACCGCGGGGATGAGGGGGTTGATGGCCTCCTCTTCCTCCGCCGCCACGGCGAGGAATGCGCTCAGCACTCCGACCTCCTTCGGTGGGGCGTTCGGGGTGGAGTGATTACGCCGGGGCGGTGAACGGGATGAAGCCCGTCGCGATCGCGATGAACGCGAGCGCCTCGGTGAACGCGATGCCGATGAACATGAGGCCGGTGAGGCGGCCCTGCAGCTCGGGCTGGCGCGCGACCGACTCGATGGTCTTGCCGACGACGATGCCGACGCCGATGGCGGAGCCGATGGAGGCGAGGCCGAAGGCGATCGGGACGAGGTATCCGACGATGTTCATGGGTTTCCTTTCAGGGAGTGCGTGCCGGTGATCGGCGGGGTCAGTGCTCGTCCGCCAGCGACAGCTGGATGTAGACGGCGGCGAGGAAGGTGAAGACGTAGGCCTGCAGCACGGCGACGAGCAGTTCGAACAGCGTGAACACCGCGCCGAAGGCGAAGGTGCCGATGCCGAGCAGACCGAACAGGTCGCCGTTCGCGAGCAGGGTGAAGAAGAAGAAGTGCGTCGCCGCGAAGCAGAGCACCAGCAGCAGGTGGCCGGCGACCATGTTCATCAGGAGTCGGAGGGTCAGCGTGACCGGCCGCAGGATGAAAGTCGAGACCAGCTCGATCGGCGCGACGATGATGTAGAGCGGCCACGGCACGCCCTTGGGGAACAGCGAGTTGCGGAAGTAGCCGAAGCCGTGCTTCTTGATGCCCGCGTAGATGAAGATCACGTACGAGACGAGCGCGAGCACGAGCGGGGTGCCGATCACCGAGGTGCCCGCGATGTTGAGCAGCGGCACGATGCCGGTGATGTTCAACCCGAGGATCAGGAAGAACATCGCCATCAGCGGCCCCATGAACCGCTTGCCGTCCTTCTCGCCGAGCGTCTCGATGATGATGTTGTTGCGCACGAAGCCGAGCAGGAACTCGGTCGCCACCTGGCCGCGGGTCGGGACGATGCGCATCTTCCGCGTCGCGAGCACCAGCCACAGGATGAGCAGCACGGTGACCAGCAGGCGGATCAGCATGATCCGGTTCAGCTCGAAGGGCGTGCCCTCGAAGAAGATCGCCGGCGGGAAGAATTCGGTCAGCGACGGGCCGTGGAAGGCGCCGTCGTCGTGTCCGTCGTCGTCGGCGGCCACCAGCAGGGGCAAGAGGGGGTTCAGCAGGGCTTTCTCCTGAATCGGGGCGCGACAACGCACGGCGATCGAAAGGGGGAAGTCGTCTCAGCCTATCAAGGAAATCGGCCGTCGAATCCCGCCGCGACCGGTCCGCATCCCGCTGAGTGGGACACCGATCCGGGCGGATCGGCCGGACGGGCCGCGACTACTCGTCGGCGGCGGGCTCGTCGACGTAGGGCACCCGGGTCGTGCGGAACGCCACCACGTCGACGACGAGCGACCCGAGCACCGCGGCGAGCGCACTGCCGAGGAACACCATCGGGTCGAGTCCCGCCCCGCCCCGCAGCAGGAACGCGACGACCAGGAACAGGATCATCTTGAGCAGCCAGCCGCCGAGCACGATCGCGTAGAACAGCGGGTCGCCCGGACGGCCCCGGGTGACCCGGGCGGCGATCAGGATCGACACGGCGGTCAGTCCCAGGAACACGCCGGCGAGCAGGGCGCCGGCGAGCCCGGCGAGCAGCCCGGACGTGCCGGCGGTCAGCCAGCCCACTCCCCCGGCCACCAGGGCGACGGCGACGACGAGCAGGCCGCCCCAGCGGAGCGTGCGGATCAGGATCGGGGCGACGGCCATGTCAGGTCTCCTCGGATCGGGGGTGGAGCCGCTCGAGCAGCACCTCCACCTCGGCGTCGGTCGCCTCCGTCGCGGCCGCGGCGTCGAGCGGGTCGAACCGCGCGGCGTCCGCGTCGTCGGCGCCCTGCACGGCCGTCTCGGCGGCCTTGCGGCGGCTGAGCGGCGCGAGCGTCACGATGGTGCACACGACGAGTCCCACGGCGGTGACCAGCACCGCGACCCACCACGGGGCGAACAGGATGAGCAGCACCCCCGCCGACGCGACCGCCGTCCAGGCGTAGAACACCAGCACCGCCGCCAGGTGGGAGTGGCCCATGTCGAGCAGGCGGTGGTGCAGGTGGCTGCGATCCGCCGAGAACGGCGACTTGCCCGCCCGCAGCCGGCGCAGCACCGCGAGGCCGAAGTCGAGCAGCGGCACGATCAGCACCGCGAACGGCAGCAGGATCGGGATGAGCGTCGGCAGCAGCTTGGTCGCCGGGTAGGCGAGCGGATCGATCTGCCCGGCGAGCGCGACGCTCGAGGTGGCCATCAGCAGACCCACGAGCAGCGCTCCCCCGTCGCCCATGAACAGCCGCGCGGGGCGCGAGTCGTCGGTGCGGAAGTTGAGCGGCAGGAAGCCGAGGCAGGCGCCGATGAGCGCCGCGGTGATCACCTGGGCGAGGTTGAAGTAGTCGGACTGCTCGGTCGGGCCGTAGGAGACGACGTAGCCGTAGATGAAGAACGCGCCGCTCGCGATGACGGCGACGCCGGCCACGAGGCCGTCGAGTCCGTCGATGAAGTTGATCGCGTTCATCACGAGCACGACGGCGAAGATCGTCACGATCAGCGAGAGGTACGGCGAGAGCAGGATGAGGTTGCCGCCGACCGGGATCCAGGCGATCTGCACGCCCTGCCAGGCGAGCAGCGCGGCGATGAGCAGCTGCCCGGCCAGCTTCGTCAGCCAGTCGAGATCCCAGATGTCGTCCGCGACGCCGAGCAGCACGATCAGCAGCGACGCGGCCAGCACCGCGAGCACCGTGCCCGCCGACTGCGCGTAGACGAGGCGGAGCGGCGGCAGCAGCGCGCCGATCGCGAACGCGGCGACGACGCCGAGGAAGATGGCGATGCCGCCGAGCCGCGGCGTCGGCCGGGTGTGCACGTCGCGGGCGCGGATCTTCGGGTAGAGCCGGTAGCGGTGGCTGAGCTTGAACACGGCGACCGAGGCGCCGAACGAAACCCCCGCCGCCGCCGCGGTGACCAGGAAGTAGAAGACGAACCGCATCGCTCAGTCCCCGCCGGCCTGCGGGTCGTCGGGCTCCGGCATCCGGCCCTCCCCCACGACTCGGGCGATCTCGGCATCCGGGATCACGCCGTGTCGCAGGATGCGGATGCGGCCCTGCGGGTGCTCGAGCGCGGTGGCGTCGACGATGGTCGACCCGGTGCCCGCCTCGGCACCGGTGTAGTCGGCGCCGGTGCGGCCGGCCTCGAGGTAGACGGCGACCGAGTCGCCGAGCATCGCCTCCGCCTCGGCGGCGGTCATCGCCGCGGTCATCCCGGTGCGGTTGGCGCTCGACACCGCGAGCGGACCGGTCTCGCTGAGCAGTTCGAGGGCGATCGGGTGGCTCGGCATCCGCAGCGCCACCGTGCCGCGGGTCTCGCCGAGATCCCAGTCGAGCGTCGGGCGCGCGCGCAGCACGACGGTGAGCCCGCCGGGCCAGAACTCGGCGACGAGGTCGCGCACCTCCGGCGGCACCGACTCGGCGAGCGCGTCGAGGGTGGGGATGCCGGGCACGAGCACCGGCGGCGGCGCCTGTCGGTCGCGGCCCTTCGCGTCGAGCAGCCGCTGCACCGCGGCGGGGGTGAACGCGTCGGCCGCGACGCCGTAGACGGTGTCGGTCGGGAAGACGACGAGTTCGCCCCGTCCGATCGCACCCCGGGCGAGGCGCATCCCGGCGAGCAGTTGGTCCGGGACGCTCGTGTCGTGCAGCGCCATGTCCCGTCCATGGTAGGCGGGCGGGACCGCCCCCGGCGCACCGCGACCCCGGCCGGGCGGCGGAGGCCCGTCGGGCAGGATGGTGGGGTGCGCCCGCTGTTCGTCTTCGACATGGACGACGTGCTCTACGACTACGACTTCCGGGTGCGGATGGCGGCCCTCACCCGCCTCACCGGGCACGACCTCGCCGAACTGCGGCGGCGCTGGTGGCACGACGGCGGCGAGTGGCAGGCCGAGGCGGGCGGCTACCCGGACGGCGCGAGCTACCTCGCCGCCGCGAACGCCGCGCTCGGCGCCAACATCCCGCGCGACGACTGGCTGCGCATCCGCGCCTCGGCGATGACCGAACGGCCGGCCGCGATCGCCGCCGTGGAGCGGGCGGCGGAGGCGGGCCGGGTCACCCTGCTCACCAACAACGGGCCGCTCATCGACGAGCACCTCGCCGACGTCGCCCCCGCGCTGCTCCCCGTGTTCGGGCGCGAGCATCTGCGCACGTCGAGCCGCTACGGCGCGCGCAAGCCCGACCCGGCCGTGTTCCGGCGGGTGCTCGACGCCTACGGCACCCCGCCGGAGCTCGCGTTCTTCGCCGACGACCTGCCCGAGAACGTCGCCGGCGCGCGGTCGCTCGGCATCACGGCGCACCTCGTGCGCGACGACGCGGGCCTGCGCGCGGCGGTCGACGACTTCGCCGCGCGGTTCTAGCGGATCGCGGTGGTCGCGCGGTCGCGGCCGACCAGGTCGGGATGCGTGGTCGCCGCCCGCCAGCCGTCGGCGGTCAGCAGGTCGCGCATCGCCGCCCCCTGCTCCTCGCCGTGCTCCACGACGAGGGTGCCGCCGGGGCGGAGCAGGCGCCGCGCTGTGGCGCTCAGCGCGCGCACCACGTCGAGCCCGTCCGGTCCGCCGTAGAGCGCCGCCGCGGGGTCGTGCAGGCGCACCTCCGGGTCGCGCGGGACCGCGTCATCCGGGATGTAGGGCGGGTTCGACACGACCACGTCGACCGCCCCGTCGTGGTCGGGGAGGGCCCGGCCGAGGTCGTCGAACACCATCCGGATGTTGTCGGCGCCCGACTCGCGCGCGTTCTGCCGGGCCCAGACGAACGCGGCCGGCGAGTTCTCCACCGCCACGACCCGGGCATGCGGCACCTCGGTGGCGAGGGCGAGCGCGATGGCGCCGCTGCCGGTGCCGAGGTCGACGGCCAGCGGCGACGGAGCCGCCGTGGCGAGCACCGCGTCGATGGCGATCTGGGCGACCGTCTCGGTCTCGGGACGCGGCACGAAGACGCCGGGGCCCACCGCGAGTTCGAGCGAGCGGAACGCGGCGCGCCCGGTGATGTGCTGCAGCGGTTCGCGCGCCGCCCGGCGCTCCACCGCCTCGAGCAGGGCGAACACGTCCTCGGGACCCACGGCCGCCCCCGCGGCGATCTTGGCCTGCACCTGCCCGCGCCCGAGGCCGAGCACGTGCCCGAGCAGCAGCTCGGCGTCGACGTCGGGACTCGGCACGCGCGCCGCGGTGAGGATGTCGACCGCGCGGGCGCGCAGGTCGGAGAGCGCGGTGCTCACGAGGCGAGCGCGGCGAGCCGCGCCTCCTCGTCGGCCTGGATGCAGGAGTCGATCACCGGGCCGAGCGCGCCGTCCATGACCCGGTCCAGGTCGTACGACTTGTACCCCGTGCGGTGGTCGGCGATGCGGTTCTCGGGGAAGTTGTAGGTGCGGATGCGCTCGGAGCGGTCCATGCCGCGGATCTGGCTGCGGCGGGCGTCGGACGCGGCGGCATCCAGCTCCTCCTGCTGCTTCGCCAGCAGCCGGGCGCGCAGCACGCGCAGCGCCGCCTCGCGGTTCTGGATCTGCGACTTCTCGTTCTGCATCGACACGACGATGCCGGTGGGCAGGTGCGTGATGCGCACCGCCGAGTCGGTGGTGTTGACGCTCTGCCCGCCGGGGCCCGACGACCGGAACACGTCGATCCGGATGTCGTTCGGCGCGATGTCGATCTCCTCCGGCTCGTCGACCTCGGGGAAGACCAGCACGCCGGTGGTGGAGGTGTGGATGCGGCCCTGCGACTCGGTCGCCGGCACCCGCTGCACGCGGTGCACGCCGCCTTCGTACTTGAGGTGCGCCCACACGCCGTCGCCCGGCTCGGTCGAGGTCGACTTGATCGCGACCTGCACGTCCTTGTAGCCGCCGAGGTCGCTCTCGGTGGAGTCGAGGATCTCGGTCTTCCAGCCCTTCGACTCGGCGTAGTGCAGGTACATCCGCAGCAGGTCGGCCGCGAACAGCGCGCTCTCCTCGCCGCCCTCGCCGCCCTTGATCTCCATGATCACGTCGCGGCCGTCGTCGGGGTCGCGCGGGATGAGCAGGCGGCGCAGCCGCTCCTGGGCGTCGGCGAGCCGCTCCTCGATCGCGGGGATCTCGTCGGCGAAGGCCTCGTCCTCGCGCGCCAGCTCGCGCGCCGCGGCGAGATCGTCGTCCGCCGACCGCCACGCGTCGTGCGCGGCGACGATGCGGCTCAGCTCGGCGTAGCGCCGATTCGCCTTGCGCGCACGAGCGGGGTCGGCGTGCAGGGCGGGATCGGCGAGCTGCTGCTGGAGCTCCTCGTGCTCGGTCAGCAGCGCCGCGACCGATTCGAACACGGGTTACTCCTTGTGGGCGTGCCCGTTGCCGTTCGGGAGCGAGTTCTGGATCTGCACGAGGAACTCGACGTTCGACTGCGTCTCCTTGAGCTTGCCCAGCACCACCTCGAGCTGCTGCTGCAGCTCGAGTCCGGCGAGCGCCCGGCGCAGGCGCCAGGTGATCTTGACCTCGTCGGGGGTGAGCAGCTCCTCCTCGCGGCGGGTGCTCGATGCGTACAGGTCGACCGCCGGGAAGATGCGCTTGTCGGCCAGCGAACGCGACAGCCGCAGCTCCATGTTCCCGGTGCCCTTGAACTCCTCGAAGATGACCTCGTCCATCTTCGACCCGGTCTCGACCAGCGCGGTGGCGAGGATGGTGAGCGAGCCGCCGCCCTCGATGTTGCGCGCCGCGCCGAAGAAGCGCTTCGGCGGGTAGAGCGCCGACGCGTCGACGCCGCCGGACAGGATGCGGCCCGACGCCGGCGAGGCGAGGTTGTAGGCGCGGCCGAGGCGGGTGATCGAGTCGAGTAGCACGACCACGTCGTTGCCGAGCTCGACCAGGCGCTTGGCGCGCTCGATCGCGAGCTCCGCGACGGTCGTGTGGTCCTCGGCGGGCCGGTCGAAGGTCGAGGCGATGACCTCGCCCTTCACCGAGCGCTGCATGTCGGTGACCTCTTCGGGGCGCTCATCGACGAGCACCACCATGATGTGCACCTCGGGGTTGTTGACCGCGATCGCCTTGGCGATGGCCTGCAGGATGAGCGTCTTGCCGGCCTTCGGCGGGGCGACGATGAGGCCGCGCTGACCCTTGCCGATGGGGGCGATCAGGTCGATGATCCGGGTCGACACCTTCTCGGGCGTCGTCTCGAGGCGCAGGCGCTCGTTCGGGTAGATCGGGGTGAGCGCGCCGAACTCGACCCGCTCGCCGGCGGCGTCGATCGCCTGGCCGTTGACCGAGTCGATCTTGACGATGGCGTTGTACTTCTGCCGGTTGCTCTGCTGCTCACCCTCGCGCGGCTGCCGGATGGCGCCGACGACGGCGTCGCCCTTGCGCAGGTTGTACTTCTTCACCTGACCGAGCGAGACGTAGACGTCGTTCGGACCGGGGAGGTAACCGGTGGTGCGGACGAACGCGTAGTTGTCGAGCACGTCGAGGATGCCGGCCACGGGGATGAGCACGTCGTCCTCGCGGATCTCCGGCTCGAGCTCGTCCTGGCCGCCGCGCCCGCGCTTGCGGTCGCGGTTGCGGTTGCGGCTGCGGCTGGAGCCCTCGCCGTTCTGGGCCTTCTGGCCGTCCTGGTTCTGGCCGTTCTGGCCGCCGCGGGAGCGGCTGCGGCTGCGGCCGCTCCCGGACTCCTCCTCGTCGGAGCCGGAGGTGACGCCGGGCAGCAGGCTGTCGAGCTCGGCCTGGATCTGCTCGGGCGACTTCTTCGCCGACCGGGGGGCGTCCTCGCCCTCGGGGACGATCGGGGCGTCGCCCTCGGCCGACTTGGCGGCGCGGGACGACCGGGCGCGGCCGCGCGCCGGGGCGGCGTCCGTCGCCTCGTCGGCGGAGGCGTCGGCCTTCTCGGCGGCGTCCGCCTTCTCGGCCTTGGCCGGCTTGTCGGCCTTCTCTGCCTTGGCCGGCTTGTCGTCGGCCGTCTCGGCCGGCTTCTCGGCCTTCTCGGCCTTCGGCTCGGCCGCGCTCTCGGCGAGGGCGGCGGCGTCGGCCGACGAGGCGCTCACGCGACGCGAGGCGCGCTTGACGGGCTCGGCCGTCGGGGTCTCGACCGCGGCGACGTCGTCGCCCGGGGTCTCGGAGAGGGTGTCCACGGTGTCTCCTTGTCGAAGATTCGAGGTGACCGGCTGCTCGGCCGCGATGGCGGCGCGGGCGCCCGCATCGACGGGCGGATCGGCGTCGGTCACTCGGGGAGGGGTCCTTTCGCCCCGGGCACAGAACTTCCCGGGGTTCGGCACCGCCCTCTCGCTCGCCGATGGCGCGCGGGTCAGGGGGCGGATGCCTGGGGGATTCGCACTCGCCCGCCGGGTCAGGCCACGGCGTCGGCCGAGTGCGGCACCACTGTAGCACCCTTGAAGTCGACGGCGAGCAGCAGGCAGTCCCACTCGCTGCGGGCGTGCTCGGCCACCAGGTCGGCGGCGAGCAGACGCTGCGCCGGGTCGCTGCCGAGCACCAGGATCGACGGCCCGGCGCCGGAGACCACGGCGGCGAGGCCGTGCTCGCGGAGCACCGCGATCAGCTCCTCGGTCTCGGGCATCGCGCTCGCGCGGTAGCTCTGGTGCAGCTTGTCCTCGGTGGCGGCGTGCAGCAGTTCCGGGCTCTGGATGAGCGCCGCGATGAGCAGCGCCGAGCGCGAGACGTTGAAGATGGCGTCCTCGTGCGGCACCGACTGCGGCTGGAGGCTGCGCGCCAGCGCGGTCGACATGACCGCGTCGCGCGGCACCGCCACGAACGGCGACACCCCGCGGTGCACGATGAGCTTCTTGTGCCGCGGGCCCTCGGGCGTCATCCAGGCGATGGTCAGGCCGCCGAACAGGGCGGGCGCGACGTTGTCGGGGTGGCCCTCGAGGTCGGTCGCCAGCGAGAGCAGCGCCTGCGAGTCGAGCTCGACGTCGCCCTCGAGCAGCCCCTTGGCCGCCATCACGCCGGCGACGATCGCGGCGCCCGACGATCCGAGCCCGCGGCCGTGCGGGATGGCGTTGCGCGCCACGAGGTCGATGCCCGGCATCGGACGACCGACCTTCTCGTACACGTGCGCCATCGACCGGATCACGAGGTGGCTCTCGTCGGTCGGCACTTCTCCGGCTCCGACGCCCTCGACGGTGATCGAGACCCCGGGCTCGGCGCGCGCGGTGACGTCGAGCTCGTCGTAGAGCGAGAGCGCGAGACCCAGGGTGTCGAACCCGGGGCCGAGGTTGGCGGTGGTCGCGGGCACCTTCACCGCGACGGTGCGGCCGACGGTCATGCGCCCGCGGCCGGGGCGAGGCCCAGCAGGTCGGCGATCTCGGAGGCGTCGACGCCGACGCTGGTCGGCGAGACCTCGCCGCCGTCGTCGGTGCGCAGCGCCCACTGCGGGTCCTTGAGGCCGTGCCCGGTGACCGTCAGCACGACGCGGGCGCCCTTCGGGATCTCCCCCGCGGCGCTGCGCTCGAGCAGCCCGGCGACGCTGATCGCCGACGCCGGCTCGACGAAGATGCCGACCTCGGCCGACAGGATGCGGTGGGCGGCGAGGATGTCGTCGTCGGAGATCGCGCCGAAGTAGCCGTCGGTGCGGTCCCGCGCCTCGAGCGCGAGCTCCCACGACGCCGGGTTGCCGATGCGGATGGCGCTGGCGATCGTCTCCGGCTGGTCGACGACCTCGCCGCGCACGATCGGCGCCGAGCCGGCGGCCTGGAAGCCGAACATGCGGGGCAGGCGCGTCGCGTTCCCGGCCTCGACGTCCTGGGTGTAGCCGCGGGTGTACGCGGTGTAGTTGCCGGCGTTGCCGACCGGGAGGATGTGGATGTCGGGGGCGTCGCCCAGCACCTCGACGACCTCGAAGGCGGCGGTCTTCTGGCCCTCGATGCGGTCGTCGTTCACCGAGTTCACCAGGTGCACCGGGTAGTCGGCGGAGAGGTCGCGGGCGAGCCGCAGGCAGTCGTCGAAGTTGCCGCGCACCTGCAGGATCTTCGCGTCGTGGGCGACCGCCTGGCTGAGCTTGCCCATCGCGATCTTGCCCTCGGGCACGAGCACCGCCGCCGTGATGCCGGCGTGGGTGGCGTAGGCGGCGGCCGAGGCCGAGGTGTTGCCGGTGGATGCGCAGATGACCGCCTTCGCCCCGTGCTCGACGGCCTTCGAGATGGCCATCGTCATCCCGCGGTCCTTGAACGACCCGGTCGGGTTCATGCCCTCGAACTTGACGTGCACGTCGGCGCCGGTGCGCTCGGAGAGCGCCCGCGCGGGGATCAGCGGGGTGCCGCCCTCGCCGAGCGTGACGATCGGCGTCGCGTCGGAGACGTCGAGCCGGTCGGCGTATTCGCGGATCACTCCGCGCCACTGGGTCATGCCTGCACCTGGATCATCGCGTCACCTGCGTCATCGTGTCGCCGGGTCATGGGGGTCTTCTCCTCGCCGCTCACAGCTCGACGCGCAGCACGCTGCGGACGGCGGTGACGGCGTCGCTCGTCCCGAGCTCGGCGACCGTCGCGGCGAGCGCCGCCTCCGTCGCCTCGTGGGTACCGATCACCAGGGTAGCGGTGGGCGCCTCGCCCTCCGCGCCGTCGCCGTCGGCGACCGACTGCTGCACGGCCTCGACCGAGACGCCGTGCTCGCTGAACATCGTCGCGATATGCGCGAGCACGCCCGGACGGTCGGCCACCTCGAGGGTGATCTGGTAGCGGGTGGTGACGCTCGAGATCGGCAGCACCGGCAGGTTCGCGTGGGTCGACTCGGCGACGCCCGGGCCGCCGACCACGTGCCGACGGGCGGCCGAGACCACGTCGCCGAGCACCGCCGACGCGGTCTGCACTCCCCCGGCTCCGGCGCCGTAGAACATCAGGCTGCCGGCGGCCTCCGCCTCGAGGAAGACGGCGTTGTTCGCGCCGTGCACCGCGGCGAGCGGGTGGTCGGCAGGGATCAGCGCGGGGTGCACGCGCGCGCTCACGCCCTCGACGCCGGTCTCGGGGTCGGTGAGGCGTGCGCAGACGGCGAGCAGCTTCACCACGAAGCCGGCCTTGCGCGCGGCGGCGACCTGCTCGGCGGTCACCTCGCGGATGCCCTCGCGGTGCACCGCGTCGAGCGGCACAGTCGTGTGGAAGGCGAGGCTGGCGAGGATCGCGGCCTTCTGCGCCGCGTCGAACCCGTCGACGTCGGCGGTCGGGTCGGCCTCGGCGTAGCCCAGGCGCTGGGCCTCGGCGAGCACGTCCTCGAAGTCGTCGCCGGCGGTGTCCATCCGGTCGAGGATGTAGTTGGTCGTGCCGTTGACGATGCCGAGGATGCGGTGCACCTGATCCCCCGCGAGGCTGTCGCGCAGCGGCCGGATGATCGGGATCGCCCCGCCGACGGCGGCCTCGTAGTAGAGCTGCGCGCCGACCTGCTCGGCGATCTCGAACAGCTCCGGGCCGTGGGTGGCGAGCAGCGCCTTGTTCGCGGTGACGACATCCGCCCCCGAGGTGAGCGCCAGTTCGAGGTACTCCCGCGCCGGCTCCAGCCCGCCCATCAGCTCGACGACGATGTCGGCGCCGAGGATGAGGCTGTGCGCATCGGTGGTGAGCAGCTCGCGCGGGATCTCGGCCGAGCGCGGCGCGTCGACGTCGCGCACCGCGACCCCGACCAGCTCGAGGCCCGCGCCGACGCGCTGGGCGAGCTCCTCGCCGTGCTCGAGCAGCAGCGACGCCACCTGGGCGCCGACCGATCCCGCGCCGAGTAGCGCGATCCGCAGGTTCCGGTATTCGATCACCGTGCTCCCTCCATCGGGGCGCCCGCCGTCACGCCGACGTCGCGGCGCAGCAGGTCCTCCTCGGTCTCGCCGCGCACCAGCAGGCGTGCCTCGCCGTTCCGCACGGCGACGACCGGGGGGCGTCCCAGGTAGTTGTAGTTGCTCGCGAGCGACCAGCAGTAGGCGCCGGTCGCCGCGACGGCGAGCAGGTCGCCGGGGGCGACGTCGCCGGGCAGGTAGTCGGCGCGCACCACGATGTCGCCCGACTCGCAGTGCTTGCCGGCGATGCGCACGAGCGCCGGGTCGGCGTCGGAGGTGCGGCTCGCCACGCGCACCGTGTAGTCGGCGCCGTAGAGGGCCGTGCGCAGGTTGTCGCTCATCCCGCCGTCGACGCTCACGTAGCGGCGGACGCCGGTCGCGCCGTCGTCGGCGGTGACCGCGACGTCCTTGACCATCCCCGCCTCGTAGAGCGTGATGCCGGCCGGTCCGATGATGACGCGGCCCGGCTCGATCGCGAGGTCGGGGACCGGGATGCCGAGGGTCGCGCACTCGGCGGCGATCACCGCCGCGAACTCCACCGCGATCCGGTCCATCGGGGTGACCGCGTCGGCGCCCGTGTAGGCGATGCCGAAGCCGCCGCCGAGGTTGAGCTCGGGTACGTCGCCGTCGGCGAGCAGGGCGGCGTGCACCGTGAGCAGGCGCCGCGCGGCCTCGGCGAACCCGGCCGACTCGAAGATCTGCGAGCCGATGTGCGAGTGCAGCCCGAGGAATCGCAGCGAGGGATGCGCGCGGATGGCGGCCACCACCTCGGGCACGCGGTCGAGCGGCACGCCGAACTTCTGGTCTTCGCGCGCGGTCGCCAGGTACTCGTGGGTGGAGGCGTGCACGCCCGAGTTCACCCGCAGCCGCACCGCCTGCACCCGCCCCGCGCGCGCGGCGGCCTCGGCGACCCGCTGCACCTCGAGGGGAGCGTCGACGACGATCGCGCCGACACCCGTCTCGACCGCGCGGGCGATCTCGGCGGCGCTCTTGTTGTTGCCGTGCAGCCCGAGCCTCGCCGGGTCGACGCCTGCCGCGAGCGCGACCGCCAGTTCGCCGCCGCTGGCGACGTCGATGCGCAGTCCGGCATCCGCCATCCAGCGCGCCACGGCCGTGCAGAGGAACGCCTTGCCCGCGTAGTAGACGTGGACCGCGGCGTCGAGCGGGGCGAAGGCGGCGCCGAACGCGTCACGGATCTGCGCCGCGCGGCCGCGGGCGTCGTCCTCGTCGATCACGTAGAGCGGGGTGCCGTACCCGGCGCGCAGCTCCCCCGCGGCGACGCCGCCGACGGCGAGCTCCCCGTCGGCCGTGCGCGTCGCCGACCGCGGCCACACGGCCGGGTCGAGCGCGTTCGCGTCCTCCGGGGGCGAGAGCCACGCGGGAGCGAGCGGGTTGGCGGACACGGGACCTCACGAGGGTCGACGGACGAAGGTGAGGCGAGCGGACCCGGCTTGGTCCCTGAAGCCGCCGACCAGTCTACCGAGCGCGGCGGATGCCCGGGTCGGGGCCGCCCGGGCGCGCTCAGCGCGCGGCGCAGGTGCCCATCGTCGCGAGCTCCTCGCCGCCGAGCCGCGCGCCGTCGCCGGTGATGAACACGGCGAGCGCGTCGTCCTCGACCACCACGTCGGTGACCGTGAGCGCGGCCGGCAGCTGCTCGGCGACGCACACCGACTGCTGCTGGAACAGACCTTGGGCGAGCCCCCCGAACACCGGGTCGGCGAGCAGCGCGTCGGCGTCGATCTCCTCGCCGCCGAAGAGCACCGTCGTCGGGGTGAACACGATCTCGCCGTCGACCGCGGAGGGCTCGAGCGCGAGGCCGACCGGCACCGCGAAGCCGAACACCGAGAACTCGGTCTCGCCGACGATCTCGGGCGGATCGAGGCGGATGCTGTCCAGCTCGAGCCCGGCGAGGTTGCGGGCGAGGTCGGGCAGATCGTCCTCCGCGACGCGGAACTCCACCGCGAGCACCGGCACCGGCTGCGTCTCGTCGAGCGGCACCTGCTCGGCGTGCACGGTCGCGGCGCCGGTCAGCGGGCCGAACGTCGCCTCGGGCACGTCGATGTCGACCTGGTCGACCCGGCCCTGCAGCACCTGCGGCAGCAGCAGTCCGCCGCCCAGGTCGACTTCGACCTCGGCGTCGGCGGGTAGGCCGAGCGCGGCGACGATGCGCTCTCGGATGTAGTCGCGGGCCGTCGCCTTGGCGTACGCGTCGACCGCGAAAAAGGTGACGATCAGGGCGACGACCAGCACCGCGAGCACGATGAGCAGGGCGATGAGACCCCGCCGGCTCTTCCGCGGCGCCGGGGTCGACGGATCGGGCGACTCCGCGTCGGCAGCCTGCGGGCCGAGAGCCTCCGGTTCGGGACTCTGCGGGTCGGGAGTCTGGGGGTCGGCCATCGGGTCCGTCACATCCGCTCGGGCGCCGAGACGCCGAGCAGTCCGAGCCCGTTGGCGAGCACCGTCGTCGTGGCGTCGTTGAGCCAGCGCCGGGCGTGGTGCACCGGCTCGACGTCGGCGTCGCCGAGCGGGATCACCCGGCAGGCGTCGTACCAGCGGTGATAGCAGCCGGCGAGCTCCTCGAGGTAGCGGGCGACGCGGTGCGGCTCGCGCAGCTCCGCCGCCTGCAGCAGCACGCGCGGGTAGTCGGCGAGCACGCCGAGCAGCACCGACTCGGTCTCGTGGGTGAGCAGCGCCGGGTCGAACCCGTCGCGCGCCACCCCCGCCGCGTCGGCGTTGCGGGCCACCGCGCGGGTGCGGGCGTGCGCGTACTGCACGTAGAACACGGGGTTGTCGTTGGTGCGCTTCTGCAGCAGGTCGAGGTCGATATCGAGCTGCGAGTCGACCGACGAGCGCACGAGCGCGTAGCGGGCCGCATCGACGCCGACCGCGTCGACCAGGTCCTCCATCGTGACGACCGTGCCGGCGCGCTTCGACATCCGCACCGGCTCGCCGTCCTTCACCAGGTTGACGAGCTGGCCGATCAGGATCTCCAGGTTGACGTAGGGCACGTCGCCGAACGCCGCGCACATCGCCATCAGCCGCTTGACGTAGCCGTGGTGGTCGGCGCCGAGCATGATCAGGCAGCGGTCGAAGCCGCGCTCGCGCTTGTCGAGGTAGTAGGCGAGGTCGCCCGAGATGTAGGCGCCCTCGCCGTCGCTCTTGATGACGACGCGGTCCTTGTCGTCGCCGAACTCGGTGGTGCGCAGCCACGTCGCCCCGTCGGCCTCGAAGATGTGGCCGAGCTCGCGCAGCCGCGCGACGGCCTGCTCGACCTTGCCGGTCTCGTGCAGCGAGTCCTCGTGGAAGTAGACGTCGAAGTCGACCCCGAAGTCGTGCAGGCTCGCCTTGATGTCACCGAACATCAGGTTCACGCCGAGCTCGCGGAACGTCTCCTGCTGCTGCTCGCGCGGGAGCGCCGACAAGTCGCCCGGATAGACCTCCTCGACCCGTGCGGCGATGTCGAAGATGTAGCCGCCGCCGTAGCCGTCCTCCGGCGCGGGCTCCCCGAGGTGCGCGGCGAGCAGCGAGCGGGCGAACCGATCGATCTGGGCGCCGTGATCGTTGAAGTAGTACTCGCGCGTCACGTCGGCGCCCTGCGCGGCGAACAGCCGGGCGAGCGAGTCGCCCACGGCGGCCCACCGGGTGCCGCCGATGTGGATGGGGCCGGTCGGGTTGGCCGAGACGAACTCGAGGTTGATGCGCACGCCGTCGTAGAGGGTGCCGCGGCCGTAGGCGTCGCCCGCCTCGACGATCGTCTGCGCGAGGGCGCCGGCGGCGCCGGCATCCAGAGTGATGTTGAGGAAGCCGGGGCCGGCGACCTCGGCCCCGGCCACGCCGTCGACCGCCGCGAGCCGGGTCGCGATCTCGGCGGCGAACTCCCGCGGCACGACGCCGAGGCGCTTGCCGAGCTTCATCGCGACGTTCGACGCCCAGTCGCCGTGGTCGCGGTTCTTGGGCCGCTCGAGGCCCACATCCTCCGGGGTCACCTCGTCCGCGCGGTCGCCCGCGGCGTCCCGGACGACGGCGAGCAGGGCGGCGGAGAGGTCGGCCGGATTCACAACGCCCGATCCTAATCTCCGCGTGCCGGGCCGACCTCCGGGAACGCCGGGGGATGATGGGGCCATGCGTCTGCGTCCGTCCCTCGCGCTCGCCGCCGCCGTGGTGCTCCCGGTCGCGCTCGCCGGCTGCGCGGCCGCGCCCGTGCCGCTGCCGAGCCCGCCCGCGACGGCCGGTCCGACCACCGCGCCGAACCCGGGCGCCACGCCGACCACGGTGCCCGTCCCGCCGGAGGAGGACGCCATCCCGGTCGCGATCGCCTGCGCCGACCTGGTCGACGCCGACACGATGTACCGCTTCAACCCGAACTTCTCGCTGCTCGGTGACTGGACCCCCGAGGCCGGAACCTTCGCCGCGGCCGACGTGCAGGCCGGGGGGACCGCCTGCCGCTGGGTCAACCAGACCAGCGGCGACCCCATCGACGTCTCGGTCTCGGCGTTCGGCGAGGCGGGGCTGACCGAGCTCAAGAACGCGGCCTTCGCGGAGTTCGAGATGGTCCCGACCTACGGCGAGGAGGCCTACTTCGGCACCGACGGCGACGCCGGCGTCGCGATCGCGTTCCAGGGGAGCTACCGACTCGTCGCCACCTCGCCGTGGTTCCTCGAGCCCGGTGAGCCGGAGGAGATCATCCTCGGCGCCCTCGCCGCGCTGCCCTGAGCCGGTCCGACCGACTCCCTCGGGGGCGAGCCGTCAGCCGAGGGCGACCGGCGCCGTCGGGTCCTCGGACGGCAGCGGGTCGGCCGTCGCCCGCACCGACATCCCGCGCACCTCGATGTCGGCGCCGGTGGTGGTGATCCAGGCGGTGTCGGCGGCGTCGCGCCCGGTGGCGATGCGCGCCATCGTCGCCCGCGGGGCGAGCCGGGTCGCGTCGACGACCAGCCAGCGGTCGCCGACGAGCGCCTCGACGACGGCATGGAAGTCGGGCGGTCGCAGCCCGGGCGCGTAGACGGCGACCACCCGCGCCGGCACGTCGAGCGCCCGGAGCAGCGCCGCCACCAGGTGGGCGTAGTCGCGGCACACGCCGCGCCCCGCGTCGAGGGTCTCGAGCGCTCCCCCGGTCGGGGTCGTCGCCCCGGGGTCGTACTCGAGCCGGGAGTGCACCCAGTCGCCGACCGCGTGCACGAGCTCGACGCCGCGCAGGCCGCCGAACTCGCTGCGGGCTAGCTCGCCGAGCGCGTCGGACGGGGCGTAGCGGCTGGGCCGGATGCCGACGAACCGGTCCCCCGCATCCGCGGTCGCCTCGGGGGCGCGCCCCTCGATCGCGGCCCGGTACGCGATGCGCAGGTCGCCCGCCGGGGCGTCGAACAGTCGCAGCCGGGTGCCGTGCGCGTCGGCGTGCTCGGCGCTCACCACCTCGCCCCCGGACGACTCGAGGGTGAGGGTCTCACCGACCGTCGGCAGCCCGCGGGCGAGCGCGACGGCCAGAGCGCCGGAGGTCGCCTCGGGCAGCGCGAGCAGCAGTTCGACCTCCACCTCGCGGTGCAGCCCGCCGCCCTCCGCCGTCCCCATGCGGCCAACCTAGTTCGCCGGGACCGCGACCGGAATGCGCCGACGCCGCGCACCCCATGGGGTACCCTGAGGAGCCGCGCGCCTGTAGCTCAGTGGATAGAGCGCTTGCCTCCGGAGCAAGAAGTCGAAGGTTCGAATCCTTTCAGGCGCACCCCTCCTCCCTCCGCTCCGATCGGGGGCCCCGTGACCGCAGGCGCCGCCGACCACCGCCGCCGGATCGTGATCGCGCCCGACTCGTTCAAGGGGTCGATCACCGCCGCGGATGCCGCCGACGCGATCGCGGCCGGCTGGCACGACGCGCGACCGGATGACGACCTGCTGTGCCTCCCCCAGGCCGACGGCGGCGAGGGCACGCTCGACGCGATCGCGCGCGCCGTGCCGGGCGCGGAGCTCGTCGACGCCGGCCCCGTGCACGGCCCCGACGGCGGGCTCGTCCCCGGCGCCTGGCTGCGCCTGCCGGACGGCACCGCGGTGGTCGAGCTGGCGCGCAGCAGCGGACTGCCCCTGCTCGCCGCCCCGGCACCGCTGACCGCCACCACGCGCGGGCTCGGCGAGACCATCGCCCACGCCCTCGACGCCGGGGCGCCCGCCCTCGTCGTCGGACTCGGCGGGTCGGCGTCGACCGACGGCGGCGCGGGCCTGCTGGCGGCGCTCGGTCTGCGGCTCTCCGACGCGGCGGGAGCCGCGCTGCCCGACGGCGGTGGCGCGCTCGCGGGTGTGGCGTCGGTCGACCGCGGGGCGCTGCGGCCGCTCCCGCCGGGCGGGGTGCGGGTGCTCTCCGACGTCGACGCGCCTCTGCTCGGGCCGCGCGGGGCCGCCGCGGTGTTCGGCCCGCAGAAGGGAGCCGACCCCGACGAGGTGCGCCGGCTCGACGCCGCGCTCGCGCGGTTCGCGGCCCTGCTGGGCGGCGATGCCGGGCTGCCCGGCGCGGGCGCGGCCGGGGGCGCCGGGTTCGGGCTCGCCGCCTGGGGCGCGCGGATCGAACCGGGTGCGGCGGCGATCGCGGGCATCACCGGACTGGTGGAGGCGGTGCGGGGCGCCGACCTGCTGATCACGGGCGAGGGACGGTTCGACGCGACGTCGCTCACCGGCAAGGCGACGGGTCACGCGCTGGGGCTGGCGGGGGCCGCCGGCGTCCCCGCGGCGGTGGTCGCCGGTCGGATCGCGGTCGACCCGCCGCCCACCGGCGGGCGCGCGGTCGCGGCGGTCGCGCTGGACCGGCTGGCGGGCGGCGCGGAGGCGGCGATGGCCGATCCGGCGCGCTGGCTGCGCGCCGCGGGCGCGCTGCTCGCCGAGGCCTGAGCATCCGGCGACGGCTCTCGGCGACGACCGCGCCGCGGGAGCGTCAGCTCGCGGCGTGCGTCTGCAGGAACTCGTACAGCTCGCGGTCGTCGACCCCCGGGAAGGTGCCCGACGGCAGCGGGGAGAAGATGTGCGCGTGCACCTTGGCGCTCGCCCAGGCCTTGCCCGACCACTGGGCCGCGAGGTCGGTGGGCGGCCGGGTGCAGCAGCTCGCGTCGGGGCAGCGGGAGAGCTCGCGGCGTCCGGTCTCCCGGCCGCGGAACCACTTCGCCTCGTCGAACGGCACCCCGATGGTGATCGAGAACTCGCCGTCGAGGGTGCTGCCGATCTGGGTCGACTCGAAGAACGTGCCCTCCGGGGTGTCGGTGTACTGGTAGAACTCGGTCGTCCGGTTGGTGCGGGCGAACGCGGTGCGCGCGCTCCAGTGCCGGCAGACGATCTCGCCCTCCACCGATCCGGTGACGTCGACGGGGAGGCGGAGCCCGTCGTTCTCGAACGCCTTCGACACCGCGCCGTCGCCGCCGACCCGGAGGAAGTGCAGCCGGATGTCGAGGTACTCGGTGGCCAGGTTGGTGAGGCGCAGCGCCGCCGACTCGTGCGTGGTGCCGAACGCGTCGCGGAAGTCCTCGACGGCGATGTCGCGGTCGTTCTTCGCCTGGGTGAGGAACGCGACCGCCTGGGTGCGCGGCATGAGGCATGCCGCGGCGAAGTAGTTGATCTCGAGCCGCTGCTGCAGGAACTGCGCGTAGTCGCGCGGCGCCTCGTGGCCGAGCAGGCGGTGCGCGATCGCCTGCAGCGCCATCGACCGCAGCCCGTGGCCGCCCGGGATCGAGGCCGGCGGCAGGTAGATGCGCCCGTTCTCGAGATCGGTGACCGACCGCGCCGAGTGCGGGAGGTCGTTCACGTACACCAGCTCGAACCCGAGTCGCTCGGCGAGCAGGGTCACCGAGCGGTGGGTGAGCGCGCCGGTCGAGTGGCCGACCTGGCGCAGCGACTCCTCGGCGAGGTCCTCGATCTCGGGCAGGTGGTTGTTCTTGTCGCGCATCGCCCGCCGGGTCTCGGTGTTGGCGCGCCGCGCCTCCTCCGGGGTGGCGATCGCCTCGAGCGACCGCCGGCCGAGCTCGCGGTGCATGCCGACGAGCGCGCGCAGGGTGTCGTCGGGCATCCCCTTGCCCGCGCGCAGCACCGGCAGGCCGAGCGCGGCGTACACGGGACCGCGCTGCGCCTTGTCCAACTCGATCTCGAGGGCCGCGCGCTCGGTCGGCGCCGACTCCTCCAGCAGGTCGGACACGGCGATCCCGAGCCGGGCGGCGATCGCGGAGAGCAGCGAGAGCCGCGGCTCGCGGCGCCCGTTCTCCATGAGCGACAGCTGGCTGGCGGCCACCCCGACATCCGTCCCCAGCTGCTCGAGGGTGAGTCCGGCCTCGGTGCGGAAGTGCCGCATCCGCTGGCCCAGCGTGGCGAGATCGTCCATGAATCTGCACTCTACGGAAAGAGCACCGAAAATTTCCACCCGATCTCGTCGGATGTCGCCGCGAACCTCACGGATAGTGGGGATCACACCGAATCTTGCCGAGTTGCTACCGCGACCTCGCGACCGTGTGCCGAAGGAGTCCCCCGATGACGCTGACCGCCGAACCCGCCGCCCGCCCCGGTCCCGCCCGCGCGACCCTCGCGACGCAGCCGCCCGCCGGCACCGACCCGCGCGTCACCTCGTGGGTGGAGAAGATGTCGGCCCTCGCCGAGCCCGACCACGTCGTCTGGTGCGACGGGTCGCGACGCGAGCAGGACGAGCTCATCCACCGGCTGGTGGAGCAGGGCACCATCACCCAGCTCAACCCGGAGCACCGCCCCTACAGCTTCCTCGCCCGGTCGAACCCCGACGACGTCGCCCGGGTCGAGGGCCGCACGTTCATCTGCTCCGAGAAGGAGGAGGACGCCGGGCCGACCAACAACTGGGTCGCCCCCGACGAGATGCGCGCCAAGCTCACCGACCTGTTCCGCGGGTCGATGCGCGGCCGCACCATGTACGTCGTGCCGTTCTCGATGGGCCCGGTCGGCAGCCCGCTCGCCCGACTCGGCGTGCAGCTCACCGACTCGCCGTACGTCGTGGTGAGCATGGGCATCATGACCCGGATGGGGTCGGACGCCCTCGCCCAGATCGACCGCGGCACCGAGTGGGTGCCCGCGATGCACTCCGTCGGCGCCCCGCTGAGCCCCGGCGAGGAGGACGTCGAGTGGCCGTGCAACTCGACCAAGTACATCTCGCACTTCCCGGAGACGCGAGAGATCTGGTCGTTCGGCTCGGCGTACGGCGGCAACGCGATCCTGGCGAAGAAGGCGTTCGCGCTGCGCATCGCCAGCGTCATCGCCCGTGACGAGGGCTGGCTCGCCGAGCACATGCTGCTGCTCAAGGTCACCAACCCGGCCGGCAAGGTGTTCCACGTCGCGGCGGCGTTCCCGAGCGCCTGCGGCAAGACCAACTTCGCGATGCTCAAGCCCACCATCCCGGGCTGGACGGTCGAGACCATCGGCGACGACATCGCCTGGCTCGCCCCGGGGCCGGACGGGAAGCTGCGGGCGATCAACCCCGAGGCGGGCTTCTTCGGGGTCGCCCCGGGCACGTCGATGAACACCAACGCGACCGCCCTCGAGACCCTCTGGGGCAACACGATCTTCACCAATGTGGCTCTGCGCAGCGACGGCGACGTCTGGTGGGAGGGTCTGACCGACACCCCGCCCGACGACCTCGTTGACTGGACCGGCCGTCACTGGACCCCGGACTCGGGGACCCCGGCCGCGCACCCCAACTCCCGCTTCACCGTGAGCGCCGCCCAGTGCCCGAGCATCTCGGACGACTGGGACGACCCGCGGGGCGTCGTCATCGACGCGATCATCTTCGGCGGCCGCCGGGCCAGCAACGTGCCCCTGGTGGCGGAGGCACGCGGATGGGAGCACGGCGTCTTCATGGGCGCCACGGTCTCGTCCGAGCAGACGGCGGCCGCCGAGGGCACCGTCGGGGAGCTGCGTCGCGATCCGTTCGCGATGCTCCCCTTCTGCGGCTACAACATGGCCGACCACTGGCAGCACTGGCTCGACGTCGGCGCCGAGCTGCGCCGCACGGGCGGCACGCCGCGCATCTTCCACGTCAACTGGTTCCGCAAGGACGCCGACGGGAAGTACATCTGGCCCGGCTTCGGCGACAACTCGCGGGTGCTCGCCTGGATCCTGGAGCGGGTCGAGGGGACCGCCGCCGCGGTCGACAGCCCGGCCGGCTGGATCCCCGCCGACGGCGCGCTCGACCTCGACGGATCGGGCGTCACCGAGGAGCAGTGGCGCCAGCTGTTCGAGATCGACCCCGAGGCGTGGCTGGCCGAGGCCGACGACGCCGAGGCGTTCTTCGACGGCTTCGACGGCCGCGTGCCCGCCGCGGTGCGCGCCCAGCTCGCCGAACTCCGCGAGCGGGTCGCCGCCCTGCGCGACTGACCGCATCCGTCCGGCCCGACGGGACCGGACGCCCGCAGCCCGGAACGGCGCGTCGACTCGCTGGCGACGCGCCGTCTCCGTCTGCGCCCCCAACGTTCCCGGAGGGGTCGGCGTCTGACAGGGTGTGAGCGTGACGGCTGCCTGGGAGCGCACGGTGACCGATCTGGTCGCCGAGCGCGGTGACGCGCTGCTCCGCTACGCCACCCTGCTGTCGGGCAACCGCGAGGACGCCGCCGACCTGGTGCAGGACGCACTGGTGAAGACATTCGGTCGGCTGCGCAACGGGTTCAGCGTCGAGAGCGCCGAGGCCTACGTGCGCCGCGCCATCCTCAACACCCACCTCGACGGCGGTCGGCGCAGGATGCGCTGGCGGCGGGTGGCGCCGCTCGAGTACCGCCCCGACGAGGTCGAGTCGAGCGCCGCGTCGACCGACGCCCGGATCGACCTGCACGCCGAACTCCGCCGCCTCAGCCCGCGCGAGCGGGCCTGTCTCGTGCTCCGCTACTACGACGACCTCAAGGTCGACGACATCGCCGAGGTCCTGGGCATCAGCTCGGGGTCCGTGAAGCGCTACCTGAGCGACGGGCTCGCCAAGATGGCGATCTCGCTGGCCGACGACGGCACGGTGCTCGACCGGCTCGAGCCGCCGCCCGCCCGCGGGTCGCGCACCCCCACCCGAGGAGGCCGCCGTGGCCGATGAGTCCGACCTGCGCGACCGGTTCCGCGACGACGGGTCGACCCCGCCCACCGGGATCGACCTCGATGGCGTGCTGCGCCGCGCGCGCGCCCGGCGCGGCCGACGCGCCGCCCTCGCCGGCGCCGGCGGGCTGCTGGCCGCCGCCGCGGTGGTGGCGCCGATCGCCGCGCTGTCGGTGCCCCCGGCTCCCCCCGCCGCGATCACCGCGGCCGACGACGGCGGCGAGGACGCCGCGGACGGCGCCGCGGGCTCGGCCGAGGCGGCTCCCGCCGGCGCCGACGGGCTGTGGCGCTGCGGCGTGCCCGCTCCCGACCTCTCCGCCGAGACGCCCGGACTCGAGCTGCGCGTCGAGCCGGTCACGGTCGACGAGGGCGCGACCGGCGTCGAGCTGCGCGTCACGCTGGCCAACACCGGCGACGAGCCGGTCGGCGCCTCCAGCCCGCTCAGCCCGCAGGTCGCGCTGCTCGACGACGAGGGCGTGCTGTGGCACACCCC
>JBHIXX010000015.1:0-57208 GCA_041984585.1 Pseudolysinimonas sp. | reverse complement strand
CTACGTCGCGTACTGATCCGCATCGCACCACGGAGGGGCCCCGGCGTCAGCCGGGGCCCCTCCCGCGTTCCCGGGGCCAACGCGCCCACCCCCGAGGGCCTGCACGCCCGTGGGGGACGGCCTCGAGCGGGGTTCTCGAGCGACGTCAGGCGCCCGGCGCCCCGAGGCGTCCTGAGCGCCTGGAGAGGCGCGGAGGCCCGCAGCGCTGTGGCGTCGGGTCGGAGATGGGAGCAGGCCGTCAGAGCGGCGCAGAGCCGCTGACAGAACGCGGTCGTCGCCCGCGCGCGGGGTGGCCGTCCCGTCCCGGGACGAGGAATGGCTGCTAGGCGCCCAGGGTGCCGAGGTAGAGCTCGGTGACCTTCGGGTCGTGCAGCAGCTCGCGCCCGGTGCCGGTGTACGCGTCCTTGCCCTGGTCGAGAACGTAGCCGCGGTCGCAGATCTGCAGGCAGCGCCGCGCGTTCTGCTCGACCATGATGCAGGTCACCCCGGCCTTGTTGATCTCGGAGACCCGGATGAACGCCTCGTCCTGGCGCACCGGCGACAGACCGGCCGACGGCTCGTCGAGCAGCAGCACCTTCGGGTCCATCATGAGCGCGCGGCCCATCGCCACCATCTGGCGCTCGCCGCCGGAGAGCGAGCCGGCGCGCTGCTTCAGGCGCTTGCCCAGCTCGGCGAAGATGCCGACGACGAAATCCAGCCGCTCGGCGTAGCCCTTCGGCCGCTGGTACATCCCCATCTGGAGGTTCTCCTCGATGGTGAGGCTGGGGAAGACGTTGTTGGTCTGCGGGATGAAGCCGACACCGCGCCCGACCAGTTTGTCGGCCTTGAGGCCGGTGATGTCCTCGCCGTCGAGCGAGATCGTGCCCGACCGGATGTTGACCTGCCCGAAGATCGCCTTGAGCAGGGTCGACTTGCCGGCGCCGTTCGGGCCGATGATGCCGATCAGCTCGCCCTGGTTCGCGGTGAGGGAGCATCCGTTCAGGATGTTGACCCCCGGCAGGTAGCCGGCGACGACGTCGTCGATGACGACGACGGGGGTGGCGGAGCCGCTCATCGGCTGCCCTTCTTCCGCTTCGGCGCCTGCTCGGCGGCTTCCTCGGCCTCGGCTTCGGCCTCCAGCTCGGCTTCGGCGTCGGCCGCCGACGACGCGGCGGCATCCGCCGAGGGGTCGGCGTCTTCGGGCGTGTACCGACCCGTGACGACGCCCAGATCGAGTTCCTGGTGCGCGCCGAGGTAGGCGTCGACCACGGCGGGATCCTTCATCACCGTGTCGGGAGCGCCCTCGGCGACGATGCGGCCCTCGGCCATCACGACCACCCAGTCGGCGATGTGCCGCACGACGTGCATGTCGTGCTCGACGAACAGCACCGTCATGCCCTGGGTCTTGAGGTCGAGGATGTGGTCGAGCAGCGACTGGGTGAGCGCCGGGTTGACGCCCGCCATCGGCTCGTCGAGCATGACCAGGCTCGGGTCGCTCATCAGCGCGCGGGCCATCTCGAGCAGCTTGCGCTGGCCGCCGGAGAGGCTCGCGGCGAAGTCGGACTCCTTGGCGTCGAGCTTGAAGCGGGCGAGGATCTCGCGGGCCTTCGCCTCGATCGCCTCGTCCTGCGGCCGCCAGAGCGCCGGGATGAACGACATCCAGAAGTTCTCGCCGCGCTGATTCTTGGCGCCGAGCTTCATGTTGTCGAGCACGGTGAGCAGGCCCAGCGCCTTGGTGAGCTGGAAGGTGCGCACCTGGCCGAGTCGCGACACCTTGAACGCCGGGATGCCGGCGATCGAGGTGCCCTCGAACGTCCACTTGCCGGTGTCGGGCTTGTCGAAGCCGGTCAGCAGGTTGAACAGGGTCGTCTTGCCAGCGCCGTTGGGACCGATGAGCGCGGTGATCGCGTTCTTGGGGATCTCCAGGTGATCGACATCGACGGCGGTGAGACCGCCGAACGTGCGACGGATGCCGTCGGCTACGAGGATCGGGTCGGTCTTCGGCACGCCGGGGCGCGCCTCGCCGACCGCCAGGCCGGTCGACTTCTCCGGGGTGGCGGGCGGGGTGGGGGAGCTACTTGACAAAGGTCAGCTCCTTCTTGTCTCCGAGGATGCCCTGTGGCCTGAATATGACCAGGAGCATGAGGGCGATGCCGGTGAGGATGAACCGCACCGTCGAGGCCTGGATCGACGACATGAACGGCAGGACGCCCGCCGCGACCAGGGCCGGCAGCAGGTTGCTGAGGAAGGTCTGCAGCACCCAGAAGATGAGCGAGCCGAGGAGTGGACCGAACACGGTCGCCGCGCCGCCGAGGAACAGTGCCGTGTAGATGAAGAACGTCGTCGAGGTCATGTAGACGCTCGAGTTCACGTTGCGGCCCATCGCGTAGATGATGCCGCCCATCGCCGCGATACCGCCGCCGAGCACGAGCGCCTGCAGCTTGTAGCCGAAGACGTTCTTGCCGAGCGCGCGGACGGCGTCCTCGTCTTCGCGGATCCCCTTGAGCACGCGGCCCCACGGGCTGCGGGTGACCCGCCAGACGACCAGCACGGCGAGGGCGAGCACGACGATTCCGAAGATGCGCACCCACCACTCGGTCTCGTTGAACACCCACGGGCCGAAGCCGTAGGTGCCGTCGGGCAGGGGGTTCGCGTCGCGGAAGCCGTTGTGGTACCCGGTGAGGCCGTCCGCCGAGCCGGTGACGTCGTCGAACGCCGACGTCAGGAACAGCAGCCGCACCACCTCGGCCGCGGCGATGGTCACGATGGCGAGGTAGTCGCCGCGCAGCCGCAGGGTCGGGATGCCGAGGACGACGGCGAACAGCATCCCGGCCGCGAGGCCGACGAAGATCGCGAGCCACCAGGGGAAGCCGAAGGTGAGGATCGAGATGGCGTAGCCGTAGGCGCCGAGGGCCATGAAGCCGGCGATGCCCATGTTGAGCAGGCCGGCGAAGCCGAAGTGCACGGCCAGGCCGAGGGCGGCGAGCGCGTAGGCGATGGTCGCCGGACTGATGACGCTCGTCAGCGAATTCGACAGGATCTGCAGGAAGTCCATGCGCTAGCCGATCCTCTCCTTGCGCCCCAGGATGCCCTGGGGGCGGAACAACAGCACGACGATGAGCACGACCAGGGCTCCGACGTAGCGGAGGTCGGCCGGGATCCACAGGCTCGAGATCTCGGTCAGAAGGCCGACGATGAGGGCGCCGACCAGCGCGCCGAACGCGGTGCCGAGACCGCCGAGCGTCACGGCGGCGAACACCAGCAGCAGGATGCCGGTGCCCATGTCCCACTTGATGCCCGGACGGTAGTACGCGTACAGCACGCCGGCGAGCCCCGCCATCGCGCCCGCCAGCACCCAGACGACGCGCACCACGCGGTCGACGTTGATGCCTGAGGCGGCGGCGAGCGACGGGTTGTCCGAGATGGCGCGGGTGGCCTTGCCGACGCGGCTGTAGATGAGCCAGAGGCCGAACGCGACGAGCGCGACGATCGAGACGGCGATGCTCACCATGTCGACCACCGTCATCGAGACGGCGCCGAACAGCGGGATCGGCTCGGCGGCCGCGCCCTCGAGCTGCGACGTGCCGCCGCCGATGAAGAACTGGAACACGTACCGGAGCGCGAGCGAGAGCCCGATGCTGACGATCATCAGCTGCACCGTGCCCACCCGTCGTCGGCGGAGTGGTTGCCACAGGGCCGCGTCGAGTCCGAAGCCGAGCCCCGCGCTCAACAGCACGGCGAGCGGGATGGCGACGAACAGGGGCCAGGAGAGCGCGCCGCTCGACAGGGCGAGGGTGGCGATCGCGCCGAAGGTGACGAGCTCGGCGTGGGCGAAGTTCGACAGGCCGGTCGTGCCGTAGACCAGGCTGAGGCCGATCGACGCCAGCGCGAGCATGAGCCCGAAGGTGAGGCCGTTGACGATGCGGTCGACCAGCTGGTCGACGAAGCTCACGGTGTTGCGCTCGCCCTCGCCGATGAAGAAGTTCGCGGTGACGCGGCCGCCCGGGCCGACGGTCACCTCGCGCACGTTGGGCGATTCGTCGGCCTCGTCGACCACCGCGATGCCCTCGGGGAGCGTGGACTCGTCGAGGGTCACCGTGTAGTCGGCGTTGCGCTCGGGCACGCCGACCGCCCACTGGCCGTTCTCGTCGGTCTCGACGTCGGTGTCGATGCCGTTGCCGGAGACGTTGAGCAGCACGTCCTCGAGCGGTTCCCCGTCGAGCTGCACGTTGCCGCTCACCCGGTACGGGTACTCGTCGGTGTCGACCTCGTCGGCGAAGGCGGGTCCGCCGCCGACGACGAGGAAGGCGAGCAGGGCGGCGAAGGCCGCGAACAGCAGGACCGCTCCACGCGACCGCAATTCGGCGACGGCCGATCGGGCTCGGGCCACGGGTCCTCCTGCGGGTGTCATGGGACGCGCCGACCGGGCGGCGTCGTCCTCGACGCTATTCCCCCATCGTTTCGGCCGTGTTTCGGGTCGGAGCCGATCGGGGTCCGCCCAGTATGCCCCAGGGCTCCCGTCGCGGCCGAAACCGGCGTCCGCGCATGGACCGCCGGTCGCCCCGGCGCCGCCGTCGCATCCGGGTGCGGCGGGAATCCGCGGGGGCCTCGCGCGCGTTAACATCGGGTACCGGCCCCCGTCTCCGGGGAGCCGGGGACGGCGAGCGCGGCGCATCCGACTCCGAGCCGTCCTGGGCAGCGATCCGCGAAGGACACCATGGACAGCACCGACCCGTTCGGGTTCGTCGGTCTCACCTACGACGACGTCATGCTCCTGCCGGGGCACACCGACGTCATCCCGAGCGAGGCGGAGACCGCGTCGCGCGTCTCGAAGCGCATCACCGTGCGGGCGCCGCTGCTCTCCAGTGCGATGGACACGGTCACCGAGTCGCGGATGGCGATCGCGATGGCCCGGCAGGGTGGACTCGGGGTGCTGCACCGCAACCTGTCGATCGCCGACCAGGCGGAGCACGTCGACAAGGTCAAGCGGTCCGAGTCGGGCATGATCTCCAACCCGGTCACGACGACGCCCGACGCGACGGTCGAGGAGGTCGACCGGCTGTGCGGTCAGTTCCGGGTCTCGGGCCTGCCGGTCGTGGAGGGCGACGGGCGCCTCGTCGGCATCATCACGAACCGCGACATGCGCTTCGTCTCCGCGTTCGAGAAGGCGACCACGCTGGTGCGCGACGTGATGACCCACGCGCCGCTCATCACCGCGCCCGTCGGCATCGACCCGGATGCGGCGATCGCCATCCTCGCGCAGCACAAGGTCGAGAAGCTGCCGCTCGTCGACGGGGACGGCCGACTGCGCGGGCTGATCACCGTGAAGGACTTCGACAAGAGCGAGAAGTACCCCGACGCGACGAAGGACGACGAGGGCCGGCTGCGGGTCGCCGCGGCGATCGGCTTCTTCGGCGACGCCTGGGATCGCGCGGGGGCTCTGCTCGACGCGGGGGTCGACGCGATCGTGGTCGACACCGCCAACGGCGACTCGAGCGGCGTGCTCGACATCATCCGGCGTCTGAAGTCCGACCCCGCGTTCGCGGCGGTCGACGTGATCGGCGGCAACGTCGCGACCCGCAGCGGCGCGCTGGCCCTCATCGAGGCCGGCGCCGACGCGGTGAAGGTCGGCGTCGGACCCGGGTCGATCTGCACGACCCGCGTCGTCGCCGGCGTCGGCGTGCCGCAGGTGACCGCCGTCTACGAGGCGTCACTGGCGGCGCGCGAGGCCGGCGTGCCGGTGATCGCGGACGGCGGGCTGCAGTACTCCGGCGACATCGCCAAGGCCCTCGTCGCGGGCGCCGACACCGTGATGCTCGGATCGCTGCTGGCCGGCACCGACGAGAGCCCGGGCGACCTGGTCTACGTCAACGGCAAGCAGTTCAAGAACTACCGGGGCATGGGCTCGATCGGCGCGCTGAGCGACCGCGGCAAGAAGACGTCGTACTCCCGCGACCGCTACTTCCAGGCGGACGTCCCGTCGGACGCGCAGCTCATCGCCGAGGGCATCGAGGGGCGGGTGGCCTACCGCGGGTCCCTGGCGACGACGGTGTACCAGCTGCTCGGCGGTCTGCGGCAGTCGATGTTCTACGTCGGGGCGCGCACCATCCCGGAGCTGAAGGAGCGCGGTCGGTTCGTCCGGATCACCCCGGCCGGGCTCAAGGAGTCGCACCCGCACGACATCCAGATGACCGTCGAGGCGCCGAACTACTCGCGCTGACGCGCACCGACGCACCCCGCGGGTGCGGGCCGCCCGACGGCCGCCCGCACCCGCGGCGCGCTCAGGTGGCGATGTCGCGCCGCGCGAGGCCCACGGTCGCGAGGACGAGCAGCACGAGCGACGAGCCGCCGAGCAGCGCGAGCCCGCCGAGGTCCCAGCCGTCGGAGATCGGTGTCGCACCGAACGCCCACGCGTACGGACTCGCCGCGTGCAAGAACTCGAGGTCGGCGTTCTGGTTGCCGATCGCGTTCAGCGCGTAGCCGGCGACCGCGACGCCCGCGGCCGCGAGCGTCGCCCACGAGGCGCGGCCGGTGAGCCCGCCGACGGCGAGGGCGATCGACGCGGTGAGCACGCCGAGGGCGAGCCAGCTCACGACCCCGGCGAGCAGGTGGCCCGCCTCGAGGTCGAGCGCCGACGGGCCGTTCAGCGCCAGCACGAGCGCGAAGGCCAGCGCGCCGAGCGCGGCGATCCGCACGAGCACCGCCGCGGTGCGCTCGAGGACCAGCTGCACCCGGCCGACGCCGTGGGCGAGGGTCAGTTCGAGGCCGCCCTTCTCCTCGTCGCCCGCGATCGCGGAGGTGCCCCAGTTGGCGGCCGCGATCGTGAGCAGCACGAAGCCGACCAGGCCGAAGAAGGTGCTCTGCGTGTAGCCGGCACCGGTGGCGATCTGGTCGAACCCGAACGTGTTGACCATCTCGGGCGGCAGCGTCTCGATGATGTCGGCCATCTGCCCGGTGGCGCCGATCGAGGGGTAGAGCGGCAGGTACAGCGTGAGCGCCGCGACGACGCCGAGGCCCCACCCGATCAACGAGCGCCACGACTCGGCGAGGGTGCGCCGGAACACGGGGAGGGCGGTCATCGGGTGCCTCCGCGTCCGTAGTAGCCGAGCACGGCCTGCTCCAGATCGGGCTCCCCCGCGACGAGGTCGTCGATCCGGTCCTCGGCCAGCGCGCGCACCAGCGGGTCGATCGCCCCGGTGAGGGTGAGCGACACGGTGGTGCGGGCGTCGCCGTCGGCCGCGACGGCGAGGTCGCTGACTCCGGGCACCGCCCCCAGGCGGGCGCCGACCGCATCCGTCGCGTCGGTGGCGAGGGTGGCCCGCACCTCGCGCACGGCGCCCCGGCGCAGCGACTCGACGTCGCTCACGTCGACGATCTCGCCGTCGCGCAGGATGGCGACCGTGTCGGCGGCCTGCTGGATCTCGCTGAGCACGTGCGAGCTGAGGAACACGGTCTGCCCGGCGTCCCGCGCCTCGCGGGTCATGGCGAGGAACTCCTGCTGCACGAGCGGGTCGAGGCCGCTCGTCGGTTCGTCGAGCACGAGCAGCTCGGGGGAGTGCAGGAACGCCTGCACGAGCCCCACCTTCTGCTTGTTGCCCTTCGACAGCTTGCGCACGGGCACGCCGAGGTCGAGCCCGAGCCGGTCGGCGAGCTCGTCGATGCGGCCGTTCGCGGCGACGCCGCTCAGCCGGGCGTAGTGCCGCAGCAGCGAGCGGCCGGTGGCGCGCCCCTCGAGTGCGAGCTCGCCGGGCAGGTAGCCGATGCGGCGCCGCAGGGCGCGCCCGCCGACCCGCGGGTCGACGCCGAGCACCCGCACCTCGCCGCCGGTGGGGCGGATGAGGTCGAGCAGGATGCGCATCGTGGTGGTCTTGCCGGCGCCGTTGGGGCCGATCACGCCGAACACCGTGCCGGGTTCGATGGTGAGGTCGACGCCGCGCAGTGCGGTGCGGCGTCCGTAGTCCTTGGTGAGCGCCCTCGTCGCGAGGGCGGGGGTGGTGGGGCTCATGGGCCCGGGGTCCTTTCGTCGGGGTCGGTGGGGAGGGGCGCGCCGGCTCGCGGCGGGTCCGGATCCTGCACCGGGTCGCCGGGACCCTTGCCCGACGGCGGCGGAGTGCCGCGGCCGAGCGCGGCACGGGCGGCGTCGAGCATCGAGCTGTCGGCGTAGAGGCCGTGGGTGTAGAGCTCGAGCGAGGGCAGCGTCATCGACCGGATGACGTCGCCGTCGAGGCGCTCGCGCCCCAGCTCGCGCGCGATGGGCCGCTCGAACAGCAGCGGCACCATGCTCTGCGCGGCGAGGATCACCGCGACGACGTGCGGGTCGGAGAACCGGGTGAACGCGCCGGTCTCGGCGCCGCGCTCGATCATCGCCCGCGTCTCGCCCACCAGCTCGCCGAACAGCCGCTCGCCGGCGGGCGAGCCGTCGAGCAGCATGCGGGCGAGGTAGTCGAGCTCGCCGCGGAAGCGGTCGACGTCGGCCAGCCACTCGCGCATGAGGGAGGTCGCGCCGCCCGGCTCGGCGGAGGCCTCGTCGAGGGCGGCCGTGTTGCGCGCCATCAGCATCCCGACGACGTGCTCGTCGCACGCCTCGCGCAGGCCCTCCTTGGACCCGAAGTGGTGCAGCACGAGCGCGGGGCTCGAGCCGGCCTCCTCGGCGATGGCGCGCACGGTGGTGGCCGCGAACCCGCGGCGACCGAACAGTCGGATGGCGCCGTCGCGGATGCGCGAGCGGAGCGTCAGGTCGTCGGCGGGTGAACGCACGATCAGAATCCTAAACAACCGTTCAGTACGCGGCAAGAGGCGCTGCGAACGAGTCGGCTCCGCCGACGGCCCCGCGCACCCCTCCCCATCGGGCGGCCCCCGTAGGCTGGACCGGTGAGCGACATCGAGATCGGCCGCGCCAAGCGCGCGAGACGGGCCTGGGCGTTCGACGACATCGCGATCGTGCCCAGCCGGCGCACCCGCGACCCGGAGGACGTGAGTGTCAGCTGGACGATCGACGCCTACACCTTCGACATCCCCGTGCTCGCCGCGCCGATGGACTCGGTGGTCAGCCCGGCGACCGCGATCGCCATCGGTCGCCTCGGCGGACTCGGGGTGCTCGACCTCGAGGGCGTCTGGACCCGCTACGAGGACGCTGAGGCGCAGCTGCAGCGCATCCGCGCCCTCGCCCCGGCCGACGCGACCCGTGAGATGCAACGCATCTACGCGGAGCCGATCAAGCCCTCCCTCATCAAGGACCGCCTGGCCGAGATCCGCGCGGCCGGCGTGCCCGTAGCGGGCGCGCTCAGCCCGCAGCTCACGCAGGAGCACTGGAAGGCCGTGGTCGACGCCGGCGTCGACCTGTTCGTCATCCGCGGCACCACGGTGAGCGCCGAGCACGTCTCGAAGGGCAGCGAGCCGCTCAACCTCAAGAAGTTCATCTACGAGCTCGACGTGCCGGTCATCGTCGGCGGCGCGTCCACCTCGACGGCGGCGCTGCACCTCATGCGCACCGGGGCCGCGGGCGTGCTCGTCGGGTTCGGCGGCGGCGCCGCGTCGACCACGCGCACCAGCCTCGGCATCCACGCCCCGATGGCGACGGCGGTCGCGGATGTCGCGGGAGCTCGGCGCGACTACCTCGACGAGTCGGGCGGTCGCTACGTGCACGTCATCGCCGACGGCGGACTCGGCACCTCCGGCGACATCGTCAAGGCGATCTCGGTGGGGGCCGACGCCGTCATGCTCGGCTCGACGCTCGCCCGCGCCGAGGAGGCGCCGGGCGGAGGCTGGCACTGGGGGTCGGAGGCGCGGCATCCGGAGCTGCCCCGCGGCCACCGCGTCGAGGTCGGCACCGTGGCCCCGCTCGAGAAGCTGCTGTTCGGCCCGGCCGAGACCGCCGACGGCCGGATGAACCTCATCGGCGCGCTGCGCCGGTCGATGGCCACGACCGGCTACTCCGACCTCAAGGAGTTCCAGCGGGTCGAGGTCGTCGTCGCCCCCTACGGCCGGAGCTGAGCATGGCCGGCGCGCGGAAGACGGTGACCCGGTCGACGCGACTCGGGCCGGAGGAGCGTGCCGCCGCGCTCGCCAACATGCGCGGCAAGGAGCTCGACGTGCTCGTCGTCGGCGGCGGCATCGTCGGCACCGGCGCGGCGCTCGACGCCGTGACCCGCGGGCTGCGCACCGGGCTGCTCGAGGCGCGCGACTGGGCGTCGGGTACCTCGAGCCGCTCGTCGAAGCTGGTGCACGGCGGCATCCGGTATCTCGAACAGCTCGACTTCCGGCTGGTGCGCGAGGCGTTGATCGAGCGCGGCCTGCTGCTGCAGCGGATCGCCCCCCACCTGGTGAAGCCGGTGCGCTTCCTCTACCCGCTCACCACGCCGCTCGTCGAGCGCGCCTACGTGGGCGCCGGGATGCTGCTCTACGACCTCTTCTCGTACACCGGCGGCCGTCCGCCCGGGGTGCCGCACCACCGGCACCTCACCCGTCGCCAGCTGCGCCGGGCGGTGCCGAGCCTGCATCCGGAGGCGTTCACCGGCGGCCTGGTCTACTACGACGCCCAGGTCGACGACGCACGCTACGTGGCCAACCTCGCCCGCACCGCGAGCTTCTACGGCGCCCACGTCGCCTCGCGCACCGAGGTGATCGGCTTCGTGAAGATGGGCGAGCGCGTCGTCGGCGTGCGCGCCCGCGACCGCGAGACGGGCGAGGAGTTCGAGATCCACGCCAAGCAGGTCGTCAACGCGACCGGCGTGTGGACCGACGACACCCAGGCGATGGTCGGCGAGCGCGGGCAGTTCAAGGTGCGCGCGTCGAAGGGCGTGCACCTCGTCGTGCCGCGCGACCGCTTCCAGTCGAGGGTCGGGATGCTGCTGCGCACCGCCAGCAGCGTGCTGTTCGTCATCCCGTGGGGCCGGCACTGGCTCATCGGCACGACCGACACCGATTGGAACCTCGACAAGGCCCACCCCGCGGCGACGGCCGCGGACATCGACTACCTGCTCGACCAGGTGAACCGCGTGCTCACCGTGCCCCTGACCCGGGAGGACGTCGAGGGCGTCTACGCGGGTCTGCGTCCGCTGCTCGCCGGCGAGAGCGAGGAGACGAGCAAGCTCAGCCGCGAGCACATCGTCGCCCACACCGTGCCCGGCCTCGTCGTCGTCGCGGGCGGCAAGTGGACCACCTACCGGGTGATGGCGAAGGACGCCATCGACGAGGCGGTCGCCGCCCTCGACGGGGTGCAGTCGGAGAGCGTCACCGAGAACATCGGGCTGCTCGGCGCCGAGGGCTACGCCGCGGCGTGGAACAAGCGCGCGAAGATCGCGCGCGCCTTCGGCGTGCACCGCGTGCGGGTCGAGCACCTCCTGAACCGCTACGGGGTGCTGACCGACGAGCTGCTGGAGCTCATCCAGGAGCGACCCGAGCTGCTCGAGCCGCTCCCCGGCGCCGACGACTACATCGCGGCCGAGGTCGTCTACGCCGCCACGCACGAGGGGGCGCTGCACCTCGACGACGTGCTGGCCCGGCGCACCCGCATCTCGATCGAGGCGTGGGACCGCGGCGTCTCCGCCGCCCCCGTCGCCGCCGAGCTGATGGGCGGGGCGCTCGGCTGGGACCGCGAGCGGATCGACCGCGAGGTGTCGCTCTACCTGCAGCGGGTCGAGGCGGAGATCGCCAGCCAGCAGCAGCCCGACGACGCCTCCGCCGACCGGGTGCGGCTCTCGGCGCCCGACTTCACCGGCTGACCCGGCGGACCGCTACCCCGGAGCCCGGCCGGTCGCGGCTAGCGGCGGATGAGCCGCCCCGCCGCCTCCCGAAGTCGCCACCATCGGGTCGATCGCACCCACTGGATGGCGTCCCGCGCGTCGCGGAGGTCGTCACGGGCGAGGTCGAGCGCCCGCCAGACGGACTCCTGGAGGAGCGCGTCGATCTCGGCCTGTGCTCCCGGGCGGGCGATCCTCGCGGCCCACTCGGCGATCTCCGCCTCGCGGCGCGCATCGGCCCACTCGGCGCGACCGTCGGCATGCGACGGGAACTGCAGCGCGGTCATCCGGTGCGACGTCGCGGTGCGGGCCGGACCGGCCCCCAGCATCCGCCGCCACTGGTGGTGGTCGGGGAACGCGGTCGCCGGGGTCGTCTCCCAGGGGCGGTCGACGCGGTCGTAGAACGCGCGGGTGTGCGCCGTGCCGGTGATGCTGACGAAGTTCTCCACCCGGTCGGGGTCGACCAGCCGCTCGACGTCACGGGCGCGGCCCAGGTCGCCCGGGTAGAGCCGGATCCGTCCGTCCTCCTCGATGTGGCCGTTGCGGGACTGGACGAAGTCGTTCTCCGCGAGCAGGGCGAGCAGATCCTCGGCGTGCGTCGGCATGAGCAGGTCGTCGTCGCAGAGGTAGAAGATCGCGTCGCCCTCCGACTGCAGGATCGCGGCGCCTCGGTGGATCTCGCCGTGATGCGGGCCCTTCGGGAAGTCGAGGAAGCGCACGCGGGGGTCGGTCGCCGCCAGGTCCTCCGCCACGGAGCGGACCGCGTCGGTGGCCCCGTCGCCGACGATGAGCACTTCGAGCGACGCCTCGGTCTGCGCGAGCACGGATCGCACCGTGTAGGGCAGGGTCACGGCGTGGTCGTGCGTCGGGATCAGGATGCTCGCGGCGGTCATCGGCCGGTGTACTCCTCCGACGCGAGCACGACGATGGTCGAGTCGGCGTCGGCCATCCGATAGCGCACGTAGTCGCCCGGCCGGAGGTCGATCGCCTCGCCCGGCCGGTCGAGCGACACCGGCGACAGACTCCCCGCCGACGGGCCGTACTCCACGTCGACCCGTCCCCGCACCAGCACGAGCGTCTCGCGGCACGGCACGGTGTGGTCCCCGCGGACGGCCCCGACCGGGGCGTCGGTGACCACGAAGACGCGCGCGGGGGTGTAGTCGAGCTGGTGCCACTCGATCGCGAGCAGGCGCCCGCGCGCGTCGGTGTGGGTCGGGATCGTGAGGGTCGTCATCCGCGTTCCTCCTCCTGCCACCGTGCCAGCGCGTCGACGGTGCGGGCCACCTCGTCGGCGGTGAGCTCCGGGGTGCACGGGAGGCTCACCACCTCGGCGACGAGCGCCTCGGCCACGGGGAGCGCCGTCGCGGGGATGCCGAGCCCGGGCATCGCGGTCACCAGGTGCCGGTAGTGGACCCCGGTCCCGATGCCGGCGTCGCGCAGGAACGCGACGAGGGCGTCGCGACGGGGGCTGCGGGCCACCGCGTGGTGGGCGACTCCCGACGCCGGGTCACCGAACAGGCGGAGCCCGGGAGCGGCATCCCGGTAGCGGTCGAGGACGGCGCGGCGCTCGCGATTGCGGGCGTCCAGGTACGGCAGCCGCGCCCGCAGGATCGCGGCCTGCATCGGATCGAGACGGGAGTTGCGCCCGCGCGGCTCGTCGATCCGGTCGCCCTCGCCCCAGCCGTAGACGGCGAGGCGTCGCGCCCGCGCGGCGGCATCCGGGTCGGCGAAGACCACGGCCCCGCCGTCGCCCACCGCGCCGAGGTTCTTCGTCGGGTAGAAGCTGAAGGCGGCGGCGTCGGCGGTCGCCCCGACGTGCACCCCGCCGGGTCGGCATCCGTGCGCCTGCGCGCAGTCCTCGACGAGGGCGGCGCCCCGCGCGGTGGCCCACGCCCGGAGTCCCTCGGTCTCGACCGGATCGCCGTGCAGGTGCGTGACGACGATGGCCGCGACCGGCTGCCCGTCGGCGCCCGCCTCCGCCTGCTCCGGGGTCGGCGCGAGGGCGACGGTGTCGAGATCCATCGGCACCGGCTCGCCGCCGGCGAGTCGGGTCGCCACCGCGCCGTAGCCGCCGTCGTGCGGACTCACCAGCACGCGGGAGCCCGGGCCGACGCCGAGTGCGAGAAGCGCGAGCACCAGGGCGTCGGTGCCCGATGCGCAGCCGACAGCGGTTCCGAACCCGAGATAGGCGGCGAACTCCTCCTCGAACCCCGCGACCTCGGGTCCGCCGATCCACGGCCCGTCGGCGAGCACGCGCGCCATCGCGGCGCGCACGGCGTCGCGCTCGTCCGGGCCGAGCCGCGTCGGCGTGGCCGCGGGAACCGCCGGGCTCACGCGCGGACCAGCCGGGCGCGCATCTCGGCCGGACTCATCACCGGCCGGGCGAGCACATCGAGGATGCGGTGCGCCTGCTCGACGAGCTGAACGTTGGTGGCGGGGTCGGAGCTCGCGTGCAGGGCGGTCGCGTCCTCGATCCCGACCCGCAGCCCGCCTCCCGCGGCGGCCGACAGCATGTGGGCGGTCGCCTGGTAGGCGCCCAGGCCGGCGCCCGACCAGACCGCATCCGCGGTGAGTCGATCCACGGCGATGCCGACTTCGCCCGCCGTGGCCTGGAGCCCCGCGATGTTCCCGAAGAACAGGTTCACCAGGTGGGGGCGGGGGGCGAGACCCTCGGCCTCGAGGCGCCGCATGACGTTGAGCATGCCGAGGTCGAAGATCTCGAACTCCGGCACGATGTCGCGCTCGAGCATGATCCGGCACAGCCCGCGGACGACGTCGGGCGCGTTGAGCGAGGCCTGGCGGATGAAGTTCAGCGACGATGGCGTCATCGAGGCGAAGTCGGGCTTGGCGTCGCCGTCGAGTCCGAGCACCTCCGCGCGGCGCTCGAGCTCCGACCAGTCCCGTCCGCTCGTGCTCACGTTGATGAGCACCTCGGGCACGCGGTCGCGCACCGCGCCCACGATGCGCCGGTAGACGTCCGCGCGCCAGGTGGGGCGGCCGTCCTCGTCCCGGGCGTGCAGGTGCACCGAGGTGATGCCGACGCTCCAGGCGTCGGCGACGTCGCGGGCGATCTCCTCCGGGGTGAGGGGCACGTGCGGGGTGGTCTCCCGGGTCGGCACCATCCCGGTGGGAGCGAAGACGATCGGCGCGGGGGCGGTCAGTCGGTCGCGCAGTGAGGACACGTCGGCTCCTCCCCGCCGTCGGTGGCGCGGATCTCCCGCGCCGGATTGCCGACCACGACGCTACCGGGTGCGACGTCCCGCGTGACGACGGACCCCGCGCCGACCGTGGCCCCCGTCCCGATCCGCACCCCGGGGAGGACGACGGCCGCCGCACCGACGAAGGCGGCCGCCTCGACGACGACGTGCCCGGTGAGCACGGCGCCCGGGCCGAGGGATGCGGCGAACCCGAGCCGGCAGTCGTGCCCGACGGACGCCGACCGGTTGACGTTCGCGTGGCATCCGACGTGGCTGTTGGAACCGACGACGACGCCGGCGTTGAGGTAGGCGCCGTGATCGATCCGGGCCGTCGAGGGGACGACCGCGTGCGGGTCGACCAGCGCAACCGGCGCGTCGAACCCGGCGGCGTGCGCGGCGTCCGCCGCCGCGCGGCGGCCGGCCGCGGACGACAGCCCGATCGTCATGGCGAGCCGGGGGTCGACCTCGTCGGGGCGCACGGCGCCGAGCGAGGGGTCGGCATCGCCGCGATTGTCGACGCAGTGCGGATCGAGCCCGGCCCGCAGCGCGGACTCGCGGACGTCCCACGCGTAGGGCGAGGCGACGGCGAACACGAGGATCGGGTCGGGCACGGTCCCACAGCCTAGGCGCAGCCCTTGGCGGCGGCGCCGAGCCCCCGGGTCGGGCGGCCCCTCCTAGACTGGGAGCGTCCGGACGACAGTGGAGGAGCGGTCATGGTCGACGTGCGACGCGTGAAGCTCCCCGGGGTGGGCGTGCTGCACACCTTCGTGGCCGAGGACGGCGGCAAGGTCGGCGTCATCACCCACCGGTCGGGGCACAGCGACCTGATCACGTTCTCCGACGCCGAGGGCGACGACGCGCACAAGGTGTCGCTCCGGCTCGACGAGGACGAGGCGCACACCCTCGCCGAGCTGCTCGGCGGCACCCGCATCACCGAGTCGCTCTCCGGCCTCGACCAGATCCCGGGCTTGTCGATCGACTGGTTCCAGGTCGACTACGAGCACCACATCGCCGGTCAGCCGCTCGGGTCGATGACGACCCGCGGGCTCCCCGGGGTGACGGTCGTCGCGGTCGTCCGCGGCGAGTCCACCAACCCGGCGCCGGACGAGGACTTCAAGGTCTTCCCGGGTGACACCCTCGTCGTGGCGGGCGCTCCGGAGAAGGTGGCGAAGGCGTTCCAGTTCTATCGCACGGGCGAGCTCGGGTCGAAGGCGACGACGGGCGTCATCCCGGTGCAGGACTCGCCCCCGGGGACGTAGACCATGCATGGCGCGGACCTGATCCTCCTCGGAGTCCTGTTCCTCGTCGCCTATGTCCTCGGGCGCCTCGGCAAGCTGGTCGGCGTCCCGGCCATCCCGGTGTACATGGTGGTGGGCCTGCTGGCGGCGCCGGCCAGCGGCATCTCGCCGATCCCGGTGCACTCCGCCGACATCGAGCTGCTGGCGATCATCGGGCTGCTGTTCCTGCTGTTCAGCCTCGGCCTCGAGTTCGACGTCGACGAGTTCTTCGGCAACGTGCGTCCGCTGCTGCTCTCCGGCGGCACCCGTCTGCTGATCAACGTCGGGTCCGGCTTCGCGTTCGGGATGATGGTCGGCTGGGGGACCCGCGAGGCGCTGATCATCGCCGGGATGGTGGCCACCTCGTCGAGCGCGATGGTCACCAAGCTGCTCATCGAGCTGCGCCGCCTGGCCAACCGCGAGACCCCCGTCATCCTCGGGATCGCCGTCGTGGAGGACGTGTTCATCGCGATCTACCTCGCCATCGCGGGCGTCGTGCTCGGCGACCAGACCGACGGCTGGTCGATCGTGCTCGAGCTGGTGCTGTCGTTCACCTTCCTCGTCGCCATGTTCGCCCTCGCCCGCTACGGCGGGAAGCTCGTCGGCCGGCTCATCCAGACCCGCGACGACGAGCTGTTCACCATCCTGTTCTTCGGTCTGGTGGTCGCGTTCGGCGGCATCGGCGACCTGCTCGGCGTCTCGGACGCGATCGGCGCCTTCCTGCTCGGGCTGGTGCTCGGGGCGACCCGGTTCCGGGCCCGCATCGAACAGCTCGCCCTCCCGCTGCGCGACCTGTTCGCCGCCTTCTTCTTCCTCAACTTCGGGCTGTCGCTCGACCCGTCCGACTTCGGATCGGTCATCGCGCCGGTGACGGCGGCGGTGCTGATGACCCTGGTGCTCAACACGGCGGGCGGGCAGCTGATCGCCTGGATCAACCGGCTCAGCCCGGCCGAGGGGCTCAACGTGAGCGCGATGCTCACCACCCGCGGCGAGTTCGCGCTGATCCTCGCCACCCTCGCGGCGGCGGCGGGGCTCGACTCCCGGCTGACGCCGTTCGCCGGCCTCTACGTGCTGGTCATGGCGATCCTCGGCCCGGTGCTCGCGGTGAACTCCGAGCGGATCGGCGCCGCGCTGGGCCGCAAGCGGCGGGCCGCCCGACGCGCCGACGCGGAGCGCGACCGCGAGATCGCCCTCGCCGAGGCGGTCATGGCGGGCGACCTGGAGGAGAAGATGGACGTCGCGGCAGGCGAGCCGGGCGCCACCCTGGAGGACATCGAGCAGGCGGTCGCCGAGGAGGGCGATCGGCCGGTCGACGACGAGCCCAAGCGGGAGAGGGACCCGGAGTATTGAGCCCCCTCGCGACCGAGTTCTGGCGCGCGGCCCGCCGTCCACGGTGGGTCGCCGTGCTGCTGCTGGCGCTGGCCGTGGCCGCGGTGTTCGCCGCTCTCGCCCAGTGGCAGATCGAGCGCAGCGTCGAGACCGCGGTCGTCGACGAGACCGACACCGAGACCGTCGTGCCGCTCGACTCGCTCGTCGACCCGCGGGTCCCGGTCTCCGACGCCGTGCAGGGTCGCCGCGTCAGCGTCGCAGGCGAGCTCGACCCCGACGGCTACGTCGTGCTCACCGGACGCTCGGGCGGAGCCTGGCTCGTCGGGCGCATCGTCACACCCGACGGCGCCTCGCTCGCGGTGGCGCTCGGGTCGGCCGCCGACCCGGATGCCGCCCTCGCCGCAGCTCCGGCGGTGTCGCCGACCGTCTGGACCGGCCGCTACCTGCCGCCCGAGGGTCCGCAGGAGTCGGACTTCGAGGCGGGGGAGCGCAGCGCGCTCGCGATCGCCGATCTGGTGAACACCTGGCCGGGGGACCCCGATCCGGCGCAGGTCTACGGCGGCTATCTGGTCGCCGATGACGCGCCCGACGGGCTCACCCGCATCCCCGCCGCGGCGCCCGAGCGCGAGGCGCAGCTCAACCTGCTCAACGTCTTCTACGCCATCGAGTGGGTCTTCTTCGGCGGCTTCGCGGGCTACCTCTGGTACCGGCTGGTCCGCGACGCGGCCGAGGCCCGGCTCGAGGAGCGCGACGCCGAGGCCCCCGTAGACTGAGGCCGTGCCCACCGGACCTCGCCCCGCCGACGTCCCCCGCATCCGCGTCGTGCTCGCCGTCTACCGCGTCTCGGCCATCGTCACCGGCGTCTTCCTGCTGCTGCTGTGCCTGATGATGGTGTTCCGCTACGGCATGGGCGTCGACATCGAGCTGGGCGGCCCGTTCGGGTTCCTCGCTCTGCAGCCGCGGGAGCAGATCGTCGCCGTCAACCTGTCGACCGCCATCCTCATCGTCCACGGCTGGCTGTACGTGCTGTACCTCGCCTGCGACCTGCTGCTCTGGCGGATGCTGCGCTGGTCGTTCCTGCGCTTCATCGTCATCGCGCTCGGCGGCATCATCCCGCTGCTCTCGTTCTTCCTCGAGTTCCGGGTGCCCGGCTGGGTGCGCGCCGAACTCTCCCGTGTCGCCGAGCCGGTGGGGAGCACCGCGTGACCCGCGCCGACGGAGCGCTCCGATGAGCGCCGAGCAGCCCACCGTCCTCGTCGTCGACTTCGGCGCCCAGTACGCGCAGCTCATCGCGCGCCGCGTGCGCGAGGCCGGCGTCTACAGCGAGATCGTGCCGCACTCGGTGACGGCCGACGAGATCCGCGACCGGGCCCCCGTCGGCATCGTGCTCTCCGGCGGCCCGTCGAGCGTCTACGAGCCCGGCTCGCCCGAACTCGACCCGGGCATCCTCGAACTCGGCATCCCCGTGTTCGGCATCTGCTACGGCTTCCAGGTGATGGCCCGCCAGCTTGGCGGCGACGTCGCCAAGACCGGCGCGCGGGAGTACGGCTCGACCGCCGTGCGGCTCGCGGAGGGCGGGGGCGACGACGTGCTGCTCGCCGGGCAGCCGCACGAGCAGATCGCCTGGATGAGCCACGGCGACTCGGTGGTCCGCGCGCCCGAGGGGTTCGCGGTGCTCGCCTCGAGCGAGTCGACCCCCGTCGCGGCGTTCGCCCACGACGGGCTGAAGCTCTACGGCGTGCAGTGGCACCCCGAGGTGAAGCACTCGCAGCACGGCCAGGCGGTGCTCGAGAACTTCCTGCACCGCGCGGCCGGCATCCCCGCCGAGTGGAACAGCGACAACGTCATCGCCGACCAGGTGGAGCGCATCCGCGCCCAGGTGGGTGACGCCCGCGTGCTGTGCGCCCTGTCCGGCGGGGTCGACTCCGCGGTCGCCGCGGCGCTCGTGCACAAGGCGGTCGGCGACCAGTTGGTCTGCGTGTTCGTCGACCACGGCCTGCTGCGGGCCGGCGAGCGCGAGCAGGTGGAGCAGGACTACGTCGCCTCCACCGGCGTGCGCCTGGTCACGGTCGACGCCGTCGACCGGTTCCTCGACGCGCTCGCCGGGGTGAGCGACCCCGAGGAGAAGCGCAAGATCATCGGCCGCGAGTTCATCCGCGTGTTCGAGGCGGCGGAGCGCGACCTGGTGGCCGAGGCGGAGGCCGACGGCGAGCCGATCCGGTTCCTGGTGCAGGGCACCCTGTACCCGGATGTCGTCGAGTCCGGCGGCGGGGCGGGAGCCGCGAACATCAAGAGCCACCACAACGTCGGCGGGCTCCCCGAAGACCTGCAGTTCGAACTGGTGGAGCCCCTGCGCACGCTGTTCAAGGACGAGGTGCGGGCCATCGGCCGCGAACTCGGGCTGCCGGAGGCGATCGTCGGCCGCCAGCCGTTCCCCGGTCCCGGCCTCGGCATCCGGATCGTCGGCGAGGTCACCCGGGAGCGGCTCGACCTGTTGCGCGAGGCCGACGCGATCGTGCGCGCCGAGCTGACCGCGGCCGGGCTCGACGCCGAGATCTGGCAGTGCCCGGTGGTGCTGCTCGCCGACGTGCGATCGGTGGGGGTGCAGGGCGACGGCCGCACGTACGGTCATCCGATTGTGCTGCGCCCGGTGTCGAGCGAGGACGCGATGACCGCCGACTGGACGCGCCTGCCGTACGACCTGCTGGCGCGCATCTCGAACCGGATCACCAACGAGGTGTCCGGGGTCAACCGGGTGGTCCTCGACGTCACCTCGAAGCCCCCGGGCACCATCGAGTGGGAGTGAGCCGGCTGTCTGCGACGGTCCTTTCGGACCGTCGCGCCGGCTCACTCCGCGGGCCTCTGGCCCGCGGCCTCAAGGTGACCACCCCTGCGTGTTGCGCGTGGCCGCGTCGGCGCGTACGATTCTCGAGGCCGTAGACCGCTGGTCTCCGCCGACCTGCTCGCAGGGATGGCGGACTAAAGCCCCGCAAAGGGACCCGCGCAGGCGTGTGTGAAGCATCATCCGATTTCGGATTCCTGGCTCCGTGCGCGTGTGCGCCGGAGCTTTTTTCGTGGGCTGGTCGAGGCAGAGACAGACACCAGACAACGACAGGAATCGCCATGGCGAACAAGGAAGCGACCGTCGCCGAGCTCAAGGACAAGTTCCAGAGCTCGAACGCGGTGCTGCTCACCGAGTATCGCGGGCTCACGGTCGCGCAGCTCAAGGAGCTCCGCGGATCCCTCCGTGAGAACGCGAGCTATGCCGTGGTGAAGAACACGCTGACCAAGATCGCGGCGAACGAGGCGGGTATCTCCACGTTCGACGACGATCTCGCCGGGCCCTCGGCCATGGCGTTCGTGCACGGTGACACCGTCGCCGTCGCGAAGGCGCTGCGTGACTTCGCCAAGGCGAACCCCCTCCTCGTGGTGAAGGGCGGCTACTTCGATGGCGCCGCGCTCTCCGCCGAGGAGGTCGGCAAGCTGGCCGACCTCGAGAGCCGGGAGGTGCTGCTGGCGAAGCTGGCGGGCGCCATGAAGGCCTCGCTGTTCGGCGCCGCGTACATGTTCACCGCTCCGCTCGCTCAGGCCGCTCGCACGGTCGACGCGCTGCGGGCGAAGCAGGAGTCCGAGGCCGCGTAACGCGGTCCCGGTCGAACAGCACCACACACAAGGAGAAAGACAATGGCCAAGCTCAGCACCGACGAGCTCCTCGACGCGTTCAAGGAGCTGTCGCTCATCGAGCTCAGCGAGTTCGTGAAGAAGTTCGAGGAGACCTTCGAGGTCACCGCGGCCGCCCCGGTCGCCGTTGCCGCGGCCCCGGCCGCCGGCGGTGCCGGTGGCGACGCGGCTGCCGCCGAGGAGAAGGACACCTTCGACGTCATCCTCGAGAGCGCCGGCGCCGGCAAGATCGCCGTCATCAAGGAGGTGCGCACCCTCACCAGCCTCGGGCTGGGCGAGGCGAAGGCCCTCGTCGACGGCGCGCCGAGCCCCGTGCTCGAGGGCGTCAACAAGGAGGCGGCCGACAAGGCGAAGGAGGCGCTCGAGGGCGCCGGCGCCACCGTCACCGTCAAGTAACGACCGCGTCGTTCACGGGCCGTCACCCTTCGGGGTGGCGGCCCGTTCGCGTTCCGCGGCGCGACCACCGGGGTCGGTGAGCGATCCCTGGTGCGACAGCGGAATCGGCCCCGGAGGATCTGCCCAGGGCGGAAAGAAAGATGGGCGGGGCGACCGGTAACCAGCCGGCACACCCCGCCCGACGTCGGAGGCGACGTGCCGGGATCAGGGACGGCACGCCGCAACGCAACCCTGATATTCTCGCTGGCCGCCGCTATGAGGTCGCAGCGACGGCGGGGTGATCCGGGGGTGACTCTTCGGGGCGGAACGGTCTGTCCCGAGCGGCGCTCAGCCGAACCCGAGCGACCGCGCGACCCGGATGGCGTCCTCCCGGGTGGTGACGCCGAGCTTGCGGTAGAGGTGGCGCAGATGCGTCTTGACCGTGTTCGGCGACAGGTAGAGTCGGGCGGCGATGGCCGCGGTCGAGCGCTCGTCGATCAGCGTGGCGAGCACCCGGCGCTCCTGGTCGGTGAGCGGCTGCACCGCGCGCTGCTCGCCGCCGGCGGCGGGCGGGAGCGACTCGAGCAGCTCGATCACCTCGCCGCTCTGCGGGCGGGTGACGGCGCGGGCGGCGAGATCGCCGAGCAGCAGGGGCGGAACGCTGAGCAGCGCGGTGCGCAGGCCCCAGGTGGTGAGGCGGCTGAGCGCCCGATCGAACAGCAGGTCGGCCGTGCGGGTGTCGCCGGCGGCGAGCTCGATCGCGGCGTGCAGCACCTGCACGTCGGCATAGCTGCGCGACGCGTGGGCGTCGCCGAGGCGCAGGCAGTCGGCGATCGCGGCGCGCGCCCCGGGGATGTCGCCGCGGCCGAGCCGCAGCCGGCCGATGACGCGGGCCGGGCAGATGAGGTGGTGCTCGTAGGGCGGCAGGTCGGCGAGGATCGCGGCGGCCTCGTCGATGCGGTCGAGGCCGAGCAGCACGTTGGCCTGCATCACCAGGGTGACGTCGTGACCGAACCCGGTGCGCGGCCAGGAGCGGTAGCCGGCCAGGCTGCGGCCGATGAGGTCGAGCGCGGGGATCAGCGCACCCTCGGAGGCGGTCAGCAGGGCGCTGATCGAGTAGGCGAAGGGCTCGTACTCGGTGCCCATGGCCGCGTCGAGCAGTTCCGTCTCGACCTGGCGGGCGCGGTCGAGCCCGCAGCGCTCGATCCCGATGAGCACCTCGGTGGCGAGGGCCGGAGCGGCGAAGCCGCTCGCGAGCAGCTCGGTTCCCTGCGCCAGCGCCCGGACCTCCGCGATCATCGCGTCGGCCCGCGCCAGGTCGCCGGTGTTGAAGTCGACGATCGAGAGGGCGCCGAGGCACTCCATCGTCTCGGCGCGGCTGAGTCGGTCGCGCAGGCCGAGCGCGCCCTCGAGGTTGTCCCGTGCGGAGTCGAACCGGCCGAGCTGCAGGTCGATCATCCCGCGCTTCAGCATCCAGCGGGCGGCGTAGGCGACCCGCCGGGAGACCGACGGCTGCGCGTTCCTGCCGAGCTCGGCGATCCGATCGAGCGTGGCGGAGGCCTCGTCGAGCCGGCCGATCACGCGGAGCGCCGCCGCCTGACCGAGCCACACCTCGGCACGGTCGGTGGTGGTGACCCCGGGGCGGTCGAGCGTCGCCGCGGCGGCCTCGAAGAAGCGCAGGGCCGCCGTACCGCGCGGGGAGCCGGGGGCGCGGTAGCTGGCGCCGAGGACGGCGGCGATGGTGCCGTCGCCGTCCCAGGCCTCCTCCGGGATGCGGTAGACCAGGTCGCGGAAGGCGGCGCCTGCCTCGAAGGCGACCGCGCGCCCGTCGCGCCGGATCGCCTCGACGGCGCCGTCGAGGTCGCCCGCGGCGAGGGCGGCGTCCACGCTCGTGGTCAGCGAGGCGAGATCTGGGTGCAACGGATGCTCCTCCGCGCCCGCCGGGGTCGGGCTCGGTCAACTGAGGATCTTCCCGGACCCAGCCTCCGCAGAAGGTGAGTGTCACCTTACCCCGAGCCGCGCCGATAGTTCCGGAAGACTCGAGGCCCTCCGATAGCGATATATCGATGAGTGTCGTAAGATGGTGCCGGCCTTCCCACAATCCGACCAGGAGATCCATGCCGACACCGCCCCTCTCCCCGGCGCCACTCCGCGCTCTCCCCGTAGGCTCCCCGGAGTGAGCATGCGCGGGATGGCCGCCCCCGCGGGGCGCGGTCGCGGACCGGTGGATGCGGCGGCGCAACGGGCCGAGAACGCCACCGCGCCGAGCATCCCGAACCTCCTCGGTCGCGTCGCCGACCTCTTCCGGCCGTACCGGCTGCAGCTCGGCGTGACGATCGCGCTGGTCCTGCTCGCCGCCGGCATCGGAGTGCTGCCGCCGCTGCTCACCCAGCAGGCGTTCGACCGCGGACTCTTCCCCGACGACGGCGGGCCCGACTTTCCCGTGCTGCTCGAGCTGGTCGGGCTCATGGTGCTGCTCTGGGTCGTCTCGGCGGGACTCGGCATCGCGCAGTCCTACCTCACCGCGCGGGTCGGCAACAGCGTGATGGGTGAACTGCGCGTGCGGCTGTTCCGTCACCTGCAGTCGATGGAGCTCGGCTTCTTCACCCGCACCAAGACCGGGGTGATCCAGTCGCGCCTGCAGAACGACGTCGGCGGCGTCGCCGGGGTGCTCAGCAACACCGTGCAGAGCGTCGTCGGCAACACGGTGACGGTGATCGCGGCGCTCGTCGCGATGCTGCTGCTGAGCTGGCAGATGACGCTCGTCGCCGCCGTGCTGCTCCCCGTGCTGGCGATCGCGCAGCGCCGGGTCGGGCAGGTGCGCGCGCGGATCGCTACCCAGACGCAGGAGTCGCTGTCGGAGATGACCGCGATCACGCAGGAGACGCTCAGCGTCTCCGGGGTGCTGCTGGCGAAGTCGTTCACCCGCGAGGGCGCCGAGGTGCGCCGGTACGCCGACGAGAACCGCCGGCAGATCGGACTGCAGGTGCGGCTCGCGATGAGCGGCCAGTGGTTCTTCGCCCTCGTGAACGTCTTCCTGTCGACCGTTCCCGCGATCATCTACCTCGTCGCGGCCTGGCTGATCCTGCAGGACGTCCCGGTCACGGCCGGCACCATCGTCGCGTTCACGACCGTGCAGGCCCGGCTCATGTGGCCGCTCATGGGGCTGCTCCGCGTGGCGCTCGACCTGCAGACGTCGCAGGCGCTGTTCGCCCGCATCTTCGAGTACCTCGACCTGGTGCCGGCCATCGCCGACGCCGCCGACGCACGCGACCCCGACCCGACCCGGCTCGGTGAGATCGAGTTCGACCACGTCACGTTCCGCTACCCCGACGAGCGCGACGGCGACCGTGCGACGCTGCGCGACGTGTCGTTCCGGCTCGAGCCCGGCAGCTACGCCGCGTTCGTCGGGCCGTCGGGCGCCGGCAAGACGACCGTCTCGTACCTGATCCCGCGCCTCTACGACGTCGCCGAGGGGCGCGTGCTGTTCGCCGGTGCCGACGTGCGCCAGCTGCGCGGCGAATCGCTCATGGGCGCGATCGGCATCGTCAGCCAGGAGACCTACCTGTTCCACGCGACGATCGCCGAGAACCTGCGCTACGCGAAGCCGGATGCCACCGACGCCGAGCTCGAGGCCGCCGCGCGCGCCGCCAACTTCCACGACACGATCGTGGGCTTCCCCGACGGCTACGACACGGTCGTCGGCGAGCGCGGCTACCGCCTCAGCGGCGGGGAGAAGCAGCGCGTCGCCATCGCCCGCGTGCTGCTGAAGGACCCGCCGGTGCTCGTGCTCGACGAGGCGACCAGCGCGCTCGACACCGTGTCGGAGCGCATCGTGCAGAGCGCCCTCGACACCGCGGCGCGGGGCCGCACGACGGTCGCCATCGCCCACCGGCTCTCGACGGTCGTCGGCGCCGACGTCATCCACGTCCTCGAGGCGGGGCGCATCGTCGAGAGCGGAACCCACGCCGAGCTGCTCGCGGCGGGGGGCGTCTACGCGCGGCTGTTCGCCGAGCAGCTCGCGGCCGGGTCGGCCGCGGCGTCGGGGGTCTGACCGCTCAGGCGCTCGGCGGCGCCGTGCTGCCGCGCACGACGAGCTTGAGCTGCGCGCGCACGTCGGTGGTCGGCGCCTCTTCCCCGGCCCCGATGTCGCCGAGCAGCACCGCCACCGCGTCCGCGCCCTGACGCCGCGGGTCCTGCCGCACAGTGGTCAGGTCGAACATCGCCGCCAGCTCGTGGTCGTCGACCCCGACCACCGAGAGGTCCTCCGGCACCCGGATGCCGAGCTCGCGCGCCGCGACGATCGCGCCGATCGCGATCTCGTCGCTGGCCGCGACGATGCCGGTCGGCCGCGTCTGGGGATCCGCGAGTACGCGCAGGCCGAGCGCGTGCGCGGCGGGAGCGGTGAACTCGGTCGCGTGGAAGTCGTGGCGGTGGTCGCGGATGCCCACGTCCGCGGTCGCCTGGCGGAACCCCGCGAGCCGCCGGGCGTGCACGTCGAAGTCGAACACGCCGTGCAGCTGGTCGCCGCCGAAGTGCACCAGGCGGCGGTGGCCGAGCTCCAGCAGGTGCTCGGTCGCCATCCGGGATGCGGCGACGTCGTCGATGCTCACGCGGCTCATCCCGGGGATGCCGCCGCCGATGCCGACGACCGGCTTGCCGAGCGCGCGCAGCGAGGTGACGTCCTCGGGGGAGAGCGCGACCGAGACGGTGATCACGCCGTCGACCCGGCGTCGGCGCAGGAAGTAGTCGAACAGCCGGGAGCGGAGGGCGGGGTCCTGCTGCACCCGGAACAGGGCGACGTCGAAGCCCGCCTCGATGAGCGCTTCCTCGATGCCCTCGATCACCTCGCCGTAGTACCAGCGCGCGATCAGCGGCGTGACCACGCCGATGTTGCGCGTGCGCCCGGTGGTGAGGCTGGCGGCGCTCGACGAGACGACGAAGCCGAGTTCGGCGGCGGAGGCGACGACCTTCTCGCGCGTCGCCGGGGAGACCTCGCGGGCGCCGCTGAGAGCTCGAGACGCGGTCGCCTTGGAGACGCCCGCGTGCCGAGCCACGTCGGCGAGTGAACTCACGCCGCGCCTCCCGCCATCGGGGTACGGAACCGGTTCCGGAATTCCGCGCCGCCCATACTAACCATTCCAGACCCGCGACCGGGAAGTCCTCGCGGGGCGGCTTGCGTCCGGCCGGATCTGCGCCTACGGTGAGTTTCCGGAACCGGTTCCATGGATCGTGACGAACCGTCGGATCGGGACCGCACCCTGCATCACCCACCACCAGGGGCCCGACAAGGGCGGGCCCACCTCAAAGAGGAGGAAGCACAGTGCTTTCACGTGTGTATCGTCGGGCGCTCGTCCCGATCGCCGCGGCCGGTGCCGCGGGCCTCGTCCTGGCCGGCTGCACCACGGGCGGCGGCGGAGGCGGCGGCGACGTCGACTGCGCCCCGTACGAGCAGTACGGCACGTTCGACGGCGCCGAGGTCGAGCTGTACACCACCATCCAGGGCGTCGAGCTCGACGACCTGGTGACCAGCCTGGTCGACTTCGAGACCTGCACCGGGATCACCGTCAACACGGTCGGCACCCAGGAGGCGGAGACGCAGATCAACGTGCGCGCCGCCGCCGGCGACCCGCCGAACCTGATGATCATCCCGCAGCCCGGTCTGCTCCAGCGGCTCGTGAGCGACGGCTACGTCATCCCCGCGCCGTCGTCGGTCGAGGACAACGTCGACCAGTTCTGGACGGAGTCCTGGAAGGGCTACGGCACCATCGACGGCACCTTCTACGCGGCGCCGCTGATGGCCAGCGTCAAGGGCTACATCTGGTACTCGCCGGCCGAGTTCGAGGCCAACGGCTACGAGATCCCGACCACCTGGGACGAGCTGATGGACCTCACGGCCACCATGGCCGAGGCCGACAGCCAGACCTACAAGCCGTGGTGCGTGGGCTTCGGCTCGGGCGACGCCACCGGCTGGCCGGGCACCGACTGGGTGGAGGACCTCGTCCTGCGCAGCGCCGGTCCCGACGTCTACGCCGACTGGATCACCGGTGACGTGAAGTTCTCCGACCCGCAGATCCGCGAGGCGTTCGACATGGTCGGCGACATCCTGCTCAACCCGGATTACGTCAACGGCGGGTTCGGCGGGGTCGAGTCGATCGTCTCGACGACCTTCAACGACGGCGGTCTGCCGATCCTCGACGGGAACTGCTCGCTGCACCACCAGGCCTCGTTCTACGAGGCGCAGTGGCCCGAGGGCACCACGGTGGCGCCGGACGGCGACATCTGGGCGTTCCTGACCCCGAAGGTCGACCCGAACGCGGGTGACTCGGTCACCGGCGGTGGCGAGTTCGTCGCGGCGTTCGTCGACGACGACGAGACGAAGGCGCTGCAGACCTTCATGTCGAGCGACACCTGGGCCAACATCCGCGTCGGCCTCGGTGGCGTGATCTCGGCGAACAACGGCCTCGACGCCTCGCTCGCCAGCTCGCCGCTCGCCCAGCAGTCGGTGGAGATCCTCCAGAACCCCGACACGGTGTTCGCCTTCGACGCGTCGGACCTCATGCCGGCCGCGGTGGGCACCAGCTCCTTCTGGACCGGGATGGTCGACTGGGTCACCGGCACGGTGACCACCGACCAGCTGCTGACCAACATCGACAGCACCTTCCCGTGATCGATGCGGGCCCGGGATGCTCGATCCCGGGCCCGCACATCCCGGTTCGGCGCGCTACGTTAGGGCGTAGTGCGCCGAATCGGCCGATGTCGTCCGTTCTCGAAACGCCGGAGGAATCCGCATGACCGTTCCGTGGTTTACGGCGCCGCCGATGCTCCCGTTCGCCGCCCGCGGCGACTTCTGGGGAGCGCTGCTCGAGAAGTTCGGGCTGATGATCGCCGGGCTCGCGGTGTTCGCCGCGGTGATCGGCCTCATCCTGTTCCTGGCCGACAAGGCCCCCAAGCGCGGCCGCGACATCATCCAGCTGCTGCTCTTCGTCGCCCCGGCGATCATCCTGCTCGCGGTCGGCCTGGTCTACCCGGCGATCCGCACGGCGACGCTCGCGTTCTTCGACCGCCGCGGCGAGGAGTTCGTCGGCTTCGACAACTTCGTCTGGATGTTCACCCAGCCGGAGATCATCACCACCATCCTCAACACCCTGGTCTGGGTCGCCCTGGTGCCGACCGTCTCGACGATCGTGGGCATGGCCTACGCGATCTTCATCGACAAGTCCAAGGGCGAGAAGGTGCTCAAGTCGCTCGTCTTCATGCCGATGGCGATCTCGTTCGTCGGGGCGGGCGTCATCTGGCGGTTCGTCTACGAGTACCGCGCCGAGGGCTTCGAGCAGATCGGCATCCTGAACCAGGTCATCGTCTGGCTCGGCGGCGAGCCCCAGCAGTGGCTGATCAACTCGCCGTGGAACACGCTCTTCCTCATCATCGTCATGGTCTGGATCCAGACCGGATTCGCGATGGTGCTCATCTCCGCCGCCATCAAGGGCATCCCGACCGAGATCGTCGAGGCCGCCCGCCTCGACGGGGCGAACGCCTGGCAGACGTTCCGCAATGTGACGCTTCCCGGCATCCGCTCGACCCTCGTCGTGGTCGTCACCACGATCTCGATCGCCACCCTCAAGGTGTTCGACATCGTGCGCGCCATGACGGGCGGCAACTTCGACACCAGCGTCATCGCCAACGAGATGTACACCCAGGCGTTCAACCGCGGCGAGACGGGCTACGGATCGGCGCTCGCCCTGGTGCTGTTCATCATGGTGCTGCCGATCGTCATCTACAACGTCCGAGTGCTGCGCCAGCAGAGGGAGATCCGATGAGCTCCGCCAGCCCCGTGATCCCCGCGACCGCGCGCGCCGAGGCCGCGCTCGTGCAGGAGAAGAACCTGCGCGGCAAGACCCGCCGGGTCAAGCAGCGGCTCACCTCGCGCACGGCCACGATCGTCGCGATCATCATCGCCGTCATCTGGACCATCCCGACCTTCGGGCTGTTCGTCTCGTCGTTCCGCCCGGCGGCCGACATCCGCACCACCGGGTGGTGGACGGTGTTCACCAACCCGTCGTTCTCGCTCGAGAATTACGAGGAGGTGCTGTTCCAGACCGGCGCCAGCTCGGCGAACCTGGGCTCGTACTTCGTCAACTCGATCGCCATCGCCATCCCGGCCACGGTCTTCCCGATCGTCATCGCGGCGATGGCGGCCTACGCGTTCGCCTGGATCAAGTTCCCCGGCGCGAACGTCATGTTCATCGTGATCTTCGCGCTGCAGATCGTGCCCCTGCAGATGGCGCTCATCCCGCTGCTGCAGATCTTCGCCAACTTCCTCGGCATCTCCGGCACGATCCCCGCGGTCTGGGTCGCGCACACGATCTTCGGGCTGCCGCTCGTGATCTTCCTGCTGCACAACTTCATCTCGGAGATCCCGCGCGACGTGATCGAGGCGGCCCGCGTCGACGGCGCCAACCACGCCCAGATCTTCCTGCGCATCATCCTGCCGCTGGCCGTCCCGGCGCTCGCGAGCATCGGCATCTTCCAGTTCCTCTGGGTGTGGAACGACCTGCTCGTTGCGCTCGTGTTCTCGGGCGGGACGCAGGACGTCGCGCCGCTGACCCAGCGGCTCGCCGAGATGGTCGGCAACTTCGGCCGCAACACCAACCTGCTGCCGGCCGGCGCGTTCATCTCGATCATCGTTCCGCTCATCGTGTTCTTCGCGCTGCAGCGCTACTTCGTGCGCGGACTGCTGGCCGGGTCGACCAAGGGCTGACCGCCGGAACCGCCCCGCCCGGTCGCGTCCGTGGCGGGGCGGGCTCCTCGCCCGGTCGCCCCGGGGCGCGCCGCGGGCCTGAGGATCGCTAGAGTGTGTCCACCCTGTGTGGGCCGAGCCGGGAGATCCCTCGATGACCGAGACGCCGACGGGGCGGCGACCACGGCGCTCCGGACTGAGCATCCAGTCGATGCTGCTCATCATGCTGCTGCTGGTGAGCATCCTGTCCAACGTCGTCGTCGGAATCATCGGCTACGTCAACGGTAACGAGTCGCTGCGCGCCGCCGCCATCGACCAGGTCGTCGAGGTGCGCGACTCGCGCGCTCGCGAGATCGCCCGCCTGTTCGACACCATCGAGAACTCGCTGCTGGTCAACGCCCGCGGGGAGAGCGTCGTGGGCGCCTCGCAGGACTTCGCCGAGGCGTTCGCCGCCATCGGTGACGACGCGCTCACCGCCGAGCAGTCGGCCGAACTCGACGACTGGTACCGCGACGTGTTCGGGCCGGAGCTCGAGGATGCGATCGGCGAGCAGGTCGACGTGGCGCCGTTCCTCCCCGAGGGCGCCGGGGCGCGCTACCTCGCGTACCACTACACCGCGACCACCGAGGACTGGGCGGCCGCGATCGCGCTCGACGACGCCGGGGACGGGAGCGAGTGGTCGGCCGTGCACGCCGAGTACCACGACTACTTCCGGCGGATGACGCAGCTGCTCGACTACCAGGACACGCTGCTGATCGACACCGAGGGCAACGTCGTCTACTCCGCCTACAAGGGGGTCGACCTCGGCACCAACCTGCTCACCGGTCCGTACCGGGTGAGCAACCTCGCCGGCGCCTACCAGGAGGCGATGAGCGGGCAGCTGCTCGACGACGTGATCTTCACCGACTTCGAGACCTACCGACCCTCGCTCGACGTGCCGGCCGCCTGGGCGGTCAGCCTGATCTCCCACGACGGCGTGGTCACCGGCGCGCTCGCCGTGGAGATGCCGATCGAGCGCATCGCCTCGGTGATGACCGGCGGCGGCACCTGGGCGGCATCCGGCCTCGGCGACACCGGCGAGACCTACCTGGTCGGCGCCGACGGGCTCATGCGCTCGCCGTCCCGCGCGCTGCTCGAAGACCCCGAGCACTACGCCGCGCTCGCCGCGGCGAAGGGCGTCTCGCAGGCGACCATCGACCACGCGGTGACGAGCGGCACCACCCTGCTGCTGCAGCCGGTGCGCACCTCGGCGGTGGAGGAGGCGCAGCTCGGCGGGAGCGGCGTCGTCATCGCGCCCGGCTACCTCGGCGGGCAGACCATCGCCGCCTACGCCCCGCTCGACGTGCAGGACCTCGGCTGGGTGATCGTCGCGGAGGTCGACTCGAGCGAGGCGTTCGCGCCGGTCACCGACTTCACCACCAACCTCATCGTGTCGTCGGCTGTCATCGTGCTGGTCGTGTCGCTGCTGTCGCTCGTGATCGCGCAATTCCTGGTGCGGCCGCTGCGGCGCCTGCGCTCCGCCGCCGAGCGGATCGCCGCCGGCGAGACGGGCGTGCAGGTCGACGCCGGATCGACCGACGAGCTGGCCGCCGTCGCCGCCGCGTTCAACGACATGTCGCGCAGCCTGCAGGTGAAGGCCGAGCTGCTCGAGGAGGAGGAGCGCGAGAACGCGCGTCTGCTCGCCTCGCTCATGCCCGAGCAGCTGGCGCGCCGCTACAAGGAGGGCGCCGTCACCATCGCGCAGGACCACCAGGAGGTGTGCGTCCTGTTCGCCGACATCGTCGGCTTCGACGACTTCGCCGCGAGCCGCGACAGCGAGGAGTCGCTCGAGGTGCTCAACGAGCTGGTCAAGCAGTTCGACGACGCGGCGCAGCGGCTCGGCGTCGAGCGGGTGCGCACCACCCGGCAGGGCTACCTCGCGAGCTGCGGCCTCTCGGTGCCCCGCGTCGACGCGGCCCGCCGCACCGTCGACTTCGCGCTCGAGATGCGCGACATCCTGCACCGGTTCAGCCGCCAGCACGGGGTGCAGCTCGACCTGCGCGCCGGCATCGACCGCGGCACCGTGACGAGCGGACTGGTCGGGCGCACGGCCGTCATCTACGACCTCTGGGGCGACGCGGTGAGCCTCGCCTTCCGGCTGCAGGGCGGCGCCAGCGGGGCGGGCATCTTCGTCACCCAGTCGGTCGCCGACCGGGTGGCCGACGCGGTCAGCCAAGTCGAGGTCGGGGTGCTCGAGTCCGACGGTCACGCCGAGCGGGTCTGGCGCATCGAGTCGGTGCTCTCGCCGGCGGACGACGGGGACTGACCCGTGCCCGAGATCTGGCTGCAGCCCTGGTTCTGGCCGTCGGCGCTCGTCATCGTCGGGCTGCCGATCGCGCTGCTCGTGCTCAGCGAGATCGCCGCCGGGATGGCGCGCCGCGACCGGCCCGGGGTGCGGCTCGTGCTGCTCATCCGCAACTGGGTGCTGCCGGTGGGGGCGCTCCTCCTGCTGCTCGCCCAGACGCGACTGGTGACGGGCGAGTTCGACTGGGTGCGCGTCGTGGCGACCGGCTTCGGGTTCCTCGTCATCCTGACCCTGCTCAACGGTCTCAACATCGTCGTCTTCGCCCGCGCGCGCGAGGGGTCGTGGCGCAACCGCCTGCCGTCGATCTTCATCGACATCGCGCGCGTCGTGCTCATCGTGGTGAGCGTCGCGGTGCTGTTCGCGGTGGTCTGGCAGACGGATATCGGGGGCGTGTTCACCGCGCTCGGCATCGGCTCGATCGTCATCGGCCTCGCCCTGCAGGGGGCGGTCGGCCCGGTGATCTCGGGCCTGCTGCTGCTGTTCGAGCGCCCGTTCGAGCTCGGCGACTACCTGCTGGTCGACCAGGGCAAGGGCCGGGTCATCGCCATGAACTGGCGCGCGACCCACATCGACACCGCCAACGGCATCCTGATCATCCCGAACGCGACACTGGCCGGCGGGTCGTTCCGCAACCTGTCGCGCGCCACCAACCCCTACGAGGCGTCGGACATCGTGCGCTTCGCGACCGACGACCCGCCGCAGACGGTCATGGACGTGCTGGTGCGCGTCGCGGAGGGGCTGCCCGAGAAGCACCCCGACCGTGAGTCGTACGCGATCCCGCTCGGCAAGGCGAAGTACGAGGTGTGCATCCCGCTCACCCACCCGGCCCGGCAGTACATGACCCTCGGGCTGTTCCGCACCCGGCTCTGGTACGCCGCCCGGCGGGCGGGGCTGCACCTCGACCGCGACCTGACCGACAACTGGGCTACGCCCGAGCGGCGCCGGCAGGCGATGGAGCGGATCGCGCCGCTGCTCTACCTGACCCCGGACGAGGTGCCCGAGGTGCTGCCCGAAGTGCGCCTCGAGCGGTACGGGCGCGGCGAGCTGGTGCAGACGCCGATGGAGGTGCCCGACGGGGTGCGCTACCTCATCGAGGGCGTCGCCGAGATGCGCGCCGTGGCCGACGACGGCCGCATCCTCGCCGTCGCCCGGTTCGAGCGCGACGATCCGCTCGGGCTCACCTCCCTCACCCGCCAGGGCATCGCCTCGTCGGTCGTCGCCCTCACCGACCTCGCCGTGCTCCTGGTGCCGGTGGAGACCCTCGACCGCCTGGTGCGCACCCGCCCGGCACTCGCCCGCGACTTCGGCAAGGAGATCGACCACCGCCGCGAGCGCACCTTCCAGGCGTTCGCCGAGGCGGGGCTCGACGCCCCGACCTCCTCCCGGCTCGTCGCCTACTGAGCGCCGTCGGCAGCGGTCCCGACGCCCGCGTAACACCCGGGAGCCCGCCGGTAGGCTCGGCCCATGGATTACGCCGAGTCGGTGCTCGACCTCGTCGGGAACACCCCGCTGGTGAAGCTGAACCGGGTGACCGAGGGCATCCGGGCGACCGTGCTCGCCAAGATCGAGTACCTCAACCCGGGCGGCTCGTCGAAGGACCGCATCGCGGCGCGCATCATCCACGCGGCCGAGCGCGAGGGGAAGCTGAAGCCCGGCGGGACGATCGTGGAGCCGACGAGCGGCAACACCGGCATCGGCCTCGCTCTGGTCGCCCAGCAGCGCGGGTACCGCTGCATCTTCGTGCTGCCCGACAAGGTCGGAGAGGACAAGCGCAACGTGCTGCTCGCCTACGGCGCCGAGATCGTCGTCACGCCGACCTCGGTGGCGCCCGACAGCCCCGACTCGTACTACTCGGTGAGCGACCGGCTGGTGAAGGAGATCCCCGGCGCGTTCAAGCCCGACCAGTATTCGAACCCGAACGGCCCGCTCAGCCACTACGAGACCACCGGTCCCGAGATCTGGCGCGACACCGACGGGACGATCACGCACTACGTCGCGGGGGTCGGCACGGGCGGCACGATCTCGGGCGCCGGCAAGTACCTCAAGGAGGTCTCCGACGGGGCGGTGCGCGTCGTCGGCGCCGACCCGGAGGGCTCCGTGTACTCGGGCGGCACCGGGCGGCCCTACCTGGTCGAGGGCGTCGGCGAGGACTTCTGGCCGACCGCCTACGATCCGGGCGTTGTCGACGAGATCATCGCGTCGAGCGACGCCGAGTCGTTCGAGATGACCCGGCGGCTCGCCCGCGAGGAGGGTCTGCTGGTGGGCGGATCGAGCGGCCTCGCCGTCTCGGTCGCGCTGAAGGCGGCGAAGGACCTCCCCGCCGACGCGGTGGTCGTCGTGCTGCTGCCGGACGGCGGCCGCGGCTACCTCGGCAAGGTGTTCAACGACGCCTGGATGCGCTCCTACGGCTTCATGGAGCCCGAGCACGAGCAGACGGTCGCCGACCTGCTGCGCACCAAGGACGCCGACCTCCCCGACCTGGTGCACGTGCATCCGAGCGACACCGTGCGCCACGTGATCGACAAGATGGGCCGGTTCGAGGTCTCGCAGATGCCCGTGCTGTCGGCCGAACCGCCGGTCGTCATGGGCGAGGTGGTCGGATCGATCGACGAGCGCGCCCTCGTCGACGCCGTGTTCTCGGGCCGGGCCCAGCTCACCGACGCCCTTGAGGAATTCGTCGCCCCCCCGCTCGGTTTGATCGGTGTGAATGAGACGATCGAACGCGCGCGCGAGGCGCTGACCGCCGCGGACGCGCTGCTCGTCGTCGACGACGGCAAGCCCGCCGGCGTCATCACCCGCCACGACCTGCTGGCCTTCCTGGCCGAATGACCCGCCGGGGCCGCCGCCCCGAGAGACCCGCCGGCACCGCCCCGGCCCACGGAGAAGACCCATGAGCCCCGATTCCGCCACGCCCCACGGCTTCGAGACCCGCGCCATCCGCGCCGGTCAGGAGTTCGACCCGACCACCGGCTCGGTCATCCCGCCGGTGTACTTCTCGACGACCTTCGTGCAGGACGGCATCGGCGGGTTCCGGAACGGCTACGAGTACGCCCGCGGCGGCAACCCCACGCGCACCGGTCTGCAGGAGCAGCTCGCGGCGCTCGAGGGCGGCGACCGGGCCTACTCGTTCGCCTCGGGGCTCGCCGCGGAGGACGCCCTGCTCCGCGCCCTGCTCACCCCCGGCGGCCACGTGCTGATGGGCAACGACGTCTACGGCGGCACCCACCGCCTCGTCGACCGGGTGTTCGTGCCCTGGGGCGTCTCACTGTCGACGGTCGACATGAGCGACCTCGACGCGGTGCGGGCCGCCATCCGCCCGGATGCCACCCGCGCGGTGTGGATCGAGACGCCCAGCAACCCGCTGATGAAGATCACCGACATCGCGGGCGTGGCCGAGATCGCGCACGCCGCCGGCGCGATCGTCGTCGTCGACAACACCTTCGCCACCCCGTACCTGCAGCAGCCCCTCGCCCTCGGCGCCGACGTCGTCGTGCACTCGACCACCAAGTACCTCGGCGGCCACTCCGACGTGCTCGGCGGGGCGGTCGTGCTGAAGGACGACACGCGGGTGGGCGACGCCTCGCTCGCGGATGCGGTGGGCTTCCTGCAGTTCGGCGTCGGCGCGGTCTCCGGACCGATGGACGCCTGGCTCACCACCCGCGGCATCAAGACCCTCGCGGTGCGCATGGACCGCCACTCGCAGAACGCACAGAGCCTCGCCGAACGACTGGTCGGGCATCCGAAGCTCGCGGCCGTCTACTACCCCGGCCTGACCGACCACCCCGGGCACGACGTCGCCGCGGCGCAGATGCGCTCGTTCGGCGGCATGCTCTCGGTGCAGCTCGCGGACGGGCCCACGGCGCGGCGGTTCGCCGAGTCGATGGAGCTGTTCCAGCTCGCGGAGTCGCTCGGCGGGGTGGAGTCGCTCGTCTGCTACCCGGCGGAGATGACGCACGCGTCGGTGCGCGGCACGGCGCTCGAGGTGCCCGAGTCGGTGGTGCGGCTCTCGGTGGGCATCGAGGCGGCCGACGACCTCGTCGCCGACGTGCTCGGCACCCTCGACCGCATCTGATCCGCCGCCCGCGCGGAGTAGGCTGACCGCGCAGGACTCGTCACCGATGGCGCCGGCGGTCGGCACTCCACTCCAGCTATCCGGGGATCGATGTCCACCCTCAGCCATCCCGGCGACGCGCTGACGCGCGGCGCCCGCCTCACCTACGTGCTCGTGCTCGGCGCTCTCGTCGGGCTCGGGCCGTTCACCGTCGACCTGTACCTGCCGGCCTTCCCGGCGGTGCGCGCGGAGCTGCTCGCGACCGAGGCGGCGGTGCAGATCACGCTCACCGCGACCATGATCGGCTTCGCGGTCGGGCAGCTGCTGCTCGGCCCGTGGAGCGACGTGGTCGGGCGGCGGCTGCCGCTGCTGCTCGCCACGACGGTGCACATCGCGGCGAGCGTCGGGGTGGCGCTCGCCCCCGACATCCTGACGGTGACGGTGCTGCGGGTCGTGCAGGGCGTCGGCGCGGCCGGTGGCAGCGTCGTCGCGATGGCGATGGTGCGCGACCTGTTCGGCGGCAGCTCCCTGGTGCGGATGCTGTCCCGCCTCGCCCTGGTCTCCGGCCTGGCGCCGATCGTGGCGCCGGTCGTGGGCTCGCAGCTGCTGCGGGTGCTCGACTGGCGGGGTCTGTTCATCGCGCTCGCGGCCTACTCGCTGCTGGTGCTCGTGCTCGTCGCGGTGTTCATCGTCGAGACCCTGCCGGCCGAGCGTCGGCGGGCGCGGCGGCACTCCTCGGCCGCCGACCGGTACCGGGCGCTGTTCGGCGATCGCGTGTTCCTCGGCATCGTCGCCGTGTCGGGCGCCATGTTCTCGGGCCTCATCGCCTACGTCTCGTCGTCGTCGTTCGTGCTGCAGGAGGTCTACGGGCTCGACCCGCAGGCCTACGGCGTGGTGTTCGCGGTGAACTCGGTCGGACTCGCCATCGGCGCCCAGACGGCGGCCCGGGTGGTCCGACGCGTCGGGCCGCAGTGGCTGCTCGCGGTCACGCTGCCGACGATGGCCCTCGCGGGGCTCGGCATCGTCGTCGCGGTGGGTCTCGGACTCGGACTTCCCGCCGTGCTCGTCGGCACCTTCGTGTTCCTCGTCGGCGCCGGGTTCTCGTTCCCGTGCCTCCAGGTCATCGCGCTCGCGCCGCACGGCGAGGAGGCGGGAACGGCGGCGGCGATGCTCGGGCTCGCCAACTTCGGCACGGCCGGCATCGTGTCGCCGCTGGTCGGCCTGCTGGGCACCGAGACCGCCATGCCGATGGGTGCGGTGATGGCCGCGACGCTGGGCGTCGCGACCCTCGTGCTCTGGCTGGTGGTGCGTCCGCGGAGCGTCCCCGCGCTCGACGCCGAGGCGCCGGCCCCCGCGGCGGACTGACCCTCGGACCGCCCGGGCGTCGCGCCCGGACGGTCCGCGGCCGGGTCAGCCTCGTCCGGACGCCTGGCGGGTGCGTCGCGAGAGCGAGTCGATGATCACCGCGAGCAGCAGCACCGCTCCGGTGATGACGTAGCGCACGTACGAGTCGAGGTTGAGCAGCGTCAGCCCCGACGAGATCGACATGATCACGACCACGCCGATCAGTGCCGAGTACGCGGAGCCGCGCCCGCCGAACAGGCTCGTCCCGCCGATCACCGCGGCGGCGATGGCGTTCAGGTTGGTGTCCGCGGTGCCGGATCCCTGGTTCGCGGCGCCGAGTCGCGCGGCGGCGAACAGACCACCGAGCGCGGCGAGCGTCGACGTGAGCATGAACACGGAGATGTAGACGCGGTTCACCCGGATGCCGGACCGCCGCGCCGCCTCGACGTTGCCGCCGACCGCGTACACCGAGCGACCCCACCGGGTGCGCGTGAGCAGCGTCTGGAACAGGATGACCAGCAGCACGAAGACGAGCGGCATGAGACCGATCCCGCGGTTCTGGTTGAGGTACCAGACGATCACTCCGAGCACCAGGGCGAGGGCGAGGGCGCGCACCGCGATGCCGACGGGCGTGCTCGCCGACAGTCCGGCGGTGGTGCGCCGGTTCGCGGTCCACACCTGCATCCCGGCATATCCGAGGACGAACACCCCGACGACCAGGTAACTCATCCAGTCCGGCAGGAAGATCTGCTGTCCGAACTGCACCACCACCGACTCGAACGGGATGTTGATCGTTCCGAGCGGTCCGAGCACCCACAGCATCGCGCCGAGGAAGGCCAGCAGCCCGGCGAGCGACACGACGAAGCTGGGGACGCCGAATCGTGTGTAGAGGAGGCCGTAGACGAGGCCGATGGCCGTGCCGGCGAGCATCGCGGCGAGGACGGCGAAGCCGACCCACAGGCCCTGGTTGACGAACAGGACCGCGAGGATGGCGGCCGCCAACCCGGAGACCGAGCCGACCGAGAGATCGATCTCGCCGAGCAGCAGCACGAGCACGATGCCGAGCGCGATGACGCCGACCGCGGAGAAGTCCATCGTGAGGTTCACGAGGTTGCGGGCGGAGAGGAAGAACGGGTTGAGCGCCTGGAACACTCCCCAGATCACGACGATGCCGATGATCACCGGCAGGGGGCCGAGGTCGCCGGTGCGGACCCGCTGGATGAAGCCGCGGACGACGCCTCCGATTCCGGCCTCGCGGATGAGGCGTTCGTCCTGCAGGTCGAGGGCGACGGTGTTGAGCTGGTCGGTGACGGCCGGCTTCTCGTCGGGCGTACGGGACTCGTCGGTGCTCATCGGTCGTCCTTGACGGTGCGGCCCGCACGGCGGGTGACGGCGTTGTCGGTCGCGCCCGTGATGGCCGCGACGATGTCTTCACTGGTGACGTCGGCGACGCGGAAGTCGCCGTTGTTGCGACCGAGCCGCAGGACCGTGACGCGGTCGGCCACGGCGAGCACGTCGGCCATGTTGTGGCTAATCAGGATCACGCCGTAGCCCTTGTCGCGCAGCCGCTCGATGAGGTTGAGCACCTCGGCGGTCTGGGCGACGCCGAGGGCGGCGGTGGGCTCGTCGAGGATGACGATGCGCGGGTCGCCGATGAGCGACCGGGCGATCGCCACCGTCTGTCGCTGCCCGCCGGAGAGCGAGGCGACGGCGGTGCGCACGGAGGGGATCTTGGCGCTGAGTTCGCGCAACAGGGTCCACGACTCCTGCTCCATCGCCACCTCGTCGAGGGCGCCCAACGTGGTGAGTTCTCGACCGAGCCAGAGATTGGCCACGACGTCGAGGTTGTCGCACAGCGCCAGGTCCTGGAAGACGGTGGCGATCCCCAGGTCGCGCGAGTCCGTCGGGGTGCCGATGCGCACGGACTCCCCGTCGATGGTGATCGATCCCGAGTCCGCGTGGTGCACGCCGGCGAGCACCTTGACCAGCGTCGACTTGCCGGCGCCGTTGTCGCCGACGACGGCGACCACTTCGCCGGCCGACACGGTGAGCCCGATGTCCTTGAGCGCCTGCACGGCGCCGAAGCGCTTGCTGATCCCGCTCATGGTGAGCAGCGGCGCGGTGCTCGGGGGAGCGGTCGTCGACATGGCCATGTCGACCTCCTTGTCTGGCGTGATCCGACCCTAGACCCGCCGGGCGGGCGCGGCGAGGCCGGGCGGACGAGTGGCCGGCCGGGGCTGCCGGCCGGCCACTCGCGGGGTGGGTTACTGGATGCCGGCGGCGGCGCAGGCGTCCGCGTACTCGGCGGTGCAGATCTCCTCGACGGTGTAGAAGCCGTCGGCCACCACGGTGTCGAGGATGTTGTCGATCGTCACGACGACCGGGGTGAGCAGGGTCGACGGGGTGCCGTCCACGTCGGTGTCCCCGGTCACCTCCTCGCCGTTCAGCAGCGCCACGGCGATCTCGGCGGCCAGCTCTGCCTCGGCCCGGATGGCCTTGTAGATCGTCATGTACTGGTCGCCCGCGACGATCCGCTGGATGCCGGCGAGCTCGGCGTCCTGCCCGGTCACGAGCGGGAGCGGGTCGACGTTGGCCGCCTTGAGCGCCGCGATCGCGCCGCCGCCGGTGCCGTCGTTGGCCGCGTAGATCGCCGAGATCTGGCCCTCGAACTGCGTGAGCTGGCCGGCCACCCACTGCTGGGCGTTCTCGGGGCTCCAGTCGGGGGTGTCGTACTCGGCGAGCACGGTGTAGCCGCTGCCGTCGATAACGCTGTGCGCGCCCGACTTGAACAGCGCGGCGTTGCCGTCGGTCGGCGAGCCGTTGACCATCAGGATGCCGCCCGTGGCGCCCTGCTCGTCGAGCGCGGCGACCAGGGTCTCGCCCTGCAGCACGCCCACCTGCTCGTTGTCGAACGAGATGTAGTAGGCGAGGTCGCCGCCGGCGATGAGCCGGTCGTACGAGACGACGGGGATGCCCTCGGCGTTCGCGGCCTGCACGATGCTGATCGCCGCCTCGGCGTCGACCGGGTCGAGCACGAGGACCTGGGCGCCCGCGGTGAGCGCGGCCTCGGCCTGCTGCTGCTGCTTGGCGGCGTCCTGGTCGGCGTTCGAGTACAGGACCTCGTAGTCGCCGAGTTCGGCCACCCGCTCCTCGAAGATGGGACGGTCGAACGCCTCGTAGCGGGCGGTCTGCGACTCGGGCAGGAGCAGCGCGATGGTGCCTTCGCTGTCCGAGTCCGTGCCGCCGGTCGTGCACGCTGTGAGGGCGACCGCCGCGACTGCGGTCGCGGCGAATGCGGTGATCCGCATGACGGTGCTCTTCATTGAAATACCTCTCCCTGTTCCACCTCCGTCGGTGGAACGCAGCTAGAGTCCCGCATTCAGGTCTTGACGTCAACTCTTGAACTCAAGAATGTCGGCGAGCCGATCGGGGACGCGTGGGCCCCGTCGCACGACCCCGGCCCCGCGGCGCTTCGGGATCGCCGCGGGCCGCCCGCCGGGCGGCGTCGGAGCCCCCCGCCGTACGGTGCCGGGCCCCCGCCGTACGGTGCCGGGCATCCGTCGGGCGCAGCCGGGGTCACCCCGGCGCGGCCCGTCATCCGCGCGACGCGTCCGCCGACGGGGCGGCGGGCGCCGGGACCGCGACCCCGGCGTTCTCCACCGCGAACGCGATCGTGCCCATCAGCTCGGCGCGCTCGCCGAGCTCCCCGGCGACGACCTCGGGCAGGCCGGTGCTCGAGCGGAGCGCGGACCGGTCCATGGCGTGGCGCAGCGGGCCGAGCAGCAGCTCCCCGGCCTCCGCCAGCTCGCCGCCGATGACGACGACATCCGGATCGAACAGGTTGCTGAGCGAGGCGGCGGCGACGCCGATGTGGCGGCCGGCATCCGCGATGACCCGTCGTGCCGCGGCGTCGCCGCGATCGGCGTGGACCAGCACGTCGTGCACGCGCTGCATGCCGGGGTCGTCACGGAACAGGTCGACGAGGGCCGGACCTCCGGCGAGGGTGTCGAGGCATCCGCGGCTCCCGCACCGGCAGAGCGGGCCGTTCTCATCGATCGTGAGGTGGCCGATCTGCCCGGCCTTGCCGCTGACGCCGCGGAACACCCGGCCGTCGATGATGAGACCCGCGCTGATCGTGTGCCCGAGGCGGAGGTACGCCGCGCCGCGGGCGTCGCGCGCGGCGCCGAACCGCGACTCGGCGAGTGCGCCCAGGTGTCCCTCGTTGTCGGCGAAGACCGCGACACCCATGCGCCGGCTGAGGGTGGAGGCGAGTGCCACGCCGTCCCACCCGCGCAGCAGGCCCGGGGTCGAGATCTGGCCGGTGCGCGAATCCAGCGGCGCCGGCACGGCGAGCCCCGCGGCGAGCACGTCGGCGAACGAGGCGTCGATGCTGTCGAGCATGTCGGAGACGAGCAGCTGTGCGCGGTCGAACTCGCTGTCCTGACGGTGGTCGAGCGCGAGCGGAACCCGGTTCTCGGCGACGACCGTGTGCCCGACGTCGGCGACCGCGACGCGCAGGTGACGCGACGAGAAGTGGAGCCCGACGACGAGGCCGATCTGCCGGGCGAGCTGCACCTCGATCGCGCGGCGCCCGGTGCGCACCGTCGTGCGCGTGGCGACCACGCCGGCGACCACCAGCTCCTTGACGATGTTGGAGACCGTGGCGGGCGACAGCCCGGTCAGATGCGCGAGTTCCACCTGGGTGAGCCGGCCGTGCCGGGTGAGGGAGCCGATGATCCGGGCGCGGTTGGCTTCACGGAGTGAAGACTGGGAGCCGGGTGGCACCTTCATGGTGGACACGCCGTGAAGTGTAGCGGGCGCCGGTTTCCGGGCATCCTCGGGGTCGTCACAGGCGCCGGATCCGCTAGCGTCAGGCCATGAGAATCCTCCTCGTGGGCGCCGGCGGGGTCGGCGACGCGATCGCCAAGATCGCCGCCCGGCGCGACTTCTTCGAGCTGCTGGTCGTGAGCGACTACGACCTCTCCCGCGCCGAGCGCACCGTGGCCTGGATCGGCGAACGGCATCCGGATGCCGTGGCCCGGTTCGCGACCGCGCAGATCGACGCGTCCGACCCCGACGCGGTCGCGGCGGTGGCGCGCGAGCACGCGGCGACCCACGTGATGAACGCGGTCGAGCCGAAGTTCGTGCCGACGATCTTCGCCGGGGCGCTCGCGGCCGGCGCCGACTACCTCGACATGGCGATGAGCCTCTCGGAGCCGCACCCGGAGGAGCCGTACTCCGAGACCCACGTGAAGCTCGGCGACGACCAGTTCGCGCAGGGCCCCGACTGGGAGAAGGCGGGGCGGCTCGCCCTCGTCGGGATGGGCGTCGAGCCGGGGCTGAGCGACGTCTTCGCGCGCTACGCCGTCGACGAGCTGTTCAGCGAGGTCGACGAGCTCGGCACCCGCGACGGCGCCAACCTCGTGGTGCGCGACGAGGCGGGCAACGAGATCTTCGCGCCGTCGTTCAGCATCTGGACGACCATCGAGGAGTGCCTGAACCCGCCCGTGGTGTGGGAGAAGGAGCGCGGCTGGTTCACCACCGAGCCGTTCTCCGAGCCCGAGGTCTTCGACTTCCCCGAGGGCATCGGCCCGGTCGAGTGCGTCAACGTCGAGCACGAGGAGGTGCTGCTCATGCCGCGTTGGCTCGACGCGAACCGGGTCACGTTCAAGTACGGGCTCGGCGACGAGTTCATCGGCGTGCTGAAGACCCTCAACAAGCTGCACCTCGACTCGACGACGCCCCTTCGGGTGCGCAGCGCGGCGGGACCGGTGGAGGTCGCCCCGCGCGACGTGGTCGCCGCGGCGCTGCCCGATCCGGCCACCATCGGTCCCCGGATGACGGGCAAGACCTGTGCGGGCGTGTGGGTCACCGGCACCGGCACCGACGGGGCGCCCCGCTCGACGTACCTCTACCACGTGTCCGACAACGAGTGGACGATGGCCGAGTACGAGAGCCAGTGCGTCGTCTGGCAGACGGCCCTCAACCCGGTGATCGCGCTGGAGCTGCTCGCCGCCGGCACCTGGAGCGGCGTCGGCGTGCTCGGGCCGGAGGCGTTCCCCGCGGCGCCGTTCCTCGAGCTGATGGCTCGGCCGGAAGCCGAGGGCGGCTACGGGCAGGCGTGGGGGATGGTCGAGCGCTGATCTGCCGCGTCGACGGCGGGATCAGCCGAGCGGCATCCCGGTGGGGACGCCGAGGGCCGAGAGCAGCAGGAGGGCGGCTCCGCTGATCACGAGCACCCCGCCGACCAAGAGCGCGCCCATCGCGACCGGGCGGTTCTCGAACCAGTAGGCGCTTCCCGGGTAGTTCTGGAAGAACTCGGTCGCCGACATCGGCTCGGCGGCGCGCTCCGCGGGGACCGGAAGGGCCGCTGCGACCCGGTCGAGGTCCTCGTCGTGCCAGAACGTGCCGCGCAGTCGGTACAGGCGCCGGCCCCCCGCGTCGCGGGCGAGCAGCTGGGTGTGCGGCTCGTTCGCCTGGGTCAGATAGATCGGCACCAGATCGACCCGCGCGATGCGGTCGAGCGGCACCCGCACCATCGGGCTGAAGATGCCGCGCCCGCTGATCTCGACGCCGTCGACGACGGTGTCGATCGTCAGCTGGCGCGCGAGCACGGCGGCGCCCGCGGCGAGCACGAGCACGTGGAGGACGATCACCGGCAGCACGTGGTCGCCCTCGAGTCCCACCCAGTACAGGGCCCCGAACACGGGGACGTTGGCGAGGGCGAAGGCGATCGCGCCCGTGACGATGAGCGAGCGGCGCGGCACGATCCGGACGGGCACGTCGTCGGCGGGTCGCACGCCCTCGCGCTGAACCGTGTCGCTCACCGCATCCCCTCCGGGTCCGCCGGGGCCGACCGGGTCTCCCCGGACGACCTCGGCACCGAATCGACGTCGATCGTGGCGGAGGATGGGGGATTCGAACCCCCGAGGGCTCTCACCCAACACGCTTTCCAAGCGTGCGCCATAGGCCACTAGGCGAATCCTCCTGAGGACCCCCCGCGCACCCGCCAGAGCCCGGTTACCCTTGCTGCGTTTCCGCCCTGGGGGAGTTGGCCTGGATGGCGCCACGCGGGGAGCCGCCGCACAGTCTATAGGTCGGGGCTGTGCCGGCGGTCCCCGGGGCACCGGGCCCCGGGGACGGGGCCGCCGTGCCGGCGCGGTCGGTCCTGTCCGGCCCGCCGCCCGGGACGCGGCGTCGGCTGTCGCGACTAGGCTCGGGTGGGTGGTCGCCGCCCTCTACCGCCGCTATCGGCCGGAGTCGTTCGCCGAGCTGATCGGCCAGACGCAGGTGACCGATCCGCTGCGCACGGCGCTGCGCACCGACCGGGTCAACCACGCCTATCTCTTCTCCGGCCCGCGCGGCTGCGGCAAGACGACGAGCGCCCGCATCCTGGCCCGCTGCCTCAACTGCGCGCAGGGTCCGACCGACACCCCGTGCGGCGAGTGCGCCTCGTGCGTCGAGCTCGGCCGCGGCGGCGACGGATCGCTCGACGTCGTCGAGATCGACGCGGCGAGTCACAACGGCGTCGACGACGCACGCGACCTGCGGGAGCGCGCGGCCTTCGCCCCCGCCCGCGACCGGTACAAGATCTTCATCCTCGACGAGGCGCACATGGTGACGCCGCAGGGCTTCAACGCGCTGCTCAAGCTGGTCGAGGAGCCGCCGGACCACGTGAAGTTCATCTTCGCGACGACCGAGCCCGAGAAGGTGATCGGCACCATCCGGAGTCGCACCCACCACTACCCGTTCCGGCTCGTGCCGCCCGCCCAGATGCTCGACTACGTGCAGGAGCTCTGCGAGTCCGAGAAGGTGGAGGCCGAGCCCGGCGTGCTGCCGCTCGTGGTGCGCGGCGGCGGCGGCTCGGTGCGCGACACGCTCTCGCTGCTCGACCAGCTGATCGCCGGATCCGAGGGGCCGGTCATCGGGTACGAGCGGGCGGTGGCCCTGCTCGGCTACACGCACGGCGCGCTGCTCGACGAGGTGATCGACGCCTTCGCGGCGCGCGACGCCGCCGCCGTCTTCGCCGGGGTCGACCGCGTCATCCAGACCGGACAGGACCCCCGCCGGTTCGTGGAGGACCTGCTCGAGCGGCTGCGCGACCTCATCGTGGTGAGCGCCACGCGGGGCGACGCGGCCGCCGTGCTGCGCGGCGTGCCGCAGGACCAGCTCGACCGGATGGCGGCGCAGGCCGCGGCGTTCGGCTCGGCGGAGCTGTCGCGCGCGGCGGACATCGCCAACGTCGCGCTCACCGAGATGACCGGGGCCACGTCGCCGAGGCTGCACCTCGAGCTGCTCGCGGCGCGGGTTCTGGTGCCGGCCGCCGACGAGACCGAGCGCGGGGCTCTGGCCCGCGTCGAGCGGCTCGAGCGCCGGATCGGCATCGACGACGACGCGCTCGCCGCCAGCCGGGACGCGCATCCCGCGAACCGGCCGCCGGCGGAGCCCGTCGACATCAGCACCCGCCGCCGCCCCGCGACGGCGGCACCGCCGACCGATGCCCCGACGACCGACGCACCGCCCGCCGATGCCGCGCCCGCGGACCACTCGGCGGCCGTCGCCGACGCGGTCGCCGAGCCGGCGGTTCCGTCGAACGAGCCGGCGGCGGCGAACCTCTCCACGCCCGACGAGCAGCCGCCCGTCGGCGACGTTCCCGCCGACGATGCGCCGACCGCCCCTCCCCGGACGCCGCGGCAGCATCCGACCGGTCCGATCACGGTGGGACAGGTGCGCGACGCGTGGCCCGAGATCCTCGAGGCGCTGGAGGCGACGAAGCGCTCGGCGTGGATGGTGGTCTTTCCGGCCACCGTGCGCGCGTACGCCGACGACGTGCTCACCCTCGCCTTCCCCAACGTGCGCGACGTGGAGGGGTTCAAGGCGCCGGGCGGCGGGCGCGAGAGCGTGAGCGAGCTGCTGCGCGGCGCGATCCACGAGGTGCTGGGCGTGCGGGTGAAGTTCCTCGCCCGGGTGGAGCCGGGCGACGGCCCCGGAGGGGCTCCCGGCGCCGCGGAGGATGCGCCTCCGGCGGATGCGGCCCCGGCCGCCGCGCCGCCCGCCGACGCGCCCGCCGCCGACCCTGCTCCGGTCGACGCGCCCCCGGCAGACGCGCCCCCGGTCGACCGCTCCGAGGCCGCTTCGGGCGCCTCGGCGCCCGCTGCACCCCCGCCCGCAGAATCCGCGCCCTCTGGGTCTCAGCAGGCGGCCGACCCCGGCGCGGGGACACCGGACGACGGGTCGTGGAACGTCGTCGCGATCCCCGGGTCGACCTCGACCGAAGCGCCGACCTCCCCTGACGATTCGACGAAGAGACCGGCGAAGCCGGTGTCGGAAGGGCGTCAGCGATACGGCGAGGCGGTGGTGCGCGAGATCCTCGGCGCCAGCTTCCTCGAGGAGCAGTCGCTGGCGCCGAAGGCGCCGCCCGCCCCGCCGCCGGACGAGGCATAGCCCGTGTACGAGGGCATCGTCCAGGACCTCATCGACGAGCTCGGCCGACTGCCGGGGGTGGGTCCCAAGTCGGCGCAGCGCATCGCGTTCCACATCGTGCAGACGCAGGGCTTCGACGTCACCCGGCTCGCGCAGATCCTGCTCGAGGTGCGCGACAAGGTGCGCTTCTGCGACACCTGCGGCAACGTCTCGGAGAGCGAGACCTGCTCGATCTGCCGCGACCCGCGGCGCTCCCGGGCGACGATCTGCGTCGTCGAGGAGGCGAAGGACGTGGTGGCGATCGAGCGCACCCGCGAGTTCCGCGGGCTCTACCACGTGCTCGGCGGTGCGATCAGCCCGATCGACGGCGTCGGCCCCGACGACCTGCGCATCCGACAGCTGATGAGCCGGCTCGCCGACGGCGAGGTCACCGAGGTGATCATCGCCACCGACCCGAACCTCGAGGGCGAGGCGACCGCGACCTACCTCTCGCGCCTGCTCGTGCAGCCGGGACTCAAGGTCAGCCGTCTCGCGTCCGGACTGCCGGTCGGCGGCGACCTCGAGTACGCGGACGAGGTCACCCTGGGGCGCGCCTTCGAAGGCCGCCGCGTCATCGAGTCCTGACCGCGCCCGCTCCGGCCGATCCGCCCCGAACCCCCGCCCCGCGCCCGCTCCCGCCGAGCCGCTCCTGACCGAGCCCTCACCGCCCGAGCCCGCGCGATCCGGTCCGGAGCTCAGCCGGCCGGGGCCATGACGAGCAGCGAACTCGTCGCACTCACGACCGGCGTGCCCGACGCATCGAAGCCCTCGGCCGACGAGAAGGCGACCCGTCGGCCGGGCTTGACCACCCGTCCGACGAAGCGCAGCGGTCCCGTCTCGACCCGGACCGGGCGCAGGTAGGAGACGTTCAGGTCGATCGACGTGTACCCCCACCCCGCGGCGAGGGTGGTGTGCACGGCGCAGCCGAGCACGGTGTCGAGAAGAGTCGAGAGGACGCCGCCGTGCACCACCCCGAGGGGGTTGTAGTGGCTCTCGTGGGGCGTCAGCCCGAACTCCACCTCGCCCGGATCCACCCGGTCGATGCTCATCCCCAGCAGCCGCGCGACCGGCGGCGGGGGCACGTCGCCGTCGCGCATCGCGCGCAGGTAGTCGAGCCCGCTCATCCCGCGGGAGAGTTCGAGCGGCGGACCCGGGTCGGCCCAGGTGACGTGGAGCGAGCGGTCGGCGTCGTCGGCCATGACCGCAGGGTACGCCGCGCGGGCCGATCGCCGACGGGGTCCCGCCGCCGCGAGACGAAGCGAGACCGCCCCGAGATGGCAAGCTGGTGCCTCGTGACCGTCTCCGCCGCATCCGCGCGCCTCGTCGCCTTCGATCTCGACGACACGCTCGCCCCCTCGAAGTCGCCCGTCGACCCGCGGATGGCCGACCTGCTCGTCCGCCTGCTCGCCGAGGTCGAGGTATGCGTCATCTCGGGCGGCCAGTTCGCGCAGTTCGAGTCGCAGCTCGTCGACAACCTGCCCGGCGACCGCGCCGCCGCGCTCTCCCGGCTGCACCTCATGCCCACGTGCGGCACCCAGTACTACCTGCACCGCGACGGATGGCAGCGCCAGTACGCCGAGGAGCTCACCGCCGAGCAGAAGGCCGCCGCCCTCGCCGCCGTCGAGTCGGAGGCGAAGCGACTCGGCTTCTGGGAGCCCGACCGGGGCACCGAGGTGTGGGGCCCGATCCTCGAGGACCGCGGATCGCAGATCACCTTCTCGGCGCTCGGCCAGGCCGCCCCGGTCGACGCGAAGAAGGCCTGGGACCCCACGGGCGAGAAGAAGAACACCCTGCGCGCCGCGGTGCAGGAGCATCTGCCCGACCTCGAGGTGCGGTCCGGAGGGTCGACCAGCGTCGACATCACCCGGCGCGGCATCGACAAGGCCTACGGGATGCGGAAGCTCGCCGATCTGACCGGCATCCCGCTCGACGCGATGCTGTTCGTGGGCGACCGGCTCGACCCGGACGGCAACGACTACCCGGTGAAGACCCTCGGCGTCGAGTGCGTCGCGGTCGACGGCTGGGAGGACACCGCCGACGTGATCGAGCGCTTCCTCGCCGAACGGGCTGCCTGAGCCCCGGCTCCGCGCCGGCCGGTCCGCCCCGCACCGCGTCGCGCCCCCGGCCGGTAAGCTCATCCGTCGGGCGTTCGCCCGCATCCCATCGCCCAGGAGTCCCCATGAGCCTCATCGTGCAGAAGTACGGCGGCTCCAGCGTCTCCGATGCCGAGAGCATCAAGCGGGTCGCGAAGCGCATCGTCGAGACCCGCAAGGCGGGCAACGACGTCGTCGTGGCGGTGTCGGCGATGGGGGACACCACCGACGAGCTGATCGACCTCGCGCACGAGGTCACCCCGCAGCCGGCGCCGCGCGAGATGGACATGCTGCTCACCACCGGCGAGCGCATCTCGATGGCGCTGCTGGCGATGGCGATCAAGAGCCTCGGCCACGACGCCCGCTCGTACACCGGCAGCCAGGCCGGCATGATCACGGATGCCCGCCACGGCGAGGCGCGGATCATCGACGTCACCCCGGGGCGGGTGCGCGAGGCGCTCGACGAGGGCGCGATCGCGATCGTCGCCGGCTTCCAGGGCTTCAACCGCGACAGCCGCGACATCACCACCCTCGGCCGGGGCGGATCGGACACCACCGCCGTCGCGCTCGCCGCCGCCCTGAACGCCGACGTCTGCGAGATCTACACCGACGTCGACGGCGTCTTCACCGCCGACCCCCGCGTCGTGCCGAAGGCGCACAAGATCGACCGCATCACGAGCGAGGAGATGCTCGAGCTCGCGGCCAACGGCGCCAAGGTGCTGTTCATCCGGGCGGTCGAGTACGCTCGCCGCCACGGCGTCACCCTGCACGTGCGCTCGTCGTTCTCCGGCGGCGAGGGAACCTGGGTCGTGAACCCGAAGGAAGGGGAATCGGTGGAGGAGCCGATCATCACCGGTGTCGCCGGTGACCTCAGCCAGGCCAAGATCACCGTCGTCGGCGTGCCCGACGTGCCGGGCAAGGCCGCCGAGATCTTCACCCTGGTCGCCAAGACCGGGGCCAACATCGACATGATCGTGCAGAACGTGTCGGCGGCGGCGACCGGTCTGACCGACATCTCGTTCACGCTGAACAAGGCGGACGGCGAGAAGGCGGTCACCGCGCTGAACCTCGAGAAGGACGACATCGGGTTCGACTCGCTGCAGTACGACGACCAGATCGGGAAGCTCTCGGTGGTCGGCGCCGGCATGCGCACCCACGCCGGGGTCTCGGCGCAGTTCTTCCGCGCCCTGTCCGAGGCGGGCATCAACCTGGAGATGATCTCCACCTCCGAGATCCGCATCTCGGTGGTCACCCGGGCCGACACCCTGGCCGAGGCGATGCGCGTCGTGCACTCGGCCTTCGAGCTCGACGGCGAGGTCGACGCCATCGTCTACGGCGGTACCGGCCGCTGAGGTGCGACGGTCGGTGCACTCCGCACCGGCCGCTGAGGCGCGGCCCGCGGCGCACTCCATCCTCCTGCGCGCCGACCTGGCAGGGAGGCGACGCCGACTGACGGTTTCCCGGCGGACGCGGGCGAGCGCGCCGGGTTAGGCTTCCCGTCGTGACCAGCACCACCGCATCCGCCCCCATCCGCTTGGGCGTCGTCGGCGCCACCGGGCAGGTCGGCGCCGTCGTGCGCCGTCTGCTCGAGGAGCGCGACTTCCCGATCGCCGAGATCCGGTTCTTCGCCTCCGCGCGCAGCGCCGGCACCACCCTGCCGTTCCGGGGTCAGGAGATCACCGTCGAGGATGCGGCCACGGCCGACCCGACCGGGCTCGACGTGGCGATCTTCTCGGCGGGCGCGACCATGTCGCGGGTGCAGGCGCCGCGGTTCGCCGCCGCCGGGGTCACCGTCGTCGACAACTCGAGCGCCTGGCGGATGGACCCCGGGGTGCCGCTCGTCGTCAGCGAGGTCAACCCGCACGCGCTCGACGAGGCCGTGAAGGGCATCATCGCCAACCCGAACTGCACCACCATGGCGGCGATGCCGGTGCTCAAGGTGCTCGACGCCGAGGCGGGACTTCGTCGGCTCATCGTGAGCACCTACCAGGCGGTCTCCGGCGCCGGTCTCGCCGGCGGCGAAGAGCTGTTCGAGGCGACCCGGGCGGCGATGACCCAGGACCCGATGGCGCTCGTGCACGATGGCTCCGCGGTCGAGTTCCCCGAGCCGCACAAGTTCCCGAAGAACATCGCCTTCAACGTCGTGCCCGAGGCCGGCGCGTTCGTCGACGACGGCCTCGACGAGACCGAGGAGGAGAAGAAGCTCCGCAACGAGAGCCGCAAGATCCTCGAACTGCCCGAGCTGCCGGTGAGCGGGCTGTGCGTGCGGGTGCCGGTGTTCACCGGCCACTCGCTCGCGATCAACGCCGAGTTCGAGCAGGCGCTGTCGCCGGAGCGGGCGCGCGAGCTGCTCGCCGACGCCCCGGGCGTGCGGCTCGTCGGCACCCCGACCCCGCTCGACGCGGCCGGCATCGACCCGAGCCTGGTCGGCCGCATCCGCACCGACGAGGGCGTCCCGGGCGGCCGCGGGCTCGCGCTCTTCATCTCCAACGACAACCTCCGCAAGGGCGCCGCGCTCAACGCGGTGCAGATCGCGGAGCTGCTCGCGGCGCGCCTCCCCGTCGCCTGACGCCGTCGCGACGAGGGGGCCGGCGCCCGGAGGCGGCCCCGCGAGCCGCGCGGTCGCGGCGCGCCTAGGATGGAGAGCTGTGAGTGAACCCATCGACGCCGTACTGATCGGCGGCGGGGTCATGAGCGCCACCCTCGGAGCCCTGCTCAAACAACTTGAACCCGACTGGTCCATCCGCATCGTCGAGCGCCTCGGCGGCGTGGCGGAGGAGAGCTCGAGCCCGTGGAACAACGCGGGCACGGGCCACTCGGCCCTGTGCGAGCTCAACTACACGCCGCAGCGCACGGACGGCTCGATCGACATCGCCAACGCGGTGAAGGTCAACGAGCAGTTCCAGGTGTCGCGGCAGTTCTGGGCCGCCCTCGTCGACCGCGGCGTGCTGCCCAGCCCGGATGCCTTCCTGTCGCCGGTGCCGCACCTCAGCTTCGTCTGGGGCGAAGACAACGTCGCCTACCTGCGCAAGCGGTACGAGGCGTTGAAGGACCACCCGCTGTTCGTCGGCCTGGAGTATTCGGAGGACCCGGAGGTCATCCGCTCCTGGGCACCGCTGCTCATCCCCGGCCGCGCGCGGTCGCAGGTGTTCGCGGCGACCCGTTTCGCCGAGGGCACCGACGTCGACTTCGGCGCCCTCACCCGGCTGCTCGTCGACGGCATCGTCGCGCAGGGCGCCGAGCTGCGGCTCGGTCACCGGGTCACGTCGCTGAAGCGGTCGGCCCGCACGGGGCTGTGGCGCATCCGCGGCACCCACGAGGTGGGCGGCACCCGGTTCGAGATGTCCGCGCGGTTCGTGTTCGTCGGCGCCGGCGGCTACGCGCTGAACATGCTGCAGCGTTCCGGCATCCCCGAGATCCGCGGCTACGGCGGGTTCCCGATCAGCGGCCAGTTCCTGCGCACCGACGATCCCGCGATCGTCGGTCGGCACCAGGCCAAGGTCTACGGCAAGGCGGCCGTCGGGTCGCCGCCCATGTCGGTGCCGCACCTCGACACCCGCGTCGTCGACGGAGAGCGCAGCGTGCTGTTCGGCCCGTACGCCGGGTTCTCGCCCAAGTTCCTGAAGACCGGCTCGTGGTTCGACATCGTCCGCTCGATCCGGCCGCACAACCTGCCGGTGATGATCGGGGCCGGGCTCACCAACCTGTCGCTCGTCGCCTACCTGGTGCGCGAGCTGCTCGCGACGCGTGGGCGTCGGCTGGCCGCGCTGCGGGAGTACTTCCCGAAGGCCCAGGCGCAGGACTGGCGCCTGATCACCGCCGGGCAGCGGGTGCAGATCATGAAGCGGGATGCCGACGGCAAGGCCGTCATCCAGTTCGGCACCGAGGTGGTGAGCGGCGCCGACGGGACCATCGCCGGGCTGCTCGGCGCCTCGCCCGGGGCGTCGACGGCGGTGCCGATCATGCTCGACGTGATCTCCCGCTGCTTCCCCCGGCGGATGTCGGACTGGGAGCCGAAGCTGCGCGAGCTGGTGCCGAGCTACGGCACGCGGCTCTCCGACGATCCGCAGGCGGCGCGCGCCAGCCAGGACCGCACCGCGGAGGCTCTCGGCATCCGGTAGTCGGCCCTCGGCCGTGCGCCGCCGTTGACCGGCGTTCGAACATGTGTTCGAATATCGGGATGCGGTGGGACGGACAGCGGATCGAAGCGTCGGGACGCGGCGGCGGGCTGGCGGCCGCCGGCGAGCACGTGCGCACGGTGCGTCCGCCCGAGTTCTCCGGGGTGGTCGTGCACGAGGTGCTCGCCAAGTCAGCGCTCAACCGGGTTCCGGGCGGCGCGCTGCCGTTCTCGTGGACGATCAACCCGTATCGGGGCTGCACGCACGCGTGCACGTTCTGCTTCGCGCGCTCCACCCACGAGTACCTCGACCTCGACGCGGGGGCCGACTTCGACGGGCAGATCGTGGCGAAGGTGAACGTCGCCGACGTGCTCGCCGGCGAGCTGGTGCGCCCCTCGTGGCGCCGCGAGCCGGTGGCGCTCGGCACCAACACCGATCCCTACCAGCGGGTCGAGGGCAGGTACCGGCTCATGCCGGGGATCATCGCGGCGCTCGCGGCGTCGGGGACGCCGCTCAGCATCCTCACCAAGGGCGGGCTGATCCGCCGCGACATCCCGCTGCTGGTCGAGGCGCGCGAGCGCGTGCCGGTCGAGGTGGCGATGACGATCGACCTGGTCGACGCCTACCTCGCCGCCTCGCTCGAGTCGGGGGCGCCGAGCACCGCGGCCCGCCTCGCCACCGTGCGGGCGCTGGCCGACGCGGGCCTCGCTCCGACGGTGTTCGTGATGCCCGTGCTGCCCCACCTGTCCGACTCGGCGCGGCACCTCGACGAGCTGCTCGGCCGGATCGCCGCGGCGGGCGCCGCCGGGGTGGCGTGGTCGGCGCTGCACCTGAGACCGGGCGCACGCGAGTGGTTCTTCGCCTGGCTCGAGCGGGAGCGGCCCGACCTGCTGCCGCGCTACCGGGCGCTCTACCGCGGGTCGGCGTACGCGCCGGGCGACTACCGCGCGGCGCTGGCGGCCCGCATCCGCCCGCTGCTGCGGCGTCACGGGCTCGACCGCGTCCCGCGGCTCGATCCGGGCACCGGCACGCCCCGGGCGGCCGACGCGGGTACCGCCGGCGTGGCGGGGGTCGGCGGGCTGCTCGCCGCGGAGCTGCCGGTGCGGATGGCGTCGTCGCTGCAGCCCGCCCTGTTCTGACCCGCGCGGAACAGCCGGGTCCCCCGACTCGGGGGTGCGCCTGTACCCCGGCGGAGCCCACCCCCGCCCTAGGGTGGAGGGGTGAGCACCAGTCGCCTGCTCCCGGGGGAGCGCCCGCCGGGCGCCCCGGTGCGGATGGCGATCCTCGACGACCACGAGGTGCTGCTCGACGCGCTGCGCACGTGGGTCGACTCCCACGCCCCCGACTTCACGGTGACGGTCACGGCGCCGTCGTGGCTGCAGCTCGTGCACAGCCCGGCGTTCCCAACGGAACTCGTGCTCCTCGACTTCCAGCTGCGCGAGTCGGTGTCGATCGAGGCGCGCGTCCGCACCTGTCGGGCGGCGGGGGCGAAGGTGATCGTGCTCTCCAGCGTCGACACCCCCGAGGCCCGTGAGCGCGCGCTCGCGGCCGGGGCCTCGGCGTTCCTGTCGAAGGCCCTCTCACTGGCGGCCGTGATGGAGACGGCGCGACGCGTGATGGGCATCCCGACGCTGCGGCCCGCGGAGGGCGACTCGGTGGTGCCGACCCCGCCGCCGGTCGTGACCCGGCCGAAGCTGAGCCCCGGGGAGACGGAGGCGCTGCGGCTGTACGTCACCGGATTCTCGACCACCGAGGTGGCCTCGCGGATGAACGTGCGCTACGAGACCGCGAAGACGTATCTGCGCCGCGTGCGCGAGAAGTACGCGAAAGCGGGGCGTCCGGCGAGCAAGAAATCGGAATTGGTGCGCCGCGCCGCCGAGGACGGATATCTGCACTGATGGCCAAGCTCTACTTCCGCTACGGCGCCATGAATTCGGGCAAGAGCACCGCGCTGCTGCAGGCCGCCTACAACTACGAGGAACGCGGGCAGCGGGTGCTGCTGGCGAAGCCCGCCATCGACTCCAAGGGCCAGTCGTCGATCGTGTCCCGGCTCGGGGTGACCCGGCCGGTCGATTTCACCATCGCGGCGGATGCCGACGTGGCCGAGCTGTTCCGCGCCGAGCGGGAGCGGGCCACCCGCGCGTCCGGGGACGACGTCGCCTGCCTGCTCGTCGACGAGGCGCAGTTCCTCGACGAGCGACAGGTCGACGACCTGCTGCGCATCGCGATCGAGCAGGACGTACCGGTGCTCGCCTACGGCATCCGCACCGACTTCCAGACGGTGGCGTTCCCGGGCAGCCGGCGGCTGCTCGAGATCGCGCACTCCCTCGAGGAGCTGAAGACGATCTGCCGGTGCGGGCGTAAGGCGATGTTCAACGCGCGTGTGGTCGACGGCGTCTTCGTCTTCGCCGGCGATCAGGTGGCGATCGACGGCGCCGACGTGACCTACGAGGCGCTGTGCGGGCAGTGCTACCTCGAGGAGAGCGGCGGTGTGCTCAACCGCGGCGGCCGCCCCGGGCTCGACTTCAGCTACGGCGCCGAACCCGACGCCGACTTCAGCTGAACCGCTCGGCTCAGGAGGTGGCGCGCTCGTAGGCCTCGCGCACGGGCGCGGCGATCCGTCCGCGGTCGCCCACCTCGTAGCCGTTCTGCTGCGCCCAGGCGCGGATCGCGGCGAGGTCCGACCCGCCGCGCGACCGCGAGCGTCCGGACCGGCTCGATCCGCCGACGCCGCGTCCCGCGCGGATGTACGGGGCGAACGCGTCGCGCATGCGCTCGGCGTTGGCGGCCGAGAGATCGATCTCGTAGGAGCGCCCCTCGAGCGAGAACCGGATGGTCTCGCCGCCCTGCTCGATGACCGAACCGTCGAGGTCGTCGACGAGTTGTGTGATCTGCTTCTTCACGGCGGTTCCTTTCCCCCGGATATTTCAGTACCCGTCCATCGTACGCGTGAATTCAGGGCCGCCGTCCGGATAATTCCACAGCCCTCATAAACGACAAATGCGCGCATTACCGCGCGCAAATGAGAAAGCCGCCCCGAGGGGCGGCTTCCGCGAGGGATCCGGGCCGGATCCCGATGGTCGGGGTAACAGTGTCCTCGTTCAGGAGATAGGAAACCCATCTCTCAGGACATCGGAAACCTCGGGGCACGCTCAGGAGGGTGTCGAAGGCTCGCCTGATCATCACCGCGGTCGTCATCGAGGGGCGCACCCAAGCTGATGTCGCCCGCTCCTACGGCGTCTCGAAAGGGTGGGTGTCGAAACTGGTCGCCCGATGGCGGCTCGAGGGCGACACCGCGTTCACGCCCCGCTCTCGCCGCCCAAAGAGCTCCCCCACGGCAACTCCGGCCACCACGATCGAGCTGATCGTGAACCTACGCACGAACCTGCAATCCCGGGGCCTGGATCACGGCCCCGACACGATCGCGTGGCACCTGCGACACCACCACGACCTGACCACCTCCCCGGCCACGGTCAG